>CAYHOY010000004.1:0-140422 GCA_964358665.1 uncultured Candidatus Planktophila sp. | reverse complement strand
CATGGAATGGCAGATAAGAAGTGGTTTAGCGACTTGCTACCGGCCGATGGTTCGGCACAAATTTTTGACCTAACTTCTTCATACACAACTATCGGAATCTGGGGACCTAAAGCACGCGAAATAATTCAAGCGATAACAAAGAGCGACATGAGTAAAGATGCATTTAAGTTCAGCACCTGCAAAGTTATTGAGGTCGGACCACTTCGCGTTTTAGCATCTCGAATCTCATATGTCGGTGATCTTGGGTGGGAGTTCTATATTCCCATCGAACAAGGCGCTAAGTTGTGGGAAATGTTGTGGGAAAGCGGTAAGAAGCACGAGATGATTCCAGTAGGAATTGGTGTGTATGGCACAACTGGACGGTTAGAAAAGTGTTACCGCGCTTACGGCCCTGAACTAGAAACTGAGTACACAGTTGTAGAAGCTGGAATGCAGTCACCTAAGCTAAAAGAGGCGGATTTCATTGGAAAAGCGGCGCATGTTAAGCACCGAAGTGAAAAACCAATCACAATGCTCTGCACACTATTTGTCGATGATCACACATCATCAACTGGTGAAAAGAGATACATGATGGGTAACGAACCGATTCTTACCCTTGATAAGCAACCAATTGTAGATTCGCATGGTCGCCGCTCGTATGTTACAAGTGCAGGATCTGCTCCTTCTCTAGGCAAGCACATTTTGATGTCTTACCTTCCAACAGAGCTTGCAGTTGCTGGCAATAAGTTCATTGTCGAATACTTAGGTGAGCACTATCCATGTTCAATCGCAGAAGTAGGTACAACGTCGGTCTTTGATCCTTCAAATGAAAGGATTATGGCCTGATGGATGTACTTGTCTGCCTAAAACGCGTTCCTTTAGCGGGTGGAACGTTGATCCTGACTCCAGATTCAAGGGACATCGAAACGAAGCATTTGGGTTTTGGCATTAGTCCTCACGAAGAAAATGCCGTTGAGGCCGGTGTGCAGTTAGTTGAACAAATGGGAGGAACGCTCACCCTTTTAACTCTCGGACCAAGTGATGCTGAAGAACAGCTTCGATCTCAGTTAGCGATTGGTGCTACCCGCGCCGTTCTCATCGAAACCGATGGACAAGAGTGGGACCCGCAGGGGACGGCGGCTGCATTGGTTGATGCGATCAATGCAGATGAGACGAAGTTCGATTTAATTATTTTTGGTGCAGAGTCGGCAGATAGCGCCGGATACCAAATTCACATTCGAGTTGCGCACGCCCTTAAACGTCCAATAGTTACAAATGTAAAGTCCATGAAAATTGAAAATGGCGTTGTCTCGTGTGAGCGCGTTGTTTCAAATGGGCGCGAGCATTATGAAGCCCCACTACCTGCAATTGTGACCGTTCGCGATGGTCTAAACATTCCACGATATCCATCTGTGCCAGGACGTATGCAGGCGCGTAAAAAAATTGTAGATATGAAGAAGGCCGAACCACGAACTCCAAAACTTGAAAAAGTAACACTCGCCCTTGCGCCATCAAAAGATAAAGGGGCAGAAATATTAGGCAAAGGCACCGAGGCGGTTCCAGCTTTAGTTGAAGTTCTCAAGCAGATTGGAGCTTTCTAATGATTCTGGTTCTTATAGATCATGATCGTGGAGAAATCGATCCTTTATCGCTTCGAGCCCTTACCGCTGCTCGAAAGTTAGGCCATGATGTAGAGGCCGTAGTGATAGGAAGTGAAGGCGGCACGCTCGCTGCGATTGTGGGCGAATATGGTGCAACGATTTTGCATGTAGCAACACATAGCGCCATTACCGATTACACGCCGATGGCATCGGGTCGAGCACTGAAGGATTTAGTTGAAAAACTAAAGCCTGCCGCGGTTTTGGCGGCAGGTAGCCCACGTGGAAATGAACAACTCGCACATTTGTCCGCCTTTTTAGATATTCCTATGGCCGCCGAGTGCTCTGAAATAACTTTAGGTTCGCCACATCAAGTGCTCCGAGCGCGATGGGCTGGCAACCTCATTGAATCAGCACTGGTTCACTCCGATGTATTAGTTGCTAGCATTCTTAGTTTTTCTATTGAAGCGCAAGCAACAGGGGGCGCGCCGGCAACCGTTCTCCCCTTCGAGCCTTCGCTGCATCCAGAAGACAGCGTTGTAAGAATTTTGAGCCGCGATTCCGGAGAATCAAAAGGTGGAATCACTCTCAACGATGCAAAAGTGATTGTTTCAGGGGGAAGGGGAGTCGGCGGAGCCGATGGTTTCGGTAACTTAGAAAAGTTAGCAACTCTTCTTGGTGGAACCGTGGGCTGTTCTCGCGTTGTGACTAGTTCTGGTTGGCGCCCACATGCCGAACAAGTCGGACAGACCGGTACCAAGGTTGCACCAGATCTTTATATAGCTGCCGGAATATCAGGAGCGATGCAACATATTGCCGGAATGAAAAATAGTAAGACGATTGTTGTTATAAATACCGATCCAGAAGCTCCGATACTTCGCTATGCCGATTACGCAATCATCGGAGATTTACACCAAATTATACCCGCGCTCACAAGCGCCATACGTCAGGCTAAGGGATAAAAAATGTCAGATATCGAAATTGCACAAGCTGCAACCATGAAACCAATCAATGAGATTGGAGCATCTCTTGGTATTGACGTTGAATATCTCGAGGCTTATGGAAAGTATAAAGCGAAGGTGAATTTAAAGTATTTAACTGCACTCCCTGAGCGAGACGGATCAAAACTAATTTTGGTAACTGCGATTAGTCCAACTCCTGCAGGCGAGGGAAAGACAACAACAACGGTTGGATTGGGCGATGCACTTCGCCATATCGGCAAAAACGCGATGATTGCGCTGCGCGAGCCTTCGCTCGGTCCAGTCTTTGGCATGAAAGGCGGCGCCGCTGGAGGTGGATATGCCCAAGTAGTTCCAATGGAGGACATAAATCTGCACTTTACGGGTGATTTCAATGCCATTGCTCTGGCTAACAACTTGCTCGCCGCGCTTATCGATAACCATATTCACCACGGCAATGAGTTAGCAATCGATATTCGTAGAGTTATGTGGAAGCGCGTTATCGACATGAATGATCGGGCTCTACGCGAGATTATTCAATCCATTGGAGGCGTAGGTAATGGCTATCCACGCAGTGATGGTTTTGACATTGTTGTCGCATCCGAGATTATGGCTATCTTCTGTCTTGCAACATCGATTGAAGATTTAAAGGAAAAAATAGGGAAAATTGTCGTTGGCTATAAGCGCGATAAGACTCCAGTGCTTGCAAGCGAACTCAATGCTCAGGGTGCAATGACGGTTATATTAAAAGATGCTTTCCAACCTAATTTAGTTCAAACTTTAGAAAACACACCTGCATTTATTCATGGAGGACCATTTGCCAACATTGCTCATGGCTGCAACTCGGTCGTTGCAACAACTTCAGCGATGAAGTTAGCTGACTATGTTGTGACTGAGGCAGGCTTTGGTGCTGATCTTGGTGCTGAAAAATTTATTGATATTAAATGCCGAAAGTCAGGTTTGCGTCCATCGGCATGCGTTCTGGTAGCGACAATTCGTGCAATCAAATATCACGGTGGCGCAGATTTAAAGACAATTACTGAAGAAAATCTAAGAGCACTTGAGGCGGGAATAGTTAATTTAGAGCGACACATCCATAATATTAAGGATGTCTATAATTTACCGTTAGTTGTATCAATAAATAACTTTACGAGCGATACCGCTGCTGAGATTGAACTGCTCCGTGCGCGCGTAGAAGCAATGGGAGTAAAAATCGTTCTCGCTACTCACTGGGCAGATGGTGGCGCAGGAGCAACTGAATTAGCACATGCAGTCGTAGAACTCTGTGAACAACCAAATCAAATGTCTTTCGTCTATGAAGATGAGATGAGTTTGTGGGAGAAAATCAATGCAGTTGCTACAAAAATCTACGGCGCTAAAGAAGTTACCGCTGATGCAAAGGTACGTTTAAAGTTAAAGGAGCTCGAAGCCTCTGGGTACGGTGGTTTTCCTATCTGCGTGGCTAAAACGCAGTACTCCTTTAGCACCGATGCCGCCCTTCGTGGGGCACCGAGTGGTCATTCGCTCAATATCCGCGAAGTAAAACTATCTGCCGGCGCTGAATTCATCGTGATGATCTGTGGCGAAATAATGACAATGCCAGGCCTGCCTAAAGTTCCAGCTGCGGAGCGCATTGATTATGTTGATGGAAAGGTCGTAGGTTTGTTCTAATGAATTATTCGCCGTGGTCACAAGAGAGAGCAGTTGCTCTTCTTGCGACCCTGCGTGAAGAAAGAGGAGCTGTGCTCATGGCCCTGCAGTTAATGCAGAGAGAGTTTGGTTACGTCGATAAGGCGTGCGTAGAACTCATTGCACAACTCCTTAATAAATCTAGGGCCGATGTACACGGAGTTCTAACTTTTTACCATGATCTGCGAACTACACCGCCGGCGCAGCATGAAATCTCCATCTGTGTAGCTGAGGCTTGCCAAGCTGTAGGAGCACGTGATTTAGAACGCGAAGTGAAAACGAAATTTCCGCAGGAAATGAGGGTGAGTTACTGCTTTGGAAACTGCGCCCTTGGGCCTGCGGTAATGGTGGATGGGAAGTTAATCGGTCGAGCGAACCTTGAAAAGATTGAAAAGGCGCGGCAGTGAGAGTCTTTATTCCTGGTGATAGCGCGGCAATTTCAGTTGGAGCCGATGAAGTTGCTGCAGCCCTTGCAGAGTTACTGCCAGATATCCAGATTGTTCGAAATGGTTCACGTGGTGCGCTTTGGCTTGAAACACTCGTCGAAGTTGAAACTCCAGCAGGTCGTATTGCGTATGGTCCAGTTAATCCAAAAGATGTGCAATCTCTCGTAGATGCGGATTTCATACATGGCGGCGAACATCCATTATCACTTGGTAAGAGCGATGAGATTGCATGGTTAGCCTCGCAATCTCGTGTTACCTTTGCACGAGTCGGCATAATCGATCCACTCTCTCTAGATGACTATCGTGCCCATGGTGGATTGATTGGTCTGCATAAAGCGCTCATGCTTGAAAAGATTTCGATTATCGATGAAGTTGCAGAGTCTGGACTGCGTGGTCGCGGCGGAGCAGGTTTTCCAGCCGGAATAAAATGGCGCGCAGTGGCGCAGACCATCAGTGAAGAAAAATATATTTGTTGTAACGCCGATGAGGGCGATAGTGGGACTTTCGCCGATCGCATGTTAATTGAGGGCGATCCATTTACTTTGATCGAAGGTATGACTATCGCAGCGATTGCAGTTGGTGCGACCAAGGGAATCGTCTATATTCGATCTGAATATCCATATGCGATTTCAATGCTACAAAAAGCAATTGATATTGCACGTGAGAGTGATTGGCTAGGAAGTCGAGTTCTAGGAACCACTAATTCATTTGATATACAGATTCGGGTTGGGGCCGGCTCCTATGTCTGCGGAGAAGAAACTGCAATGCTCGAAAGCATTGAAGGCAAACGCGGAGTTGTACGTTCAAAGCCCCCATTTCCAGCGATAGAGGGTCTCTTTGGCCAACCAACTGTTATTAATAATGTCTTAACACTCTCCACAGTTCCAATGATTATGGCGCAAGGGGCCGATGTATATAAAGCTCTAGGTGTTGGACGTTCACTGGGTACCCAAGTCTTCCAATTAGCCGGAAATATCGCACGAGGTGGAATTGTGGAGTGCGCATTTGGTATCAGTCTTGATGAGTTAGTCAATACCTATGGAGGCGGAACACTGAATGGTCGACCAGTTCGCGCAGTTCAAATCGGCGGTCCGCTAGGGGCATATTTTTCAACGGCGCAATTCGACACTTCGATGGACTATGAATCACTCATCGCTGCCGGTGGCATGCTGGGACATGGGGGCATTGTCGTCTTTGATGACACGGTTGATTTAGCTGTGCAAGCTAAGTTTGCGATGGAGTTTTGTGCCATCGAATCGTGTGGCAAGTGCACACCCTGTCGAATTGGCTCTACTCGCGGGGCTGAAACTATCGACCTGATTATTAAAGGTGTGAGGGTGGATGAGAATAAGAGGTTACTTCTTGATCTCTGCGAGGTTATGACCGATGGATCTCTCTGCGCTATGGGTGGTTTGACTCCATTACCGGTCAAGAGTGCGATGATTAACTTCCCGGCAGACTTCAATGGAGCGCGCACATGACGATGATTTTTGAGCCCGATTTTGGCACACCTGCTAGTCAATGCACTGATCAGGTCAACCTTGAAATTGATGGCAGATTAATCACGGTGGCCGCCGAGACATCGATTATGCGTGCGGCGTTAGAGGCTGGAATCGATATTCCTAAACTCTGCTCCACCGACCGCTTAAAGGCATTTGGTTCGTGCCGACTATGTGTCATTGAAGTTGATGGTCGCAACGGCACACCATCATCGTGTACAACTCCTGTTGCCGAGGGGATGAAGGTTTCAACTCAATCAGAAAGGCTTGATCGAATTCGAAAAGGTGTTATGGAGTTGTACCTTTCGGATCATCCTGAACATTGTGTAACTGGAGATGAGTGTGAAGTTCACGGAGTGGCTAGAAAAGTCGGTGTTACATCAAGTCGATACGCCAGCACTGATACACATTTAGGATTAAAAAAAGATGAGAGTAATCCGTACTTTACTTTTGATTCCAAAGAGTGCATTGTCTGCAACCGCTGTGTACGAGCTTGCGATGAAGTGCAAGGAACATTTGCGCTAACAATTGAAAACCGTGGATTTGAAGCGCGAGTTTCATCATCAGGCACATCCTTTATTGAGAGTGAATGCGTCTCATGCGGTGCGTGTGTGCAGGCGTGTCCAACAGGAGCTCTAACTGAAAAGACTTTATTAACTATCGGTTCACCAACGTCATCGGTCATTACAACATGTGCATACTGTGGCGTCGGATGTAGTTTTAAAGCCGAAATGCGTGGAGATGAAGTTGTCCGCATGGTTCCACTTAAAGCTGGAGGGGCAAATGAGGGACACTCATGTGTAAAGGGCCGTTTTGCTTATGGTTATGCCACGCATACAGATCGAATTACAAAACCTATGATTCGAAACTCGATTACCGATCCCTGGAAAGAAGTTTCTTGGGGTGAAGCGATTTCATTTGCTGCCGATGGCTTAATGCGGATTCAAAGTGAGAGTGGAGTTAATGCAATTGGTGGAATTTCATCTTCGCGCTGTACAAATGAAGAGGTGTTTGTCGTTCAAAAAATGGTCCGAGCAGCTTTTGGTAATAACAATATAGATACTTGTGCACGTGTGTGCCATTCGCCAACTGGTTATGGTTTGGGGCAGACATTTGGAACATCAGCCGGAACCCAGGATTTCGAGTCGGTAGAACATAGTGATGTCATCATGCTCATTGGCGCTAATCCAACGTCGGCCCACCCTGTTTTTGCCTCACGAATGAAGAGCGCCATTCGAAAAGGTGCCAAATTAATCGTCGTAGACCCACGAGTTATTCCACTTGTACGAACTCCTGGTGTAACCGCCTCATATCACTTGCAATTAATGCCAGGTACAAATGTCGCGGTAATAAATGCTTTGGCACATGTTATTGCGACCGACGGCTTGATCAAACGCCAGTTTGTAGAAGCGCGCTGTGATGCCGAATCATTTAAAGAATGGGAAGATTTTATCTCTCTACCTGAAAATTCACCTGAAGCGTTAGAGCTTTCCTCTCGCGTACCTGCCGCGCAGATTCGAGCCGCGGCTCATTTATTTGCTACTGCAACAAATGCTTCGATTTATTACGGACTGGGCGTGACTGAACATAGTCAAGGTTCGACAATGGTCATGGGCATTGCAAATCTTGCAATGGCAACTGGAAATATAGGTCGCAAAGGTGTTGGAGTAAATCCACTGCGAGGGCAGAACAATGTTCAAGGCTCCTGCGATATGGGCTCATTTCCACATGAATTACCGGGATATCGACACATATCAAATCCCGACACGCGCAAGATATTTAACGATGCTTGGAGCGTAGAGCTTCAATCCACACCAGGAATGCGAATTCCAAATATGTTTGATGCGGCCCTCGCCGGTCAATATCGTGGATTGTATGTTCAGGGAGAAGACATCGCACAATCTGATCCCAATACTTCACATGTGCATGCAGCTTTGCGAGCTATGGATATGGTCATAGTGCAAGATCTGTTTCTTAATGAAACCTCGAAATTTGCTCATGTCTTTTTGCCAGGTACTTCCTTTCTTGAAAAAGATGGAACTTTTACTAATGCCGAGCGCAGAATTAACCGAGTTCGACCAGTAATGAAATCTAAGACTGGTAAAAGCGAGTTTGAAGTTACGTGTGACTTAGCAACGGCCATGGGTTATCCAATGTCCTATGAAAACGGCGCTGAAATTATGGATGAAATTGCAGCGACAACACCGACTTTTGCGGGTGTCTCCTTTGAGCGCTTAGATGAGCTCGGAAGTATCCAGTGGCCATGTAATGAATCCAATCCGCAAGGAACACCAACGATGCATACTGAAAAATTCGTACGCGGTGAAGGTCGTTTCATGAAAACTCCATATGTACCCACAGATGAGAAAGCAACGCGAAGGTTTCCGCTCTTACTTACAACTGGGCGAGTCCTTAGCCAGTACAACGTTGGTGCACAAACTCGAAGAACCGCCAATAATATTTGGCACAGTGAGGATATTTTAGATTTACATGAATCCGATGCTCAGCTTCGTGGAATCAGCGATGGTTCGTGGGTCAAACTATCGAGTCGGGTAGGTGAAACAATTATGAAGGCGCGAATCACCGATGAGGTACCTGCGGGTGTTGTGTACACAACTTTTCACTTCCCAGAGAGTGGAGCTAATGTAATAACGACTGATTACTCTGATTGGGCCACTAACTGCCCAGAATACAAAGTTACCGCAGTCGAAATTTCTCCCAGCCTTCAAGGACCGGGGGAGATGATTGAATCTCATATCGGTGGGGACCAACAATTAGAGTCAATTATTCGGATGGCTAATCAAATTGCGGCAAATGTTCCAACCCAAAGTGCACCGGAGATACAAATAGCTCACCACTTAGTTCAGTTCTGGACTCCAGCAATGATCGATCGGCTACGAAATGATGTAGATCACTCATTGCTATCACCACTTATTGTTCGCGCAATTGAGATCACTTCAATGGCTAAGTAGAACTTCCAGTTGTTTTCGCAAACCCTTGTACCCAACGATTTGCTTTTCAAGAGGTAAGCCAATTTCATTGGCCGCATCCGTTGCAGCTTGCTCTAACTCGACAGTTGGTCTTTGGGCTAGCCAGACCACGCGCGAGTAGTTACGAAAATAATCATCTCGCAGGTCGGGGTATTTATCTAAGCCCAACTCAACAATCACACTTCGATGAAAGGATTTAACGAGAAAGTCGGTGAGAAAATAAGTCCCAGCATCTTCGGCCATTAGCTTTTCAATTTCAGAAGTCCCTGCAAAGATGTCATAGCAATGATTACCGCCTAATCGCGCCACGCCATGGCGAGCGATTACAGAATCGAGCGCGCCATATGTTCCGCAATCGGCGTAAGCAACGGCGCATTTAGAGTGCTTATCTTTAATCTCAGACAAAAGTGCATCAACTTCGGCAGCGATTTTTTCAGGATGATTATGCAACAGCGGTGGCAATGGATAAATAGTTACATCAAGGTCGGCATCGCCTGCAATTTCGCCGATATGTGTGGCCAATGCACCGCAGGCCACAATGCCAATACTCATGCTGGGAAGGCTAAGCGATCCACAAATTTGTCGTTGAAATCTGCGCGATCTGAGAGTTCGACATATGAAATCTCTTCCAATAACGCCGCTGCGCCATGTCGCTCTTGAGCAGATAGCAAGACCATTTTCGCACCTTCTCCTGCAACATTGCCCGCCGATAAAATACGCATAACAGATAGTTTAGGCACAAGACCTATTTTAATGGCTGATGCGGGGGAGAGATATGAGCCAAAAGAACCGGCGAGAAGAACTTGTTGAATCTCTGACTCTTCGACACCAAACTCTTCTAGAAGTAAGGCCCACCCTGTTGCAATAGCTGCTTTAGCAAATTGAAGTTCGCGAACATCTCGTTGAGTTAAAAAGACGCAATCGGTTAAATCGCCAACCTCTTTACTCCATGTTAAGACAAAAACACGCTCACCTTCGCGCAAAAGTAATCGATCCGCCAAAGTTGGAGCTAACTCTTTAGCAATTTCATCGGAGACAAAGCGTCCAGAGTGATCGAGTAAGCCAATGCCAACAAGGCTTGCACATGCATCGACTAAACCTGAGCCGCAGATTCCAATGGCAGGGGCATCATCGATTGTTCCGATAATTAACTGGCCATCGGTAATTTTGATAGTTTCTATCGCACCTGATGCGGCGCGAACTCCACACTTAATACTTGCCGCTTCAAATGCCGGACCAGCTGGGGCTGCAGTTGCCAAAATCTTTTCACCATCTCCAAGGACGATTTCACAGTTAGTTCCGACATCGATAAATAAGCGCAGGCGCTTGTCGCGATCCATTCCAGATGCAAGTGCTCCAGCGATAATATCTCCACCCACGTATGCACCTAACGAGGGCAAAATAATCGCTTTTGCTCGCGGGTGAATAACAATTCCGATGTCTTTAGCCTCAACATCTGGAAAATCAGCTGCCGCCATAATAAATGGAGCCACTCCTAATGGTTCAGGGTCGATTCCCAGAAGTAATTGGTTCATAGTTGCATTGCCCGCGATAGCAATCTCATATACATGCAGCGGGTCGACTCCGGCCTCTATGCAGACTTCTTGAGTGAGTTGATTTAGCGTCTCTTGTGCCAGTGATGATAGCTTTTCAAGAGCGGCTGGATCTAACATCGTGGCACTAATTCGCGTGATTACATCTGCGCCAAATGGTTGCTGCTTATTGAGAATTGATTTAACTGCCAAAGGTGTTCCGGTATTTAAATCTAATAAAGTAGCCACAACAGTTGTGGTTCCTAAGTCGTATGCGATTCCATAGCGAAAGGCCGTTGTATCTCCAGCCTCAATATCTATAAAAGCTTGATCTACAAAGACCGCAGTTACTTTAAAATTAGATTCCCGTAAAACGCGTGGAATATTGCGCATTGCCGCAAGGGATGCTGTGCCCTCGATATCATCAATGGCATCAAATAAGCGCACTAAGTCAGTTCGCTGATCTTGTAACGTTGGCTCTTCCAACTCAACGTAACGTTTCTGTACCGCGGGACGCAAAATAACTTGGCGCCCGACACCAACAGTTGCAGCCTTTGGGCGAGTTGTTAGGGGAGGAACATCAATAGAGATATCGGTACTTGTACGCACAAGGCAGGCCAATCGCCAGCCCTGTTTAATTTCAGTCTCTGTGAACGCTCGAAAATCTAACTTGGAAGGCTCAACATCACCATCGGTAATTTTAATGCGGCACTTCTTGCAGGTTCCATATCCACCGCACGTCGAATCAATTGCAATACCATTCCAGGAAGCGGCATCGAAGGCGCTAACACCGGTTGGGACCGTAATAGTTTTCTCCGATGCAACTGAGTTATCTTTTTCAAGTGATCTAAAGGCGAGTTTGACCCGACCGGTGCCGTCATGATGGGGCACAAGTGTTGAATCGAGCTCCTTATTAGAAATTCTTATGCACCTGCTTCAGAGTCCGCCGCAGTTTTTGCAGCCTCCATCGCTCTAAAACGTGTAATCCAGTTTGATCCCCATGGATCTAAACCGAGTAGCAAGTCTGCTGCTCGCACTGATTCAACGATTAACGGCGTACGAGAGTCCATGACCGCTGAGGTCAAACCATGTGACATTGCCGTGGGCAAGAAAGCTGCGTTAAGTGCATGGCGATATGGAAGACCAAAAGAGATATTAGATGCGCCAAGGGTCATATTTAGCCCCCATTTTTCACGGATTAAGTAGATAGTCTCTAAGGTAATTTTGACCGCCTCGGGATCGGCGCCGACAGTCATTGCTAATGGATCAATAACTAAATCCTCAAGTGGGATTCCATATTTTTCAACGGTGCGAACAATCTTTTCAGTAATCACCATGCGTTCTGCCGCCGTCGCAGGGATTCCAGTCTCATCATTTGGCAACGCAATGATGGCGGCGCCATGCTTTTTAATAAGTGGTAGAACTAGATCCATACGATCATCTTCGCCTGTCACACTATTAACGAGAGCTTTACCTTGATATGTTTCAAGACCTGCTTGCAACGCCTCAATAATCGATGAGTCGATACAGATGGGTACATCGGTTATTGATTGGATCAAAGTAATAGCCTTAGATAAAAGGAGAGGTTCATCAGTTAATGGGACTCCCATATTCACATCTAGAACATTGGCGCCGCCTGCGATTTGATCGGCGACATCCTTTTCGATCGCGGAAAGATTACCTTCGCGTAGTTGTAGTTGAAACTTCTTCCGACCCGTTGGGTTGATTCGTTCACCAATAATGCAAAAAGGTTGGTCGTGACCGATTGTTACCGTCTGGCCAGGTGAAGAGAGAACTGTATGCATCGTGCGCTCCTATCGTTTCGGTGTCCTGCCTAGGTCGTTCATAAAACTGTCAAGCGTGTCATCGTGGCGAAAATCTGTAATGTGAAGACCACGGACTCCGGGGAGAGTAAGTGCGTGCCGAGCCAGCTCAAGAGTTAACTTATTGACCTCAACACTGGGATCACTAGCGCGTTGTACACGTGCCAAGGTGCTAGCTGGAACGTCGATGCCGGGAACCTTATCATTCATAAAGCCCAAACCCTTTGCTCCCTTGACCAAAACCAGAGTTGGTATCAATTTGAGGTCCGGTGCAATCTCTGCCACACCCTTGCAAAAGGCTTCAAGGCGATCAGGGTGGTAGCAGATTTGAAGTTGCAAAAATCTAGCCCCAGCTCGGTACTTCTTGAGCGCCCGTTGAATTCGATAGTCAAAAGGGGGAGCAGCGGCATTTTCAACGGCTCCTAGATAAAAATCTGGAGCTGGATTGATCGCCCTTCCTGAAAGGTATTTACCTTCCCCCATGATTCGAGCAATATTTATCGCTTGGGCACTATCGATATCAAAGACTCTTCGAGCCTCTGGCTCATCGCCTGCCGTGACATCATCACCCGTTAAAAGTGAGAGATTTGTTATCCCATGCAGTGATGCACCCATCATGTCCGACTGAATTGCAAGACGGTTTTTGTCGCGACAGACTATCTGCATGATCGGCTCAAGGCCATACATCTTCATTGCTATAGCAGTGGTTGTATTTGAAGTATGCGCGTGAGCTGCTGGATTATCAGTCGCGTTTACCGCATCAAACCATGGCGCTAAGCGAGCCGCATTTCTTTCAACACTTGCCATTCCGCCGCCATCGACAGATGGAAATTCGGCGGTAAAAACTACATCGTTTGAATTTTCTAATTTTTCGCGTAGCACCGACATTAGTGCTCACTACCTTGTACCGACCATCCATCTGGAACTTGCTGATCGCGCTTAGTTACTAAATTAATCCACGAAGACGTTCCTTGTAACTGCATATCTACTGGCGGGCGTAATTCGTTGTAATGCTCCTTCCATACCTTTGGCAATGGAAGTGAAATAGTGCGATCGTATGCTTTCACCCAAATGCACTGCATCTCTGGAATAACTTCGCAGTGACCATTTTCGCGCACCCCGCCACATGGACCATTGCGCAACGTTTTGGGACAGGTCATCGGACAGGTCATTCCAGTTGAGTGAAGTACACACTGCCCACACATACGGCAATCCCAAACAGGTGCTTTCAGCGCATGTTCAACAAATGGGAGAAGTTTTTTTAGCATTTTTCTCTTATGCAGAAACCGCAGCACGCTTTTTAGCGATTAAATCCTTAGCAATACGTACCGCAGTCGATGCATCGGCGGCAAAACCGTCGGCCCCAACGACATCGGCATATTCCTGAGTAACTGGAGCTCCACCAACCATGATGATGACTTGATCGCGAAGTCCAGCCTTTGTAATTTCATGAATATTGACTTTAAACATCGGCATAGTAGTTGTTAA
The DNA here is from genome assembly GCA_964358665.1 of uncultured Candidatus Planktophila sp. GTDB lineage: Bacteria > Actinomycetota > Actinomycetes > Nanopelagicales > Nanopelagicaceae > Planktophila. The sequence continues at coordinate 126,419 of CAYHOY010000004.1, read as the reverse complement.
GAAGGCCGACATTCCAACGATATCTGGCTTGTGCTCCATAATTCCAGCGATAAATTTTTCAGGTGCAACTTGTACGCCAAGGTCAATAACATTAAAGCCGGCACCTTCGAGCATAATATTCACTAAGTTTTTGCCAATATCGTGAACATCGCCCTTAACCGTTCCCATCAAATACGTACCTACGGTTTCAGCGCCTGTTTCGGCCAACAAGGGTCGCAGAAATGCGAGAGCTCCCGACATCGCCTTACCTGAGACGAGCATCTCTGGAACAAAAAAATCTCCGCGCTCAAAACGAGCACCCACTTCTTCCAGCGCTGGAATGAGTGCATCAAAGAGAATGGTGCTCGGAGTCATACCATCAGCGATTCCCGCTTTAGTTAACTCTAAAACTGCAGGAGCGTTGCCAACTAAGGTCTCGTCAAAGAGCGCCTTGATGATGTCGTCATGAGTCATGCTGCACCTATCTTTCCTTCATGGTTTGCCTGGAGTGAGTGAATCTCTTGGATAATAACTTCGCCTATTTTGGCTAAATCTCTTATGGTTAAACGTGGAGATGGACCAGAAACTGAAACTGCTCCAACAACTCGTCCATCATCCTCACGAATTGGTGCGGCGACTGCAACTAATCCCTCTTCCAATTCATCGATAATAATTGCATATCCCTTTTTGCGAACGTTTTCGAGTTCGGTTAATAACTTTGGCCGAGAAGTAATCGTCTTTGCCGTAAGTTTTTCAAGTTTGCCAAGTGGAATCGTTGCCGCGCCATATGCCAAAAGAATTTTTCCAAGGGCCGAAGCGTGAAAAGGAATTCCTCTTCCAACCCAGTTAGTTGCACCTAATAAATAATGGCCATCGACTTGATCGATTAACTTCATCTCGCCATTACTAGCAACGGCTAAATTTGCCGTTTCTCCAGTACTCATAGCTAATTTCTCCAAAACAGAATGTACTCGTGCGACCAAAACCGAGTCGTGATTTTGTGAGCGGGCAAATTGAGTGAGGACATCACCGGCGATGAAGGCTCCTTGTTGATCTCGACGTATCAGCCCTTGGCGCTCTAGAGCACTGAGCATGCGGGATGTCGTGCTCTTTGGAATTTCATAGGTACGTGCCAGTTGAGATAAAAGTGGAGGAGTTGAGGATTTTAAGATGTGAATAAGCAAGGCACTGGCACGATCGATGGCTTGCGTCCCATTCACTAACTCGCTCATCGCCCTAACCTTTCTCAGTTGTCCCGGTCGCCATAGTGTTCCATAATATGGAACCACTGTTCCACTATCTAAGGGTATTCTCGTTCGTGTCTAATGGTCAATAGAAACGAAGGAGTGGTTCATGTTCGAAAATCGAATGCCTCGATATGAAATCTTAAGCCAAGAATCTATGGCGACGTTAACGGCTGGATGGCGCCGAATAGTCTCTGAGATAGGCATTGAGTTCATGTCGCCCTGGGCGGTAGATCTGCTCCGTGAGGCTGGCCAAATCGTTGACGGCGAGAACGTTAAATTCGACCCAGACTGGATTTTGAAGCAGTGCGCCTTAGCGCCACGTGAATTCAACCTGCGCGCTCGCAACCCAAAAAATAACGTTCACATTGGTGGTAATTCGATGGTGTTCGGCGGCGTTTACGGTCCACCATTTGTACGCGAAGGAGATATTCGCCGCGATGCGACGTTTAATGATTACGAAAATTTTTGCAAACTTGCCCAAACATTTGATGCGTTAGATAGCGTCGGAGGTGTCGTCTGCGAACCTAATGACTTGTCCCTAGATTCACGCCACTTAGATATGGCCTATGCCGCGGCCACGCTGACCGATAAGTTTTTTATGGGCAATGTTGTGACAGCCCAGAATGCAAAAGATGTCATCAAAATGGCAGAGATAATTCATGGAGGTCGTAAAGCGATCGTTGAAACTCCAGCTCTGATATCTCTCATTAATTGCAACTCACCTTTGCGTTGGGATGATCGAATGCTGGACTCACTTCGTGAGTATGTTTTAGCGGGGCAACCAGTTGTAGTTACACCATTTCTACTTATGGGGGCGATGAGTCCTGTAACGATTCCTGCCACGCTGGCACAGCAGATAGCTGAAGCGCTAACTGGAATTGCGCTCGCGCAGACGCTCAATCCAGGATGCCCAATAGTTTTTGGATCATTTCTATCTAACATCGATATGCAATCGGGCTCGCCACAGTTTGGTACGCCTGAATCTGGAATTGGACTTTTATGTACCGGTCAAATTGCACGTAGCTTTAATCTTCCATTTCGTGGCGGTGGCGGCTTGAACTCATCACAGACCGTTGACGCACAATCTGCATATCAATCCATGATGACGATGATGCCAACATTCTTATCTGGCACTAACTGGGTAATGCATACTGCAGGCTGGTTAGAAGGCGGTCTAGTCTCTTGTTATGAAAAGTTTATTCTCGATATTGAAATCCTTCAGTCACTCATGACTGAGTTCACTCCGCTTGAATTCAATATTGAATCCTTGGCTTTTGATGCCCACCTCGAAGTTGGGCATGGAGGTCACTTCCTTGGTGCAGCCCACACGATGGAGCGCTTCCGTGACTGTTTCTATCGACCATTTTTAACTAATAGCGATAATTTCGAACGTTGGACCCGATTAGGTGCAAAAGATTCCAAGGCACGGGCTAGCGAAATTTACAAGAAAAAGTTGGAGGATTTCGTGGCTCCTGAAATGGATCCACGGATGCTCCAAGAACTCGACGAATTTGTCGCGATGCGTAAAAGCCAACTAGATTAAATCCGCTATGTCCACAACGCTATATATCGATGGAGCTTGGAGAGCGGCATCTGATAACGGATTTCATGATGTTCATAGCCCGCATGATCAGAGCGTTGTCGCCACTGTTTCACAAGCGACAGAGGCAGATGTAGATGATGCAATTGGCGCGGCTCGTCGTTCATTTGACTCCGGCATATTTACTTCGTGGAGTTTTAAAGAGCGCAGTGAGTTAGTTGCAACCATCGCCGACTTGCTAGAGCGCGATGCCGATTTAATCGCTCGCAAAGAGAGCGATGACACGGGTAAGCGATTTGTCGAAGCTCAATATGACCTTGCCGATGTAGTGTCAACTTTTAGACATTTCGCCGCCCTAGGTGCTAAAGAGCATGGACGAAGTGTTGATGTTGGTCTACCGCATGTGAGTAGCCGTATTGTTCACGAGCCACTCGGTGTCGCATCACTCATAGGGCCCTGGAACTATCCTCTTTTGCAGATCGCTTGGAAAGTTGCTCCTGCTTTAGTTGCAGGATGTTCATTCATTGTGAAACCTTCTGAGTTAACACCACAAAGTGCTATTGCACTAATGAAAATTATTGAAGAAGCCGGCACACCAAAAGGTGTTGCTAATTTGATTTTAGGTCCTGGTTCAGTTGTTGGAACACCACTCATTAATGATCCACGCGTTGATTTAGTCTCCTTCACTGGTGGATTAACAACTGGCCAAACGATCATGCGGGCAGCTGCGCAAACCGTGAAGAAATTGGCCCTCGAACTTGGTGGTAAGAATCCACATATTATCTTTGCCGATGCCGATATCGATGCCGCAATTGATAATGCCGTCACTGCCGCCTTCTTACACTCTGGACAAGTCTGCTCGGCAGGCACTCGATTAATCGTTGAGCGTTCGATTCATGATCGTGTGGTTAATGAGATTGTTCGGCGCGCAGAAAAGATTCGACTTGGGGGACCAGATGATGAATTGGCCGAGGCTGGTCCACTCATTAGCGCCGCACATTTACAAAATGTCATCGATTATGTTGATAAGGGCGTTGCCGAGGGCGCCACGCTATTAATTGGCGGAAAACGCAGTGACAAGCCAGAACATGCCAACGGTTGGTATTACTTACCCACAGTTTTAGATAACGCTAAATCTTCGATGTATTGCGTTCAAACAGAGTCATTTGGACCGGTTATGACAGTGGAAGTATTTGATACAGAGGCCGAAGCGATAGCGATAGGAAATGACACGAACTTTGGTTTATCTGGAGGCCTGTGGAGCAGTGATTCTGAAAAAGCTGCACGTGTGGCCAGCGCACTGCGCCATGGCACTATCTGGGTCAATGATTTTGGCCCATATCGTGCTGCCGCTGAGTGGGGTGGTTACAAGCAATCGGGAATTGGCCGCGAATTAGGCGAACATGGTTTGGGTGAGTACCTTGAAATCAAACACATTTGGACCAACAATGCTCCTAGTCGATCTGGATGGTTCAGAGATTAGCGAGTGAGAGGATTATTGAGTGAGTAGTGAAGCACCAATGATTTCAGTTAAAAACCTCTGGAAAGTCTTTGGATCAAATGCCGAAAAAGTTATAGGCAGTCCGCTCGCCGATTTAACACGTTCAGAGCTTCGTGCTCAAACTGGAAATACTATCGCTGTTCGAGATGTTTCTTTTGATGTCGCACCCGGTGAAGTCTTTGTTGTGATGGGTTTGTCGGGTTCAGGAAAATCAACCCTCGTCCGCTGCATGACTCGTTTGATTGAACCCACCGAAGGCTCACTTACTTTTGAGGGCGAGGATGTTTTACTTGTCGATGCCGCGCGATTACGCGAGCTACGCAAGACCCGGTTTTCGATGGTCTTTCAACACTTTGGTTTATTGCCTCACCGAAAAGTAATAGACAACATCGCATACTCACTTGAAATAAATGGAGTTAAAAAAGCCGAACGTCATGCACGTGCAAATGAAGTCATCGAACTCGTCGGTCTTCATGGTTATGCAAATGCCTATCCCGAACAACTTTCAGGTGGAATGCAACAGCGAGTTGGTTTAGCTCGAGCTTTGGCCGTTGATCCGCAGGTTCTATTTTTGGACGAGCCATTTAGCGCCCTTGACCCACTAATTCGCCGCGATATGCAGCAAGAGGTAATTCGACTCCACCACGAGCTCGGCAAGACGATGGTATTTATTACCCACGATCTGTCGGAGGCTGTAAAGGTAGGTGATCGCATTGCCATTATGCGCGACGGTGCAGTTGTTCAGACTGGCACACCTGAAGAGTTAGTTGCTAATCCAATCGATGATTACGTAGCTAACTTTGTTCGCGACATTCCAAAGTCGCATGTTCTGTCCCTTAAGTATTTAGCGCGTCCGGCCGACCTCGGCGAAGATACTGATGGTCCAGAGCTACCTGCATCTATGATTATTCGAGATGCCGCACAAGTAATTTTACAGACACATAAACCTGTTCGGGTGAACGACAATGGTAAAGCGCTTGGTGTTGTCTCTAGCGAGGATGTTTTGCGGTTAATTTCTGGTGTTGCATAAATGCTGCATCTGAAAAAATCACAGCTCTTAATTGGTGGGGCGTTAGTCTGGATATTTCTGTCTCGGCTCTTCCAGAATGACCACACGTTAGAGCTTTCAACTTCGGAAAATACCGGATTTACTACTGCAGTCGGGGATGCAGCAGCATCGATTCGTGGCAACCGTACAAAGAGTGCGGCCTTTATCTATTTCTTTAATCCTATTCGCGCCACAATCAATGGATTTGTAGAGGCAATTCGTACGCTTATTTCAGTGCCGCGCGGAAACGCAATCATTCCACTCATTGGATGGTTTGGAGTCGCAGCTATCGTTGCATTCACTGTTTATGCTACAAGCCGATTGCGTACTGCACTCCTTGCAACAACACTTTTGTTGGCGTGTGGAGCACTCGGCATGTGGCAATTCACCATGGATACATTTGCAATGACGTTTGCATCTGTGCTTTTGTCTCTGCTTATCGGAATTCCAATGGGAATATGGGCCGGCTTATCAGATCGCGTGCTGAAAATATTGACTCCATTTTTAGATCTTGCACAGATTCTTCCGACTTTGGTGTATTTAGCACCCCTTGCCCTCTTCTTCTTAATCGGAACAGCTTCAGCGACCATTGCAACCATGGTGTACAGCATCCCGATTTCAATTCGTATCACCTCACATGCAATTCGAAATTTGAATCAATCACCTATTGAAGCTGCGGTTTCCATGGGATCAACTGGAAAGCAAACTCTTTCGAAAGTGCAGTTGCCAATGTCTAAGCAGATGATTGTTTTAGGTATTAATCAGACTGTTATGGCTGCGCTCTCATTTGTTGTGATTGCCGCTTTAATCGGAGCTCCTGGGTTAGGAAAACCCGTAGTTGATGCCCTCATTATTCGAAATGTCGGCCAAGGTTTTGTTGCCGGATTCGCCGTTGTTTTTGTAGCGATTTTATTGGATAGAAGCACAAGTGCAGCGGCAAAAGCCCAAGAGGGTTTTATTCCGCCTACACCAGCTCAAATTCGCAATAGTAGAATTAAGTTGGGAGTTGCTGGTTTAGCTACAATTATTTCAATTTTCGCATCACGCACGGTCTTATCACTTGCTGTATGGCCATCATCTATCAACATCTCTGCGCAAGTAGAAGACGTCACCAATAGTGCGACAAAGTGGATTACAACGAATCTCTATATCTTTACCGTTGGTTTTAAGGATTTCATCTCTAACTGGGTATTAAATCCCTTAGAGACGCTCTTAGCTTTTTCTCCTTGGTATGTAACTTTTACTGCGATTATATTCTTAGCCCTTGTGATCGGCGGAAACCGCGTTGCAATTCTTGTGACCGCACTTCTCTCACTCATCGTCTTATCAGGACTTTGGCATGAGGCCATGATTACCTTGACACAAACCATTGTTGCAACCTTATTGACGATGACAATTGGAATTGCTCTTGGTATTTTGGTTGGTCGAAATGAAAGTGCAGAAAGGATTCTTCGTCCATTTCTAGATGCCGGCCAGACTTTGCCAGCCTTCGTTTATCTTATTCCGATGCTAGGTCTTTTTGGCCCGACGAGATTCACCGCAATTGCAACTGGAATTGTTTATTCAATCCCAGTAGTTGTGAAAATAGTCGGAGAGGGTATTCGAGCAGTTCCGGCATCGATGATTGAGGCGGCAACTGCGGCTGGATCTACTGTGCGCCAGATAATTACTAAAGTGCAGTTACCAGCGGCTAAGAAATCTATCTTGCTGGCAACTAATCAGGGCATGATCTTTGTTTTAGCAGTAGTCGTAATCGGTGGCTTTGTTGGCTCCGGTGGCCTTGGCTATTTAGTTATCTTGGGTGGCTCGAAGCCAGAGATGCAAGGTAAGGGTCTCGTAGCTGGTTTTGTAATTTTGCTTCTTGGTGTGACGATTGACCGAATCGCACAGGCAAGTGCGCGGAGAGTATAAAAAACGCTAAAACACTTGGCGTAACCCCTTACTTATTTTGCGCGCCTATATTACGCTCACCATAAACGTTTTTATATTTAGGAGGAGAAAATTGAAATTTAGCCTTGGACGCCGCTCAGCGGCGGTATCGCTTGTAGTTGTGGGAGCACTTGTTCTTGCAGGGTGCAGCTCGAGCGTAAATGAGAGTGCTGATGAAGCTAGCGATTGCGGAACATGGGCAATAGCAATGCATGCATGGAATGGATATACAGCATCGGCCCAAGTTGTTGCCGAAGTTGCAAAGGCAAATGGTTGCACCATTACGCAGACAACGCTTGAAGAGGCCGGCGTTACATATGATGCAATGGAAGCGGGATCTATCGATCTAATTATTGAAGATTGGGGCGGCGGACGTTGGCAGGAGTGGGTCGACCGAGGCGCTATTGTTGAAGTCGGCGACAATGGAAACGTAGGCCTGATCGGAATGTACGTTGCACCGTGGATGGCAGCTAAGTATCCAGATATTTTGGATTCAGCGAACTTAAATAAATATGCAGATATGTTTAAAACTGCAGACTCAGGAAGTAAAGGCGCTTGGTATGAAGGTCCTCCCGGATATACAACTATTGGCGAGAAGATGATTGCAGCCAATAAGTTGAACTTTAAAGCGATTTCAACTGGCTCAGAGGCCGCGCTTGTCGATGTTCTTACTAAAGGAGAGGCAAATAAAACCGCTGTTCTTGCTTACTTCTACACTCCGGGAACACTCTTTATAAAGATTCCTGGCCTAGAACAATCACGCATAAAGTTCCCGGCTAACGATTGGAGCGATGCTGCTAAAGCAAGCGGTCTAACTGACTATCCAGAGACTGCGCTTAAGAAGTTAGCCTCAAAGAAGCTCATGGATTCAGGTTCAGTATTTGCAACTATCGTTTCAAACTTTAGTTGGACAAATGCTGATCAGAACTCAGTGGCTGCCGACATTGAAAGCGGCATGGAGCCAGCAGCAGCGGCTCAAAAGTGGATCGATGCTAACCCTGACAAAGTCACGGCTTGGCTCGGCTAACTCTCAATACGTAGAAGCAACGCCTGTACCTAGTGAGAAATCACTGAGTACAGGCGTTGTTTTATTAGTAGAGTGAGCGACATGGAATCCACGTATGACTACATCATCGTTGGTGGAGGATCTGCGGGAAGCGCCTTAGCTAACCGATTGAGTGAAGACACTTCCAACACAGTCTTAGTTCTTGAAGCTGGTCGCCCAGATTACAAGTGGGATGTTTTTATACATATGCCTGCAGCGCTAGCTTTCCCAATTGGAAATAAGCGCTACGACTGGATGTATGAGTCCGAGCCGGAGCCACACATGAATAACCGCCGCATTTATCACGCACGGGGTAAAGTTTTAGGAGGATCCTCATCCATTAATGGCCAGATTTGGCAACGTGGAAATCCAATGGATTACGAACGGTGGTCACACGATGCCGGTATGAGTAGTTGGGACTACGCCCACTGCCTGCCCTATTTTAAGAAAATGGAAAATACTTTAGCTGATCAGCACAGTGTTTTTCGTGGCCACAGTGGCCCCCTTAAGTTAGAGCGCGGTCCGGTCAAAGGACCACTATTTGCCGCTTTCTTTAAAGCCACTGAGCAGGCTGGATATCCGCGCACCGATGATGTCAATGGCTATCGCCAAGAGGGTTTTGCCGCCTTTGACCGAAATGTTTTTCGTGGTCGACGTTTAAGTGCTGCACGTGCCTATTTATATCCAGTAATGAAGCGCTCAAATTTAACAATTAAAACTCGGGCTCATGTCACCAAAGTTCTATTCGATGGAACAACGGCGACAGGTGTTGAAGTGGTGATTAAAGGTAAGAAAAGGGTTTTTACTTCGCGTGAAGTTGTTTTATGTGGTGGTGCCATAAATACACCACAGATTCTTCAGCTATCGGGAATTGGCAATGAGAAGGATTTGACTCCACTAGGGATAAAGATGGTGCACAATCTGCCGGGCGTCGGCGCTAATCTACAAGATCATCTTGAAGTCTATGTTCAATATAAATGTAAGTTGCCCGTTTCTCAACAGCCAATAACTCAGTTTTGGCGCAGGCCATTTATCGGAGCAGCTTGGCTATTTTTTCGTAAAGGGCCAGGTGCAACAAATCAATTCGAGGCTGGTGGTTTTACCCGCAGCAATGATGATGTCACGTATCCCAATTTGATGTTTCATTTCTTGCCGCTTGCGATTCGCTATGACGGAACTGGAGATACTCGTGGACATGGCTATCAAGTTCATGTTGGTCCTATGTATTCAGACTCGCGTGGCTGGTTAAAAATAAAGAGCGCAAATCCATTTGAAAAGCCGGCTATGCAGTTTAATTATCTATCCACTGATCAAGATCGCCGTGAATGGATTGAAGCGGTAAAAACGGCCCGCACAATTTTGACTCAGCCCGCTATGAATGACTACAACGCAGGTGAATCATCTCCTGGAAGTTCGGTCACAAGTGATGCCGAGATTCTTGAATGGGTGCGCAAGGACGCTGAAACTGCTCTGCATCCATCGTGCACGGCGAAAATGGGTACTGATGCAATGTCAGTTGTAGATCCATTGACTATGAAGGTCCACGGAGTTACGGGGTTAAGAGTCTGTGATGCATCGGTTTTCCCTTATGTCACAAATGGCAATATATATGCACCCGTGATGATGGTGGCAGAAAAAGCCGCCGATTTAATTCTTGGCAAGGCCCCCTTGCCTCCAGAGAACGTAGAGTTCTATCGTCATGCCAAGTGATGAGATCGCGCCTTCATCGATAGCAAAGGTAAGAGTGCAAAGAACAGATTCAGCTGCAGCAACCTCCGATTCGGTCGTGGTCGAAGAGCCCCTTGAAATCCGCCTTAAACGTGGAGAAGACGAAGATCAACTAGGAATCACAATGCGTACGCCTGGCAATGATCTAGAACTCGCCGCAGGTTTTCTTTGGGGGGAGGGATTTCTTACATCTCGTGAAGAGTTAGTAACCGTCAAAGTGTGTGGTGATAAATCACTCTCTCCACGAGCGCGCGCTAATGTGGTCATTGCAGAAGTTGTTAAAAATTCGCATGAGCCCGTTCGAATTTTAGAGCGACGATTTACGATTACCTCAGCCTGTGGTGTCTGTGGCTCTACAAGTATTTCCGATTTACATAAGCGAGGCATTACAAAAGTTGCGCCTTCTAGCCACAGCATTCAAGAGTTAGCTGCAATGGCTCTGCTCCTGAATGGACGTCAACATATTTTTGAAAAAACGGGTGGTCTGCATGCAGCGCTCTTGGTGAATCCGAAGGGAGAGCCCGTCTGGGTTCGCGAGGATGTTGGTCGTCATAACGCAGTTGATAAAGTAATTGGTGCGGCGCTCATGGATGACAAAATTCCTTTGAGTGATTGGACTTTAGTTGTATCAGGACGGGTCGGCTATGAGTTAGTACAGAAATCTATCTGCGCAGGAATATCAGCAATTGTCGGAGTCAGCGCTCCGAGCTCGTTAGCTGTGGACCTGGCAGCCGAATTCGGTTTGACGCTTCTGGCTTTTGCGCGAGATGGCCTCGCTAAACATTATTTACCTACTGAACCATGAGATTAAAAGCATATGCACAAGCGGCGCACTTTGGCCCCACCATGCTCATCACTGCAATCTCATTTCTGCTCTCCGTAAAGTTGTGGTGGGTAGGACCTGCATCTGTTATCGCCTTTACGGTTTTCTTAGGCCAGCTAATAATTGGGTGGAGCAATGATATTTATGATTACAACGATGATGTAAAACATAACCGAACTAACAAGCCTTTAGTTGCCGGAGCTATTTCACTCCATCAACTTCGTAGTGCAACTTTTCTTCTAATACCTATCGCAGCAGTAGCAAACCTTGCCGGACCTTTAGGAATCAAAGGCGGATCCGTTTACCTATTAGGTGTCGGCTGTGGGATTGTCTATAACTTTTACTTTAAGTTCTCTCCACTCTCACCTTTACCCTATGCAGTCGCATGTGCTGCTTTGCCGGCATCAATTTTCTATGCAGTCGATCGCACTCCACCGCTCTGGGTATTAGCAGTAGGTGCAATGCTCGGTGTTGCTTTTCACTTTGTTAACGTTCTGAAAGATTTAGCGCAAGACATCGAAAGCAGTATCGGTGGCCTTCCACAGCGTTTGGGAAAGAGAATTTCGACCGTTCTCGCGATTGCTTTAGTGCTTTTGAGTGCACTTATTTTGATTATTAGCCCCATAGGTCGAGATCTCACATCCATTGATTCGAGCTTTGCGATAGTGCACTATGGATGAGAAAGCTGGCTTAATAAGGCGGGTTATCGCCCTTTTTAGCGAACGTAAAGCGTGGGTTCGACAGATTGCAGTTGCTGGTCTGGCAGGTGCTACTGCTTGGCAAGTGGGTGATTTACTCATTACAAATGGGGGAGTTGTCGCCGCGATTGTTTGTGCGTTAAGTATACGTATCTCACTCCACACTTCACTTCGTGAAGGCCTCGGTCAAATTGTCGGTACGGCCATCGGTGCAAGTGTCGCCCTTACTGCAGTAGAGCTCTTTGATTTTGGTTTTATCTCCGTTGGCATCACGATCATTATGTGCGCAGTCGTTGCCCGCGCACTACACCTAGGTGAAGTGGCATCGATCAACGTTCCGGTCACAGCGCTCATAGTCATTAGCCCAGGTTTACCGGAGAGCACAGCGTTGCATCGACTTGGCTCGACTCTCATTGGCGCGGCGATTGCTATCCTCTTTTCATATTTTTCCCACCACAAAACTCCAATTGACCGCTCTTTGGATCAAATAAAATCGGTGAGTGTAAAGGCAGCTGCATTACTTGCAACTATGTCAGAAGGCGTTGCCTCGGGATATACACAAAAAGAGGCGGGAAAATGGCTGGCTAAAGCCCGACTTCTCAATGAAGAGATTCCAATTATCCGTGCGCAGTCAGTTGAAGCACGAGGACATGCGCGCTGGTTCTCAACTTCTAAGAAGGATGAAGCAGAAGAGCTCTATATTCAAGGAATCGCACTGGAACATACAGTTGTAGAGATTCGAACAATTGCCCGAACGTTATTTGATTCAGCGGTCAAAGGTGGAATCGCCGATTCGACTCAGAAAGCGATAGCAGTTGCATTGTCTGCAGCAAGTTATGCAATCTCATCGAAGTTTGAAGATGAATCATTGAGTTCGAAAGACTCACACCAAAGCGCTACGACAGATGCTCGAGAAGCAGGTTCGGCGCTCGCTGAAGCGCTCATTTCAGAGGCCAAGGATATTGATCAAGAACAGTTAGTTCGAGGAATTTCAATGGTTGCTAACATCGAACTCATCGCCGACTCACTCGATCAAAACTCACCATCGCTTCGCGAAGTTGTGACACCTGATGAGCCGGCATCGGCTAGAGTTTTGAAAATCCCAATCCAGAGCCAGATTAACCCCGTTAAGAAGGTGCTTTTCAAGCGCATCCGGAGGTTCTTTAGAAGGTAGAGGCTTAAAAGAGGGCTAACCCTGGAGAGTGTGCAAAACGTGACCAATGAGATGCTCTAAAACTAATGCCCCGCGGGCTTTACGGTGGCAAGATGTGAGCCATGAGCAAACCAACTGTCGCCGTCAAATCCGTAATTATCCGATTTGCCGGAGACAGTGGAGATGGAATGCAGCTCACTGGAGATCGATTCACAATGGACACTGCCAGTTTAGGAAATGATATTTCAACGTTGCCTAACTTTCCTGCAGAGATTCGTGCCCCACAGGGCACTCTGCCTGGAGTATCGTCATTTCAACTTCACTTCGCCGATCACCATGTCCGAACTGCAGGGGATGCCCCCGATGTATTAGTGGCAATGAATCCAGCGGCGCTGAAAGCAAACATAAAAGATATTCCTCGAGGTGCAACAATCATCGTCGATAAAGATGAGTTCACAACGCGCAATCTAACTAAAGTTGGTTACCTGACCAATCCTTTAGAAGATGGAACTTTAAGTAGTTACAAGATTCATCCAGTTGCACTTACTTCAATGACTGTATCGGCGCTATCAGAGCTTCCACTCTCACGAAAAGAGGCCGAGCGAGCAAAAAATATGTTCGCACTTGGTCTGCTCTCATGGATGTATCACCGACCAACCGATGCAACCGAGGCGTTTTTAAAGGCAAAGTTTGCAAAGAAGCCAGATATATTAGAAGCGAATTTAGTCGCTTATCGCACGGGTTGGAACTACGGCGAAACAAGTGAAGACTTTGCAACCTCATATGAAGTCGCACCTGCACATATGCCCCCGGGGATCTATCGAAACATCGGTGGAAATATTGCACTTTCATACGGATTAATCGCCGCCTCACAACAAAGCGGCTTGCAACTATTTCTTGGCTCATATCCAATTACCCCCGCATCAGATATTTTGCATGAGCTTTCAAAACACAAAAAATTTGGCGTTATTACTTTCCAAGCAGAAGACGAGATTGCCGCAGTAGGTTCGGCCTTAGGCGCTTCATACGGTGGAGCCCTTGGAGTCACGACTACATCCGGTCCAGGCATCGCACTAAAGAGCGAGATGATTGGCCTTGGCGTGATGTTGGAGCTGCCGCTAATTATTATCGATGTTCAACGTGGTGGTCCATCCACTGGATTGCCAACTAAGACGGAGCAGGCAGATCTCTTGCAAGTGATGTTCGGGCGAAATGGTGAATCACCGGCTGCCGTAATTGCCGCATCAACTCCTAGTGACTGCTTCACCATGGCGATGGAGGCCGTGCGAATAGCAACGACATATCGGGTTCCGGTATTTTTATTATCCGATGGATATATTGCCAATGGTTCAGAGCCTTGGAAGATTCCAGATGTTGCAACTTTGCCAGCAATTAATATCGGATTTGCTAGGAGCCAAGAGAATTTTCTTCCTTATGAGCGAAATCCAGAGACTCTTGCACGTCCGTGGGCGATTCCTGGTACTGCCGGAATCGAGCACCGTATCGGAGGCATCGAAAAGCAAGATAAAACGGGTGAGATTAACTATGAGCCTGCCAATCATGATTTTATGGTGCGAACGCGTCAAGCTAAAATAGATGGGATCGAAGTTCCAGATATCGAAGTCGATGATGCAACAGGTGATGCCAAGGTTTTGTTCCTCGGTTGGGGTTCAACATATGGTCCAATTGCATCGGCCGTTGAAGAGCTTCGCAATAATGGCGAAAAAATCGCCCAAGCTCACCTTAAATATATAAATCCATTTCCTAAGAATTTAGGTGCTGTGCTAGAAAAGTATGAAAGGGTAATGACACCTGAAATGAATTTAGGGCAGTTAGCGTTGCTCCTTCGCTCAAAGTATTTAAAGGATATCGTGAGCTACAACATGGTACGAGGTCTGCCATTTACAACGGCCGAACTAGTCGAAGCTGCAATGGGGGTACTTCATAATGACTGATGTCGCACTTACTAAGAAAGACTTCACCTCAGATCAAGAGGTCCGTTGGTGTCCTGGTTGCGGTGATTACTCGGTACTCTCCACGATGCAGGCATTCTTACCTGAGCTCGGAATCCCGCGTGAAAATATCGTCTTTATCTCAGGCATTGGTTGCTCATCGCGCTTTCCTTATTACCTCAATACATTTGGGATGCACTCAATCCATGGACGTGCTCCAGCAATTGCCTCGGGGCTGGCGATCAGTCGACCAGATTTGACCGTCTTTGTAATTACTGGTGACGGTGACGCCTTATCTATTGGTGGCAATCACTTGATTCATGCCCTGCGCCGTAATGTGGAGTTAAAGATTTTGCTATTTAATAACCGAATCTACGGTTTGACTAAGGGCCAGTACTCGCCAGCTAGTGAGCTAGGAAAGATTACAAAATCCACGCCATATGGCTCACTCGATACTCCATTTAATCCAGTCTCACTTGCAATCGGCGCCGAAGCTACTTTCGTTGCACGCTCTATCGATAGTGATCGCAAACACTTAACCGAAACTCTGCGCCAAGCGGCCGCTCACAAGGGCTCGGCCTTAATCGAAATCTATCAAAACTGTCCAATCTTTAACGATGGTGCATTTGATAAGGTTAAAGACAATGAAACTAAAGAGGGCTCTCTGCTTCAGTTGGTGCATGGCCAACCCATAAAATCCTCTACTTTTGGTGTTATTAGGGACGGGGCAACACTTAAGTTAGTTGAGTTGAGTGCAGTAGATGAATCTCAACTCGTTGTTCATGATGCACACGATCCTGATCCCTCATATGCCTTCGCTCTCTCGCGCCTGTCCGGCTCAGATCTCGAGCACACCCCGATAGGCGTTTTTCGTGATGTTGTTAGACCGGGATATTCGGCAATGGTCAATGAGCAGCTAGTTAGCGTCATCCAGGCGCAAGGCGCTGGTGATCTGGAGAAACTCCTTCATTCTGGAGATACCTGGTCCGTTGACTAAGAGTTTGTAGTTATTGGCGCGCGCAAATTAACTCGAGCAACATTTATTGAGACAGTAGAGGTTTGACCGCTGGTGTTACACAGCGCTCGCAACCGAACTGTACCGGTTACTGCACTGAGAGCGCCCGAGACTGTGGTGAATGCGCTAGTTCCGCTATTTGTTACAACTATATCTGTAATCGCACCGGTACATGCGCCAGTTGCCTCGGTCCACGTGCCAGCACAAGATTGCAAAGTAATACTGTCGGGCGCTGTGGTCGTAACCACTTGCGAAATTTGAAATGAAGAAAGTGCAGTAGATTTTATATTATTGACGTTGAAATATTTCTGATAACAGCCAGAAAAAGTTAAAGTCACTCTTTTTCCAATCAGTGCCGTCGTATTTGGGGTGATGGTTATGACGTTCGTTGTCGTATTAATCGCGGTAACTTTTGTACCGGCAGCAATTCCAGTTGTTGTTGAAATAATCATTCCCACGGCCAAGTTGGTTACGGCACCCATAGAAATTGTGGACGAATTATTGGGTGTATTGGCGTTCACTGTAGTTTGATTGAAAGAACAGGAAGAGACCATAGTATCTACAACAAATGCACTTGTAGCAGTTGCAGAAGAGGAAGCGCCTGCAACTGCTCCAAAATCGCCCGTGCTCACCGACTGTGAGGGAGATATAGCACTCCCTAGAATCGCTGCAGTTGCAGAGAGCAACTGAGTAGGCGCCATGGTTATGGCGCCTACTACAGCTGCAATGAGGGCAAGCTTCATGTTCTTCATAAAAATTACCCTCCCTTCAATCCCCACACTGGTGTTATCTCGTATTAGGAGTTAGTTGTAGTTGCTGTTCGTTGAGTTGCAGCAATTGTCCAGGTTAAAGCAGCGCTCTTATTTTGAATGCCTGCTGGAATAACTCCATTAAGAGTATTATCAGTAGAGTCTGGTAAAGATATGGTGATCTTCAGATATGTGACGCCGCCGGCTAATAGAGATGCTGGAATTAATGTCATGGCCTGTGGTGTAGCCAATGACAGGAGTGAGGATGCAGCACGGACAGTTGTTTCTGTGCCAGAACATGCATAAGTAACCGCAGTGTAAGCAACTGTACATTGCTGAATTGTTGTCTGTAATCCTGTTGTACCGTTTGTAGTCAATACAGTTGGAGTTGCATCAGATACTGCCACAGTCATCGAGGCGGCATTTAAGGTAGATGAGTTTGTTAAAGTGACTAAACGGACCACAGAGTCAAGTGGTGCCATGGCCGTTATAGCGGTCGAGAATCCTCCCGATGCGCCGCCCGGAGTCTGAGTAAGACTCATGTATCCGGATGAGACCGCAGTGGCAGTTGTATTCGTTGCACTTGCTGTAAGAGCGGCAAAAACTGAGGAAGAGACGAGTGATGCTCCTCCAATTGATGCTGCTGCGACAATTGCAATTTTTGTTGAAAACGTTCCAACTGATTTTAGTGTGGACAGATATCCTAGTTTCATTTATTTCTCCCTGATAGTTTGTAGTTCCCAGTGTGCTTCTTCATAGAGATCTCGATAGATCTCCCTCTTCTTGTTTTCCTTTACTGCACTTTCATAACTCTCCTCGTAAAGCCCTTTATAGATATCTTGGCCTCGCGAGGAAATCTCTTTAGTTGGTTTTTTAAATAACGTCAGCAAAAGCATGAGAACATTGGCGATGACTATGAGCGCTAACCCAGCTTGGCGCCCCTGCACCGATGTGAGGTAGACCAGGACATATCCGATCCATTTGACACTAAAGAGCGTCACAGGGACCATTGATTCAGGTGAGGCCATAAATGGATCTTCCTCAGCGGTGGGGTTTGCATCACCCTTAGTGACAATTCGCTTGATGCCGCCACTTTGTTCTCTTATCTCAATAATTCGATGGGCATAGAAAGCTTCCGAATCTGCAATATGCAAGGTAACGATGTTTCCAACAGATAACTGCGAGACCGGGCGCTCTACCGTGATAAAAGCATCTCCAGCCTCGGCAAATGGGCTCATGCTCCCTGATAAAACGGGGGAGATGCCAAAGCCGAAATAGCTCTGTAAAACAGTGGGTGTTGCCACAACGAGGGCTATAATAAGGCCCGCAAAGACGCGTTTTAGGCCTCCACCTCTCTTTTTAGAGTGGAGGCTTTTACGTGTTGATACCTGAGCCATGGAGATAAGATAAGGCTCTAACCTCTCATTAGCCTCGCGAGCACCATTCGAGGCTTGCACACTTTGGGGAGTAATAATCAGCGCAGAATAGGGGAATACCACAATTGCGTGAGCGTAAGAGGAGTGTTCTAGTCATTGATGACAATGAGGATATTCGACATCTCCTGACATTAGTTTTAGAAAATGCGGGTTTTACTGTACTGACCGGTATTGATGGGGCCGATGGTTTGGCCCAGACTAGATCAGCCAAGCCAGATTTAATCTTATTAGATGCGATGATGCCGGGTTTAAATGGGTTTGAGGTCCTCGAAAAGATTCGAAATGATAGAGATACAAAGATCAATTCGATACCAATTTTGATGTTGACATCGAGATCTTCGGTTGAGGATATTGATAAGGCCATTGACCTTGGTGCTACATCCTATGTTGTAAAACCCTTTAGACCAGAAAAGTTGGTCCAAAAAGTCATTTCAATTTTTGAAAGCGAAAGCTCTTAACCCAATGAGCTTAGGCACACCAATAAAACGCTTTAGTATTAACCCCGCCCAGATAGCTTTACTCATCATCATAGGGCTGGGAATGGTTGCATTAACATTCTCAACGAGCCAAATTTCAAATAAGGCATCAGAGGATAAACACTTTTTTTCCTCTATTCAAAGAAAGGCAGTGTCTTTATCCCTCCTTCACCGAGAAGGTCTGGCGTTTACGATCAAATTCGCCCAATGGGGAGCGGGAGACATTCCACTAAGTGAAGTAATTGCTGCGCGAGCTAATTTGAAGAAACAATTCTCAAACGTAGATACTCAACACGAAGTTACAAGGCAGTATTTCGTTAATCAATTCTTAGCAAATCTATTTATCGCAGACGAAATTCTTTTGTACGCTAAGCCTGGGTATCTATCTAGAAGTGATTATCGTGCCATTAAATCCCAATCAAATATCTTTGTTGACGAGATGCTAAGTTTTAGTCGGATTTTTTCTGTTGAGTATAGAGCTCAACTTGACCGGATAATAGAAAAGTCTGCGAGAGACCATGCTCGAGAGGCAAATACCAATCTCTATTTACTGATTTTAGTTACATCCTTATCGCTTATTTTTGTCTCCTCTTTCATTTATACCCTCAATAAACAGTACAAAGCTACTTCTAAGGCAATTGATGATCAAATTATCTTACTCGATACCGCTAATAACAATTTAATCCAGGCAGAAACTTTAGTCGAGAAGTTAAAATTGCTGGACTTGAGAAAGAATGATTTTATTTCTACAATAAATCACGAACTCCGCACTCCATTAACTTCTATTATTGGATATGTCGGTATATTACGAGACAGTATTAATACCAGTATAAACACTCAGAGTGAACAAGTTTTGGCTGTGATTGAACGAAATTCAACAGACTTGTTAAATCTTGTCGAAGAGATTCTTACTCTATCCAGTTTGGAATCAACTTCATCAGAACTTGTAAAAACAGGGTTCGATGTGCAAACTGTAATTGCCGAATGTATTTTATCTCTAACTCCTCAAAAAGAGGTATTGGGAATTGCATTTGATGTGGTTATAGAAGAAAATATTGAGACGATTATAGATGCGAATAAAAATCAAATCTCTCAAGCTCTATCTAACATTCTCTCAAATGCCCTTAAATTCTCTAAAACCGATACGACGGTTCGTATAAGAGTTAGTGAAAAATTCGACGAGAACTTACGTAGATTTATTAGAATCTCCATCACAGATCAGGGGATGGGAATTCCTGAATCCCAAATTTCAGAGATTTTTACAAGTTTTTATAGGGCTAGTAACGCTCAGAATAGTGGTATCCCAGGTTCGGGTTTGGGCTTGGCAATCACCTCACGAATCATTAATTTACATGATGGTTCCATAGGTGTTGAATCTACAGAAGGGATCGGTTCGACATTTACTCTTGAACTGCCCGCTCACATTTCTGAATTAGAGAAGATGATTAATGAGCGAAAAAACGGAGTGCTTGAGCGTGCCATAAGCGCGATAGAGAACTCCGCGTACTCCGATTTAGATGAAACCTGTCATGAAATGATTGGCGCCCTCGGTTTTTATGAGTTGGGAGCTCTCAGCGATGAGATTGCGCTCTTTTCACTTTGGCTTAAAACACATGATGGCGTGGATACAAGTGAGGTCGACTCCCGTAGAGTTGAACTATTGAGAGTTCTCAAGAGCAATTTGGCAGCGCTAGAAAATCTTAGGGAGGCTTAAATTGAGAGATTTAATTCTTATTGTTGATGATAATCCTGATATACGGGCTTTCGTGCGAATAAGCCTTGAAAGTGAGGATTTTCGAGTAATCGAGGCGGTAGATGGAAAAGATGCAATGAAGAGGTTTGAGGAAGAGAAACCCGATCTAATAATTTTAGACATCGGGATTGGACAGCCAGACGGACTTGAGATCTGTCGACGGATCCGTAAGGTCTCAGATGTACCCATTGTTATGTTGACTCTCCAGGAGGATGAAATAGCTGAGGCCATGTGCCTGTCCGCCGGCGCCAATGACTATATTAAAAAACCAGTTTCAAAGACAATTTTAGGACTGCGAGTTCAAAATCAACTTAGGGGGAAAAACGAAGGAAATGCCGAACCGGCAACGATTTTGACCGCTGATAATTTGACACTAAATACTCTTCGCCGAGAACTTAAGGTCAATGACGTACTGGTTCCAACCACTCGCACTGAGTTTGACTTCATCCATCTATTGATGCAGGAACCCAATCGCGTCTTCACGCGTCAGCAGGTTTGTAATGCGATTGGAATCTCTGCTGAATTCACGAGTGATCACTTGTTAGATACGCATGCATCTCGTCTGCGTTTAAAAATCATGTCAGCCGGGGGACCGAGAACCCTTTCTGCAGTGCGCGCCGTTGGCTTTCGACTCTTTTAAAGGTTACAAATCGGCGATAGATTCGACTCAGAATCTTCGCACGGGCGTAGAAACCTCGGAGTCTCTGGCTGCTCAAGCTCTCGATCGAATCGAGGAGATTGATACGACGGGATATGAACTCAACTCAATTCTCGCCATTGCAATAAAAAATAACGACAGAGTTTTTGATATAAATTCTCCGCTTGCGGGCTTACCCATTGTAATAAAAGACAATATCGAAGCAGTGGGTTTACCAGGAACTGCAGGATCGACTGCACTTTTAGACCACATGGTTGTTCAAGACTCACTTTTGACAAAGCGTTTGCGAGCTGCCGGTGCCAATATTATTGCGTCAACTAATTTATCTGAATGGGCAAATATCAGATCCACGCATTCAACAAGTGGATGGTCAGCGGTCGGAGGATTAACTGCCAACCCATGGATTCATTCACGTAGTGCTGGCGGTTCATCATCTGGTTCAGGCGCTGCAGTTGCCGCAGGACTTGTCACGTTAGCAGTTGGAACTGAGACCGATGGTTCGATTATCTGTCCCGCATCTCTGAACGGTTGTGTCGGAATAAAACCGACGGTTGGAAACGTACCAACACAGGGCATTGTTCCAATTAGTTCGAGCCAAGATTCGCCCGGTCCAATGGCGCGCTCGGTAAAAGATGCTGCGCTGCTATTAGAAATCATGAGCGCAACCACTGGTTTAGTCGCGGCAACCGATGATTCGCGGAGTTTGAGAATTGGTGTCGTACGATCCTGGCTCACTGGTCACGGCGCAACTGATGCGATTTTTGATGCTGCGTTATCGAAATTATCAAAGGCGGGTATGAATTTAGTTGAGGTACACATAGATACACCTAGTGAAGACGTCGGCGATGATGAGTACGAGATTTTATTACATGAGCTCTTTGATGATTTAGGTGCTTATTTAACCGTGCGTGCAGATACAACTCTAAAATCCTTGGCCGATGTTGTGGCTTATAACCTTGCCCACCAAGAGAGTGAACTTAAATTCTTTGGTCAAGAGTTATTTGAAAAGGCGTTGGTACTCGGGGGACGAAATAACGCTTATGAAGCAAAGCGCTCACGCAACTTAATGTGGGCCCAGAAAACTTTGGAAAAAGGATTTTCCCAAGCCGATGTATTAATTGGTCCAACATATTCACCGGCCTGGCTAAGTGATTTGGTCCAAGGCGATGATTACAGCAATAGCTCATGGATCACACTGGCACCTGCAATTTCAGGTGCCCCAATAGGCACGGTTCCAATGGGAATCTGTGAAGGGTTACCAGTTGGTTTAGGTGTCGTTGCTCCATCACATGGAGAACTGCATTTAGTTACCGCGCTTGCTCAGATTGAACGAGTTTTAGATCTAGGAGTTTTGGTCCCAACCTTTAAAAAGTAATCGCGGCGCTTTCGACGACTTTAGCTCTGCGGCCAGGCAATTTATATTCCGACAAATTATCATTTTGCTCATTGATAACATCTTGGGCCGTAACGTTTCGACCTTTCCACTCGTAACTACTAGTTGTATGAGCATCACTGATTAGTGTGATGTCGTAACCCAATTCAAGTGCGCCATGGCAAGTATGGCGGACACAGTTATTTGTCTGAGCACCGGTTAGGTACAGGTGATCAACTCCAAGGGATGCAAGGAGTTCGCCTAACTCTGTTTCTACGAAAGAGCTTCTAAATAATTTTCTTATTATCGCTTCATCGTTGCCTGGCTTAAGCTCGGGCACAATCTTCCAACTCTCGCTACCAATCTCTAACTCCTCATCTGAGTGTTGAACCCAGATGACTGGAACGCTCTTGGCTCGCGCTTTAGCTATAACCTCATTGATGTGGACGATCACCGATTCACGTTCAAAGGCATTGTCGACCACGCCATTTTGGACATCGATTACTAATAGTGCACTTTTCCCGCGATTTTCAAAGATTGACATGTGGCTATTGTGTCGCAGATTGGTAGTTTTTTCAGTTTTCTGTGTAAAACTTACCTTTAAGTAACTAATAGAGAGGACCTCGCATGCTGGAGGCTATTCAAGACGGATTTAAGCGATATAGCGATATCAATGGCCGATCGACTCGCCCGCAGTTTTGGTATTTCGCTCTGTTTTATATCCTTGTTAATTTAATATCATCGGCAATCTTTAGTGATCTCATAGATTTGATTATTAGCATAGCGATTTTTATTCCATACTTAGCTGCAGCCATTCGTCGAATGCACGATGTCGGACGAAGTGGCTGGTTTGTTATTGTTCCCATCGCAAATATAGTATTCCTTGCCTCACCAACTAAAAATACTTAGGCGTTGGAATTGATTCGTCCTACTGAGCACTCTCCATTGATCTCTCTAGTGTGACTAATTTCCACTTGAGCGCCAATCGGTAGATCCAGTTGGGAACTATCCCGCGATCCATCCACATCAGAACTAGCGCGGATCCAATATAGACTCCGGCGCTCCCCAAAGGCAGAGTAAAACCCTCCCACATACTCACGCCCCAATCCTGTCTGCCAGACGTTGATTCGTCTGGGGTATCGAAGACAATGCTCCAATTGCTGAGGCCGTGAAATAAAACGGCAAGCCAGATACTTCTCGTCACAATCATCAACGAGCAGGCAAAAACCCCAAAGGCAGTAGCACTCATCACATGCCAATATGCCTCCCAGGGATCCCAATTTTCACCAAGGTATAAATTTAAATGCATCAACCCAAAGAGAGTGGAAGAGAAAAAGATTGCGCGAAGGTTTCCGAACTTGCTTAAGACCCCAAAAGTAAAGGCCCGAGAAAACATCTCTTCACCAAAGCCGATAGCTAGCAAAAAAGCTGCCCCGCCAACTGCAACCCATGTTTCTAAATGTGGATTTTCTGTGCCTTTAAACTCAAGAGTTACAAAGGTCAAAGCCACTAGAACAGCCACCAGGGTCATATAATGAAGGCGCGGTAGACGAAAGTATTCAAGTGATGGCAAGCCCAAAAAGTAGACCGCGAAATAAAAAATTGAACCGAGCACAACATAACTAAAGATTGAGTTTGCAAAGTACTCGTCGTCTCTCCACGGCTCTGGAAGATATCGAAGCAGCAGTAGGGCAAAGATTGAGAGCCCAATTAGTGCCGTGCTAAGCCGAAGGTTCCTCATAACCTGCACGGTAGAGCCCAGCACTGACAATGGGTGATATTTGCCCATTGTTCACTTTGCTGTAATCAATACCCATATACCCGCCTCATATTCTTGGCGCTATAAATCAGGTCAGCCTATAAACCAGGCGGGGTTAAAGGGCAGATCGACGGCAGTGACCTTTAGTCGACACGGCATGCAAACTGAACAGTGGGGGATAGCGGTGAATGAAAAAACCAATTTAGAGGGCTTCGTCATGTTGGATGACACCCGCGGGCTTTTGCTTAAAGCGGCAGAGAGATTGCACGCCCACTTTAAAGAAAATCTCAATGTTGAAACGATTGAGAAGTATGTCTTTGAATCTTACGTGCTCTTAGATGCCAAAAGTGAGGTCAAGATTTACTTGCCATCACTGACGGAGCGATTTGCAAAGGACCGACTCAATGCACTTATAAAATCTACCCATCATGTAACTTCAGGCGTTTTAGATATCCTCTTTGTCTGCGTTCATAACTCCGGCCGATCACAGATGGCCGCTGGTTTCATGACAAAATTAGGCGGTGATCGCGTCGTCGTTCGCTCGGCCGGTTCTGCGCCGAAGGAGAATATCTCTCTAGAAGTTATCGAAGCGATGGCCGAAGTCGGAATCGATATTACTTATGAGTTTCCCAAGCCGCTCACCGATGAAGTTGTCCGTGCATCCGATGCCGTCATCACAATGGGCTGCGGAGATGCCTGTCCTATCTACCCAGGAAAGCGGTACGAAGATTGGGTGCTCGATGATCCAGCAGAGCAATCAATTGAAGCTATTCGCGTGATTCGAGATGAGATTCAAGGACGCGTAGAAACTCTTTTATCCGAGCTCTTGCCCGCCTGAATCGCTCCCGAGCTCTGACTTTCTAAGGCAAAATGCTCGGTAGCTAAATGCTTGGTTACGATCGAGCTGATCTCAATCAGAGTATCTAACTGTGCTGCCGTCAATAGATCTGCAAAGCAATGCTTAACATCTTCAAAGTGATTAGGTAGCGCTTTTTTAAGATATTTGCGGCCCGATGGCGTGAGTTCGACGAGGCAACTTCTGGCATCACTCGGACAGACATTTCGAATCACCAAGCCCCGCTCTTCCATGCGCGTGATTTGATGTGAAACCCGGCTCTTTTCCCAATCTAGTTTTTCAGCAATCTCGTAGGAATGAAGTGTCGCCATGGGCGAATCGATCAACGTAATAAGCAAGAAAAACTCAGAGGGAGTGAGTCCAGTATTTTTGTTGATGTTTTTAGCAAGGTGGGGTAGTAGTTGACCACGCAATTTGTGAAAGGCGCGCCAGGCTCTGAATTGCCGCACACTCATGCCATAAGTTTCCATGCCCTTACTCTAGCAAAAGGTGATATATCAACCAATTCCATACCCATAAGTTGACGTGTCAACCAAATCATGGTTAGATAGTTGAAACGTCAACTAATAGGAGATTCAATGCCATATCTGCTCTATATCTCGGCCAGTCCGCAAGGCGCGCGCTCAGTTTCGCGCTCTTTAGCTAATGAGTTCTTGGCGCACTATGCCATCAATAACCCCGGCGTAGACATTGTCGAGAGGGATCTCATTACTAACCCAGTTCCCCATTTAGATGGCGAAACTCTTGGCGCAAGTTGGAGCCCCGCTGAAACGCACACACCTTCGATGTCTGCAAAGTTCAAAGCTCGCATGGAGCTCATCAACGAATTTAAAGGCGCGCAGGAAATTCTAGTTTCAACGCCAATGTGGAACTGGAGCGTTCCATCGGTATTGAAGGCATACATTGACCATCTGGTTTATCCCGGAGTTCTCGGCAGCGGAAAACCCGAGGAATCAATTTCGGCAAAAGTAACGGTCGTTGCCTCACAAGGTGGATCGTATGCACCAGGTACTCCTAAAGAGGGGTGGGATCACTTAAGTGGCTATCTCTCGAAAGTATTTACTCAGCTTGGCTCTAAAGATGTTGAAGTAATTCTCTCAGAGCTCAATTACGCCGGAATGGTTCCTGGAATGGAAACCCTTTTGGAGAAGAAGCAGGCTTCATTTGCACGTGCACAAGAAAAAACTAAGAGAAGAACCGCCTAAAACTCAGATAATTTAGTTTTAACTAAAATTTTTCGTGTAAAAGATAAATTGATTGGCGTGGGCCGACATCCACTTTCGATCAAGTGGGTCATCCCTGTCATTTGGCAGGCAAATTTCCAATAATAGAAGTAAGCAGGAACTTGCTGCCTTGATATCAGGCGTAGAAGATGGTGAGTTCTCTGTGAATATCCCCTGCGCTAGGTTACAAATTGTTTAACACCGAATTGTCCGCCCGTTTAAGATTTCAAACCATTAGGGCTTTATTCTTACCTGGTGCAGAATATTGACTTCCTCATCATTGGTGCACAAAAGGCCGGCACATCAAGCCTAATGAGATTCCTTGAGCGCACCCCCGAATATTTCTTTGTTGCAAACCAGGAGTGCCATTTCTGGAGTAGGGACTATAAATACAACGACCCTGATGGGTTTGCGCAATACCTTACAAATTTTTCAGAAGCTCGCCCGAATCAAATAGTCGGAGAAAAGTCACCTAGCTATCTTGCAAACGACAAGGTTGCAGCAAGAATTGCTCAGCAATTTCCAAAAATGAAAATAATTGCGATATTGCGAAATCCTGCAGATCGGGCCTATTCGGCTTATCTTCATGGACTTCGCATCGGATCACTCTCAAAATCTATGAGTTTTGGAGAGGTCATTGAGAATTACAAAGATCTCCAAGGAATTCCCTATGGGGATGTTATCTCACAAGGTTTCTACGCAAAGAATCTGCATTCATATTATGAACATTTCCCGCGCGAACAGATTTTAATAATTGACTTTGCTGAAATGGTGGCCAATCCGAATACAATCCTTAGGGAAGTGCTTGAATTCCTACTTCCTGCAGAGACCGTTCAAAAAATGGATTTTGAGCTTGTATTGCCGAAAATCAATGTAGCCCGAAAGTCCACATTTCCTAAGTTTGTACATTGGGTGAGATCTCGAAAGTATCTTTCAACTCCACTAAAGAATTGGATTTCACAAAAGACCTTCACCAAAATACCGAACAGCACAATGAGACTTGCCGATAGAGAGTACTTAGACACACTTTTTGAAGATTCTAAAAAAGAACTGGAGCAACTGACGGGTAAAACCTTTCAATGGTCAAGTAATGGAGTTGGCTAACTCGAATTGCCAAATTAATCGATGCAATCATGGCCAACCCTTACGGCGGCATCGGTAAACCCAAGCCACTTCGCTGTTTAGTGACAATTCTTTAGCTCATTAATCTATAGTTTAGATATGAGCCTGGCAAAACCGCATTGGCAAAAGCCACACCAAGGCGAGCATCGTTTCCCAGTCTCAGTTGTTGTTATGGTCGTAATTATTTTGCAGTTTGCACTGCCCGACGACCTCTCTTTGAGCTTTCAAAAATGGATTTGCCTAGTGGAGTTCGGGATTCTGCTTAGCCTCTACACCTTCGGTCCAAAACGATTAATGAAGCATCACCCTCCAACTCGTCTGGTCGGCTTCATTCTTACGGGCGTCATGACAATTTCAAACACTGCGTCGGCAGCTAAATTAATTTCAGAGTTAATATCTGGCGGAATCGGATCGGCGCCTCAGCTACTTGCCTCAGGGGGCTCAATTTGGCTGACCAATGTTGTGATCTTCAGTTTATGGTTTTGGGATTTAGATCGAGGTGGTCCTGGAGCAAGGGCTGAAGCTAAGAAAGATTGGCCCGATTTTCTCTTTCCCCAAATGACTGACCCAACGTATGCGCCGAGTGACTGGCACCCTAAGTTCTTTGATTATCTGTACATGTCTTTCACTAATGCAAGCGCATTTAGTCCAACGGATGTAATGCCGTTAACGATATGGGCGAAAATGTTGATGTTATTGCAGTCAACAACCTCATTGATTGTTGTTGGTCTAGTCGTAGCTAGGGCCGTCAATATTCTTCAGTGACGGCTGACCTAATAGCGAGAAATACAAAAGCCCCACAGAGATGAATCTGTGAGGCTTTTGAACTGTAACTCAGTTACTACTTGAGCACCCATGACTAGACACTAAGAGACTAGCAAGGAGTTAATTCAACATTTCGACTAAGCAATAATACTGTAGCACCAAATCTCTTATCCACAGATAAATCTTATTGCCATACATGAAGTCCGCGGAGGAATAAATTCAGCGCCGTGTACCGCTGTAGCTCAGTGGATAGAGCAACGTTTCGACTAAGCGTGTGTCACGGGTTCGATCCCCGTCAGCGGTACACACTCTAAGTAGCCCCTCAGTTAGTCGCGTGGGGCTACTTTTATTTTTGAAGAGTCATGACTTCGCAATACAAAAGCCCCACAGAGATGATTCTGTAGGGCTTTCGTTCTGTAACTCTTGGATATTCAGAGCGTTGTGACTCAACAGCATAAATATAACACCAATAGACTTAAAGCGTTATCGTCTGAGTCTTTCGTTCCGCACCCCTTGGTTAAAGAGCATGGATGTGACAGGCTTGCCAGATGCCAACGACGGATGAAGAAAAGGTTTTCTATAAAACCTGCCCATTGTGTGAGGCAACATGCGGTCTTGAGATCACAGTAAAAAATGACGAAGTTTTGAGCATCCGCGGCGATAAAGAGGATGTATTTAGTAAAGGTTTCATCTGTCCAAAGGGCACAACGCTTAAAGCCCTTCATGAAGATCCAGATCGATTGCGTAGACCGCTGATTAAAAGAAATGGCCACCATGTCGAAGTCTCGTGGCAAGAGGCATGGGAAGAGGTCGAACGTGGCTTAATGGGCGTGATCAACAGCCATGGTCGCGCTTCGATTGGAACCTATGTCGGTAACCCAAATGCACACAACCTTGCACCACTGCTCTACAACAGAGCCTGGATGCAGGCCATCGGAACTACACAACACTTTAGCGCCTCATCGGTTGATCAACTTCCTAAACAAGTCGCCTCTGCCTACATGTTTGGAACCGTGACATCTATCGCTATTCCCGATCTTGACCAAACCGACTACATACTGATGTTGGGCGCAAACCCTTATGTTTCAAATGGAAGTCTGTGCACCGCTCCAGATTTCCCAGGACGCCTAGAAGCTCTGCGTGCTCGAGGTGGAAAACTCGTTGTCGTTGATCCTCGCCGCAGTCGCACCGCTGAAAAAGCCGATGAGTGGTTGGGCATCAGACCAAATACAGATGCGTTATTTTTAGCAGCAATCGCTCACACAATCATTCAGACCGGTCGGGCAGATGTAGGCGATCATCTACGTCCGCACACCGCCGGATTTGATCAATTACCGGAAGCGCTCAAAGCCTTTACTCCCGAAGCAGTTGCAGATGCAACTGGAATCGAGGCCGCAACGATTAGACGAATTGCACTCGAACTCTGTGATGCACCTTCAGCACTCGTATATGGACGCATCGGCACCACCACAGTTAGTTTTGGAACCACCGCCTCTTGGTTAGTTGATCTCATCAACACCATTACGGGCAACCTAGATAAGGCTGGCGGAGTCATGTTTCCTCTGCCCGCCACAGGAGGTCAGACAACACAAGGTGAATCTGGTCGAGGACGAGGTTTTCGTATCGGAAATAAATTATCGCGCGTTCGCAGTTTTCCGGGGGCCATGGGTGAGTTTCCAACCTCATTGCTTGCAGAGGAGATTTTGACCCCAGGTGAAGGTCAGATTAAAGCAATGGTCACGTTGGCCGGTAATCCAATCTTATCGACACCTAATGGCGAGCAGATCGAGCGGGCTTTTTCCTCACTTGATTTCATGGTCAGTATCGATATTTATCTTAATGAAACAACTCGACATGCAGATGTAATTCTTCCTCCGCCATCACATTTAGAGCGCAGTCATTACGATGTTGTTTTCACTAGTTTTGCAGTGCGAAATATTGCAAATTATTCCGCAGCAATCTTCGATCGCGAACCCGGCCAACCAGATGAGTGGGAGATCTTGGCAAAACTTGCCGGCATCGCCCAAGGATATGGAGCCCACGTCGATTCTTCAGTAGTAGATGATGCAATATTTGAAGCGTTACTTGGCAAAATGCTCGAAGACAAATACTCAAACATTCACGGCAGAAATGAAGATGAGATTAAAGCCATCGTCACTGCAACTGGCAATCGTGGACCAGAGAGAATTCTCGACACGTTGCTTCGCACCGGCCCATATGGCGATGCATTTGGAACTAATCCCGAAGGAATTAACTTACAAACATTACGCGATAATCCACATGGGGTTGATCTTGGAGCGTTGCAGCCACGGATTCCAGATGCCCTGCGCACACCAAGTGGAAAGGTTGAACTGGCTCCACCAGAGATACTTGCCGATTTAGCAAGGTTAGAGGCGGCGATGCACGATGTTGATTCTGATGAGTTCCTACTTGTTGGTCGCAGACATCTTCGCTCTAATAACTCCTGGATGCACAACATTGAGGCGCTAGTTAAAGGTAAATCCCGTTGCACATTACAGATTCACCCAGATGATGCCAATCGACTAGGTGTTGTCGATGGGGGACGAGTTCGCGTTACCAGTCGAGTGGGCACTATCGATGTTGATGCAGAAGTGACTCAGGATATTCGTTCACACGTGGTGAGCCTGCCTCATGGATGGGGTCATGGTTTGCGCGGCACGAAGATGCAGATCGCTGCAGAGAAGTCAGGTACTAATACAAATATCCTGACAGATCAGGAACAGATGGATCCATTATCTGGAAATGCAGTCTTAAATGGAATCCCAGTCACAGTTGAAGTAGCTACTGAATAATTATTGGGTTTTAAAAATCGAGAGGCTACTTCGGATCACCAGAAATGTCATTGGCGCTTGACGTCTTTCAAATAACTCAGGAAAGTATTTATTTTACTCGGATTAGAATATCTGCCAACCGTAACTTCGATCACGCTGGCTCGACAGGAGGAACTATCCAGAACAATTCAGCAATGGGAAAGTGAATGAGGATCGAAATGAGAATATTCGACAAAGATCAAACTAAGAATCGCCATATTAGGACCACTTCTTATTCTTTCGAATTCAATAAAGAGGGAATGAACGCCTTCTACCTACATTTCACGGCAATTTAGCTCGCAGATTTGGGTGAGGATGGTGAAGATTTCGATGAGTTTGAGAAATCATTGGAGCGTGAGTACATCGCTCAAGGAGATTATGATGCTTTAGGTTAAATAGTTTCAACACGTTAGAAATATCTTGTGTCGGCAGGAATTTATCAAAAACTAACTCTCGAAAATGCCCTCTATCTAAAAAATGCCTGGGAAGGGATAATTACCTTTATGGCGGAATCGGATTATTTGGATGTTTTACTCCCTCACGCTACTGAGGCAGCTCCTAGAGATTTGACTGCAGTCGCGGGATTGCTTGAAAGACGAAATATTCGTTGGGTTTACCATTTTTCACATTTCGTGAATTTTATCTCCATTTTCAAAAATGGAATATTAGGACGCAGTGATCTCACAGTAAGAGGCATGCAATTTTTACCATCCGATACATCAAGAGCTGATGACCTGTTGAGTGGGATTTCTTTGTCAGTATCCGAACCCAACAAGTGGATGTTGTTAGACAAAATTCGAAAAATGGGAAATAACTTTGGGATTATTGAAATATCCGCTAATTCACTCTTGAATAAAAGAATTGTTGCATTTCCTACTAATGCTGCTCGACGTGAAATCAAAGACTCAGCCAGAAAAAATCCTCAAAATTTTGTTGGTGCAAGAGGCCTTTCAAATCTCTTTTTGAATGAAGGAATCAGAACTCAGAACCGATTGAGTTCAAATATTCCTACTGATGCTCAGTCTGAGATTATGGTTTTTGATGCCATTCCAAATCATCACTTAAGGGGGATACATGTGCCAGAGAATGGAACCAATGAACTATTATTGGCAGTAGAAAAATTAAAGTTAGAATTCCCAGAGGCTATAATAGATAATCCTTGTTCGCACTCATTTTTTGAATATCATCGAGGGTCTGCCGTATTTAGTAAATGGGACGAAGGTTGGAAGTGATATAGATGGCAAAGCGAATTGTTTTCCTTCCAACCGATTCTTCAGAAAAAGGATTCTTTGATGAAGTTCTAGTGGAATTCGAGTGGATTCCAGGAATAGCCATCTCACAGGCAAAAAAATCTATTAGAAATCTACATGAAGCCGCAAAGCAAGAGTTAGGTATTGATAGAGTTTTGGAAGTTTCGACTCGATCAGAGGAGGTACTAGGTATTGCTCTTAGTGCTTTCAATCTTAAGATTCCTGTAAATGGAGTGGAAGTTTCGGTTGAATCTGCTTATCAGGCTTCCAAGTTTTTTCAAGATGGAGGCCCATATTTAGATATTTTGGCGTCAAGCTCGCTTAAGGCCAAGAAGGATCCGCGCTTAAAAACTTCCGGGCGTTTACTAGGCTTCAGTTTTGATGGATTAGAATGGCCAATGAAGTCGGCACCCAATTTTTATGATTATTTGTTCATTTCCGGACTTCTACAATTCCCCAACCGAAGTTTTTTGTCGCCATATCAGGCGTTTACTGATATCGCATTCAGTCAAATTTCGCTCAATTACAAGTCGGGACGTTCTTATAACTGTCAGGCACGGTCGGTTGCCATTTACCTTTCATTGCGAAAACAATATTCCGAGAGTCATCTATTGGAAGCTCTCAAGATGCAATGTCTAATTTCCGACACGACTACTGAACAGCTTGGACTTTTCTAAGTGGCAGAGTTCATTTTCTTTAGTCGTTTGATCAATTTCGGCTCTGCCACGACCACTAACTTGTCCCTGGCCCGTGACATTCCAACATACAAGACATCATCTGATGTAGCGCCATCATGAAAACCGTCAACTGCTAGAACAACCACAGGCCGTTCGAGTCCCTTAAAGCCACTAACAGTGCAGTAGAAGACATCCTCATTAGTCCAAAGCGTTGCCCAATGAGCCAGTCGGTCTTTATCTGCCTGTCGCACATACTCAGGGTGTCGGCGTTTAGTTGTAAGCAGAGCAATTTCACCTGGGTGCCAAAACTCCCTATCGGTTAACTGTTCAACCACATCATCTGCTTTATCGAAGACACCCTCCTCGCCGGATTCAACATACTCAATTTCAAATGCAAACGGCCCTTTAGCCGTTGTCGGCTTTTTAACAAATTTACTTACAGCCGATGCAATCTGTTGAGAGTTACGAAGGTTCTCGGTTAAACGAAGTGCGGCAAAGAACCCATCTGGGGGTGGCCGATGTCCAAAGACTCGCTGTTGATCATCTCCGAATAACGCCATCTTTCCATTTACTGGATCTCGAAGGGAGAGTTTCAAAACCTCCCACCAAGAGGGCAAAAAATCCTGTGCTTCATCGACAACCCATGCATCAAACTTCGCTTCTTCTCCTAGTAAGGTGACATTTGCGATCAAATCTGCGCGGTAGCGATCTACTTCATCGGCATAGTTATTCGGATCCCCTGCAATAGTGCCGATTGATTTCGCATAATCATGGAAAGTACTCACCCAAGCAACTTTTTCATGGTCTGGAACTTCTGAATTTTTATTGAGCATGTATGAAACTAAGCCGCGGTTATAGGCGAGCACTCCGACTTTTAATCCCTCTTCTGCCCACCGTCTTGCCTGTTCAAATGCCAGCCAAGTCTTTCCAGATCCTGCAGGACCTTTTACGTAATACCGATTATTGTCTGCTAACTGATCAAGGTAAATCTCGCGCTCATGAGTTAATCCACGGATGAATTCATAATTATTTCCAAGAACTCCTTTGCGATCAGTATCTTGTGCGCTAAGTGGGATTAATACCTTAGTTGCGAGTTCAACCCATTCTTCATATGCCGGCAAAGCAAATGTATGAATTCCGACAAGTAAGGACTTGATCTGCGAAACTGAGTAATCCAATCCATCTTTTTGGATTATCTTGGCGATTGGAAGATTGGGGTCATGCACATCAATAACATTGCTATGGGGAAAGGCAACGACCCAATCACTTCTCAATGTCCCTTGTGACCAGTTGCCACTTATGTATTTTCTCACGGCATACATATTTCTCTTTGCCTGCCCAGCCGGATCAATTGTGTGGACGCCGGAAGGTGCTGACTGCATCCAGCTATTTCTGGCGTAAGTAATGTGTGAACCTTTAACCTCTATAACCATGCAGCCGTAATCCTTAAGCAAGAGCACTAAATCAATCTCGATATCACCCTCTTCAGGATCTGATAATTCTAAATTGGCAAAAATCGCATCCCCATTCGATAGCAGAGGAAGGATAGTTTCAAAGATTTTACGCTCGCCGAGATTCTTAAAGATTGGGTTCGGGGGATAGATGAATGGGGGCATGTGGTGATTGTGCCGCCAGAACCCAAGGTTGGCTAGCGAATTTCGCCACAAGGGTTAACCCAGCGTGGCCACCATTTTTGGGAGGGAGATTATTTACTAACCACGAGAGGGATGAATGTCACCCTGGGGAGATAGATTAAAGTCATGGAAAATAGGTGCATCCACGATTTGGCTATCGGCGAGTGTGGATACTGTAAAGAGACGCCGTTCGGACTCAAAGAAGTAGTTTATCGGACCTCATTCGGGAAGGCGTTCCATAACTGGAATAATTGCGAGTATCTTGAAGACGGCCAAAAGTTTGCTGAATCAAAAGGTGGTACGGCCACTGAAATTATTGCAATAACGTATTCTTCTGCAAGTCAAAACTTGTATCCGTGTGAATGGTGCTGTGCCCTGTATTACTCAAAGGAGCTAGATCTAGAAGATTGCATGGTGAATTCAAATGGAGGTGAGCGTCCAGCAAAAATAGTGAAAGATCGCTATCTGGGTAGAAATATGCGCGAATTCCAAATATATTTCCAAGAAACTGGTGAAATAGAAATTATGACTAGTAGGTATGTAACGAGATTCAAATGAAAATTCAAGGCTCAGTAATTGTGGATGAGACTGACAAAATTGTTTCAGCCCTTGAGTTTTGGAATTGGAATAAAAAGAACACAGATTCATTGGGGCTCAAAATACTTGGACTTGCCAAGCCCAAGTTGAGGATAATACTGAAAGACAATCAACCCAGTTTTGAAGTGTGTTTAAGTACAGATATTGGAATAATTGCTCCACAATTCGATCCCACACCAGTCGAATATGTCGTGTACCAGAATTATTGGATTCCTTATGATATGAACTATATGGCACCTCTTCGAGCTGCCTTAGAGCTATTAAATGCATGGCCCCTATCCCAAATCTCAGTAGGTAAGTTATTGAAATTAATCTCTGCTTTGCGTGAGCACCAAATTGAAATCGATGATGAGGCCGAACTTGAAAATTATGAGGTTAACACGTCGCATGTGACAGCCGTTGAGCTTGCACTGCCCCTATATGAATATCAGGAGAAGGGTATAGCTTGGTTGATAGAACTCTCCAACCAAGAAATCGGCGGGCTTCTATGCGATGAAATGGGGTTAGGAAAGACAGTTCAAGCTTTTGGACTTATAAAACATTTTGTTGATGGGGGAAGAAAAAAAATTCTTGTAGTTACACCGGCAAGCCTGATCTATAACTGGTCACGGGAGATTTACAAATTTGTCCCAGGTTTGGAGCACTATTTGCACGTTGGCCCCGATCGAAGTTTCCATCCATCTGAGTTGGAGTCAAAAAACGTAGTTATAGTCAGCTACGACTTATTAACTCGAGATCTGGCAAACTTTAGTAAAATCTCATGGGATTTGGTCATTTGTGACGAAGCGCAATCTTTGAAGAACTCTGACTCAAAAAGACACTCTGCGGTACGTGATTTGAATTGTTTTCGGAAGTTTCTGATTACGGGCACCCCAATCGAAAATTCCCTCACAGATTTATGGTCACTTATGAATATTGTGAGACCTGGACTTTTGGGTACCCTGCGTTCATTTCAAGCACTGCTGGAAGATCATCCAGTTGATGCTCGTAGACTTAGCAATTTCGCATCCCCCTTGATGTTGCGCAGGTTGGTCAAGGACGTCGCTAAAGACTTGCCAGAGTTAATCACTAAGGAAATTGCGCTTTTAGGTACTAACCTTTTTACAAACTATTATGAAATGAGAAGGCAAGAATTTTTCACGTCTAAACAAAATTCTTTGGCAGCTATAACTGAATTAACTCAGATTTGTTGTTATCCTGGAATTAAGGATGATACTTATGTCGATAGGCATGACGCTAAAATAAATGAAATGATTGAAATTTTATCAAATGTGAAAAGAAACGGCGAGAAGGCAATAATCTTCACAACATTTACGGCCTCTTTAGACCTTATCCGTTCTATAATCTCAAAACAACTATCGCCAAACTATATTTCCACCATAGATGGCCGAGTCTCTTCTTCAAAGCGGGATGGAATAATTGCAAATTTCCACCAAGTGGATGGGTTTGCTGTTTTGTGTATTCAACCCGCCGCCGGAGGCGTAGGACTTAATATGACTGGAGCTAACCATGTAATTCACTTCAACCGCCAGTGGAACCCAGCTGTTGAACGTCAGGCTACGGCCCGAGCGTATCGAAGAGGACAGGAGCTAACAGTTTTTGAATATTTACTTGGATACGTTGGAACAATTGAAGAATACATTTCAGACACACTCTCAAGAAAGGCAGAATTGGCTGCTGTTGCAACTGAGGCTCCGTCGTCTGAAGGGAGTAATAAAGACATCCAAAAGGCACTTTCTATCTCGCCGCTTATAAATCAAATGACAACCGAAAGGTGGACTGTAAAATGACTAGAAGGAGAGTTGAGAGTATTCCGGATGCTGTCCGAGTCACAGAAGGACTTAGACATACGGGTTACACGCCAGAAACTGCAATTGCTGATTTAATTGATAATTCGATTGCAGCAGACGCCACCGAAGTCGGAGTAAGGCTATCTAGAGGATTTGATAATAAATACACCGTCTGGATCGGCGATAACGGTTGTGGCATGGATGAGCCTACGCTCATTCGAGCAATGCAATACGGTTCTTCTCGAGAGTTGGCCAGAAACAAACTAAGTGTTTATGGACTTGGAATGAAGATGGCCTCTACTTCATTTTCTAGCAGATTCACGGTGGTTACTAGGGAGAAAAAAGGTAAAGCTTATTCTGCTACATACGATCTTGTTGAAATGAAAGATCATCCTTGGTCTTTTGAAGTAGGAGAAGCGACCGACGAGCAAGTCCTAGCATTAAATGAAACAGCTAAAACTGGATCCGGGTCTGTAGTTATTTGGGAGAATGCAGATTTCAATATATCTCAACAAAACCCAAAGAAAAAGAGAATGGTCGGAAAGCCAAAGAATCTGGATAAAGATATTGAGAATTACCTGGGTCTAGTTTTTCATAAATTTATGGATAATAACTCAGATGATAATGGATCATTAGAAATCAAGGTAAATGGAAACCTAGTTACGCCATTTAATCCGGTACATCCTGATTTCCTTGATAAAGAATGGACTCCTATAGTTGATAATTTTGTGATTGAAGTGGAAATCAATGGCAAGGCAGAAAGTGTTCCATATGTTTTAAGAACATATAAACTCAATGGAGATAATGATGTTCCAAATAAACCCGGCGCATTGGAAGCATCGCGGATGGGAATGTCCACCCAAGGTATTTATCCATACCGAGAAAGTAGAATACTTCAAAAGCCCGATTGGTTGAACGTAATTTCTTTTCACCCTGATTGGAATACGATGCGGGTCACTCTAGAGCTAGATCCTCGTCTTGATGGTGTAATAAGGACTGATGTAAAAAAATCCGGCATCGCATTAACCGACGAGATGTGGGAGGAACTTAAGAACGTACTGGAGCTGTACAAATCGCAAATCAAGAAAATTAATAAACGGCGTAAAGAAGAACGAGAAAAGGAAAAGGAAAAGACTAGAACGGTTGATTTGCATGGTGGAAGCAATACAGTAATCACAATCGCCGGTCAAGATTTACCTAATACAGGGGTTAAGAGAATTTCACCAACTGAGGTTGAAATTGACACAATATTTGGACCATCAGTGACAAATATTAAAGACTATTCGGGTCCGGCAAGCAGAGATTCGCATATTCAGGTTGTCGATGACCTAGAAGGTGGCATTTTATGGGAGCCTCGAATGAATGGTGCTGACCAGATAATTCTACTCAATCGATCCCACCCTTTTTACCGTCGAGTCTATTTACAGTTACGTCAAAATCCATTGGCAGTACAGGGCCTAGATTTCCTTCTTTTTGCTTTGGCAAACGCAGAGTGGATGACTCGCACGGACAGAGCTAAAGACCAGTTTTATCAAATGCGACGAATGATGGCAGACACCTTACGAACACTTGTTCTCGAACTAGAGGATGTCCCGGAAGATAATTTTGAAGGTGAAATGTTTAGTAACGATGAATAGAAAGTCGCGAATAGACGATTCTCTACAAGAAGTGGCTGATGCAATTGGTGTCGAGCTTATTCGTGAATACATGCCACATGACCACGAATATGAATTGAAAATTAGGCTTGCTCAGATTCCAATGCCACACGGTTTCACAATGAGAATTTATGACAATTATCTAAGCTGGAAAATTGAACTTATTTTGGACATTTTTACAGCCCCGCTAATTACAGCAATGCAACGAAGATATTTGGAGCGAAAGATTGGACTCGAATCATATTTAGAATTAGCCAAAGTGAAAAACAATAACTTCAGTTTATCTATCAA
The DNA here is from genome assembly GCA_964358665.1 of uncultured Candidatus Planktophila sp. Classification (GTDB taxonomy): domain Bacteria; phylum Actinomycetota; class Actinomycetes; order Nanopelagicales; family Nanopelagicaceae; genus Planktophila. Next base: position 87,867 of record CAYHOY010000004.1, on the reverse strand, counting down.
TGGCAATTCCGATCCGAGCGCCGTGATGGAAGAATGGAAGGATATTAATTTTGTTTTGGCAAAATCATATTTCTCGGAGGATTCTGAATTTTCAACCCTTAGTTCTGTTCTATTAGATTTCATGTGCATTGTTCTCTTCCTACTAATTGAAGATACTGAGTGGACAAATGCGAATATAGAAGGAGAAGAAGAGGGCGCTGTTTATAGCGCGATTGTCAAAAAATACGAGCGTAGTCGCTATAATCGAGCTCTATGCCTTAAATATTATGGATTTATGTGTCGAGGCTGTGGGGACAAATTAGCTGAAAAGTATGGACCAATTGGTTCAGATGTTATTCATGTTCACCATATTTTTCCGGTGTCACAAATGGGTGGAGCATATCAATTAAATCCGATAAAAGATCTAGTACCCCTTTGCCCTAATTGTCATAATATCGTGCATCGTAAAACCCCTATGCTCGATCTAGATTCGCTTAAGGCACTCACAGGTTTTACGGACCCACTAATTTCTTAGCGGGTTATGTTTCCTTTGTGAGCATCAATTTAAATTCAAATCTGCGTTGATCAATTGATCGGTTGTTAGAATGGTAACCTTGCTTTTCATAGCTGGTATCCAGTCCGTCAAGTGATTGTTTACAAATTCCCGCATTCCCGTGGACCAGCCTTCTCCACCCATGATTATCCAACTTTTCTTGTAGCGAGGGTCAGTCTTCATTGCATAGAGAAGTTTTATAACTTCGTAAGCAATCTTCTCTTCAGCCGTTCCCGAAGTTCCTTGATATTTGCAAGAAACCAGACCTCGTTTACCCGAGTCTTTTTTGTCAATAATTTCCCAATCAACTCTATGTCTCCCACCGCCTGGTTTTGTTCCAATATTTGCCTGGCGAACGGCATCAAGATCATTTTTCATACAGGAACGCTTTATGCACATTTCAATTATGGCCTCATAGCTAGATCCAGTAGTCGTATCTCTTGAAGGCATGAATTCTCCCTATTTAGATCTTGAGATTACCTTAAGTTCAGCGATATTTGAACCACGTTTCACTGGGAAATTTGTTCCGAGCACCTCGTTTACAGGTTTTCTGGCATGGGCTGCTGCAGAAATACTTCTGTTCATCGAGATTTGTCGCAATGTCAAAAATTTGCCAAAAATTCTCCTAGTCTCTGGGGTATCGGAATTTGAAAGTATTACAAAGACACCTCTCTTTGTTAGATCTGAAATAACTTCAGCCAGCTTTTCATGATCTTTGATACTAAAATTATCCTTAGCGTATTGGCTGAAACTTGCGGAAGGCGATAGCGGTAAATATGGTGGATCAAAGTAAACTAGATCACCTTTCGTGGCATCCTTGACAGCGCTAAGAAAACTTCCGCACGAAATTTTTGCACCAATTAATCTTGTACGACATGCTTCAAGATTATCCGGATCAAAAATAAGGGGTTTCGCTAGTTTTCCCCATGGCACATTGAACTGACCTGATGAGTTAACCCGCCATAATCCATTAAAGCAGGTTTTATTTAGATAAATGAACCGTGCAGCACGACCAATATCAGTTTTAGGAGAGGAGCTTCGAACCCTCTCAAACTGCTCTTTACTCAAATCCTTGGAAAGTGTTTTGAGGGCTTGTAGCAACTCAGGCAAGTTTCGTTTGATAACTTTGTAAACAATTACAAGATCGGGATTTGAGTCATTGATAAAAATATTCTTGCCAGGAATGAACAAATCGCTATTCTTATTTCCTGTTGCAAACATTAAAGCCCCGCCACCGATAAATGGCTCAAAAAAACGATTCACCTTGGGATCAAAATCCTCTGGAAACGTCTGAATCAACAAATTAGTAAGACGCCTTTTGCCGCCGGCCCATCGTAAGAATGGTTGAGGAGGTTTCCTTGGAGACACTGCAAGTTCAAGTTTCCCTTGCGATGCATTTTTCGTGTCCGGTTTCCTTGTGGGCATAAGAGGAAGGATAGTTAATGCAACTGACATATATTGATTATTTAGCATGAAGACAAAAATATGTTCACGAGGTAGGTTTATCTCATTGGAATTAGAGGAGGATTAATGTCAAAAGTTGTCGATTTAGTCAAAAGTGGCACGTTAGCGACTGGACAAGAGTTAATTTGGAACCGCCGAGTGGCAAAGCAAGTTCACATTGCAACTATTAACGCAGATGGCTCAATTACAACGGCTGATGGGAAGAAACATAAAACTCCTTCTGGAGCTGCGAAACATTTAAATGGAGGGAAGCCGGTTGACGGATGGCTAGCTTGGAAAGTAAAGGATTCAGGGGAGTCTCTCGCTTCACTTCGTGATTCGAAGTAAAGCGCTTTAAGTTTTTAGACTTTGCCGGTCCAGAACTTTCCCAGTCGCCCCGCTTTCCCACCTAATTTCCCCGCATATATGAATAACTAAGAGTTGCAGCCGTTATTAGCCATAACTGGTAGGGAGTTAGGGCGATGGCCGCGGGTATGGATGTCCGAGCGGTGACTACTAAAAGGGGAATTGTTAGGGCGGCGCAGAATGCGAGTGCGATTGTTGCAATTCCTAGATTGTGTGGGCGATAGAACTGATAGGCCCAGGTCAGTGCCGCTGCAATCGATAGGGCCATGATGGATAGAAATATAATTGTGGTGGAATCAGAGGATCTATTGGCAACGATTACGGCAGCTACTGCAAAGACGATGAAGTTATATGGCCAAATGATTCCGAATACGAAATCAGGTGGCTGCCATGATGGAGCGTTGAGGGTGCGATACCAGTTATCGCCGGTGTTGACCCAGACTCCAGAGCCAATGGCGTAGATGAATACCAGTGCGTTTGAGATTATCGAGCCGGCTGTTTTCATGGGTAAAGAGTAGTAACTATGTTGGTGATATCTGCACTGGCGGTTGAGTGAGACGGAATTAGATGGGTAAAAACTAAACCCCGCAGATTTCTCTACGGGGTTTACTTCTGTAACTCTGTGGTGCACCTTCTTGACTGCTACAAGATTAACATAAGTTCCGACTATTTAGGGTTCTCATTATCCACAGAAAATTTTCTAACAGAAGATTTGACGGCAGCGCTGTTTAAGTTTCGTAAATGGCCCTGTAGCTCAACGGATAGAGCACCTTCTTGACGGAACAGGATGTTGCGGGTTCGAATCCCGCCAGGGTCATTCAACACATAGAGGCTCCGCAACCGTCAGCGGGGCCTCTTTTGTTTACATTCACGAATTTTAAATAGAAAATACTCCCTGTTATTGCCGGCCTAATTAAAAGATGAAGGGCATTGGTGTGGGGCGAAACTACTCTGAGTAACGAGTATTTGTGCTTTAATTAGTGAAGTTGAGCCGGGCTGTTAAACCCGACCCAACTGCCATATGCGAATTCAGGTTTCCATCTGATCAGGTTCGCCGGTATTTCTCCGGCGTTCCTTTCACATCTCCCATACACTTAGTATGAGATTGGCAAATGCGATGATTAACATCGCACAATCATTTAGATTCATCATTAGCACCCCCTTTCTCTATTCCCAACGAATGCTGGGAAATCAATAAGTGACGCTGGCGGCGTGCTTACTGATGTGAGATAAGGAATTCAGGCGAGTGCAAGGTAAGTGAATATCTTGATGCAAAAGTCAATCGCTTCATGGCCTGTGAATAAGTTAAGTTGCTTTCCTATTATGCGAATTGATTAGGGTGAGTCTAATTTCGCCGCATATATGAGTAACTGTGTTGGTGATTTGTGTGGTGGGGGAGTTGTGGGAGACATAAGCGCTATCCACCGTGCGGCCATAGTTGAGGAAGTAGTCGTTTACTAGGTGTATCTTATATGATACGCTATAATCAGAGAGAAAGAGGTTAATGTGCCTATTAGAAAGAACGCATTTTGGGATGATTTAGCTGCGGAGCTCGAAGATCCGGAGCAGCTGCGTCTGTTTCTTTTGGAATCTATTCGCATATCAACTCTTGACTCTTTGGTTAACCAGTTGGATGCAGTCAGGTCTAAAGGGGGCATTTCAAAGGCGGAAGTTGCGCGAAAGCTCGGCGCAGAGCCGGCAAATATTAGGCGACTATTTTCAAGAGGTAATGACAATCCGACACTTAGTACTCTGACTGAAGTTGCAGCAGCCCTGGGCATGCGGATCTCCTTAGAGCAACTGCCTGAAAAGGAACGAGAAGAGATTGCTACGGTACTTTCTCTCACCAATTAGGTTAGGTAAATGCGGGTGATCGTAATCTAGTAGGCAAAAGAGTCGGTAATGCTTGCGCTTTGGTCCGTTCACGCGAACTTCATACCAGCCGCTCATTTCTCCATGCATTGCCTCCCAATAGCCGCCACCTGCAAATCTTTTTGGGGGAGCCTTGGCGACAGCAATTAATACTGCGCGAAAGGTTCTGCGTACGCCTTCTGAGCAAATCTCATTTAAGAAATCTTGGCCAGGAGTCGGCTCATTGATATCGTCAAGAATATGTCTTTGGAAGAAAACAATCTCATGCTGATCATCTGAGGATGCGCGGATTCTCTTTTCAATTTCTCCCCTATGAGTGGAAAGCTTCTTTTTCAGAGTCCGCTTGGGATTACGGTCAGGCGCCATAGTTTTTGAATCTATTACTTCACACTGACATACAATCAGAGGTAAATAGAAATGGTGCGCTTCATTGGCTGTGCGATTTTCATTAGTACAGTAAAAAACTAAACCCCGCAGATTTCTCTACGGGGTTTACTTCTGTAACTCAATTGTGCACCAATACGACTTTCAAAGACTAGCACGTCGTCATCCACAACAGGGTTGCAAAGATACTTTAGATGTCTGGGTATACCTCTATGTTCCGAGGGTGGTCCTGTAGCTCAATGGATAGAGCGCCGATACGACGAATTTGGAGGTTGTGGGTTCGAGTCCCACCAGGACCATGCATGTGAAAAGGCTTCGCTTCGTCGGCGGAGTCTTTTTCATTTACACACTAAAAAATAAACCCCGCAGATTTCTCTACGGGGTTCATCTTCTGTAACTCGTGATTAACGAGGGCACACTGACTATGTGGTTGCATATTAGCATCACTGGATTGTTCACAGCCACTGTTACCTCAAGGACTGCGGGAATGAATTTCGCATAAGTTCATCCCTGCGTGTCGCTGTAGCTCAGAGGATAGAGCAGCACACCGACTATGTTGCAGGTCGCGAGTTCGAATCTCGCCAGTGACACGCACACTAAGTAGCCTTACGGTTAGTCGCGTAGGGCCACTTTGGATTTCAAGCCCACAAAATAAACCCCGCAGATTTCTCTACGGGGCTTATTTCTGTAACTCAATATATGAACAACTCTATAACGCTTTCGAATCTTAACACTGGTTGGGCCCCTGGTGTTTTTGTGAATCGATATTTGAATGCGTGGTGGGTTTAGTGAAACTACTCCGTGTAGCGAGTATTTCTGCCTAATTAGGCTCAGCCGAGCGGATTTAATCAAGCGCGGATAGAATTACTGCATGCGAAAATCTGTTATTGCGGGGTTGGCCATAGCGTTAATTGGGGCTTTGACGTGGGTGCCGCAGAGTTATGCGGCCACGTATGGATCGGTCTCACATATTCATGATGTGAAGGTATTTGGGGATCGGGTTCTGCTTAATACGCACGAGGGTCTCTATGAGTATATAGCTGCGAATTTTATGAAGAAAATAAGTAACGATGATTTTGATGTGATGGGGTTAGCAACATACGGACGAACCCTGTATTCCAGTGGCCATCCAGGGGCCAAATCAAATCTGCCTAATCCGATCGGACTCCTTTCATCAACGGATGGAGGAAAGTCGTGGAAGAAAGTTTCGTTGCAAGGTGAAGTTGATTTTCATATGTTAGAGGTCGGTAAAAGCGATATTTATGGTGCTGATTCAGGTAGCGGGCAGTTAATGTACTCCTCAGACCGCGGCAAGAAATGGCGAAAGTTAGGTGAAAATAAGTATTCTGATATCGCGGTGCTGGGCACCAAGAGTGGCAGTGCGCTTGCGCTAGCGTCGGGGAAATTATTGCGAACCACCAATGCCTTTAAAACAACAACTTCTATAAAATCTTCGATGAAGTGGAGCTCGGTAGAAATTGTAGGTACAACTCTCTATGCATCCTCCGGAAAGGCGATCTATCGCTCGGTAGATAATGGAAAGATTTGGAAAAAGATTGCAACGCTATCTACTGCGATCGGTAGCATCTCGGTAAATGCAAAGGTCTTTGTTGCAGTAACTACCGAAGCAATTTTCGTCTCTCGCGATGGTGGCAAGAGCTTTAAATCCTGAGATACTAATTAGATGGAGCTCCTAAGAAAGGCTAGCCAAGTACTTCTAGGTGCGGTGCTTGCCTAGCTAACCGGCTAGATTAATAACGAGGAGTTTTCCACTATCAGTAGTTGCGATTATTGAGCCGCCAATTGATAGATCTAGATCTCGAACTCGCTCATTCACATTGACCCTAACTACCTTTCCGACCTGCCTTCGATCCAACATTTCGATAAAGATTAATACTTGGTCTTTTAAAGTGCCCATCACAATATATGAAGACCATGGACCCCAGGATTTATCGGCGGGTAGTTGAATCAACTCAGTTGGGGCAACCGATGGAACCCAGTAATACAGCGGCTTCTTATATCCTTCGTGAGTACCGGTATTAGTGGGCTTTACGTAATCTCCTGAACTATATGGTTCGCCATAGGTAACGAAGGGCCATCCGTAATCGCCACCGGTTTCGATTAAATTGAGTTCATCCCCACCGCGTGGACCGTGTTCTGATATGTAGAGATCCTTGCCAATTCGAAGTATTCCTTGGGCATTTCTATGCCCTGAAGAAATCTTCACTACTTTGCTTGCACTTATCTTAAAGACTGAACCTAAATCACCGCGCTTAGCTCTGTTGCCAATCTCGGTATAACCTAAATCGCCAACAGTTAGATAGAGAGATTTTTTATCAATAGTTGCAATGCGACCAGATGCATGCTGCACCGCGCTAATTGGAACGCAGGGCTTGCTATTAAACCAGAGCATTCCACGTTTTAACGACGGTTTGATTCCTATGTTGGCGGTAAAAGAGTAGAGAACTACTGAGACACACTCTTTAACCCGGCTATACCGTGGATAGGAGATAACTAATTCAAGGGTATTGGCGGATTCGTGCATGACGGCGATATCAGTGATTGCAAAGCGTGAGTCATTGATCCTCTCATTGGCACTACCTGCTCGTCCAATCAGAGTTTGTGTGCGATTGGTTAGGTCATAGAGATAGAGATTAAACCCGTTAGCACCGCCACCTAATAGCAAGCGACCATCTGCAAGACGAGCAAGTGCAGCTCCGCGCTCTCCGTTAGAGCCTTGCACTTGAGCAGTTGGTGTATCGATACTTTCAATCTCTAGCTGTATTTCATTTGGATTTGCCACAGAAATTTGTACTGGCCACGTCAAGGAGAGCAATGTGACGACGGTAAATATTCTGAGTAAGTTTTTGCGCACACACAGAGAGTACCGAGTTCGGGATCGCTTAGCCCATTTAAAAAATCGGTGTAGTTGTGGGTTAGAGATACAAAAGGCCACCTCCCTGTGTGGGAAGTGGCCTTTTGCCTGAGGGGTTACTTGTTAAGAAGCGCTGCTACATCTACTCCAGGTGGAAGGATGACCGCATCGATCGCGTGAATTACGCCATTGCTTGCCATGACATCTGCTGCGATGACCTTTGCACCGTTAACAGTGACGCCATCCATCGTTGAAAGAGTCACGTTCTGACCTTCAACTGTTGCAACTTCGCCATCGGTTACATCTGCTGCCATGACCATACCTGAAACAACGTGGTAGGTAAGAATCTGTGCAAGCACTGCCTTGTTCTCAGGTAGTAGAAGTGCATCGAGCACTCCCGCTGGTAGCGCTGCAAAAGCCTCATCTGTTGGGGTAAATACTGTGAATGGACCCTCGCCGCTTAATGTTTCAACTAGATCTGCAGCTGTTACCGCTGCAACTAATGTGCCAAAGTTTCCGGCACCGACTGCAACATCAACGATAGTTCCAACACTTACTGGTTCTGTCATCTCTTCACTAGCTGTCTCTGCATCGCTTCCACATGCTGACAGAGTCAACGCTGTTGCGATTGCGATAGCGGCAAATGCGCTACGGCGTAAAACCTTCATAAAAATCTCCTTTAAATGGGTTCTTGTGTGGACAAATATTAAGTTCATGTAATGAGGACCGCCACTTGAAATTACTGTCACCGCTCAATTAAAAGTGAACACCAGTTGAACAAAATTTTGAGAATATGTATCAGCGTACAAATGGATATACCGATGTGTAAATGTGCGTGGAGTAGTCATTGCAGTTTTCGACATGCGGAGTACATGTGATTGAGATAACGTTTCGGGATGCGCAAACTGGTTGCTGTTGGGTTGCAATTAATGGCTCTGCATCTAATCTAACAAATTGGATTGCATCTCACCCAGGTAGAACGAAGCAGATTATTGAGGCGTTCCGAACTGAAAGCGAACTGCATTCGAGGTTTATATAAAACTACTCTGAGTAACGAGTATTTGTGCTTTAATTGATGAAGTTGAGCCGGGCTGTTAAGCCCGACCCAACTGTCTTATGCGAAATCAGGTCGCTGTCTGATCGGGTCCGTCGGAATCTTTCCGACGGCCCTTTCGCATTTCCGAATCTACTGATTGAGTTGAACTTTCGATTTATCACACATCAATGTGCAATAGTACGTGGCGAGGATTAGGCGATGCTTCTGCTGTGATCGATAAGTATGGCTTGGCGTGCGAGCTCTTCATCGAAAGCTTGAGTGTCGCGACGGATGCGACTGATGCGAGAATGCTGATCGAGTTCTAACTTGGTGTATTCATCGACCGGCAGGCGGTGTGTGTGAAAGTAAATCGGAATATGTTCTAGATGCACGGATGCATGATGGCGCGTGCAGGTTACGAGATTGGTAACTCAGGGTTAATGACACGTTGGTTTTAAGTGAAACTACTACTTTTCGGCCATTCGCAACTTCGTTATCGCTAACAATAGTTTGGAATCAACAGTCCAATCGTTTGGCACGGCGATTGTTTTCTTATTGACTTTGTAGGCACCCAACTTGGGCCGGAACGCATCTATTACATCGGTGCTAAAGGGGGCTAAGAGAATATGGTTAGTCGCCGCCGATATTCCTAAAATATATTTCTTATCAAGTCGAAGCATGGGTTGATTCCAAGCGATCACTAGTTCCAACTTTGGATACTTACTAGTGATTGCTGCGAAGATCGCCTTGATAGTTTTTCGCTGTAGTGGGCTCAGAGTTTTGAAGTAATCGTTTGGCGTCTCAAAGCGGCGCGATGAAGTGGATCCACGCGAATACATCACTAAGGCGTTGGCGTGAGCTTGCGAAAATCCATGGCTCTCTTTGAGGTGGGCTACTTGCTCTGGATATTTTTTACCTTCAAGGGACGCCATTACTTTGAACCAGTGGGCCATCTTTTCGCCGTAGCGTTTTTCGATAGCGGGGAAGTGAGCTTCGCGCGATGGGTCTTTAGGTGGCATGGATACAGATTAAGGGCTGGCACTAGCGCTGTGTCCCACATACAGGTCTATTTTTATAAATGGAAATACAAATAAGGCTTCTGGCGTTATCGCTAGTGGATGCGGACGTCGATGCGCAGCTGAAAGGAGTCGAAAGTGAGCCAGTCCACCTTGGAGCAGGGACAGGAAGAAAAGAGCGCGCTGGAACAGTACGGGGTAGATATAACTCAACGTGCTCGTGATGGAAAGTTAGATCCAGTCATTGGGCGAGATAACGAAGTTCGCCGAGTCATTCAAGTTTTATCGCGTCGGACTAAAAATAACCCTGTGCTCATTGGCGAACCTGGTACAGGTAAAACGGCGATTGTCGATGGGCTGGCTCTGCGCATTGCATCGGGGGATGTGCCATCGGGGTTGAAAGACAAAAAAGTTGTCTCCCTTGATCTTGGCGCAATTATTGCCGGTGCGAAATATCGTGGCGAATTTGAAGAGCGCTTGAAGGCAGTACTCGATGAAATCAGGGCTGGCGAAGGCCAAATTATTACCTTTATCGATGAGTTACATACCGTCGTCGGCGCAGGTGCTATGCCAGGGGCGCTAGATGCCGGCAACATGTTAAAGCCGTTGCTTGCACGCGGTGAGCTGCACATGATTGGTGCAACGACGTTAGATGAATACCGGAAATATATTGAAAAGGACGCCGCGCTCGAGCGCCGTTTCCAACAAGTCTTAGTCAATGAACCGTCGGTTGAAGACACGATTGCGATTTTGCGCGGCTTACGCGAAAAATATGAAGCCCACCATAAAGTTACAATTAGCGATGGCGCTTTGGTCGCAGCTGCGACGTTATCTGATCGCTACATCACCCATAGATTTTTGCCAGATAAAGCCATTGATTTAGTGGATGAGGCCGCATCGCGTCTGCGTATGGAGATTGATTCATCACCTGAAGAGATTGATCAACTGCAACGAAACGTGGATCGATTGCGCATGGAGGAGTTCGGTCTTGCAAAGGAAAAAGACGAAGCTTCTAAAGCGCGTCTGCATGACTTGCGCGTTGAGTTAAAAGGCTTTGAAGTATCGCTTGCTGAATTTCGTAACCGTTGGGAAAAAGAAAAAACCGCACTCGATCGAATCGGATATTTAACAGAACAATTAGATGCCGCCCGCATACAAGCAGAAAAAGCCCAGCGGGTGGGGGACTTAGAGACTGCAGCTCGCTTGATGTATGGAAAAATTCGCGAGATTGAAAATGAGTTAACAAAAGCCCGCCATGATGTTAACTCTGAATCCGCAATGGTTAAAGAAGAAGTTGGTGCCGATGATATTGCCGAAGTGATTTCGGCATGGACAAAGATTCCAACGGGGCGAATAATGCAGGCAGATAACGAGCGCCTGCTCGGCTTGGATGAAGAGCTGGAAAAACGAGTTGTAGGTCAATCCAGCGCCGTGCATGCCGTGGCCGATGCAATTCGCAGATCGCGTGCTGGAATTTCAGATCCTGATAGACCAACTGGTTCGTTTCTTTTTCTTGGCCCTACGGGTGTTGGAAAGACTGAACTTGCAAAAGCTTTAGCGCTCTTCTTATTCGATGATGAACGCGCAATGGTGCGAATCGATATGAGCGAATACGGTGAAAAGTTTTCAGTCTCGCGCCTAGTCGGTGCACCTCCTGGCTATGTCGGCTATGACGAGGGTGGACAGTTAACTGAGGCGGTTAGACGTCGTCCATATTCGGTAATTCTGCTCGATGAAGTGGAAAAGGCGCATCCAGAAGTCTTTGATTTGTTATTGCAAGTCTTTGATGATGGCCGGCTAACCGATGGTCAAGGTCGGACCGTTGATTTTAGAAATGCCATCATCATCATGACCTCTAACTTAGGATCGCAATATTTAATCGATCAGAGTTTGGAACGCAGAGCGCAAGAGGTTGCCGTAATGGAAATGGTCCGTGCAAACTTCAAGCCGGAATTCCTGAACCGAATCGATGAAATTGTTATCTTTAATCGATTAGGCGTTTCTGAAATTTCTAGGATTATGTTTTTGCTTATTGAAGAGCTAGCGCAACGCCTGCGCGATCGACGGATCACGATGGAGGTCGATGAGAGCGCACAGGACTATCTAATCGAACATGGCTTTGATCCTGCTTACGGGGCTAGACCTCTGCGACGATTGATTCAGAAGATGATCGGTGACCGTCTTGCCAGCTTATTGCTTAAAGGTCAGATTCCGGATGGTTCGAACGTGGTGGTGAGCGCAGGTGCCGACGAAGAGTTGGTTTTCGACGTCACATAAGACTTTTAGGTTCTAATGCGGTTGTTAGATGGAAAAGTTCACTAAAAACCCCTTCCAATTTAATTTCGGCCGAAGTAAATTGACCCCACGGACTAGGGGCGTTCACCCCGTGCAGATTCGGAGAGATCAATGAAAAAATTTGTTTTTCTATATAACTCGGAGCCAAACGAAGGCGCTAGTGATGATGCCATGGATGTTTGGATGGCATGGTTTGAATCAATAAAAGAGAGCGTCGCTGAAATGGGTAATCCATTTATGCCAGGCATGAATGTAACTTCAACTTCGGCAACCGAGATTCCAGCAGCAAACAACCCAATCACCGGTTATACAGTTATTAAAGCCGCTGATATGGATGCTGCGATTGCGATTGCAAAGACCTGTCCAAGCAAGACAGGCCTGCAACTATATGAAGCAATTGAGATGTAATTGAGTTTATGGATTTATTAACGATTGCACGTGAGTATGAGGCTTCAACTAAATACGCAACCGACATAATCGCAGGGCTCTCAATCAGCGATTTAGATCGGCATCAACCTGATGGCTGGTCACCGCGACAAGTTATACATCACTTGGCCGATAGTGAAGCGCAGTCGTATGCCAGATTGCGCAGACTCCTTGCCGAACCAACTGGAACTATAATTCAAGGCTATGACGAATCTGCCTGGGCTGAGAGTGAGATTTTGGGATACAAAACACTTCCAGTTGAAAACTCCATTGCAGTTTTTCTTGCAGTCAGAGCCGCCTCTTTAGATATTTTAAAGCGGTTGAAAGAGTCGGATTTGCAAAGAACTGGAGAACACACAGAATCCGGCCCGTTTACCGTTTCGCGGTGGGTCAAGGGATATACCAATCATCCCATGGATCATGGAAATCAAATTAAAGAGGCGCTTGCTTGAACTTGGCACATATTCCAGAGTGATGCGGGCAATGAATTTTAAGGAGATTCACCGAAAATCAACTCGCCGAATAAGGACGTTGGCGTTACGGTTTCACGTATGAAACTTGTCCGGAGAAATCTTCTTGCCATCATTCCTGCCTCTTTGCTGTCGTTTTTTGGATCAGACGCCCTTGCCGCAACTGGCCCAAAATTGAAGCCAACAAAGCTTGGTCAGAGAATAGTTTTCCAGGGGTATACATATATTTGCGTTAAATCTAAAGGAAAGTTGATCTGGAAAAAGGGGGCGAAAGTTGTCACAAGCTCTCCCAAACCATCAAGCACGCCTTCTGCTAATCCAACTGCGTCACCAACTCAGAGCGCCACACCTGCCCCGACCGAAAGCATGGGCGCGTTAACTTTTGTCGCAAAATCCAGCGCTGTCGGTGAAGGTGAAATAAAAATAATCGACGTCAAACCCACTAATGCATCGACTTTTCCAGTCTCAGTAACTCGCGTCAAGGGTTTAGTTATTGTGGTGAGCGCGATATGTACGCACCAAGGCTGCCAAATAGAAGGCATGGGAGGTGGGCTAGCCTGTCCATGCCATGGCTCACGTTTCAATGCCACTACTGGTGCAGTCACTGGTGGTCCAGCAAATAGCGCTCTTCGTAAATACCTTGCTAGTGAAGATGCTGGCTCTATTTTCATTCAAGTTTAAAATAGAATGGATTTGGTTTCATCCAATGGAAAATAAGCGATTAGGAAGCGTTTTTGGTCCGCTGGCGATGGTTGCCGGAGTATCAATCGGCCATTTTGTTGCTTCGGTAAATAGCAATTGGCAGAGTCCCGTTATCTCTCTGGGAAATCGAATCATCGATTATGTACCGCCACCGGTAAAAAAATTAGTTATTAATCTTTTCGGTTTGTACGACAAGGTATTTCTTATTGGAACTATTTTGGCGGTAGTTTTTGGACTCTCTCTTGTTGTAGGTCGCGCATACATGAGCGGTAAAAGAGGCGTTGCATACGCAATTATCGCGGCAATGTCGGTTGCTGCAAGCTGGGCGGCTTTGCTAGATGCGCGGTCAAATCTCTTTTCAGTTGTGCCTGCGATTATTTCTGGGGGAACCACCCTGTATGTACTGCGATGGTTGAGTCAGCAAGGAAGCGAGAGTGTGGATTCAGGCGTAGAGATTTCTCGTCGAGATGTATTGAAGGCGGTGGGTGTAATTGGAGCGGTAAGTATTGCAGCCACGGGAGCCGCTAAATTGTTTGCACAAAAAGCCAGCGTCCAAATTGAGAGAATTAAGATCGCACTTCCTAAACCGTTGAAGTATCTGCCCAACCCTCCAGTAGATCCGGCCTTAACTACGCCGGGGTTATCACCGCTCTTTACACCTAATGAAGATTTTTATCGGATAGATACCTCGTTATCAATTCCTAATGTTTCAACCGATGATTGGCAGTTAGAGATAGTTGGCATGGTCGACAATCCATTTACTCTGAGTTATCAGGAGTTACTCGCGCGACCAGTTTTTGAACTCGACGGAACAATCGCCTGTGTTTCAAATGAGATCGGTGGAGATCTAGTTGGTAATGCACGATGGTTGGGAGTTCGGCTAGATGATTTGATTCGCGAGGCTGGACCTTCTGCCGATGCCGATCAAGTAATGGGTTATTCGGTCGATGGTTTTACCGCTGGCTTTCCGGTAGCCACTCTTGATGGAGGCGATGCAATGATTGCAATTGGAATGAATGGCGAGACTCTGCCATTGGCTCATGGTTTTCCAGCACGAATTATTGTTCCGGGGATCTATGGCTATGTCTCAGCCGTTAAGTGGTTAACCCGAATCGAATTAACACGCTTTGATATAAAACATGGCTACTGGATTTCACGCGGCTGGTCTGAGCGCGCACCAGTAAAAACCGCTTCGAGAATTGATACGCCATTTAGTGGCGATCAGCTGCCAGTTGGAACGCGGGCTATTGCCGGAGTTGCTTGGGCGATGATTCGGGGTATCTCTAAAGTAGAGGTAAAGATTGGTGATCTACCGTGGCGAGAGGCCACCTTAGGTCCGGAGATTGCAAAGACAACATGGCGACAGTGGTGGATCGACTGGAGCCCTAAAAAGGGTAATTACACAATCACCGTACGCGCAACCGATGGTGATGGGATCTTACAGCCACAGGCATACGTTGCCGTTGATCCAAACGGCGCAGAGGGTTGGCACGCAATAAATGTCAATGTTGTTTAAATATCGAAGCGGCCCAGATTCATCACTTTGCTCCATGCGCTGATGAAATCGGAGACAAACTTCTTTTCTCCATCATCACTTGCATAGACTTCAGATAAAGCGCGTAGCTCTGAGTGCGAACCAAAGACCAGGTCGGCGCGAGATGCCACCCAGACCGGCTTCGCACTCGTGCCTACGCGTGCCTCAAATAGATTGCTATCACCCTTTGTAGGTGACCATTGATATTTAATGTCGAGAATATTTTTGAAGAAATCAGTTGTCAGAGATCCCTTCTTCTCTGAAAGTACTCCGGTCATTGATCCATCGAAGTTAGCGCCGAGCACACGTAGACCGCCAACTAGAACCGTCATCTCTGGTGGTGTTAGCGATAAAAGTGCGGCTTTATCGACAAGTAAGACCTCAGCCAATTGGGTATTAGATGAGTGTGAGTAATTGCGGAAACCATCGGCCAGTGGCTCTAAGACTGCAAATGATGTGACATCGGTCTGATCTTGTGTTGCATCGGTGCGACCGGGAGTAAAAGGAACTTTCATCCTAAACCCTGCGTTCTTTGCCGCCGCTTCAATTCCGACGCATCCCGCTAAAACAATTAAATCGGCCAACGATACTTTTTTATCTGATTTTTTGTTGAATGTTTTTTGTATTTTTTCTAGCGTTGCAAGAGTTTTCTTGAGCTCTTTAGGGCGATTGACGGCCCAGCTGCGTTGTGGCTCCAAGGCGATTCGGGCACCATTTGCGCCTCCACGTTTATCGGTTGAACGATATGTTGAGGCCGATGCCCAAGCCGTTGTGACCAACGTTGCAATACTCAAATCACTTGCCAGGATTTTCTTAGTAAGAACCTCGATATCTTTTTTGCCGATTAACTTCTTTGCAGGAGCGGGAACTGGATCTTGCCAAATTAGCTGCTCTGCAGGTACGAGATCACCGAGGTAGCGGGCAATAGGACCCATATCGCGGTGCGTTAACTTGAACCATGCACGCGCAAAAGCATCGGCAAATGCATCAAAGTCTTCGGCAAAGCGGCGCGAAATCTTTTCATAAGCCGGATCTGTGCGTAGAGCAAGATCGGTTGTGAGCATTACCGGGGCATGTGTTTTTCCGGCGATATGCGCATCGGGTACCGTTTTCGCTGCCGATTCATCAGTTGGAATCCACTGAATTGCACCAGCTGGACTCTTTGTCTGCTTCCACTCATATTTAAATAAAGTAGTGAAATACGATTTATCCCACGTAATTGGTGTTGGAGTCCACGCACCTTCTAGGCCACTTGAAATAGTATCTGCGCCATTTCCTTTGCCGAAAGTATTTGCCCAGCCAAGCCCCATCTCATTAATCGCTGCGGCCTCTGGTTCAGGACCGACATACTTACTCGGGTCGGCAGCGCCATGTGACTTGCCAAAAGTATGACCTCCGGCGATTAACGCGACTGTCTCTTCATCATTCATCGCCATTCGCAAAAAGGTTTCGCGAATATCTTTTGCCGATGCCAAAATATCGGGCACTCCATTTGGTCCTTCAGGATTTACATAGATCAACCCCATCTGCACTGCAGCTAAAGGGTTTTCCAAATCGCGATCGCCGCTGTAGCGCTCATCGCCAAGCCAGGTCTGCTCTTTGCCCCAATAACTCTGGTCGGCCTCCCACACATCTTCGCGACCTCCACCGAAACCAAAAGTTTTTAGACCCATTGATTCGATTGCGCAGTTGCCGGTAAGAATTATGAGATCTGCCCACGATAATTTCTTTCCATACTTAGCTTTAATGGGCCATAAAAGACGGCGCGCTTTATCTAAGTTGACGTTATCGGGCCAACTATTTAGAGGTGCGAAGCGTTGCAATCCATCTCCTGCACCGCCACGTCCATCGTAGATGCGATATGTGCCGGCGCTATGCCAGGCCATGCGAATAAAGAATGGACCGTAATGTCCGTAATCTGCCGGCCACCAATCCTGAGATGTAGTCATCAAAGCTTCAATATCTTTTTTAACATTCTTGATATTTAACTTTGAAAACTCGGCCGCATAATCGAAATCTTCACCCATTGGATCTGAGGCAGGAGAATTTTGCCGAAGTACCGAAAGATCTAAATTATCGGGCCACCAATCGCTGGTGTATGTACCCTCTGTATTGACGTGACTACCGGTGTATGGACACTGTGCCTCTTGCTCCATGGTTCCTCCAGATGTAGAAATTTATCTAGGGCCAAGGCTAACTGATTCATAGCCAGAACAAACTTCAGAATGAAGGATGAGCCCGTCATCACACTGTTGGGTGGCACGATTGATGCGATTGATGCGGGAGCGCTGGTCGAGCTCTAAGTGGATAGAGCGGGGTGCGGATTTAATCCGCATCACCTGAGCAGGTGCCGAGAGTTATTTTATTATGGATAGGCACAATTTGGCTGCTCTCGTATACTCGTCGAATGTATGAAATCGCCTTAAGCGTTAGCGCATGCCTGCGCTCAAAGACTCGCGCCGATATCGCCTGGATGATTTCACCTAATCCAACTTCGCTGGCAACCGATGCTTTACTAGTGACACCAGGGGGCGGTCGAACCGGGGTTTTATTAGGTAAGACATTTGATGGCCAACTCGCCGAAGTTGCAACTAGGGCACTACCAACGGGGCGAATTCTTGAGCTATCGGTGAGTGAATTTGAATCGGTGACATCGGGTTTGCCGGCTCACTCTAAACCCCGTTTTATTATTGTGCCAGCCAATCAGATTTCTACAGAGATGTGGCCGGCGCTTTTAGCTCGTGAGCGCATCGCATTAGTTGCTTATATTGAAGGTGGAGAAGTTATTGAGACAAGTTTCTTTACAGCCCAGACAATTGCGCTAGCCGATAGCAAAGTTGTTGACCTTTTTAACAAAGGTGTCTCTGCTGTTATTGAGGAGAGCGATCAAGTTATTTCAATTTATGCACCCATTACAAAGTTAGTTATCGCAGGCAGCGGAGCGATCGCCGAAGCACTTGCAGTTGGTGCTATCAACCTCGGTTGGCAAGTACAGATTGAGTCTCGCCCCGAAATGATCTCTGGCTTTATGGCTGTTCTCTCACCACTCGATTGTGCCGTCATCATGGGACACAATGTGGAGAGCTCCTCTCGTTGTTTGGCGTCGGCGCTAGAGAGCGATGCTGGATATATAGGCGCATTGGGGTCAAAGAAAATGCAGGAAAATCGTGAAGATTGGTTGGCCTATCGCGATATTACTGACATCTCACGCATCCATGGCCCAGCAGGCTTTGATATCGGTGCACAAACGCCGGCTGAAATTACGATTTCAATTCTTGCCCAAGCGATCAGTGTCCTTAAAGGAAAATAGTCATCGATGACACTAATTGAAGCTTCGTGGGATGCCGCGCTTGCAATTTCGCGCGATAGTTTTACATCCCTTCCAACGCAATCACTTTCATTAAGTGATGCGAATGGCCGTGTATTAGCCATTGATGCACACTCACTGTGTAATCTGCCTGCCTTTGAGACATCTGCGATGGATGGTTGGGTTGTAAGTGGAAGTGGACCATGGAAAATTATTGGTGAAGTAAAAACTGGTCAGATCAGTGACATCTCACTTGGTGTATCGCAGTGTCTGGCTATTGCAACTGGCGGGGTAATTCCAGATGGAGGTCAGGCAGTTGTGCAATGGGAGTTTGCCCAAGAGCGCGATGGATGGATTCATGGTGCCAGTGAACTAGGCGCAAATATTCGTCCAGCCGGAGCCGAGAGTAAAAAAGGTGAGCTTTTAATTTGCACGGGTACGCTTTTGAACCCGCCCAAAATTGGTTTACTGGCCGCAGCTGGTTACGACGAAGTGATTGTTACAAGGAGACCACGCATTGCCCTCTTCTTTTTAGGCGATGAGTTGATGCACAGTGGGGTGCCAGTAGATGGATTAGTGCGTGATGCACTCGGCCCACAACTGCCAGCGATGCTCACCGCCTTTGGCGCCGAAGTCGTTGTGAGCGATTGTGTCACTGATGATTTAGATCTGCTTGTGAGCAAGATTTCGGTGGCGATTCAATCACAAGATATTGCAATAGATATGGTAATTACAACGGGTGGAACTGCCGATGGGCCACGCGATTTTATTAAATCTGCTATCGCCGCTTTCGGTGGTGAGTATGTAATAGATCGCGTAAAAGTGCGCCCCGGTTATCACATCTTGTTGGCAAAGATTGCTGCCCAAGAACGAAAAAACGTTGCATTTTTAGCCCTTCCCGGCAATCCACAATCGGCAATTGCTGCACTCATTTCATTTGGCCGCCCCGTAATCGATGCTCTCTGTGGTGCTACACCCACTGTTTTGTCCACGGTTCAAATGAGCCAAGAGATGAAAGTTCAAGAGGGCTTTGCGCGATTGGTGCCGAGTGTGATTGAAAATAATATGTGCATTCCAACGGATTACTTAAGCTCTCACATGCTGCGCGGTGTTGCAGCAGCCGATGGTTTTGTACTAGTGAGTGCTGGTAGTCCCACACGATGGCTGCCGATTCCACAGTAAAACACTCATAAAATCGGGCCAATACCGCTCTCGCTGGCAAGTGAGTTCTTATGAATGGGATTACTGCCTTGAGATAATGGTTGACGTGAACCACCTGTTAAATCAGAGATGATTTCGGCGGCAATTGAAATAGCAGTCTCCTCTGGAGTGCGCGGACCGATATCTAAACCAATAGGGGATCTAAGACGGGCAAGTTCGCTCTCACTCATCCCAATCTCACGAAGTCGAGCTAATCGATCGGTATGAGTGCGACGACTGCCCATTGCACCGATGTAGCCAGCTTTACTGCGAAGGGCAATCTCTAAAACTGGAACATCAAACTTGGGATCATGAGTGAGTACGCAGATAACTGTGCGCTCATCTACATCGACTGTCGCTAAATATCTATGCGGCCAGTCAACGATGATTTCATCGGCCTCTGGAAATCTCTTTTTCGTTGTAAATAGCGCACGGGCATCGCAGACCGTGACGTGAAAGCCCAGGAATTTTCCAATGCGAGCAACGGCGCCAGCAAAGTCAATAGCACCAAAGACAATCATTCGCGGGGCTGGGGCAAATGACTCAATAAAGATCGAGACATCATCACCTAAGCGCTCACCGGCAGGACCGAGTTTGAGGGTGTGGGTATGTCCAGCGCTTAGATATCCACGACCATCTTCCCTCACTGAATAATCTAATCCAGCTGAATTGAGAGAGCTCCACACCTGATCGGCATCAAAGATAATGCGCGCACCAATAGTTGCAGGACCATCGATGATCGTTGCAACTGCAATGGGGCGTTGCTCTTTAATTGCTAGGACTATTTGGCCAAACTCTGGAAAGTTCTGCTTATCGATGAGTTGAATAAATAACTCAATCGTTCCGCCGCAGGTTAAACCGACAGAGAAGGCGTTGTCATCGCTGATGCCGTAGGTCACGCTCTTTGCTTGACCAGTTTTTAAAACCTCCAAGGCCTCTTCATGAATAGCGCCTTCAACGCAGCCACCTGAAACGCTGCCGATCACCTCTGCACTTGAAGACACGGCCATCGCAGCACCAACTGGACGAGGCGCAGATGACCAGGTTCGAACAACTGTGGCCAGGGCAAAGGGCGTGCCGTTCTCATACCAAGGTGTGATCTCATCGATAATCTCGCGCATGTGCTGGAGTCTAGCAAGGCAAAATTTTTAGTTCAGATGAGATGATGCGCCAATGATCGCTGGACTTATCTTGGCTGCAGGTGCCGGCAGGCGCATGGGTGGAGCAAAGGCGCTCCTCAAGGTAAATGGTGTGCGCTTAGTTGATCGCGCAGTTGCAAACTTTAAGAGCGCTGGAATCAATAACGTCTTTGTTGTTTTAGGTGCATGGATTGGTGAGGTCAAAGGCGCAGAAATCATTGTTAATGCCGATTGGGAGAGCGGTATGGCCAGCTCTCTTCAATCAGGTCTCAGACATATTACAGAGATCGCCGAGATAGATAGTGTGGTCATCTCACTCGTTGATCTACCTGGCTTAACGGCTCAAGCCATTGCCGAGATTGCCAAGACGCCGAGGGATTTAGTTGTTGCTACATATATAGAAGTGCCTGGACATCCTGCCAAATTTGCACGGGCTCACTGGGCCGGCATCATCGAGGCCGCCCAAGGCAATGTTGGTGCTCGCCAATATTTACTTGGGCGAAGTGATATCCATTATTTGAGATTGGACGAGTTAGCCGATGGCTCAGATTTAGATACCCCTGAAGATTTTGAGCGCTATCTGGGTAGATAAGCCCAAATATTAAATGGAAGTTAATCTAGTACAAGCAAAGTTTTAGTGTTATTTTACGTGGACCTTAAATGTCAAGAGAGAGATATCACATGGCAATTGAATCTACTGGGCACGAGCGGGGTAATCCACGTTTCTTTGCACTCATCGAGAATTCACCAAAAGAGGGAAGTAGCCCAACTATTTGGGCGTGGCCTCAGATTACTGAGTATTTAAAAATTGCAAGTCAACCGGTGCAAGGCCCTTGGCCTGCACATCAAGAGCCACGTCCAGATCCAGATGCCGATTCAATGCCAGTCGCTGTTCGCGATGTAACAAAAAAGAAGTAGGAGAATTAAATGTATCCCTCTCGTTTTAAATATGAGTCCCCAAAAACTCTTGCAGATGCGATTGCACTCTTAGATAGTGGAGCTGGCGAAACTAAAGTATTAGCCGGCGGACAAAGTTTGGTTCCAATGATGAAACTGCGTTTTGCATTTCCTGGAACGGTCGTAGATATCAATAATATTCCAGATCTTAACTATCATCGCTTTGACTCAGATGGAACTCTGCGGATTGGTGCGCTCTGTCGACACGAAGATTTAGAGCACTCAGATGTGATTGCAAAAGGGCAGCCAACAATTGCCGCAGCAGCTCCACTTGTTGCTGATCCAATTGTGCGCACCCGCGGAACATTTGTTGGCTCACTCTGTCACGCAGATCCACAAGGTGATTGGGCAGCGGTAATGATCGCTCTCGGCGGTCGTGTTGTTGTGCAAGGCCCAAAGGGCAAGCGCGAAATTGCGATGAAAGACTTTGTTCTCGGGCCTTTCCAAACTGCGCTGGAGTTTAATGAGATTGCGATTGAGGCGGTTATTCCAGCGCCAGCGGGCCAAGCTCGCGGTGGGTACCTCAAATTAGAGCGCCGTGTAGGCGATTTTGCTACGGCATCAGTTGCCGTTGCCCTTGAAATAACTGGCGGCAAAGTTGTCCGTGCAGGAATTGCAATGGCAGGTGTGGGCGGCAAGACGATCGATGCAAGAGATGCCGCATCTTCACTTGTTGGCCAGGCATTGACTGAGGCAAATATCGCAACGGTGGCAGCAGCAGTTGCAGCCGTTGCCGAGCCTCGCAGTGATCACCGCGGCTCATCTGACTACAAGCGTCAGATAATTCGTACATTTGTAACTCGCATTTTGACCAGTATCGCTAACTCAACAAAGAAAGCAGCGTGAGCCACATGACTAGCCTTTACGAAGAAATCAGCACGCCACCTGCTGGTGATGTTCCGGTTCGTCGAGTAACAATCAACGTCAATGGTCAAGCACGCACCGTCGATGTTGAGCCACGACTTCTCTTAGCTCACTTGATTCGTCAAGGTTTGAAGTTAACAGGCACACACACCGGTTGTGATACGACCAACTGTGGTGCATGCACAGTCTTATTTGATGGCCGACCAATTAAGAGCTGCACAATGTTTGCAGTCCAGGCCGATGGTCATAAAGTCGAAACCGTTGAAAGTTTAGCCTCAGCAAGTGAGCTCCATCCGATTCAAGAGGGCTTTAAAGAAAAGCATGGTTTGCAATGTGGTTTTTGTACTCCAGGAATGATGATGGCGGCAAAGGCACTTCTTGAAAGGAATCTGAATCCAACTGAGGATGAGATTCGTTGGGCAATCTCTGGAAACCTGTGCCGTTGCACTGGGTACCAAAATATCGTCAAGGCAATCCTTTGGGCTGCTGAAAAAATGCGCGCGGAATCTAAGTAGGGGAGAGAGAGACTTACATGCCATTAGATGAGATAAAGATCGGCGGAATGGGTGCAAGCCGTCGGCGCGTAGAAGATAATCGTTTTATTCGTGGTAAGGGCAACTATGTCGATGACATCGTCTTGCCTGACATGCTCCATATGGAGATTTTGCGCAGCCCAGTTGCACACGCGCGAATCAAATCAATCGATGTTTCCAAAGCATGGGATACACCAGGTGTGCGTCTAGTTCTAACTGGTGAA
This sequence comes from uncultured Candidatus Planktophila sp., assembly GCA_964358665.1. GTDB lineage: Bacteria > Actinomycetota > Actinomycetes > Nanopelagicales > Nanopelagicaceae > Planktophila. Next base: position 64,692 of record CAYHOY010000004.1, on the reverse strand, counting down.
ATGATGGCTGCGCGTAACTTGGCATGGATGCCAACGCTCTCGTATGACACACAGGCAGTGTTAGCAACTGACAAAGTGCGCTTTCAAGGCCAAGAAGTCTGCGCCGTTATCGCCGATGATCCCTATATTGCAAAGGATGCCTGTGCAAAGATTGTTGTTGAGTATGAAATTCTTCCAGCAATCGTTAATCCACTGCAAGCCGCAGATCCAGCATCTGTATTGATTCGCGACGATAAGGAAAATCAACCAGGAAATAAGGTATTTGATTGGGAGATCGGCGATAAGGCCGGTACCGATAAAGCATTTGCCGCAGCCGATAAGATTTCAAAGATTGAACTGCACTACCCACGTACACACCCATCACCACTTGAGTGCTGCGGATCCATTGCAGATTACGATCGCGCAACTGGCAAGTTAACGGTCTATATGACTTCGCAGGCACCACATATTGTGCGTGCAGCAGTTGCGCTAGTTGCAGAGCTTCCAGAGCACCAGATTCGTATCGTCTCACCTGATATTGGTGGTGGCTTTGGTAATAAGGTTCCAATTTATCCAGGGTATGTAATCTCGATTTTGGCTTCGATCTTGACTGAAAAGCCAGTGAAGTGGATCGAAGATAAGACTGGAAACTTAATCTCAACTGGTTTTGGTCGCGACGTTTATCTCAAGGGAGAGCTCGCTCTTCGCAAAGATGGTCGCATCCTTGGTGTTCGCATGAACACAGTCTCAGATCACGGTGCTTTCTTCTCCGATGCGCAACCAAGTAAGTTCAAAATTGGCCTCATGCACTCAGCTTTTGCCTGCTATGACATTCCTGTAGCTCATATGATGTCAACGGGTTACTACACCAACAAAGCACCGGGTGGAGTTGCATACCGTTGCTCATTCCGAGTTACCGAAGCGATGTTTTTCCAAGAGCGAATGGTGCAGGCCGCAGCCGATGATCTAGGAATGGATCAAGCAGAGTTTCGTCGTATTAACTTTGTTAAAGATGACGAGTTTCCACACCGCACCGCCTTTGGCTTCCTTACCGACTCAGGACAGTATGGAAAGTGTCTAGATATTGGTTTAGAGGCGATTGGATATAAGAACTTTGCTAAAGAAAAGGCAGAGGCAGCATCGCGCGGACGCTTGCTAGGTATAGGTATTTCAACGATGACTGAACCACTCGGTGCTGGTAATAGCCGTGAGTACGACATTCTGGGAATCAAGATGTTTGACTCTGCAGAGCTTCGTGTTCACATGAGCGGTAAAGCTCTACTGCGCACAGGTGCTAAGTCTCAGGGACAAGGACATGAGACGACGTGGGCACAGATCGTCACTCACGAACTCGGCATTCCGGCAGAAGATATCGTTGTAGAAGAGGGCGATACAGATACCGCTCCATTTGGAATGGGAACCTACGCCTCACGAAGTACTCCAGTTGCAGGAGCTGCAGTTGCAATGGTTGCACGAAAGATTCGCGCTAAGGCCAGAAAGATTGCAGCACACTTACTTGAAGTCTCTGAAGAGGATATTGAGTGGGAGTTAGGTCGCTTCTATGTACGCAGCAATCAAGATCGCGGCGTGACAATTCAAGAGTGTGCAATGGCTGCCTATAGCAATATGCCAGATGGAATGGAGCCTGGCTTAGAGAACAACGCCTACTACGATCCACCAAATCTAACCTGGCCTTTTGCTTGTTATATCGCCAAAGTTGAAATCGATCCTGAGACCGGCGTTTGGGATGTTCTACAGTTTGTTGCAGTCGATGACTGCGGTGTACGTATCAATCCAATGATTGTCGAAGGACAGATCATGGGTGGACTCACCGAGGCATATGCGATGGCGAACATGCAGTACATCACCTATGACGAAGAGGGTAACTGCATCGGCGCTAACTACATGGACTTCCTTCTTCCAACTGCTTGGGAGACTCCTGGCTTTGAGTTATACGAAGTTGTCACACCATGTCCTCACCATCCAATTGGTGCAAAAGGGGTCGGTGAGTGCGCAACTGTGGGTGGGCCTGCGGCATTTGTTAACGCCGTTATGGATGCACTTAAGGACAAGGGCGTTCGTAATATCGATATGCCATTGATGCCTAACCGTGTCTATGAAGCTCTTACAACTGGCAACGATGTCTATGGAATGCCACCAGTGCGAGTTGGTAACTAATTCATGAGCAACGGGGAAGTTGAAGGAATCGGCGTCTTAGAGCGCGCAGTTGAACTAACCAAAGCTGGAGAGAGCTTTGTAATGGCAACTGTTGTTTGGCGCCAAGGTCCATCATCTGGCCAACGTGGTTCACGGGCGATTGTTACTGCAGATGGCGTAATTTATGGATGGATTGGCGGAGCATGTGCTGAACCAGTTTTAATCCGTGAAGCAAAGGCAGTTCTGCATAATGGTGAAGCAAAGTTAATTTGGTTAGGACAAGATGCTGATTTCGTCGGAATGCATATTCCTGAGGGAGTTGTAACGATTCCTATCTCTTGCCAAAGCGATGGCGCACTTCAGATTTTCATTGAGCCAGTAAAGGTTTCTCCGCAACTTTTAATCGTCGGGCGCTCACCAATGGCACTGACACTGTCAAATCTTGCGCGGGATTTAGATTGGACTGTTGAGATCATAGACGGCGATGATCTAGCGGCCTCAATGGTTACACCATCGTCAGTAGTTGTTATCGCAACGCAAGGCCATGGCGATGAAGATGCACTTGAGATTGCATTGGAGAATAACCCTCGCTTTATCGGTCTGGTTGCATCGAGCAAGCGCGGGGCCGTAGTCCTTGAGTATTTAGTTGATCGCGGAGTATCTGAGCAGAAATTAGCAAAGATTAAAGTCCCTGTCGGTTTAGATTTAGGGAGCACCACTCACCGAGAGATGGCAGTTTCCATTCTGGCCGAGCTCGTGCAACTTCGCGCTAGCGGTGAGCTCTCAAAACCAGTTGACTCAAAGATTGCGCGCACGATGATTGAAGATGTTATCGATCTGGTCTGTGGCATGAGCGTTGCACCAACTAAGTCAAATAACCCATTTGTTTTTGAAGATACAACATATTACTTCTGCGCCAGCGGATGCCGTACTTCTTTTGAAAAAGATCCACATTCATTTCTTAACAAAGTTGCACGGTAGGAGATTAAAAATGTATAACAACAAGGAGGCAGAATGCTAATATCACAAGCAATCGATGTCGATCAGCCGATCGATGCCGTGTGGAAGTTCTTCGATGATGTGCCTCAAATTGCGGCATGCATCCCAGGTGCTGACCTCACTGAAAAAGTTGCAACCGACCACTACAAAGGTGGCGTAATTATCTCAGCCGGTCCTGTGAAGTTAGAGTTTGATGGCGCTGCCAAGGTTAGAAGCCGTGATAATGCTAGGAAAATCATCACCCTTGATGCATCAGGTGCCGATCGCAAAGGTCGCGGAGAAGCAGTAGCGGTCTTAATCGCAACACTGACAGCATCGCCACAAGGAACGCGCGTAAATGTCTCACTCGACTTACAGCTCTCTGGAACTGCGGCGCAGTTTGGTCGTGGCCTAATAAGTGACATAACCGCGGTTCTAGTTAATCAAACCGCCACAACCATGAAGAATCGCATGAAGGCAATTTCCCTGGGTCAAGATCCAAACTCAGTTGGGGGTCCACAATCTGCCAGCGCAGTTGCAATCGGGTTAATTGTTGTATCGCGCGGAGCAAAGCGCATTTTCAGCCGTTTCTTCTTGCCATATCAGGCAACGGCACGTCGGTAACTAGAGAAACATACAAAAGGGGAGAGATTATGAGCTTATGGGCAATAGGTAATGTAATTCTATTAATTGTCATCGTTCCAGTTCTCGTTACGCTATTGAATCTAGTTCTAGCGCCGCTTGAGCGAATCCGTGGTGCAGCAGTTGACGCACTCGATGGGGGAGTTGCCTTAATAGGTGAACTCAACACAACGCCAGCACTGCTGACAAAGACTGATTATGTGATTAAAGAAGTTGCTAATGGCGCAGTTCGCTACGCCGGTCCTGTCTCTAAGTTGCTCGGGTAAGGTAAAAATGCCAACAGTAGCCGTAGTAACGCTAATTCTCGCAACACTCATCATCGCAGCGGCAGCCCTTGGTCTGACGCGAGTGATTATTCACTTGAGCGCGGTCGCTAAGACTCTTGATGCTTTAGACGGCGGCGTGCAAGTCATCGTTGCAAAGACCGCCACAGTCAAGCCAGTGGTTACATCAGTGAATGCAAGTTTGAAGCCCGTCCGCGACTTCGCAGAATCTATTTAGGGAGGAAGAGGAAATGGATTTCACCTCACATAGCGGTTGGCTATTGGGTTACATCATCGCACTCGTAGTGGTGCTAGTTGTTGTAGCCCTTGTAGTTCCAATCTTGCTACTAGCGCACAAAATTGGCGGACAGGCTGCGCGAATCAACGCTGGCCTAGAAGGGGCAGTTGTCAATACTGCCGCCCTGAAAGATCTTAAAACAACGATCGCATATGCCACCGCGATCGTTGCCGGTCTAAATCGTGGCAGAAAGAAGTTGGGGGGCTGATCATGAGCGATCAAGTACATACACTGTGGTTCATTGCCAATATTCTTGGTGCCGTTGTAGTAGTTGCGGTTGCTGCACTTCTTACGATTTTAGTTATTCTCGTTAACGTTATTAATAAACGTGTTGCGTTGATTAAAGCAACGCTGACAGCGGCGCAGGCCAATACTTCACATACTAAGCTCATTGATGAGACTGCTGTGGGTGTAGATGCAGTATTAGCTGAGGGTCTTGAGCACCACCTGTTCTTAGGTCGAGTACTAGAGAAGGTGCGCTCATGACATCACTTCAGCTATTTAGCGTTATCGATATCGTTGCACTAATCGCAGGCCTTGCGATCTACCTCTTTATAGTTGGTAGGCAGCTAGCCCAGGTCGCAGGAAACCTTGAAGAGGCCGCTGATTTGGTCTGGAAGATTAAGGCCGATGCCGATCTGATCGAACCAGGTTTAGAGCGCATCAACGTAACTGGCGGAATCGTCGCCGGCGCGTTGCCACTTCTCTACGGAATGGCCGAGGCAATTGTTGTCGGTGCAACATATCAGCCAGATCCACATGCAGAGCGTGAACCTAATTTCCCAGCAAGTCGCACACGTCGTTCTAGAATGTTAGATGGCGTAGGTTTTGTAGGTAAGTAGCTTTAATTAGAAGAGTTTGGATCGCGTTCGGTAGTTAATGGGTCGGTGAAGGCATTGGAATACTGACCGATCCATTCATCTTTCCAGGCTTGATCATATTTTTCAGTATTACAGCTTGGTTGATAAATTGCCATTAATTCACGGCTTATTTGTTCGCGGTGAGTTGGCAGACCACCTGGAATTTCATACCAGCAGATATGCAGATTGTATTTATTGCCGGCTCGTGCAACCCATGTATGTGTATGTGGATGTTTGAGCGGAAATCCCTCTTGAGTTAAATCATCGCTTTGACCTACGTAAATTACAGAGAACTCCTGTGGTTTAGCATCTGGCTCGTTGCGACACATAATGGCATAGACAGCTGGAATCTTTGTAGCAGTCCAACCCGCAAGGGCGCGCGGACCTTCAAATGGATAACCTGCAAGTGAGCCAAGGCGAATCATTCGTCGAAGTCATCCCAATCATCATCTTCATTCATCGCCTCTGCACGGGTGATCGGCCACACGGGCAGTTTTGCAGTTACTACAGCTTTAGAAAAAATCTGCATGGCCATATCGATTGCCGAATCTAAATTCTCGGCCTCAACTAAAATCTGCACTCCATATGATTGCGTTGCAGCACCAGATGCAACGCCGCTAAATGGTGCAACTGCATCGGCTAACTCGACAACCTCTTCAAGAGCGATAACACGATCACCTTCTGCGGCAATGGAGACAGAGTATTTCATTGGAGTTCCTAACGTAGTCGGACGAGTCTATGGCTGAATTCCTCTAAGCTTTTTAAGTTATGACCTGAAAAAACCTCATCGATAAAAGGATCGGCCACGATCATTCCCAAGGTATTGGGCTCAAAGTTGTGAGCATCTCCCTTATGCGGATTCATCCAGAGAATTCGATAAGAAAGGCGAGATAGGTCCTCCATCGCCTTAGCTAAAACCTCTGGGTATCCACGATCTAATCCATCGGAGCAGATAATCACAATGGCTCCGCGACCAATTCGTGTTCGGCCCCAATCTTTAACATAGGTTTTTAAACTGTCGCCGATCCGAGTTCCGCCATCCCAATCTAGAACCTCACTACCGGCTAGCTCCATCGCCTCATCAGGGGTGCGCTTACTTAAAGATTTAGTGATGCGAGTAAGCCGTGAACCAAAACAGAAGACCTCAACTTTTGCATTTGCGCGTCGGACCGAATATGCAAACTGCAGCAGGTTGCGTGAGTAGTCAGCCATTGAGCCAGAGACATCTAGAATAAAAACTATTGGGCGCAATTTCATTTTACGTTGCGTAAAGAACAATGTATTAGGATCCCCAAAAGTACGAAGCGTCTCTCGCACCATTTTGCGCATATGCATTTTGCTACCACGAAGTTTTGGCCTAATCCGTCGCGTTCGTCGCACAGGTGGTGATACTCGCAAAGTTGAAATTAACTTCCTTAAAGTATTGAGTTCAGTAGGTGTGCACTGAGCAAAGGCCTTGTTCCTCCATGTATCAGCGGCCGATGCCATATGGCCCATCTTTGTCTCCTCTTCGCCATTGCTTGGAGCTCCAGGTTCAACGGAGGGGATTTCAAGAGTGGCGGCGGTATTTGATGATGATTTAATCTTAACTTTTCGTTGATCTGGCTCGTCATCCTTAATATCTAAGAAGAACTCGCGAAACTTTGCGTTATAGGTGGGAATTTGATCTCTGCGCCGAACGAGTGTTGTGCGACCACTCCAATAGATATCCATAACATCGGTCGGATTTAGTTCGGCAGTTCCTTGACAAAAGGTTATGACATCATCGGTGCCAACCCCCAGACCTGCATCGCGCAGAAATGCGCCAAATTCGACGAATAACTCATCGAAGGCGCTCTTAGACACCAGTGACAATCTCTTTCAAGTTTTGCCTGACGTAATTCATGTCATCACGGCACTTAATAACTGCCCCTAACGTATTGGAGGCACCATCTTCATCTAAATCATGGCTGCCAATGGCGTTGAGGGATTGAACCCAATCGATAGTTTCGGCGACACCAGGAACCTTCTCTAGCTCCATATCGCGCAGGCGATTAACTGCAGTCACAACTTTTTGCGCTAGGCGCTCCCCAATCTGAGGCAGGCGTGAACGAACGATTTCAATCTCTCTCTCAGGAGTTGGAAAGCCAATCCAGCTATACAGGCAGCGGCGTTTGAGCGCATCGTGGAGTTCGCGTGTGCGATTTGATGTCAGAATAATAATCGGGCGAGTGGCAGCACTCACGGTTCCAATCTCAGGGATAGTTATTTGAAAATCCGAGAGCAGCTCAAGTAAAAAGGCTTCGAACTCATCATCGGCGCGATCGATCTCATCGATTAATAGAACACATTGATCTCCTGTGCGGATTGCCTGCAACAGAGGTCGCTCAATTAAAAACTCGGGGCCAAAGAGGGATTGAACCGAGGTCTGCGTCGTTCCAACTTGATTCATTGCACGAATTTGTAACATTTGACGTGCGTAGTCCCACTCATAGAGTGCGTGATTCGTATCGATGCCTTCATAGCATTGCAACCTAATTAATTGGCGGCCATAGAGTGCGGCTAAAGTTTTTGCTAACTCAGTCTTTCCAACTCCAACTTCGCCCTCAAGTAAAATCGGCTTACCAAGTTTCATTGAAATGAAAATCGAAGTTGCAAGTCCGCGATCGGCAATGTAACCCAAAGATTTTAGGTCGGTGATTAAGGAATCTACTGAAATAGATTGCGGGTCATTTGATGTACTCATCTGATTACATACCCGGTGATTGCTTTAAATTATTTAGGTTGGATCGAGCTAAGAATAAGATCACGAATGGAGCCGCCGGAGGTATTGAGCTTTCCCTCGCGAGCAAGTTTTTCACGCCATGCAGTGCCTAAATCCTGGCCAGGCTCTGCAAAGCCGTCGAATGTTACTTCCTTCATGTTCTTGCATGATTTGTTTGGATTGCAATCTTCATCAAGTTCAAGATCTGGAGCCAAACTTGGTTGGCCTTGCCAGACAGTACGAAGTACCTCTAGGGCTTGCTCGCCATCTGTAGTCATGTGAGAAATGATAACAACTAATACCAACATTGCTAGTTCAATAGGCAGATCATCAAGCCCAAAAGCCTTAATGTGAGGCATCTAAGAGCCTTGGCCGTCATAGTAGTATCAGCCAAATGTTGAGCCGAAGCAGATCCCTATGAGCGCCTTAATTGATACATATGGCCGCGTCCATCGCGACCTGCGTGTCTCACTGACTGATCGATGCTCACTTCGCTGTACATACTGCATGCCCCATGATTTTGCCGCGTGGCTACCAAGCGCCGATCTACTCACAACTGATGAACTCATCGAGGTGATTGAGGTCGCTGTTTCGCAGGGAATTGATGAGATCCGATTAACTGGCGGGGAACCACTATTGCGGCCAGATATAGTTGAAATCGTTGCGCGAATAAATGCGATTGCCAATCCACCAAAACTTTCGATGACCACAAATGGTTTGGCATTGGCCCGCCTTGCTGCGCCTTTATTCGATGCGGGATTGAGCCGAATCAATATCTCTTTAGATACGCTAGATCGCGCGCGTTTTAAGAAGTTAACTTTTAGAGATCGCATAGATGATGTCTTTGCAGGAATCGATGCTGCGCGAAGCGCAGGTTTAAAGCCAGTAAAAATTAACTCGGTATTGATGCGCGGCACTAATGATGATGAAGCGATTCCACTTTTACTGTGGGCGCTCGCCGAGGGGCTCTCACTCCGTTTTATTGAACAGATGCCGTTAGATGCCGGCGGTGCTTGGTCTCGAGATGCGATGGTCACGGCCGATGAAATCTTTGCCCAACTCAGTACTGAATTTTCATTAACGCCGGTTGAAACCCGTGGTTCATCACCTGCCGAAGAGTTCTATATCAACGGCGGTCCTGCAACGGTAGGAATCATTGGCTCAGTTACGCGTCCATTTTGTGCATCATGTGATCGAGTTCGCTTAACATCAGATGGACAAATAAGAGCCTGTTTATTTTCGATGGTCGAAACCGATATGCGTGCAATTGTGCGCAACGCTGATTTAACCGCCGAGCAAAAGCGCGAGGCGATGGCAAAGGCATTTCAGGCAACGGTTAAAGCCAAACTTCCGGGCCATGGAATTAATGATCCTAGCTTTATTCAACCAACCAGACCTATGTCAGCCATCGGCGGTTAGCAATGGACGATAAAACATTAGGTTTAGAGGCGGCGTATTCAGTGAAGAGCCCCGATGATAATCGGCGTTTGTATGCCAAGTGGGCAGAAACATATGAAACTTCCTTTGTTGATGCTAAGCAGTATCGCTATCCCAAAGCAATTGCTGATGTTTTTAACGATGTAGTTAGCCCAGTTAATCGAGTGTTAGATATAGGCACTGGAACTGGTTTAACCGGTATGTATCTGCAGCGATTGCGCCCAGATTTAGTTATTGATGGCATGGATATTTCACCCGAGATGTTGGCACAAGCTAGGTTAAAAATGCGCGAAGATGGCGTAGCGGTTTATCGCGCTCTATACGAGCGGGATTTAACGAGAACGGTTCCAAACGAGAATCCACCTTATGAGGCGCTTTTTAGCTCAGGAACTTTTACACATGGACACCTTGGTCCAGAGTGTTTAAGAAATCTTTTGCCTCTACTAGAACACAATGGATGGTTGGTAGTTGGTGTAAATAACGAACATTATGAAAGTAAAGGATTCGAGAAGGAGCTATCGTCCTTAGTTGACCTTGGATTAATTCAGAGCCCAGAAATTCTGCGTATTGATGTCTATGAACCGGGTAGCGTGCATTATGGTGATCAAGCCCGTGTAATTATCACTCGCAGGCTTAAGTAATTCTGGGTTTTCTATTTCTGAGTTGCGATTTTATACACGGCATTTGATACGGCGGGTGATACCGCTGGGTCGAAGACGCTCGGAACGATGAAGTTCTCATTGAGTTGTTCGGGCTTTACGCACTCTGAAATCGCACGGGCCGCCGCAACTAACATCTCATCCGTAATCTTTGATACCCCCGCATCCAAGAGCCCACGAAATAGCCCTGGGAAAGCCAAAACATTATTGATTTGATTTGGGTAATCACTTCTTCCCGTAGCAACTATGCGGGCATGCTTTTGGGCAAGGGCTGGATCAATCTCTGGGTCGGGATTGGACATGGCAAAGACGATGGCATCGTGTGCCATGGATTCAACATGGGCCTCGGTTATCACGTTTGGAGCGCTGACGCCGATAAAAATATCTGCACCTTTCATCTCTTCAGTGAGGGAGTGGGTTTTGTTTTCTACATTAGTGTTACTAATCAGCCATTTGCGCATCTCGTTATCGGCTTTGCTCTCATTGTGCAAAATACCTTTTGAATCAAAGACTGATGCATGTTTTAAACCTGAAAGAAAGAGCAGACGCAGTATTGCACTGCCAGCAGCGCCGGCACCCATCATCACTATTCGGACATCGCTCATCTCTTTTTTAACAAGGCGTAAAGCGTTGAGTAAGCCTGCTAGTACAACAATTGCGGTGCCGTGCTGATCATCGTGGAAAACTGGAATATCAAGGCTCTCTTTCAATCGTGCTTCAATTTCAAAACAGCGCGGTGCCGAGATATCTTCAAGGTTGATTCCACCAAAACCCGGAGCGATCATTTGAACGGCGCGGATGATCTCTTCTGTATCTTGCGAATCAAGGCAGATTGGCCACGCATCGACATTGGCAAAGCGCTTAAATAAAACTGCCTTACCCTCCATTACGGGCATTGCAGCATACGGACCTAGATTTCCAAGACCTAAAATAGCCGAGCCATCAGAAACAACGGCGACAGTATTTCGCTTAATAGTTAACCGACGAGCATCGGATTTATCGGCGGCGATTGCTAAACAGATACGTGCAACGCCGGGGGTATAGGCCCGAGATAAATCATCTCGAGTTTTAAGAGGGACTTTAGATGCAACCTCTAATTTCCCACCTAAATGCATAAGGAAAGTTCGGTCACTAACTTTTTTCACATTAAAATTTGGTGATGCCGCGCTAATCGCCGCGGCAATCTCATCGGCGTGATTTGAATCTCGAGTATCGCAGGTGACATCAACTACGACGCGATCATGGTGTGATTCAACGACATCGAGTGCGGTGAGCGTTCCTCCTGCTGCGACGATTGCTGCCGGAATCAAGGATGTCGGCGATGAAGCTGTGGTGGCTTCCACTCGAATAGTTATTCCATAACCCGGACTTGTATCGCTCATTGAAAACACTCCATCCAACATTGCATGACGTGAAGATTTAACTGTAAATAATTGACTCTATGGTAACTACACGGCGGTATTAAGGCGAGCCTGGGACCGTGGTGCGATTGCTCACTTAACCGATGAAGTGCCAAGCCATGAGTCAAGGCTACTTAGATTTAGCGAAGTGAGCGAAGAACTGCAGTTACTTTCCCTAAAATTTCGCAGGTATCGCCATCGATGGGAGCGAAGTTTTCATTAGCTGGAAGCAACCAGATATGGCCATTTTTTCGAGAAAAGACTTTAACGGTTGCTTCACCATCAATCATCGCTGCAACTATTTCACCGTTATTGCAATCTTTTTGAGATCGAATAACAACAAAGTCGCCATCGCAAATTGCGGCATCGATCATTGATTCACCAACGACTTTGAGCATAAATAAATCACCGCTACCAACAATTGATTCGGGAAGTGGAAATGACTCTTGAATCTCTTGCTCGGCCATGATTGGCCCGCCCGCTGCAATGCGGCCGACTAAGGGAATTAATCGAGTTTTATCTACGGGTGCGCCATGATCATCAGGCGTCAACTCAAGTGCTCGGCCCTTGCTCTCATCGCGCCTGATAAAGCCTTTAGCCTCAAGGATCTCGAGCTGGTATTTAACGGATGCGGTGCTCGTCAAGCCGACCGCGGCTCCGATTTCGCGCATCGATGGGGCGTAGCCGTGATCGTTCATTGAGGCCTGAATCACCGTAAGGATTTCAGATTGACGAGGGCTCAAGCCTGCCGGGTTTGGGGTGCGCTGTGTGCTCATGGGTAGATGGTGACAGAAATTCACCCATTATTCAAACACCTGTTCGAAATTTCCTTGCCTTTGTCAGTGGGGTGGTGTTTAATTGGGTTATTCGAACACGTGTTCGGGTACCTTCCCTAAGGTAGTTGCAGGTCAAAAAGCACGAGGAGAACGACATGAGCGCAATGACATTTAATTCACGAAGCCCGCAAAGCAGTGTAAATCAAGGCTTTTCGCGCCGTGGTCGCCTTGCACGCACTCTGGTCGTTCTCTCGCTGACCGTTGTCATGGCCGCCGGCTTTGCCGCCCGTTCTGGCGCCGGAGATCACGTCAGCAACGCTCCCTCATTTGTAAACGTTGTCGTTCCTGGAGGTGCCACACTGTGGTCGATTTCCGCCGCCTATAGCAATGGCGATATCACTGCGATGGTCGAAGCTATTCGCGAGGCAAATAACCTGCCCGGCTATGACATAGCCGCTGGCGCTCGCCTTCGCGTACCAATCAAATAAATCGAAACGATTAAATAAACCTTTCCCTTTATTGGCCCGTGGTGCTAGCCTTTACTTATGGTATCTAAGGTAAAGGCTAAGAAAACCGCTAAAAAGCCAGCCCTAAAACGTAAAGTTCCGGTGCAACGTGCCGGTCGAACATCCACATCCCGGTTGAGCTCTAAGAATCAATTGACAGTACCTGTAGATATTTTGCGAAGAGTAGGTCTAGAGGCAGGGGATGAAGTGGAATTCGTAGTTAACGACGCTGGTTTTATCCAGATACAGGTGGAGGGACAAGCAAATCCAGTTTTAAATTTAGTGGGAGCATTTCCTGGAATCTTTGATGAATTTGATCAAGAGAAAGAGCGATCAGCGTGGGATTAGTTCTCCTGGATTCATCGGTTCTCATAGGTTTAATCAACCTAGATGACAAACACCATGTTCGCATCATGGTAGATTTTGAAGCCTCTAGTGTGTATGCAATTTCGGCGCTCACATTGACCGAGGTTTTACCTCATGCCGTTGCAAAAGGAGTCGCCGAAGAGGCACAGGCCCGCTTTGCAGCCAATCTGCATCAGGTAGTCGATGTAAGCCAGGAGATTGCAGTCGCAGCCGCTCATATCAGGGCTGGTACGGGCCTTCGAACTCCAGATGCGATCATCAGTGCCACAGCCAGCACCATCAAGGCAACGCTCTGGACATGCGATGCCGCCTTGGCCAAGGCCCACAAAGGGGCTCGCCTCATCGTCTGAGAGTGGTGAGGTTCAGCCTCGACACGCCCTAAATCGCTATTCATGGAGTTCCTGGTGGCAAACCCTCGTGCAATGCTTTATAGTTGCCACTATATATAGGGGTAGGAGAGACTAAAACTTCCATAAGTAGTGTTTTTAGGGTAGTTTTGGAAATCCCCTCTTTACATCTAAAAAGGGAAAAAGCAAGCATGATGAAGGGAGACACGCCGAGATGATTTGCCCGTTTTGCAGACACGATGACTCTCGAGTTATTGACTCCCGACCTGCTGAAGAGGGAACGCAGATTCGGCGTCGCCGAGAGTGCCCGCAGTGCGGTCAGCGATTTTCAACTCAAGAGGTTGCCGTGCTCAGCATTATTAAACGCAGCGGCGCTACTGAACCATTTAGTCGTGAGAAAGTCCTGGTTGGCGTACGCAAAGCCTGCCAAGGACGCCCAGTTAATGAAGATGATTTAGTGTTACTAGCCCAGCGCGTTGAAGAGAGTTTACGAAGCACCGGTCAAGCCGACATCGAGGCCCAAGAAGTCGGAATGGCGATTTTGGCACCGCTTCGCGAGCTCGATGAAGTGGCTTACTTACGTTATGCCTCGGTGTACCGTAACTTTGCCTCCCTTGAGGATTTCGAAGGCGAGATCGCACTGTTGCGCGCTATGCCTTCGAACATAAAAACTGCAGATAAGCCCCGTGCAGATGTAAGTAAAGAAAAAGTTAGTACCAACGCAACACCCTCGAACGAATAATTAACGGCCTACTAAAGAAATACGGGGAAACACATATGTCAGAGACGGTTATCAACCGACCAGCCAAGATCAAAGCTCATAACACAATCAAGGGCAAGGGCTTAACGATCGAACGCATCTACACCAACAAGGGTATTCACCCATACGATGAAGTTAAATGGGAGCGCCGCGATGTAGTGCAGCAAAACTGGAAAACGGGAGAGACCGTATTCGAGCAACATGGTGTTGAGTTTCCAGATTTCTGGTCAGTCAACGCATCCACCATTGTTACAACAAAGTATTTCCGCGGAGCAGTCGGTTCTGAAAACCGCGAGTATTCACTCAAGCAGGTTATCGATCGCGTTGTTCTTACATATACCAAGGCCGGCAAAGAGCATGGCTACTTTGCAACCGATGTCGATGCAGAAATCTTCGAGCACGAACTCACCCACATGCTCATGCATCAGATCTTCTCTTTCAACTCTCCAGTCTGGTTTAACGTTGGAACAAATGAGCCTCAACAAGTAAGTGCATGTTTTATTCTCTCAGTCGATGACACGATGGAAAGCATTCTTAACTGGTATCGCGAAGAGGGCATGATTTTCAAAGGTGGATCAGGAGCCGGACTTAATTTATCTCGCATCCGTTCATCTAAAGAGCTTCTAAAATCAGGCGGAACCGCATCTGGGCCAGTCTCATTCATGCGTGGCGCCGATGCATCTGCCGGAACAATCAAATCAGGTGGCGCTACACGCCGTGCGGCAAAGATGGTTGTTCTAGATGTTTCACACCCAGATATTGAAGAGTTTATTGAGACTAAGGTCAAAGAAGAGGACAAGATTCGCGCACTTCGCGATGCAGGTTTTGATATGGATCTTGGTGGAAAAGACATCATCTCTGTCCAGTATCAAAATGCTAACAACTCGGTTCGAGTATCGGATGAGTTCATGCGTGCAGTTGAAAAGGGCGAGCAGTTTGGTCTTACTGCTCGCGCAACAGGCGAAGTCATCGATACGGTTGATGCTAAAACTTTATTTACAAAGATGGCACAAGCTGCATGGGCATGTGCCGATCCAGGAATTCAATATGACGACACAATCAATGATTGGCACACCAATCCTGAAACAGGTCGCATCAATGCATCCAACCCATGTTCTGAGTACATGTCACTAGATAACTCATCGTGTAACTTAGCCTCACTAAACTTAATGAAGTTCCTGAAATCTGATGGCTCTTTTGATGCAAAAACATTTGGTCGCGCGGCAGAGATGATTATCACTGCAATGGATATCTCAATCTGTTTCGCAGATTTTCCAACAGAGGCGATTGGCGATACCACTAAGGCTTATCGTCAGTTGGGTATCGGTTATGCAAACCTCGGTGCGCTTTTGATGGCATCGGGCCTTGCTTATGACTCAGATGGTGGTCGTGCACTCGCTGGCGCAATCACATCATTAATGAGCGGAATTACATATAAGCGCTCAGCAGAGCTTGCGGCAATCGTTGGGCCATATGCCGGCTTTGCCCAAAACGCTAAAGCCCACGCCCGCGTGATGCGCAAGCATGCCGCAGCATCTTCATCTGCAAAGTCAGAGACCACTCTTGATCGCGATGTCTGGACGCAGGCGAACATAGCCTGGGATGAATGTCTTTCTACGGGCGAAAAAAATGGGTGGCGGAATGCTCAAATTTCAGTTCTAGCTCCTACCGGCACAATCGGTTTGATGATGGATTGCGATACAACAGGAATCGAACCTGACTTTTCACTGGTTAAGTTTAAGAAGCTAGTCGGCGGCGGATCTATGCAGATCGTTAATCAGACCGTGCCTGCCGCACTTCGCAAACTCGGCTATACCGAAGAGACGATTGAAGCGATCGTTGAATTCATCTCTGCTAATGGTCACGTTATCGATGCTCCCGGATTAAAGCCAGAGCACTATGACGTATTTGACTGCGCCCTCGGTGCACGTTCCATTGCACCGATGGGTCATGTTCGCATGATGGCTGCTTGCCAACCATTCCTATCGGGTGCGATTTCAAAGACCGTTAATTTGCCATCAGATGCAACGGTTGAAGAGGTAGAAGAGGTTTACTACGAAGGCTGGAAGTTAGGACTAAAGGCCTTGGCTGTATATCGCGATAACTGCAAAGTCGGTCAGCCATTATCTGATGGCAAAGCGGCAAAGAGCGATGCACCTGCAGTTGCATCACATCCTGTCACGCCACTTCGCAAACGCTTACCAAAGTCACGCCCATCAACGACAACATCGTTTTCTGTTGGCGGGGCAGAGGGTTACATGACATCGGGCGCTTATGCCGATGGCGCACTCGGTGAAGTATTCCTTAAGCTCGGCAAGCAGGGATCAACTCTGGCCGGTGTTATGGACGCATTCTCAATCGCAGTATCAATTGGATTGCAATACGGAGTTCCACTTGAAACCTTCGTTGAAAAATTCACTAACTTGCGCTTTGAGCCAGCGGGCATGACCGATGATGCCGATATTCGCATGGCACAGTCCATGATGGATTACATCTTCCGTCGCTTAGCACTCGATTACTTACCCTTTGAAACACGCAGTGCGATGGGGCTTTACACAGCATCCGAGCGCGCTCGCGCATTAGAGACGGGCGAGTACACCGAAGATGTAGTCGAGGATTATGAAAACCTCGAAGTCATTGCACCCGTGGCACCAGTGGTTGTTGCACCAAAGCCAGTGCCTGTCACCATCGATAGCAAGCAACAGTTCGGCTCATCCACCGAGCTGATGGAAGCACTGTCTGGCGTAAAGGCCGATGCGCCTTTGTGTATGACCTGCGGTGTTAAGATGCGCATGTCAGGCGCCTGCTATGTCTGCGAAGGTTGTGGCAACACATCTGGTTGTTCATAATGGGAAGCGAGATTTATTTGGCAGTCTCCATTGAGGGTATAAGACGAGCCAATAAAGCCATTATAAATACAATAATTGCAGTTGCGATGTAGACAGGTTTCACAGCGCTGAAAAAGGTATTCCTCTCTTCTTGACTCAAACCAATAACAGTAAAATCAACTGGAACTTTCCAGAAATAGAAGACGGTTGCCATAGCAGCGCTCACTCCTATGAGTCCACCTAATTGGCGTAAAAGCGTATTAATTGAAGAGGCGGAACCACGATTCTCCTTGCCAATAGTTGAGGGCGCCGTGACTGAGGTAAATTGATTGATCAATCCCGAACCAATTCCAAGTAGAAATAGGCCTACAGAAATTGAGTCAATCTTTGTTGAGAAGATCATCGGGATGAAACCACCGCAGATAAAAAGTAGACCGATAGCCGCAAGAAGGCGATGAGATTTTTCCCTTGAAAAAATTCGGTTTGCATATCCAGAGCCACAAAAATTACCTAGACCTATCGCTAGAAGAACAACTCCAGCAATTGCTGGTGAGCGATGCTCAACTATTTGAATTGAGAGAGCACTTATTGACATTGCTATCAGCATCGAACCACTTCCTACGGCACTTGTAAGGACCGTCAATGCAAACGCTTTATTTTTGAAAAAGTGAGGAGGAAATAGCGCGTTCGCACCTTTGCATCTCTCCGCAATCAAAAAAGCAATCAAAGAAAGAATTAATAAAATTGCGAAACTGCCTCTGGTTATAGTGGAGTAATCGCTACGCGAGGTCTGAGCCACCGCCAGAACCCCAAATATGGAGAGTCCAAAAAAAGTAGTCCCAAACCAATCAAAAACGCCAACTTCTTTATGGGAGACCGATGGGAGATGTTTGCTCGCTTGGATAAGGGCAACTAGGAGAAATGGCAGATTGAAGATGAAGATCCAGCGCCAACCACTTATGCCGAGGACCGAAGTTTGAGAGGCGATAACTCCCCCTAGGACTGGGCCTAGGATGCTGGCAGACCCAAAAATCAAGACGAAAAGCAGGACATATCGGCCACGTTCTTTAACGGGCAATACATCTGCAATGACAGCAAAGGCCAAGGAGAAGAGACCACCTGCGCCAAGACCTTGGACTGCACGGGCAATTATTATCTGATCAAAGCTTCCGGCGATTGCTGCAAAGATCGATCCAAGCGCAAAGAGAGTCAGACCAATTGAGAAAAGCCGGCGTCTTCCATATGAATCAGAGAGACGGCCATAGATCGGAGTCGTCAGTAATGAGGCGGCAATGTAGGTGGTCATCAGCCAAGATTGATCGGCCACATGATTAAAGTGCTGAGATATCGTCAAGGAAGCTGTCGACATTACTGTTTGGTCTAGTGCTGCAAGAAACATACCTAGCGCAAGGCTAGATAGTACTTTAGATACTTTCACAAACTATTCAGCTTGCGCGATGGTCGGCAGATCGGCGCGTGCATTTGGGCAACATCCAACTGCACAGAAATCGGCCCAGGGACCTAGATCTGAGAGCGCATTCTTTGGGCCATCATTAATCCGTTCCTCCACCAGGTCGGCGATAGCCGTTACGAACTCCGGTGCAGTACCTGGGGTGGCAACTCGCGCGAAGAATACGTTGTGCTCTTGCGCTACCTCCATTGCTTCATTATCTAAATCCCAAACAACTTCTACATGATCGCTAACAAATCCAATTGGTACAACAATTACGCCCTTTACCCCAGAGGTGGCTGCACTCTCAATTGCATCTCCAATATCTGGCTCTAACCACGGCATTGTCGGAGCTCCACTGCGAGACTGATAAACCAGCTCCCATTGTGGAACCTGGTTGTCGGTAAATAGTTTGGCATGAGCGGCAACGAGTTCTGCAGTTGCTTGGTGTTGGGCAACGTACATTCCGCCTTTGTGAGACTCTCGCATGCCAATCGGACCCGAGGTATCTGCCATTGAATCTGGAATGGAATGAGTTGTGAAAAGAATCTTTACATCTTCTGCACTTAAACCCGAAGTGACGGCTTCATCAACTGCTTTTCCTAGTCCTTGCGCAAATGGCGTTATAAAGCCTGGATGATCAAAATAGTGTCGGACCTTGTCCACTCTCAACTTTCCAACCAAATCAGTTTCAATAAGTGCTTTTGCTAAATTTTCACGGTATTGGCGGCAGCCTGAGTATGAAGAGTATGCACTGGTTACGAAGGCAAGGACGTTGTGGTGTCCATCTGCTTCAATCTCTCTCAGCGCATCCGCAAAATACGGATCAGAGTTTCGATTACCCCAATAGATTGGAAGATCAATATTTCGCGAGGAAAATTCTTCGCGCATTGCGGCTAAAAGTGCGCGGTTTTGTGCATTGATGGGACTGACGCCACCTAGCGCCAAATAATGGTGCGAGACCTCTTCTAAGCGCTCGCGTGGGATGCCACGACCGGCAGTAACGCGTTCAAGGAAAGGCATTACCTCATCGGGTCCCTCTGGGCCGCCGAATGTTGTTAACAAGATTGCGTCATATCTCATACGAAGAGCCCTGCCAATTCTTGGGTAGAGATGAAGTGTCCGGTGTAGAAAGGAATTTCAATTCGCACATGGCGCCGGGCCTGGGTGTTACGAAGTTCGCGCATCATATCGACTACTTCATGTAGATCATTCGACTCAAGCGCCAAGATCCATTCGTAATCACCTAAGGCAAAAGCGGAAACGGTATTTGAAAGGATGCCTGAGAAATCCCGACCTGCCATTCCGTGCTCTATGAGCATGGCACGGCGCTCTTCATCTGGAAGCAAATACCATTCATACGAACGCACAAATGGATACACAACTACCCAATTCTTTGCTGGTGCACCAGTCATAAATGCGGGGACATGTCCTTTGTTAAACTCAGCTGGACGGTGAAGACCCATCGCCGACCAGACCGAGGTGGAAGACTTACCAATATTGGTGCGCTTAAATTCCTGTAAGGCTAATTGCACATCCTCGGCCTTATCGCCGTGTATCCATAACATAAAATCTGCATCTGCGCGCAACCCACTCACATCATAAATTCCCCGAACCGAAACTCCATTTTCTGCCCACTTAGCAATTACTCCATCTAACTCTGACGAGAATGTATTGAGTTCAATTTCATCAATCCCAGGCGCATTGATATGAAATGTTGTCCAGGTTGTATATTGAATTGTTTCGTTAATTTCGCGAGCTTTAATTTTGGATATGTTCTGATCTGACATTAAGTAGTCCCTTCATACGTGTACGCGTGCGACCGATAACGCCAGCGATTCCATTGCCACCTAGCCCGAACCAACAATCATGAGGTTCGGGTACTGCGACAAAGTTTGGTCTATTTTCCTCAGATTGTCGCGGCGGCATTTACTATCGCTGGGCTGGCTAAAGCGACCACTATAAAAGCTCTAACAAAAGTCGAACCCGATTGGAACGGTAGTCAATGTTAGACAGGTCTTTCAGGCTCGAAAGCCATATTTGGCCAGGGTAAATTCATTATTTAACTCTCAATGGCCGCTCGGTTGGTCCCTCAAACGCACTAGAATAATTTTAATGTGCACTCTAGGGCTGAGGATACCGCAATGAATAACTCCAAATCCTCGCAGAGCAGGAAGCACCACGTTGCAGTCATTGGTGGTGGAATAAGTGGTTTGATGTCCGCTCGAACTCTTAGTAAACAGGGTATCCAAGTTACGCTTTTTGAAGCTTCCGAGATACTTGGCGGACAAATTAAAAACGCCACACTTGAGGGACAGATAATTGATGTTGGTGCAGAAGCAATTCACCTCAGTGCTCCAGGAATGCAAACTTTACTCAGTGAATTAGAGTTGACGAATTCACTAATTCAATCTAACCCCGGTGCATCATGGCTCTGGGGAAAGAATGGACTTCGCGTTCTTCCTTCTGGAGTCGGTCCATCAGGACCTCGTCACCTTCGTCCCGTTTTAGAAGCAAAAGTGCTCAGTGTAAAGGGCCTTTTGCGAGCCGGACTAGAACCTTTAATCCCGAGATCGAAACTTGGTGGCGATGTTGCCATTGGATCTTTTCTGCGGAATCGATTTGGAAGTGAGGTCGCGGATCGACTTTTAGATCCGATTCTAGGTAGTTTGCACTCTGGAAATATTTATAAATTAAGTTTGCGAGCAGTTGCACCCGAACTTGCTCAGATTGCAGATTCTAGGAAATCAATAATGATTTCTCGTCGAGGAGGAAAGAACGCACCCCTGATGTCATTTGCGACCTGGCCTGAGGGGTTAACAACTCTGGTAAAGCGAATGCTGGACGGTACCGATGTGACCATACGAACTGGAAGTTCCGTCACTTCGATTATTTCCAAGGAAGAAATGGGCTATCAATTGGAGTGCGCTACTCTCCCGCCATTAATCGTGGACGGAGTTGTACTAGCAGTCCCTGCGCGGATTGCAGCTGATCTGCTGGCGACCCTTGCCCCTGAACCAGCTAAATTACTGAAAGAGATTCGCTATGCATCTGTTGCCACAACGATTTTGGCCTTTCCTAAAGCTGACTTGGAAGAGGTTACAGCTTTATCGGGAACGGGACTCTTGGTGCCATCATCAAAGGCTCGCCTTCTCAAAGCGGCAACTTTCTTGAGCCGAAAATGGTCCCATCTTTCGACCTCGAAATTTTATTTTCTTCGATTATCCAGTGGAAGAGTCGATGAGAATTTAATTGAAAAATTGGATGACGCAAGCCTCGTTGCTAAGTTGCGATCTGATTTAAGCGAGGCGACAGGAATTACTACTGTTCCAACTTCCTATCATGTTGAGCGTTGGCCAAATGCCCTTCCGCAATTAGAGGTCAATCATCTAGCAAGGATTTCTGATGTGCGTAAGGCGTTGAAGTCTCACCCGACCATAACTCTTGCTGGTGCTTCGTACGATGGCATCGGAATAACGGCCTGTCTGCGCTCTGGTGAACGAG
Organism: uncultured Candidatus Planktophila sp.; assembly: GCA_964358665.1. Classification (GTDB taxonomy): domain Bacteria; phylum Actinomycetota; class Actinomycetes; order Nanopelagicales; family Nanopelagicaceae; genus Planktophila. The sequence goes on along the minus strand of CAYHOY010000004.1, from coordinate 42,739 downwards.
CCGCCCTTGCTTGCATCACGAGTATCGCTGAAGGATCTTCTAACGAGTAATAAGAATTGTGGGTTTATTGAGAGGCTGGTAAGCGCAGGCGGGATCCTCACCCAGCGCGTCACCATTCTCGGCATACGCGCGGGCACGAGAGCCACCACAAAGATCTGAATATTCACAATATCCACAGCGACCCGAAAATTCCGACGCTCTTATCTGCCGGAGCAAAGGGTTTTCTTGATAAATCTCTGCAATGGGTGTTGTGAGCACATTTCCCAGAGGTTGAGGCAGAAATCCAGCTGGATAAACTTCACCGTCATAAGCAACAAATACAATTCCTTTACCATCTCTTGTTGAAGTGGTATGAGCGCGAATTTTCTCTGTTGGTGGACCCATCAACGAAGCTAGTTCATTGGTTAAAGATATGTATAAATCGCTTACGGGAGCGAGCTCCCCTTCTAATCTCCGTTTCACAACACGGCGGAAAAATGGGGCTTCTACAGTTCTAATAATGAAACCGTATTGAGAAGCATCGAATAACATATGGGAGATATCCTCATGCTCGCCCGGTGTTACCGCCTCGGTGATTGATCCACGACCTACTTGGACGAGAAAGAAAACCTCCCAAATATGTGAACCGGTATCTCTAACTAAGTGTGCAATTTTTGCTAACTCATTTACATTTGATCTCATTACCGTTGTATTGATCTGAACCGTCAAGCCAGCAGTTGTTAGTGCTCGAATCGCATTGATAGTTTTTTCAAAGTGACCTGGAATTCCTCTGACCGCCTCGTGCGTTTCAGCCAAAGCGCCATCTAGGCTAATGGAAACCGCCTTAACACCACTTGCAACTATTCGTTTGATCATTTCAGCATTCAACGACGGGGTGACTGAGGGAGAGAGCGCTACTGGGATTCCAAGTGATGTGGCATAGTCCACAAGTTCAAAGATATCTGCACGAAGAAGGCAGTCACCTCCCGTCATCACCAAAATCGGATATGGACGACCGAAACCGGCAACTTGGTCGATAAATGTCTTGCCCTCTTCTGTGTTTAATTCTCCCGATAGTGCTAATGAAGTAGCGCTGGCTCGGCAGTGGTAACACGCCAACTGACAGGCTCGGGTGGTCTCCCAAAAAACGAGCATCGGACGGCGAGAAAAATCTATCTTTGAGCCTGTAGATATATTATGAAGGTGAGCCATGCCGACATTTTGCCAGCGAGAACCATCTGTAACTTTAAATTTTCCGAGCGCCAACCCTTAATTCGAGGGACAGGGGTGTAAACCAATCTGGTGGCAATAACTCTTGCGCAACGCTCCAGGTGTTGGTTTCACTCGCTTACCCTTCAAGCAATTTTCTCAGTTGCATGTACATATTCCACAAGTCTGGTAAGAACTTCTGGATCTGTCTCTGGAATCACTCCATGACCAAGATTAAATATATGTGACTTAGCTGCGCGTCCTTCCTGAATAATTTTCCGAGCTGCAACTTCAATATTCGACCAATCGCCAAGTAAGAGTTCTGGGTCAAGATTTCCTTGCAAAGGTATATCGGTACCCAGAATATTTACGGCCTCCAACAAGGTTGTATCACGTCCAATACCCATCACTGTGGCCCCAGTTGATCTCATCTGTTTCAAAATAGCATGCGTACCAACGCCAAAAGCAATGCGTGGCACTGGTAAATCGCTGATCAGATCGAAAACTTTCTTGGAGTGTGGCATGGCAAAAGTCTCATATTGTAAAGGCGTAAGGCGCCCGGCCCACGAATCGAATAACTGTATGGCACTAGCACCTGCAATTATTTGAGTTCTTAGAAATTTCGCAGTAATTTCCGCACACCACTCCAAAATATCTGACCAAAGTTCGGGATCTTCCTTCATCATCGCGTGGCAAGATGGTAGATCTTTGGACGGTCGACCCTCAATTAAATATGAAGCGAGAGTAAACGGGGCGCCACCAAATCCCAAAAGTGGAACGCCTCCTAATTCTGCAATACAGAGTTTAATTGCATCTGTAATCGGCGAAAGTGCATCTTCATGTAAAGATCTCAACTTTTTGTAGTCGGAACGGGTGCGTACTGGAGAATTTAAGACGGGACCGATTCCTGGAACTATTTCCACCTCGACGCCTGCAAGTTTTAATGGGATTACGATGTCGCTGAAGAAGACGGCTGCATCTACCTTGTGTCTACGCACAGGCTGCAATGTAATCTCAGAAGCGAGCTCGGGACGCAAACAAGAATCCAACATAGGGATACCGTTTCGAATCTCCCGATACTCAGGGAGCGAACGACCGGCTTGTCGCATAAACCAGATCGGAGGTGTGGCTTGCGCAACTCCATTGAGCGCCAGGACCATGGCCGAAGCAGAAGTCTTTCCCGACACTAATGGGTGATTTGTCGGCAAACTCATTGAATAAGTATCCCACGAAAGCACTAATATCTAGCGGTGAATATAGTTCTTGTCGGAGCAAGCTATCGAGAAATCTCCCTTCAGGATTTAGAAATTTTAGAGAGTAAAGCAGAGGAAATAAGAAGTGAAATCTGTTCACAAGAAGCAATGGAAAATGGAATTGAAGGATGTGTGATTGTTAGTACGTGCAATCGCTTTGAAGTCTACGTTGACACCGAAAGAGGCGCAGAGTCGGCACAATATATTCTCAAGAAAATATATGCAGTAGCTGGTATCAACAACCCAGGAGTTAGAGTTCGGCGAGGAACAGAGGCCGTTAGTCACCTTTTCCGCGTAAGCGCCGGCCTGGAATCGATGATAGTCGGGGAGGTAGAAATATCGGGCCAAATTAAACGTTCACTGAGTCAATCGCAACAGCTTGGTCAAACCTCCCGAATAATTGAAGCTCTTTTTCAACGTGCTTCGGAGGTCTCAAAGAAAGTAGCATCCGAGACAGGGTTAGGCACCGCTGGTCGATCCTTGATCACTGGTGGATTAGATATCGTCAAAGAGCGTGGATTCGATTTGCGGAGTAAAACCGTTTTAGTGATGGGGACAGGGGCATACGCTCGCGTTGTCATTTCCGCACTTGAACGTGAAGGCGTCGGTGAAATTCTTACATATTCAAATAGTGGGAGAGCTGAAGTATTCTCTGAATCTCACGGAACGACCCCAGTAACACTCGATGCTCTCACTGAGGCTCTCGAACTGTGCCATGTGATAGTAGCGTGTAGCGGGACCCATGGAGTGATTGTATCTGCGGAACAGATTCGTAAAATCGAAAGAGAGATATTACCGATCATCGACCTGTCGCTCTCTCGTGACGTTGAAAAATCCGTCGAATCACTAGCCAATGTGATGGTTATTGATTTGGAGGAAATACACCGTTGCGCCCCTACCGAACATCACGAAACGATTGCGAAAGCAGAAGATTTAGTTAGTTCGTCGGTGGCAAAATTTACCCAAGACATAGAATCACGTCGTAATGATCCTTTGATTCGTTTACTTCGCGAACATGTCGAGACAATTGTCAATGAAGAAGTTGAACGCGTACGCCGTAAAGAAGGCGAAGAGGTGGCAATGCAGGTGAGCCATTCATTGCAGTCTGTAACTAAGACCATTTTTCATAAGCCGACAATCGTCGCGCGCGATAGCGCTCTGAACGACGATAACGATGAGTATCACCAAGCAATTAAAGTTCTTTTTGGCCTCAAAATTGATTCCGCTGATGAATAAGCCAATCTTACTTGGCACTCGGGGCAGCCTTTTGGCTAGGACCCAATCGCAGTGGGTTGCCGATAAGTTCAGTGATATTGAGATTTGGCTTGAGGTTATTAAAACAAGTGGAGATGATCTCTCCATCCCCTTGACGGCCTTTGATCAACCCGGTGCATTTGTTAATGCTTTGCGTTCAGCATTGGTAACCCATGAAGTGGATTTCATTGTTCACTCACTGAAGGATTTGCCTTCAGTGCCTCATCCAGAATTAACACTGGTTGCAATTCCAGAGCGCGAAGACCACCGCGATGTTCTAGTTTCATTAAATAATCTTGACTTAGATGCAATCGCAGATGGAAGTATAATTGGCACTTCTTCACCTCGCCGAATGGCCACGGTTATGGCTCGAAATCCCGGACTTATAACTTTGCCCATTCGCGGCAATATTGATTCTCGGATTCAGAGAGTTAGAAATGGTCAATACGCAGGAGTGATTCTTGCGGCAGCGGGACTCAACCGGATTGGACGAAGCGCTGAGATTGCGCAGTACTTTGAAGTGAACGATTTCTTGCCAGCGCCAGCTCAAGGTGCACTGGCGGTTGAGTGCCGGGCAGATGACCAAGTGATGATCGAACTTCTTGTAGGAATCGATGACGCTCACACTCGCTTGACTTCAACTGCAGAGCGTGGAGTATTGCAGGGATTAAATGCTGGATGCGATTTAGCTGTTGGATCATTTGCATATGTCGACGATGGGAAACTCACTCTTCTTGCCGAGCTCGGGGATCTAGCAACCGGCGTAAATCAAAAAATTCAGGAGAGCATTAAGCTCATTTCGATTAACGATTTTAATGCCGCCAGAGAATTAGGATTATCTGTGGCTCGTCAGTTTGTACGTTGACTCAGATGATTTCTCACCCTGTACTGCTCATTCGAGGTTCCGGCAACGAGCGTGATGCAAAGGCTCTGAGTGCGTTGGGTATTCCCACAGTGAGTGAAAGTTTTATTCAGATTACTTTAGGTGAAAAAGATGTAGCACTTCGACTTTTACATCTCGCAAGTGACATCGATGGATGGGTAATTGTCACATCTCGCAATGGCTTGAATTATTGGAGCACACTTGTAGATCCAAACTCTCTTGCCGATACTTTTTCAAACAATCCCAAGCTGAAATTTGCAGCTGTAGGTACCGGTACTGCTGAAGCACTGAGATCAGTGGGTGTTCCTGAAGTTTTGGTCCCAGCACAGGAGAGTTCTGAGGGGCTCCTTAGCCTTTTAAGTACTTATCCCGCATCTACTGCGATCATGCCTGCAGGTAACCTCGCAAGAAATATTCTCTCCGAAGGCCTGCGGAGCAAAGGTTGGATGGTCCACACGGGCGTTGTATATGTGAATTCTCCTACGGCGTTAGTCCCGACAGCTGTCATGGGGATAATGCGCAGTGAGTTCTCGGCAGTAGTTTTACGCTCATCGAGTGCGGCGAGAGCCCTTGCTCATTTTCTACCTACTTCGAGTCTTCCAGTAATTTGTGGTGACGCTTCTACTGCTGCAACTGCGAGAGAATTAACTCTCAACGTTGTGGCGGTGGCAAATAACCCTAGCCCTGAAAGTATTGCCACGCTTGTAGCAAGGACACTGGAGGAATAAATGAACATCACTCATCGACCTAGACGTCTACGCACATCTCAAGCAATGCGCAGTTTAGTTGCAGAAAACCAACTGCACGCAGAAAATCTTATCTTGCCGCTCTTCGTTAAAGAAGGAGCGAGTTCGCCCACTGCAATTAAAAATATGAAAGGAGTGGTCCAGCATTCCTTTGATTCATTACATGAAGAGGTTGAACGTGCACTTAATGCGGGCATCGGCGGCATCATGGTATTCGCAATTCCTGTCGTGCGTGATGAGCAGGGAAGTGAGGCGGTAAATCCTGATGGAATCTTGCATACTGCTGTCCGCAAAATTCGTGAGCAAGTAGGCGATCGCATGATAGTCATCGCAGATTTGTGCCTGGATGAATTTACTAGTCACGGCCACTGCGGAGTACTTGCCGAGGATGGAAGCGTCGATAATGACGCGACATTGGAGATTTATGCAAAAATGGCAGTGCAGTTAGCGCAAGCCGGAGCGCACATGCTTGGTACCAGTGGGATGATGGATGGTCAAGTTGGCGTGATACGAAAGGCCCTTGATGATGCTGGACTTGTTAATACATCGATCCTTGCTTATGCGGCAAAGTACGCGTCTGCTTTTTATGGACCATTCCGAGATGCCGTTGATTCTCAGCTCAAAGGGGATCGGAAGAGCTATCAACAAGATCCATCTAATCTCAAAGATGCCATGCGTGAAATTGCACTAGATGTTGAAGAAGGCGCTGACATTATTATGGTTAAGCCAGGCATGATGTACCTTGATGTCGTTCATGCTGCTTCGCAATTTGTAGATCTTCCTATCGCTTCATACATTATTTCTGGCGAAATGGCGATGATTGAAGCTGCCAGCGAAGCAGGAGCAATTGATCGAGAACGAGCAATCCTTGAAATTCTTATGGCTACTAAGAGAGCCGGGGCAACAATAATTTGTACCTACTGGGCGATTGAAGTCGCAGAGATGTTGAGAAAATAAATGAGCACAGACAAATCGGTCGCATGGCATGAGCGGGCCAAGCGTGTAATCCCCGGTGGTGTTTCATCACCAGTTCGTGCTTTCTCAGCTGTAGGTGGTACACCTCGATATATGGTTAAAGGCGCAGGTCCACATGTATGGGATGTTGATGGCAATGAATACATCGATCTCGTTGGATCTTGGGGACCAATGATCGTTGGTCATGCCCACCCCGATGTTATTAAGGCTGTTCTAGACGTCTCTCGCAATTCCTCATCATTTGGCGCTCCGTCGCCACATGAAGTTGAACTGGCAGAAGAAATCTGTAATCGAATCTCTGCAATCGATAAGGTCCGCTTCGTATCATCCGGAACGGAAGCGGTTATGACTGCCGTGCGACTTGCTCGTGCTGCCACATCACGTGATGTGATTGTTAAATTCATTGGTTGTTATCACGGTCATAGCGATGCTCTCTTAGTGCAAGCAGGTTCTGGCGTAATCACTCTTGGACTCCCTAATTCTCCTGGAGTAACTGCCGGTCAGGCCAAAGACACCATTACTTTGCACTACAACGATGCCGAAGGACTCAAATCCCTCTTTGCAGAGCGCGGTCAAAAGATCGCCGCAGTTATCACTGAAGCAACTCCTGCAAATATGGGCGTGGTACCACCTTTACCGGGCTTTAATAAGTTAATTGCCGACCTTTGCCATAGCAATGGCGCACTTATGATTCTTGATGAAGTTATGACTGGCTTTCGTATCTCTCGAGGAGGTTGGTGGAAATCTGTTGAATCTGAAGGATGGGTTCCAGATATCTTCACATTCGGAAAAGTGATCGGTGGTGGATACCCACTTGCTGCATTGGCCGGTAAGGCGAGCATCATGGATCTACTCGCACCACTCGGATCCGTTTATCAGGCCGGAACTTTGAGCGGAAATCCAGTTGCAACCACGGCGGGGCTTGCCACTCTTAATCTTTGCAATGATGCCCTTTATGCAAAGCTTGACCAGCGAGCCTTTGAAGTTGGGAAGGGCATTTCAGACGCGTTGAATGAAGTGGGGATTGACCATAGCTATCAAATCGCTGGCAATCTCTTTTCATTCTTTTTTACCTCACACTTCGTTAACAACTACGAAGAAGCTAAGGGTCAGGACACTAAGAAATTTGCTGCCTTCTTCCACGCGATGCTCGATAACGGAGTTTCACTTCCGCCATCGGCGTTCGAGGCGTGGTTTGTAAACGGTGCAATGAGCGATCTTGACATTGAGCGGATTTTAAAGGCTGCCATGATTTCAGGAAAAGTTGCCGCCTCCGCCTAAAACTTGACGTTACTACCACTTGGACGTCACTTGGGTTGCCACTTGGATGACACTTCACACATAACAGTTAATTACTTAGCGTAAGAAAGAGCTCAATCGACATAACGGTGGGGCTCTTTCTATAGCATGGTTAGTTCAGTGGGAGATTTCTGTGCTACATTTTTCTCATTCGAGGTCAACCAATTTCCTTACAAGGGGAGAGGTTGGCCTCGATTTTTTGTTCTGGCAACACAAAAATTTCGAGCCGATTGCGAAGATAGTTAACGTAATTAGTTTGGGGAGTGCCTAAATGCCTCCTAACATTCCACGCTACAAAATCCGTCATAGAAAATCGAAAGTCTTCTCTATCGTTGTGAAAAGTAAGGTTTGAACGTGAGAACCCCGAGTTTGTTCGCTTTAAATATTCTAGGGTTGACTGGTCATAGATATTTAGAAAACGCTTTCTAATCGAAAGTTCATCCCGACTATCCATCTTAAACTCTTCAATACCCAACAAATTCAACTGCTCGAATAGATGCATGAGGCATACTCTTCGAAGGACCTCTTGAGAAGTTGTGTTCAGGGGAACTGCCACACACGTTGCCATAAAATTTTGGCCAGCCATCCATGAGCCGTAGGTCTTCAGTTTGCCTTGCTTTCTAATTGTTGAGTGCTTTGATGTTTTAAAGCCGAGACTAAGCTCGGCTTTGTAAAAATCCAATTGTGCAATTTCAGGATCTCCCAAAAAGATCACGGAGGAGATTACGTAATGGGGCTTGAGATCATTCAGCGAATCGATAGACTCATCAATATAAGCTGGGTAATCCAATAATCTATAACTATTTTCGTGCATGTCACAAGGTTCATTGGGACCTCAGACAATTTGAGAAAGTTATTAACAGCACGTTACTTGCAGTGATATTTAAGCGACGAGAATGCTTCGCTTGCTAAGCCCCATAAAGTAGCCATCTATAAGGGTTTGTGGGGCTGCATCGGCCGCGCTGGCAGCACCTAAAGTAATAAAAAGCGGTGTGAAATGTTCAACCGTTGGATGGGCATATGGCATGCCTGGTGCTAATTCACGAAAATTTGAAAGTACATCTACATCTCCGGCAGCTAATGCACCGGCTGCCCATGCATCAAATTCGCTAGACCAGGTCGGTGCGATCGCTTCAGTCGACCAGTTACGCAGATACTGCAACCCATGCGTCATAAAACCAGATCCGATAATGAGAACTCCTTGATCGCGAAGTGGCTGCAAGCGTTTACCTAGCTCAAGGAGTTTTGCTGGATCACTTGTTGGCATGGACATTTGAACAACAGGAATATCTGCATCTGGATACATAACGCGAAGAGGAACCCATGCACCGTGATCTAATCCGCGGTTGGATTGATGCACTGGCTCGGTATCGGGCATCATCGATGCGACCAGTGTAGAAACTGCAGTGGCATCTGGGCTGTTATATGTCATCTCATAAAACTTACGATCAAAGCCACTGAAGTCATAGACGAGAGGGGAATTTGCGGCGGGGTTACTCAAAGTTATTGGTTGTGACTCCCAGTGCGCGCTGACAATCAGAATCGCCTTTGGTCGTTCAATTTCCGCTGCAATCGCTCGTAACTGAGATGTCCATAATTGATCATCGAGCAGCATCGGTGCACCGTGGCCAATATAGAGCGCGGGCATTTTCGACATAGTTCATAGTAGCAAAAAGTAGTTGAAAGTTCAACTACAACTGGAACAGTATTTGCCCACTCTCATAGGCTGGCTAGACTCTTGGCGTGAGCTCAACTTCAGCAGGTGCCCGATTTAGAGCTGCATTACGCGATGAGACTCCACTTCAAATCATCGGCACAGTCAATGCCAATCACGCCCTTTTGGCTAAGCGCGCAGGCTACCGAGCCATTTATTTATCTGGTGGGGGGGTCGCAGCTGGATCGTTAGGTGTGCCTGATTTAGGAATCACCACCCTTGAGGACGTCCTCACTGATGTTCGTCGAATAACAAATATTTGTGACACGCCACTTTTAGTCGATGCCGATACTGGCTTTGGTGCATCGGCCTTTAATATCGCACGCACCGTAAAGGATTTAATTAAAGCTGGCGCTGCTGCCATGCATATTGAAGATCAAGTGGGAGCTAAGCGTTGTGGCCATCGCCCGAATAAAGAGGTTGTCAGTAAGAATGAAATGGTGGATCGCATTAAAGCTGCCGTTGATGCACGTACTGATGATGAGTTCTCAATTATGGCGCGCACCGATGCAATTGCAATCGAAGGTATTGATGCCGCTATTGAACGAGCGCATGCCTATGTCGAAGCCGGCGCCGATTTAATTTTTCCAGAAGCAATTCGCACACTAGATGAATACAGTAAATTTAGCGCCGCCGTTTCCAAACCAATATTGGCTAACATAACCGAGTTTGGTTTAACACCTCTCTTTACCCGCGATGAACTAGGTGCAAACGGAGTGTCGATGATTCTCTATCCACTTTCGGCATTTAGAGCGATGAACAAGGCGGCAGAGAATATTTATGAAAGTGTTCGTCGCGACGGAACACAGTCGCATGTTATTGACACGATGCAGACGCGTGAAGAGTTGTATGAGCGAATTAATTATTATGAGTATGAAAAGGCTCTAGATAAAACTTTAGGGAGAGATTAATTGGTCGAATTTAAAGCTAAGAAATCCGTTGCACTCTCCGGTGTGCCGGCTGGCAATACCGCGCTTTGCAGTGTGGGAAAAAGTGGAAATGATCTTCACTATCGCGGTTATGACATCGCTGATTTAGCTACTAACTGCGAATTTGAAGAGGTCGCCTATCTTTTAATTTATGGTGCATTACCGACCCAAACTCAGTTAAACACCTATAAATCAAAGCTCAAAGGCCTTCGTGGGATACCGACCGAACTCAAGATAATTCTCGAACAGATTCCAGCAAGTGCTCACCCCATGGATGTCTTGCGTACTGGCGTGTCAGCCCTTGGCGCAATGGCACCAGAGGCAGGATCGCATACACAAGCCGGTGCGCAAGATATTGCCGACAAACTCATCGCCTGCTTAAACTCAATTCTTTTATATTGGTACCACTATGCCAATCGTCATGTACGAATTGAAGTTGAAACCGACGACGATTCAATTGGCGGACATTTCTTGCATTTATTGCATGGTGCACCGCAGAGCGATCTATGGATCAAGTCGATGCATGCATCGCTCATTTTGTATGCCGAACACGAATTTAATGCATCAACATTTACAGGCAGAGTTATCGCTGGCACAGGCTCTGATATTTATTCAGCGATTACTGGTGCAATCGGCGCACTGCGCGGACCTAAGCATGGTGGGGCAAATGAAGTGGCCCTTGAAATTCAAGAGCGGTACGCAAACGCCGATGAGGCAGAATCGGATATCCGAGCACGAGTTGCCGCGAGGGAAGTTGTTACTGGTTTCGGTCATCCGGTCTATACCGTCTCAGATCCGCGCAATGCGATTATCAAAGCTATCTCGCTTGAACTTTCAAAAGTCAATGGAAATACCGCTCTTTATGAGGTTGCAGAACGAATTGAAGCGGTCATGTGGGATGCAAAAAATATGTTTCCTAACTTAGATTGGTTCTCCGCCGTTTCCTACAATCAGATGAAAATTCCCACCGCGTTCTTTACACCAATTTTTGTTATCGCCCGAACAACCGGTTGGGCAGCTCACGTCATTGAACAACGCATTGATAACAAGATTATTCGTCCAAGCGCTAACTACACAGGCCCTGAGGATTTAACTTTCCAACCAATAGAAAAGCGATAGGTGCCATGTCTAGCAATATCTCAAAATCAAATCAACCATACGATCAAGAGATTATCGACATAGTTGACTATGTTCTAAATTTTGAAATCACTTCTCCGCTGGCCTATGAAACGGCATGGAACTGCTTCATGGATACTTTGGGTTGCGGGCTTGAGGCTCTTGAATACGAGGCATGCACAAAGTTGCTTGGCCCAGTTGTGGAAGGTGCCAACTTGGAAAACGGCGTTAAAGTCCCTGGTACTAACTATGTTTTAGATCCAGTACAGGGCGCATTCAATATCGGCGCCATGATCCGCTGGTTGGATTTTAATGACACATGGCTTGCAGCCGAATGGGGACATCCATCCGACAACTTAGGAGCAATTCTTGCCACCGCGGATTGGTTAACACGCACTACAGATAAGAAGTTCACGATTAAAGATGTTCTTACAGCCATGATTAAGGCTCATGAGATTCAGGGCTGTATCGCTTTGGAAAACTCATTTAATAAAGTTGGTTTAGATCACGTTCTTTTAGTTAAAGTCGCATCAACGGCAGTTGTTTCACAGATGATGGATTTAACGCGCGAACAGACACTTGCTGCGGTATCTCTTGCTTGGGTGGATGGACAATCTCTTCGCACATACCGTCACTTTCCAAATGCAGGTTCGCGTAAATCCTGGGCGGCAGGGGATGCGACATCGCGCGCTGTTCGTTTAGCACTTATCGCAAAGACCGGTGAGATGGGTTATCCATCGGCATTAACCGCTAAAACATGGGGCTTTTATGATGTTTCATTTAAAGGTAATGCCTTTAAATTTCAGCGCCCTTACGGTACATACGTTATGGAAAATATCTTGTTTAAAATCTCATTTCCTGCAGAGTTCCACTCACAGACGGCAGTTGAAGCGGCAATGACCCTTCACTCAGCAATGCTCGCTGCAGGGAAAACTCAGGCAGATATTAAGAAAGTTACAATTCGCACACATGAGGCATGTATTCGAATTATTGATAAGAAAGGTCCACTCAATAATCCAGCCGATCGCGATCACTGCATTCAGTATATGGTTGCAGTCCCACTAATTTTCGGCCGACTCACAGCACGGGATTATGAAGACAACATCGCAGCAGACCCCCGCATCGATGAACTTCGTGAAAAAATCATCTGCGTAGAGGACTCAAAGTTCACGACCGATTACCATGACCCAGAAAAGCGATCGATAGCTAACGCTCTCACAATTGAGTTCAATGATGGCAGCATCGTGGGCGAAGAGGTCGTCGAATATCCAATTGGCCATGCCCGCCGCCGTACTGCAGGAATCCCACTCTTAATTGAAAAGTACAGAACAAATCTTGCCCGCATTTATGATGTGCCAACTGCCGAGAAAATCCTTAGCCTGTCAATGGATTATGAGAGGCTCATTGCCACACCGGTAGATGAGTTCATGGATTTAATGGCGCTTTAATGAGTCGAATTCTCATTGCGCCTGACTCTTTTAAAGGTAGCGCAACGTGTACTGAAGTAGCACAGGCTATTGCTAAGGGCTGGAAATCAGTACGCCCCGATGATGAGGTAGTTCAAATCCCTTTTGCTGATGGGGGAGAAGGAACGCTTTATGCAATTGAGGCAGCAAGACCAGATGTAGTGCGTAACTACTGCCCTGAAGTTTCACCCAATGCCTATTGGTTATTACTTGATGGCTCAACAGCCATTGTTGAGCTAGCTCAAGTATCAGGTTTATCTCTCTTGCAACATTTGGATCCTATGGGCGCACATACTTTTGCCTTTGGCCAGGTTTTAGCGATAGCTGCACGAGATCCGCGAGTGCAGCGCATTTACTGCGCACTCGGTGGTTCGGCAAGTACCGATGGCGGTGTAGGCGCACTTATGGCCCTCGGTTTTGAATTCTTAGATTCAACGGGTCAAACAATTTCCTTAGGCGGAGCGCAGCTTTCAAAAATTCTAAGCATTTCAAATAACGCCGCAGTTGTGCCGCCTAAAGGTGGGGTGACTCTCTTAGTGGACGTAGATTCACCACTGTTTGGAATTCATGGAGCGGCTTCAGTGTTTGCTCCACAAAAAGGTGCAACACAGGATGAGATTATTCAACTTGAATTGGGATTACAAAGTTTTTCAAGACTCATTGATTATGCTGATTCACCCGGAAGCGGAGCGGCAGGCGGAACCTCATTTGGTTTATCTGCATTATGGGGAGCAACAATTGAAAACGGCGCTTCCAAGATTTCTCAGATTTGCCGACTCGATGATGCGATACGCGCAAGTGATCTTGTAATCACTGGTGAGGGAAGGTTGGATTCCCAAAGTTTTCGAGGAAAGGTGGTCGGACACATCTCAGAACGTGCAAATGCAGCGGGTGTACCGATTGCATATTGTGTGGGATCGATAGAAGGTGGATTTCCAACCCCGAATCTGGGCGGTATCGCTCTGTCTGAGTTGGCTGGTAGTACTAAAGAGGCGATTGAAAATCCCCAGAGATATTTGATTGAAGCTGGCGTAAAGCTCGCAAACTTCCTATAGGATTTCAATTATGTGGAGTCAAACGATATGAGTGCACCAATGATCTGGTGCGAATTCTCAGGATTGGCGATTCCTGAATCATTGGAAGCCTTCCCGATACGGGGAGAGTTTCCAGAGCCAGAGATTCTCGAATCAATTCAATTTTACATTCCCCCTTATATGTCAGGTGCTCAAGCCGTAGAAGCTATTTCAATGATGTCTTCTCTTCAAGTTATTCAGAGTCCAAATGCCGGGGTAGATGATCTCCTTGAGATTCTTCCACCCGGCGTTACATTATGTAACGCAAAGGGTGTCCATGATGCATCCACAGCAGAGTTGGCAATTGGATTAGCGATAAGCGCAAGGCGTGGATTTGCAACTTTCATGGCAAACCAAGTTAAGGGTCTTTGGATACACGAGCGACGTAGCGCTTTAGCAGATTCGCGCGTGGGAATTGTCGGCACGGGAAGCATCGGTTCATTGATTGCCAGGCAGCTAGAGCTCTTTAATGTCGAGGTCATCGGTTTTAATCGCAGCGGAAATAACGCAAGTAAGACAATGGCCGACTTTGATGAGTTACTGCCAACCCTAGATGTAGTCATTCTCATACTTCCATTAACTGAGCAATCAAGTCACTTAATGAATCGATCGAGGATTGATGCGATGAAGCCGGGTGCTACCTTAATAAATATGGCTCGAGGTCCTGTAGTCGATACAGATGCTTTGGTAGATGCTTTGAATCGTGGTCATATCACCGCCGGTTTAGATGTTACGGATCCAGAGCCATTACCTAAAGGCCATCGTTTATGGCGTGCGCCAAATGTAATTATCACTCCACATGTAGGTGGAGACTCAAGTGCGTTTAATCCGCGCGTACGAACTCTTATTGAGAGTCAGCTTAAACGCTTTGCAACTGGTCAGCCATTAGCAAATATTGTCGCAGGCCCGATGCGCTAGAGCGATTAAATGCTTTTACCTACTCTACCGAAGTTGAAAAGCGTTTCAATGAAGATTGAATATGTGAGTGCATACTAGCTCGTGCAGCTTTGGAATCTCCGTCGATAATTGCATTCGAAATAGCACTATGTTCAATAATTGCCAGTTGTCCTGAACCATTCTGGTAGTACTGTTCAAACAGACCTTCTACGAATTTGGCTCTTGAATTATTTTCGATCAAGTGAAGCCTATGGGCCATATAGAGTCGAAATAGATGTAAGTGGCAATGTGTTCTCTCAAAGGCTGATTCAACGGATTTGCTGCCAGATAGTTGTGCAATCAGTTTATGAAAGCGAGCATCATGTTCAGTTAAACTCTTAAATTCATCGACACTCTTCTGCTTCAAAGTTTTCATTGTACTTTTCATCTCTAAGTTAAGGATTCTTTTTCCCTCAGTAGTAATCCTTTTTGCCGCTTGTTCGGCTGCCCACGGTTCGATGAGGAGTCGAAATTGAAATAAGTCGTGGAACTCTTCAAGAGTTAAGAGATTAGTAGTGCTATAACCCTTAAGTGGCTCTTTTTTGATGAGTCCATCGGATTCTAAACGGGCTAGTGCCTCTCGTATTGGAGTCTGAGAGGTTTTAAGTTGAAGTGAGAGTGCATCGATATTGACTCTGGAGCCCGGAGAGATTTCATACTTCACAATCATCTCTTTAATCTTGCCGTAGGTCTCATCGGAGAGGATTGAGGTACGCGCAGAGGACTTAGCAACGCCGGGCTTAATCGGCTTCAACCTGCACCTATTCGCGCGATTCTCATTTATTTTCCTCCAAGTAATGATCCGAGACCGGCAAGAGTTGGCAGTATGCGGACATGCTTTGGTTCAAGCTCTTCAAGTGAATTAACGCCCAACAACTTCATATTTCTGACCATTTGTGTCTGCAAAATAGTCAACGCGCGCTCTACACCTTCTTGGCCACCTGCCATTAAGCCATAAAGGTAGGCACGCCCGATATATGTGAAATCGGCACCGAGTGCGATAGCAGCGAGGATATCTGCGCCATGCATTATGCCGGTGTCAATATGGATCTCTAAATCTCTCTTTAACTCTTTCTTCACATCAATAAGTAGGTGCAATGGAACGGGAGCACGGTCAAGTTGTCGACCTCCGTGATTAGATAAGATAATTGCATCAGCGCCATACTGTGCAGCTTTTTTTGCATCTTCTACAGTTTGAATTCCTTTGATAGTTAGCTGTCCATCCCATTGCGCGCGCACCCATGAAAGATCTTCAAATGTCATAGTTGGGTCAAACATGAAATCCAAAAGTTCAGCGACGGTACCATTCCAGTTTTTCATAGAAGCAAAATTAATTGCTGGGGTGGTGAGAAAATTAATCCACCATTCAGGCCTTGGTAGCGCATTTAGAATTGTTTTAGCCGTTAATGATGGTGGAACCGTAAGCCCATTTCGGGTATCTCTTAATCGGGCTCCAGCAACAGGCACATCAACGGTGAGAATTAAGTTTTTAACTCCGGCCGTCTGGGCCTTGCGAACGAGCTCCATGCTGGCCTCGCGGTCTTTCCACATATACAACTGAAACCAGTTCACTCCTTCTGGTGCTGCGGCAACTACATTTTCAATAGTTGTTGTACCGAGGGTGGAGAGCGTGAAAGGGATTCCGAATTTTTGCGCCGCACGCGCACCGGCGACTTCTCCTTCAGTGTGCATCATTCGAGTGAAGCCCGTAGGAGCGATTCCAACGGGCATGGCAAATCTCTCTCCAAGAATTTCACATTCGAGCGAGATATCCCTTACATCATGCAAAATATTAGGGCGAAACTCCAGATCTAAGAAGGCTCTCCGGGCTCTTTCAAGAGTAATCTCAGACTCGGCAGAACCATCGGTGTAGTCGAAAGGACCTGTGGGTGTGCGCCGCTTAGCGATAAGGCGCAAATCCCAGATCGTTAGCGCCTTGGCCAGACGCTTGTGACGGCTTGGGCGGGAGGAAAGTTTAAAAGTGAGCAGTGGGGATAACTCTTTGACCCTCGGAAACTGTCGTTTGAAGTTCTTGGCCACGTTTAATCCTCGCCCTCGCTGTTTGACGAATCCTATACGATTCCAACATCTTTTCCCATACTATGGTGAAAGTAGCAATCAAGAACATAACGCGATGACCCCCGGAACCAACTAAGGAGAACGATGTCTGAACAATTGATTTTTCCCTTTACTTTCGGGGACATGTCACAAAAAGATCTCTTAGGCGGTAAAGGTGCCAACCTCGCAGAAATGGTGCGGATAGGGTTACCAGTTCCACCCGGCTTTACTATTACAACTCATGCGTGTCGGCTCTACCTTCAATCTGGAGAGATGCCAGCTTCTTTATATGGCGAAATCGATGCTGCACTGAAGGATCTTGAGAATCAAACTGGAAAGAAGTTTGGTGGAGTAGAAAATCCACTTCTAGTTTCAGTGCGCTCTGGTGCAAAGTTCTCGATGCCCGGAATGATGGAAACAGTTCTTAACGTTGGAATGACCCCTGAAACAACCCAGTCACTTGCCGATTCATCTGGAAACCCTCGATTTGCGTGGGATTCTTATCGCCGATTCATTGAAATGTTCGGAAAGATCGTTTGTGACATTGCACCTGAAGAGTTTCATAAAGTTCAAGAGCGAATTTCATTGTCGGCAGGTGTGGAAAATATACAGGCTTTTGACGTTGAAAGCCTGAAACAATTAAGTGACGGTTTCATGAAGGTTATTCAATTGGCTACAGGTGAGGATTTTCCAACTGATCCTCGCGAACACTTAATTAGATCTGTTGAAGCAGTTTTTAAATCCTGGAACTCTGAGCGCGCGCAAATGTATCGTCGCCGCGAAAGAATCCCATCTGATTTAGGTACTGCAGTGAATATTCAATCGATGGTCTTTGGAAATCTAAGTGACGATTCGGGTACTGGCGTTGCATTTACACGCAATCCATCTTCTGGCGAAGTCGGACGTTATGGTGACTACCTTCAAAGGGCGCAAGGAGAAGATGTCGTTGCAGGAATCCGGACACCAATGTCACTGGACGAATTTGGCCAATTGAGTCCGGTTGTCGCAAGTGAATTAGATGCTGTGATGGAGTTATTAGAGACTCACTACGAAGATTTATGTGATATTGAATTCACAATTGAGCGTGGAAAACTATGGATTTTGCAGACCCGCGTGGGTAAACGCACTGCAGAAGCCGCCTTTCGAATTGCTTTGCAATTTGTCGATGAGAATAAGATTTCAATGGATGAGGCGTTGCGCCGCACGACTGGTGATCAATTAGCAAATTTAATGTTCCCGCAGTTCGACACATCAGGTGCGCTCAATGAAATTGCTCGCGGGATTCCAGCATCTCCTGGGGCTGCCGTTGGTGAAGTTGTCTTTGATTCAAAGCGAGCTTTTGACCTCTCTAAATCAGGGAAAAAGGTGATTTTAGTCCGTAGAGAAACAAGCCCAGAAGATTTAGTTGGGATGGTTGCATCCCAAGGAATTCTGACAAGCCGCGGCGGCAAAACCTCTCACGCAGCCGTTGTCGCTCGAGGAATGGGTAAAACGGCAGTCTGTGGTACCGATTCAATTTCAGTTGATGAACGCGCCAATTTGTTTACTGCAGGTGCGACTACGGTTTACGAAGGTGATGTTATTTCTATTGATGGCACAACAGGTGCGGTGTATTTGGGGGATGTACCAGTGGTTGCATCCTCAGTAACCTCATATTTAGAAGGGCGTCTATCACCAGCATCCGATGAGGCAACCCCAGTTGTAAGAGCCGTTGATCGCATCCTGATGCACGCCGATGCTAAACGACAGTTAAAAGTCCATACCAATGCCGATACTCCTGAAGATGCGATTCGCGCACGAATTTTAGGTGCCGAAGGTGTCGGTCTTTGTCGCACCGAGCATATGTTTTTAGGCCCGCGTCGTTCATATGTAGAGCGTTTAGTTTTAGCAGAAAACGATGATGTTCAACGTTCAGTTATTGCCGAGATGGAACCATTGCAAAGAGCGGATTTCGTCGGGATCATGATGGCGATGTCGGGATTGCCAGTGACAATTCGCTTGTTAGATCCACCCTTGCACGAGTTTTTACCGTCATTAGTTGTACTCAGTGCTGCAATGGCTCGAGCCGAAGCGCTGAATGAAGAGGTCTCTACGCGAGATAAGGCACTTTTCGCAGCAGTTAGTCGCTTACATGAGGCGAATCCGATGTTAGGTTTGCGCGGAGTTCGACTGGGAATTTTAATTCCCGAGCTTTATAAGATGCAGGTGCGCGCACTTGTTCATGCATTTCTTGAAGTTCGAAAGTTAGGTCACGACCCACGTCCTGAAGTGATGATTCCCTTGGTCGCAACTCAACGCGAACTGCTGTATCTTCGAGAAACTCTCGAAGAAGAGATATCTAAAACTTTCAAAGGTTCAGGTCT
Organism: uncultured Candidatus Planktophila sp.; assembly: GCA_964358665.1. Classification (GTDB taxonomy): domain Bacteria; phylum Actinomycetota; class Actinomycetes; order Nanopelagicales; family Nanopelagicaceae; genus Planktophila. Next base: position 23,486 of record CAYHOY010000004.1, on the reverse strand, counting down.
TTCTGTAGAAATTCCAATCGGCACAATGATCGAAACACCGCGTGCAGCGATCACTGCAGATAGATTAGGAGTTTATGCCGACTTCTTCTCATTTGGTACTAATGATCTAACACAATTAACGTGGGCCTTTAGTCGAGATGATGTTGAATCCACTTTCTTACCCCGCTATTTGGATCTCGAACTCTTACCTTTTAATCCATTTGAATCTTTAGATGAAGCTGGCGTAGGAATTCTTCTTCGTACGGCCGTTGAACTTGCGCGGGGATTGCGCAGTGATTTTAAATTAGGAGTCTGTGGTGAACACGGAGGAGATCCGAGGAGTATCCACTTCTTTAATTCACTGGGTATTGACTATGTTTCTTGCTCGCCATTTCGAGTCCCGATAGCACGTTTGGAGTCTGGACGCGCTGCCACCATTGCTGCAAAAAGCAACTCCGCACTTAAGCCTTGAGCCGCTATACTGTGCTTGTTGTTTCCGGGGTCGATGTAATTTCGAACCGGCGGTTATAGTCCGCGACCCGATACCAGCCAGGTATCGGTTGACTCAGTGAAATTCTGGGACCGACGGTTAAAGTCCGGATGAGAGGAAACCAACAAGAGGTAGGTTCTTGCCTACCTTCTCTGTGCATTTCAACATCTATGGTTGAGAGCACTCACCCCGGCAACTCGATTGAAGAGTGGGGGTAGATATGGATTACGTACCGCTAATGCGCCGTGCTATTGCCCTTGCCGAAAAAGCTTTGGGAAAGACTGCTCCTAATCCAATAGTTGGTGCGATAGTTGTTGATGCATCGGGTGCGCTTATCGCAGAAGGTTTTCATGATCGTATGCAGGCACCTGATCATGCAGAGGTTGTTGCAATTAAAGCTGCAGGGGAGCGGGCTAAAGGTGCAACCCTTGTTGTGACGTTAGAGCCATGTAATCACACCGGCAGTACTGGTCCGTGCACGCAAGCTATTATCGATGCAGGCATTACCAGAGTTGTCTTTGCCGTAAGTGATCCACACGCCATTGCTGCTGGTGGAGCGGATGCATTGCGAGCAGCTGGAGTTACAGTTGTTGACAATGTTTTGTGCCAGGAGGCTTCATGGTCAAACCGCGCATGGCTGATGAAGATCAAAAAGAATCGCCCATTTTTTACCTGGAAGGTTGCTACAACTCTCGATGCCAAGGTTGCAGCAACTGATGGAACATCCAAGTGGATTACCAATGAAAAATCGCGCTCAGATGTTCAGGTGTTACGTCGAGCGGCCGATGCGATTTTGGTTGGTACCAACACGGTTATTGCAGACAATCCACACTTAATTCCTCAAGTAGATAATGCAGGATTTACCCATAACCCAATCCGAGTTATTTGTGGTGAACAACCTTTGCCAAAAACCTCCCAAATCTTTGATAATGCCGCTCCAACGATGCTTGTTCAATCCAAGGATTTAGGACTCCTGGTTGCACAGCTCAATGAAAAGGGACTTAATCATGTCTTGGTAGAGGCTGGCCCAACTCTTGGCAGCGCGATGCTTGATGCCGGGTTGCTGGATGAGTTAATTATATATCAGGCCCCATCTTTGCTGGGCTCAGGAAAGCAGTTCTTTAGCTTTGAATATCCCTCGACGATTACCAATCAGATACGCCTTGATCACATCAGCACTGATGTATTAGATGGCGATGTTAAATCTGTTTATCGAATAAGAAATGGTGAGTGATGTTTACAGGTCTAATTGCCCAGCTCGGAACAATCACCGCAATTGAAAGGGGTGAAAGTTCAGCGTTCTTTACTATCAGTGCCCCCCAAGTAATCTCTGAGATCGCACTGGGCGATTCAATCGCCGTCAACGGTGTGTGCCTGACAGCGACATCGGTATCAGGCAATACTTTTACCGCTGATGTTATGGTCCAAACTCTCTCACTGACCTCATTATCTGCACTTACTGTAGGTAGCCCCGTGAATCTCGAATTAGCTGCACAACTCAATGCGCGGATGGGCGGGCACATTGTCCAGGGCCATGTCGATGGAGTTGGCAGCGTAAGCTCAATTAAACCTGGAGAGAAATGGTCAGAGTTCTCTCTCACAATTCCAGAGCATCTACTTCGCTATGTCGTAGCCCAAGGCTCTATTGCACTCGATGGAGTCTCATTAACTGTGGGCTCTATCGATGATGCGAGCTGCACAGTAACGGTTTGGCTCATCCCTGAGACGCTAGCAAAGACAAATCTCTCCTCGAGGCAGCTAGGTGATTTAATAAATATAGAGGTTGATATTTTGGCAAAGTACGTTGAGCGAATGGTTGCAAAGGGGGTCACCCGTGGAGAGTAAGTTTCTCAATGCACTGAATGGATTTAAAAATGGTGCAATGCTCATTGTTGTCGATGATCACAATCGTGAAAATGAGGGCGACTTAATTATGTTGGCCGAACATGCAACCCCAGAAAAGACCGCATTTATGGTCCGTCATACAACTGGAATTTTATGTGTTGCAATTACAGAAGAAGAGGCATACCGGTTGCGCCTTCCCTATATGGTCGAGCAGAACCAAGATCTGCGAAAGACAGCATTTACCGTCTCGGTAGATTCTGCCTCTGGCATTACTACCGGCGTTAGCGCCGCCGATCGCAGCGCAACTATTCGAGCCCTTGGTAGTGAAACAACTCGCCACTCAGATCTCATCCGACCAGGTCACATCTACCCACTGATTGCACATAAACAGGGCCTGGGTATGCGCCAGGGACATACAGAGGCAGGCATTGCATTGGCAGAATTAACTGGCGCCTACCCTGCCGCCTTACTGGCAGAGATAGTTGCCCCGGATGGGTCAATGGCTCGAGGCGAAACACTGGCCACCTTTGCCGCCGAACATAAGATTGCAATCATCTCCATCGCTGACATTGTGGAGTATCAGAGCTCTCTAGCACTGCCAAAGAAAAACCCTGCATATCCGCACTACGAGTTTGAGTGGGTCAATGTCCAGCTTGAATCTGGAGAATGGAGCCTTGCAACGTATCCATCGCTTAAACACCGCGAGCAGGTTGTCATGCGTTTTGGCTCAGAAGGTACTACTCCTCTCGTGAGGGTGCACTCAGAGTGCTTTACGGGAGATGTGATGAGTTCAAAGCGATGTGATTGTGGCGAGCAGTTAAATCGCTCAATCATTGCGATCCAAGAGCATGGCTATGGGTTTATTATCTATCTTCGAGATCATGAAGGCCGTGGAATAGGACTTAGTGAAAAACTAAAAGCCTACATCTTACAAAATGAGGGCTTAGATACCGTCGATGCTAACTTAGAGCTCGGCCACCCAATTGATGCACGTGATTGGAGTGAGGCTGTCGCAATACTTAAAAATCTCAACCTCACATCCATTAGGCTACTAACAAATAATCCTCAAAAGGTTTTGGCTGTGCTCGAAAGTGGAATTGCCTGCGAACAGGTTTCACTATCGGTCGAAGATAATGAATTTAATAAAAAGTATTTAACAACTAAGGCAGAGCGCCTCGGACATGTAAGGAGCAATTAATGGCTGGCCCCGGTCCCGCACTTCCAGTTGTTAAAACTCCGAAAGCAAAGATTGCGATAATTTCATCCTCCTGGCATTTAGATATTTGTAATGACCTGATTGCAGGCGCTAGGCGCGCGTTAGAAGAGGCGGAAGTTTCCACGATAGAAGTAATTTTTGTTCCCGGTTCAATGGAGATTCCACTTGCGGCACAGAAAGCCTTTGAAAAGGGCTTTGATGCCGTCGTGGCCGTTGGGCTCGTTCTAAAGGGTCAGACACCGCACTTTGACTATGTCTGTCAAGGTCTGACTCAAGGTGTCATCGATGTTCAACTTAAATTTTCAAAGCCGATTGGCTACGGCGTGCTGATGTGTAATGATTTAGATCAAGCCATTGCGCGCTCTGGGGGTGCTGGGAGTATAGAAGATAAGGGTTACGACAGTGCAGCTGCAGCCCTTGCGCTATTGAATTTCTAGCCCACCACATGAGTGAGATGTCAGAAAAGGTGCGCGAGGCACTCGATGCTGCAATCAATGCAATAGGTGGTGCACCGCGCGAAGGTCAGATTGAGATGGCAGAAGCCGTTGCTAACGCCTTGACCGATGGCCACCACTTAATGGTTCAAGCGGGCACTGGCACAGGAAAATCGCTAGCCTACTTAATTCCACCCCTTGTGCATGGGAAAAAAACCTTGGTGGCGACTGCGACATTAGCGCTGCAACGTCAGTTAGTAGAGCGTGATTTACCCGCAGTTGTTCCAGCCCTTGAAAAAGTTTTGGGTCGTGACATTACTTATGCTATTTATAAAGGTGTTGGTAACTACATCTGCTTGCAAAAAATGAATAGCGAAGAACCCGATCCAGATGGCGAAATAATGTTAGGTATTTCATCACTTGAAAAAGATGCCAAACGCCTGCACGACTGGGCGCGCAAACCCGGCGTATCCGGGGATCGCGATGACGCCCCTGATGTTGACAGACGTGTGTGGGCAGCTAATTCAGTTTCAGGACGCGAGTGCGTGGGTGCAGATACTTGTGCATTTGGTCGGCAATGCTTTGCCGCTAACGCTAAAGCTAAAGCGCAAACCGCCGATGTAGTGGTCACTAACCACACGCTTTTAGCAATCGAAATCGTGGATTCGCATCCAATTTTACCCGAGCGCGATGTCGTTATACTAGACGAGGCTCATGAATTTATGGATCGGGCGACGCAGGCAGTGACCGAAGAACTCACTTCAGCTCGAGTCTTACGCGCATCAGCCATGGCACGAAAATTCATGCCGGGCAAGCTTTCAGATAGTTTTCACAAAGCCGCTAACGATTTTCATGAGTCCATGGTTGATTACGGTGAATCAATCCGAGGAGATTTTACCGCACAAGGTCGACTACAAGAGATTCCACAATCTCTGGAATCTCCCATTCGTAAAGTGCGCGAAAGCGCGCAGGCAATTACTCAATTTCTTTCAGCCGATGATGAAATAATTGACACCGATGTTCTAGCCGAACGCGCACGAGTAAAAGGCGCGGTAAGTGAGATTTCCACAACTTCGGCCACACTTCTAAAACTCAGTGATGGTTTCGTTCTCTGGTATGAGCCGGTTTTTTCTACACTACATTTAGCGCCACTTTCAGTATCAGATGTTTTGCGGGAAAACTTACTTACTCAAACACCGGTAATCGCAACTTCGGCGACATTAACAGTGGGCAACTCATTTAACTCTCTGGCAAAGAGTATTGGTTTCTTAGTAGGAGATGATTTAAATAGCGATGTTAAGAGCGGAGAAGTTGATCCAGCAAATGTGCAGATGTTAGATGTTGGTTCTCCCTTTGATTTTGCAAATCAGGGCGTTCTATATATACCTAAGCACTTACCTGAACCTGGCCGTGAAGGTCCAAGTATTGAAGCGCTAACAGAATTAGGCGAGTTAATCGATGCAGCTGGCGGTAGGACGCTTGCACTCTTCTCATCCTGGCGCGGAGTAGAAGCAGCAGATGCACACTTGCGCAAAGTTTTGGCAGAACTTCCCATAAAGATCTTTACTCAAAGGCGCGGAGATGCCGTCGGCCCGCTGGTTGAACGCTTTGCAAAGGATGAGACTTCGATTTTGCTCGGCACGATGTCGCTATGGCAAGGTGTAGATGTCCCTGGTAATAGCTGCATCCTTGTAGCTATCGATCGAATTCCCTTTCCACGACCCGACGAACCTGTTATGTCGGCGCGTGCAGCACAGGCCGACGCCGCTGGCGGAAGTGGTTTTATGCAGGTTTCCCTACCTAGAGCGGCGCTTCTTTTGGCACAGGGCACAGGTCGACTTATTAGATCTGTTGATGATCGAGGCGTAGTCGCAATTTTAGATTCGCGAATCGTCACAAAACGATATGGGAGCGTACTTCTAAACTCAATGCCACCGCTATGGCGAACATCCGATAAGGATATTGTTCGAGAGTCATTGCGCAGACTTAACGAAACCGTGAAAGAATAGCGCCATGCCGCACATTGAAACTCCGACACTTGCACAGCATCGGGATTGGCGTCGTGCTCAGCTCATTGATGCCGCGGCGGCAATTGCGATCGAATCAGGTGGCGGGGCGGTAACTGTAGCGGCCGTTGCCCAGCGCGCTGGTCTTTCTCGTACATCGGTCTATGAATATTTCAATAGCGGCTCTGACTTAGTTGCCGATTTAGTTCTCGATGAGCTTGGCACTTTCGCATCTATTTTACAATCGGCAGTTGGTGAGTGCGACGAACCATATTCATGTATCGAACTATGGATTGTCGGCGCACTTCAGTACATAGCAGATGGTCGACACTTGCTGGCTAAAGCGTTGAATGCAACGACATTGCCCCAAGAACGATCACATTCTATCGGAGCAGCTCACCGCGCATTGTTAGCGCCTCTTAATAAGGCGCTAACTCAAATTGGCGTTAAAGATATCTCGCAGGCCCTTTCATATATTCAAGCTACAACTGATGTAGCCACAAAACGAATCGAAAGCGGCTTCGATGCGCAAGCTGAGATCAAGTCAGCAACTCGATTCTGTATCAATGGTTTGACCAACCTCTAATTCATTTAACTTTGATTGCAACGCTCACACTCAAAGGTAAGTACAGATCACTTCAGCGTGGGCCGACAAGATCATTGAGAATTTCACGTATGGCTGGCCAGGAGTTTCCAAAACTTGGATGAAGATTTAATTCAGCAACCTTGTCAATGTCCACCCAACGTACTTCATGTGACTCTTCATTTACTTCATGTGCAACCAAGTCAATTGTGGCTCTGGCAATTACGGTGTCGTAGCGCCAGTTGCCATGCTTATCGCTAAACGTCTGTAAAGGAGTAAGGAAAACTGGATCGATCCCGGTCTCTTCAATCGCCTCACGGATCGCACCTTGAATCACGCTCTCATGACTATCGCGCGCACCGCCTGGGATTCCCCAGGTATCACCGTTATGTACCCACGGAGCTCGATGCTGTAAAAGAATTTCATGACCACGCACAATCAGGATTCCGGCTGCGCCATTTAGACCCCAGTGTTTACTGCCGCATTGGCATTGGATCCAACCATCCCCATCTCTATGCGCCATGATGTAAGAGTGGCATAACTATCCACAGTTAGTACTGTGAGGGCGCTAACGGTCGGCGCGCACACTTATCGTCACGGTCATGAAAGCTTTAATAATCCCTGTTATTGCCGCACTTTTGGTCGCGCCGCTTCCAGCCTTTGCCGATTGCAGCGACTCGGCCTGCGTCGATGTGTACACGAAAAATAACCAGATAATTATCGAAGCCCATAAGGGAAGTAGTAATACAGTCACACAACGCGCACCAAAGGCACAACCATCGCCCACGTCAACGTTGTGGTTTCCGCCCAAATACACCCCTGCACCCAAGCCTTACGTAAAGCGCAGTTACAGAGCTCGTACAGCTGCTCCTAAAAGAGTTACGCGTACCGCCAATCTCAGTGATCGTTTAACTAAGTTAGTTCCAACTGCCGGGATCGCCTTTCAGCCTGAATTTGAAGCTCTGACTAATGTGCCGGTGATTTTTTGGGTAGATGTGCCACAGGTATTTCAAAGCCGAGTGAACATAATCGGTGAAGTAGTCGACGTAACTCTGCGCCCAGGTTTCATTTGGTCCTTTGGGGATGGCGCAATGTGGGCCACCACAAACCCTGGCGCTCCATATCCAAAAGCGATGATTACTCATACGTACTCAAAGCCTGGCACTTATCCAGTTCTGCTCTTAACAACCTGGAATGGCACCTTCACGCATAATGGAGCAGTTCGGGCAGTAACGGGAAAAGTAGTTAACACCTCGGTGGCAACCGTCACCGTTGTATCGGCCCCAACCCGCTTCACGAAATGAGAAGAGCATGACAACTGAAAAAGAGGCACTATCGATTGCATCGACCGACCAAGCGCATGATTTAAAATTCATCGCACTTGTTAAGAGTTTCGCCATCATTGAGGACTCACCTGATATTAATAACGCTCAACGCGATGGTGCAACTGCCGTCATCGATTTAGCTCTTGAGTTTGAAAAATGTGAAAAGGCATGCGCTCCTGAAAACATCGCTAAAGTTTTGGGGCGCTTGAGCGATATTCAAGTGCGTGATTTTGCTCTTGGATCCCATAACGCTGCAAGCTTTCAAACATATTGGGGGATGTGGCATTATTTACTCCAAATAGCACCAGATGGATTTGTCGCACCGGTTGCCTGCCTTTTTGCAACGCTGGCCTATGAGAGTGGAGATATTGCACTGGCTTATCGCGCACTTGATCGGGCAAGCATTGACCAACCCCATTACTCATTGACGATTTTACTGCGCCGAGTCTTTGGTTCAGGCTGGCCCGCCGCCGCCTTTGCCGCAATGCGCTGCGAGCTTCACCCAAAGGTAACGGCCGGCATATTTGACTAGCGCCGACTCTCTGTTAGAGTCCACCCAGGTCACGAGTTCTAGTGTTTAGCCCCGGCTTACTAGACGGCAACCCTCCACCACGGTGGGGTGCTCCGGGTGAAGACCAGATCGATAGCAACAACGCCATCGATAAGCGTGGATCACTCGAACCGTATTAGAACTGCCAGCGTCGGCATAAGTACTCGAGTGGTCCCATAACTGGGAGGAATGTATTTAATGTCATCGTTTACATTTGAAGAGGCAGCTTTTGAAACCCGTCAGATCCATGCTGGGCAGATTGCAGATCCAACAACTGGCGCTCGCGCGCTACCGCTGTATCAGACGACCGCCTATCAGTTCCGCGATACTAAACATGCCGCAGATTTATTTGGCTTGGCTGAGCTTGGAAATATCTATACCCGCATCATGAATCCAACGCAGGATGTTGTTGAAAAACGCATTGCATCTCTTGAAGGTGGCGTTGCCGCGCTGCTTCTTGCATCGGGTTCGGCAGCAACTACATTCGCAGTCTTAGCAGTTGCAACTGCTGGTGATCACATCGTTTCATCAAAGTATTTATACGGTGGAACATATAACTTATTCCATTACACCTTGCCGACATTTGGAGTTGAAGTCACTTTTATCGATAATCCAAATGATCCAGAGGAGTGGCGCACAGCTGTGCGTCCCAATACCAAAGCATTTTTTGGTGAGACTATCTCAAACCCTAACAACGATATTTTGGATATCGCTGCCGTAGCAAAAGTTGCACACGAAAGCCATGTTCCACTCATTGTTGATAATACGGTTGCGACACCATATGTTATCCGGCCAATCGAATTCGGAGCGGATGTAGTTGTGCACTCAGCCACTAAGTTCCTCTCCGGACATGGAAACGCCGTCGTGGGCGCAATTGTGGATTCAGGTAATTTTGATTACGCACTCTATCCAGAGAAGTTCACTAGCTTTAATACGCCAGATCCTTCCTATCACGGACTGGTTTATGCCCAAGCTCTAGGTGTTGGTAGCGCCTTTGGTGCAAATCTTGCCTACATCTTTAAAATCCGCCTTACTTTACTCCGCGATATTGGAGCTGCAGTCTCGCCTTTTAACGCCTGGTTACTTGCTCAAGGCTTAGAGACGCTTACACTTCGTATGAAGCAACATCTAGAGAATGCGAAGGCCGTTGCAACATGGCTCGACGCACATCCTCAAGTTGAGAAAGTTAACTTCTCATGGCTACCGAATTCGCCATACAACGCGCTAGCCACAAAGTATGCACCTAAGGGCTCAGGCTCAGTTCTCTCCTTTGAAATTAAAGGCGGAATCGAGGCAGGAAGGAAATTCGTTGAAGCCTTAACTCTGCACTCTCACGTTGCAAATATTGGTGATGTGCGATCCCTTGTGATTCATCCAGCATCGACCACGCACTCACAGTTATCGGCCGAGGAGTTACTAGATGCTGGAGTAACGCCTGGTTTAATTCGCTTATCTGTGGGGCTTGAAGATATCGATGACATTAAGGCCGATCTAAGCGATGGGTTTGCAGCAGCTACGTAATGAAGGATTCACGGGGATTGGTCACCGGGGCATGGCTTGAAACCCATGAACCCGGTGATCGCCTTTTTGTAAATATCGGTGGGCTGCTCCTTGAAAGTGGAGAGCGCTTAGAAAACATTACAATCGCTTATCAAAGTTGGGGAACGTTGAACGAGCGAGCTGACAACGCCATCTTGGTCAACCATGCAATGACGGGCTGGTCCGATGTCCCAAGTTGGTGGCCATCGATGGTAGGCCCAGGGTTAGCATTTGATAGCGATAAGTATTTCATCGTCTGCCCTAATGTAATTGGTGGTTGTCAGGGATCTACCGGACCATCATCGATTGCACCTGATGGCCTGCGTTATGGTTCACGCTTTCCATCGGTGACGATTAGAGACATGGTTGCAGCTGAGATTGCATTTAGTGATGTGATTGGCATCAAGAAATATCGACTCGCCGTTGGACCATCCCTAGGTGGAATGCGTGCCCTGGAGTGGGCCGTTGCGCATCCAGATCGAGTCGATGCCATCTGTACCATCGGCTCTTCAGCCGTTGCAACGGGAGATCAAATCGGCACATCTTCGATTCAGATCCGAGCAATAAAGTCGGACCCCAATTTTTTTGGTGGGGATTACTACGATAAATCGGTGGGTCCGATTGAGGGTATGGGGATCGCTAGACGAATCGCCCACTTGACCTATAGAACCGAGGCTGAAATGGATGTTCGATTTGGCCGTGAGCTTCAAGGCGATGACACGGGCCGCTTTGCCGTTGAGTCATATCTAGATCATCAAGCCGAGAAGCTATCTCAGCGCTTTGATGCCAATACCTATATTGCCTTAACAGAGGCGATGAACAGCCATGATATTGGGCGAGGACGAGGAGGAGTTGCCGCAGCCCTGTCGAGCATTGCGATTCCAGTCATCGCCGTCTCGATTGATACCGATCGCCTCTTTCCAGTGCGCCTTCAAGCAGAGATCGCGGATTTAGCGCCCCTTGCCCAAGAGTTAGTGACGATTTCATCGCCTTTTGGCCATGATGGCTTCCTCGTTGAGGTGGAGTTAGTCGGAAATGTGATTAAAGAGGCGCTCGCGCTCTCCGAATAGCGTTAAAAAGGGGTTTTCGATGTGCATTTTACCCTGTGGATAAATTATAATATAGCCATCGCTTCAGCGCATAGCTGATAAAACCAAAGGACTAATGTGGCTGTATCTAGTGCGCTCAAAAATAAGGCAAGCAAGAAGCCGGTAGCGAAAAAAACTGCACCGGTTAAAAAAGCAGCAGCGAAAAAAACTGCACCGGTTAAAAAAGCAGCAGCGAAAAAAACTGCACCGGTTAAAAAAGCAGCAGCGAAAAAAGCACCTATAAAAAGAGCGGTTGCTAAGAAGGTCGCACCAGTTAAAAAGGTAGCTAAGCCTGTAAAAATAGAGTTGAAAAAAGATTTAAATGTCAAAGATGTTCAAGCTATTGTCGATGCGAAAAATGCAGTAATACGACAAAATGAAGTTTTAGCTGAACTTGAACTTCGCGGAGTTACATCAATTAATCGTATTCCGAATAAGATGAATAAAGATTTAGTAGATGAGGCTAGAGCCCTAGCGATTTCGCTTCCAATAATGGTTGAAAAGCTCCGAAAGTCTGGACTTGGTTCGCCATCTCGTATTCTAAAGAAGTCTGATTATGCATTGATCGAGCCAAAGCCCATAGTTGAAAAAGTTACACCAGAGAAAATTGTACCTGCAAAAATAGCTATTGTAACGATTGATGGCGAAGAAGTTGAACTTGAAGAAGTTGAACTTGAAGATGATGAAAAGTTAATCGCCGACGCTGTCGACGTTGTTGAACATGAGGCTGAAGATAAAGTCCGTGTCGTAACGCTCTCAGATGAATCAAGTAAGGCGAAAGGCTCATTTACATTGGCTGATTCAGAGGCCGATGATGAAGAAGAAGATAAGAATGAGCGTGAGAAGTTAAAGAAGGATTTAAGAAACGTCAATATTGTTATTGAAGCGATTAATTCAAAAAACAATTCGGTCAGCGCCCCTACGCGTTATGGCATTAGCGAAGCTGAAGCAAAGGCTTTGACATACAAGCAGATTCAACAACAGTTTGAGATGAAGACTTTTACGGAAAGATCTGCAAAGACTGTGGCGGAGGCTGTAACTATCGGTTCGCTAAAGAACCTTGAAGATCTACTTAATTATTTCATCGAAAAGATGAAGGTAGTCCAGCGAGAAATCAAGTATCTTCCACCGGAGCAAACGGTTATGACCGCCGGTGCAACTGCCGACCCAGTTAAGGATTACTTAAAGCAGATTGGTCGCGTGGCACTTTTGAACGCCGAACTCGAAGTTGAGTTGGCAACTCGTGTTGAAGTCGGCTTGTTCGCCGAATCAAAGTTAAAGAGTGAAAAGAAGTTGGACAAGAAGTTAAAGCGCGAGCTCGAGTGGTTAGTAGAAGATGGCAAGCGCGCTAAGAACCACTTGTTAGAGGCAAACCTTCGATTGGTTGTCTCCCTTGCTAAACGCTACACAGGGCGAGGAATGCTCTTCCTTGATTTAATTCAAGAGGGAAACTTAGGCTTGATTCGTGCAGTAGAAAAATTCGACTACACAAAGGGTTATAAGTTTTCAACCTATGCAACGTGGTGGATTCGCCAGGCGATTACACGTGCGATGGCAGATCAAGCCCGCACAATCCGTATCCCGGTACACATGGTTGAAGTCATTAATAAGTTGGCACGAGTGCAACGCCAGATGTTGCAGGATTTAGGTCGCGAACCGACTCCAGAGGAGCTCGCAAAAGAGCTCGATATGACCCCTGAAAAAGTAGTTGAAGTACAAAAATACGGTCGCGAACCGATCTCACTTCACACACCACTTGGCGAAGAAGGCGATAGCGAGTTTGGAGATCTCATTGAAGACTCTGAAGCCGTTGTTCCAGCCGATGCGGTCTCATTTACTCTGCTACAAGAACAGTTGCACTCAGTTTTAGATACTTTATCTGAGCGGGAGGCCGGTGTTGTTGCAATGCGCTTTGGTCTAACTGATGGTCAGCCAAAGACTTTGGATGAGATTGGAAAGGTTTACGGCGTCACTCGCGAACGTATCCGTCAGATTGAATCTAAGACAATGTCGAAACTTCGTCACCCATCACGCAGCCAAGTGCTGCGCGATTACTTAGATTAAAATGGCTAATCCAACTATCTACATTAACCCCGTCAGTGGATCGATAAAGATCCTCGGCGCGGTTGATTTTGTAGATGCACAAGGGAACATTCTTGAAACTAGAGAGAACGTGAAATTTTGTGGCTGCTCATTGAGTAAAGATAAGCCTTGGTGTGATGGCAGTCATAAAGCCATTACACAACCTGATAGTTAAAAAGCAGAGGTTTCGACGAGTTTTTCGCTCTCATCGGTAATCGTGGCTGCTACGCTCTTAAGCTTTTCAGCATATTCCTTGCCATGATGAGCGCAAAACATGAGTTCTCCACCATTGAGAAGTACGGCACGTACATATGCCTGGGCTCCGCAGCGATCGCAGCGGTCAAGGGCGTTAAGAGGTACTGATTCGAGCATCACTTGATCTGACATATCTCTCTCCGTTCTCGGTCTCTTCCTATGGAACATCAAACCACGTATAGATATTCCCCGCACGTTAAAATCCAAGTAATTTGCTCAGAATTCCCGGAGAAGTTCAAGAATATCAGTAACAACTGACAAATTCGGCGCGCTTGCCAGTGATTAATCGCCTCGAGCGATAACCTTTCGCTCCGTGGCCGAAAAAACTGCACCAACTGCAAACACTGTGCAGGATAGCTATACCGCAAAAGATTTAGCGGTCCTCGAAGGCCTTGATGCCGTTCGAAAACGCCCTGGAATGTATATCGGTTCCACTGATTCACGTGGACTTATGCACTGCTTATGGGAGATTATCGACAACTCTGTCGATGAATCTTTAGCCGGACATTGCAAGAAAATTGAAATTAACCTTGAATCCGATGGCTCAGTTGAAGTCCATGATGATGGTCGCGGAATTCCAGTTGATAAAGAGCCAAAGACTGGATTAACAGGTGTTGAAGTTGTCTTAACAAAATTACATGCCGGCGGAAAATTTGGAGGCGGCTCTTATGCCGCATCTGGCGGCCTTCATGGTGTTGGTGCATCAGTTGTTAACGCTCTTGCATCTCGTCTTGATGCTGAAGTCGACCGTGATGGAAAGATTTATTGGATGTCTTTTCAGCGCGGCATTGCAGGAATTTTTGAGGGTGATGGACCTAAGGCTCCATTTGAAGCTAAGTCAGGTTTGCGCGTCATTGGAAAGATTTCTAGCAAAGTCACGGGTACGCGAATTAAATGGTGGTCAGATAAACAGATCTTCTTAAAAGAGGCTGAATTAGAGCTTTCAGAGATTTATGATCGAGCGCGCCAAACCTCATATTTGGTGCCGGGTTTAACGCTCACTGTTAATGATAATCGCGGTAAAACTAAGACGAGTGAAGTTTTTTTCCACAAAAGCGGTATTACCGAATACTGCAACTTCTTACAGCCCGATGAGCCTGTTGGTGATGTTATTCGAATTTATGGCAGTGGACATTATCAAGAGACCGTCCCGGTATTAGATGATAAAGGCCACATGGTGTCAACCGAAGTTGAGCGCGATATGGAAGTCGATATCGCAATGAAGTGGGGCAATGGCTTTGAGACAACTCAACGCTCATTCGTAAATATTATTGCAACCCCAAAGGGCGGAACACACGTACTTGGCTTTGAGCGCTCATTGGTCAAGGTTATTAATGAAGCGCTTCGATCGACTAAAACCCTTGCCAACAAAGAGGCCGATGTTATTAAAGATGACATTCTTGAAGGCATGACGGCTGTTATCACTGTACGAATGTCAGAGCCACAGTTTGAAGGCCAGACCAAAGAAGTTCTCGGTACTGCAGCGGCAACTCGAATCGTTGCCGCCGTTGTCGCGGACAAGATGAAGGAGTATTTCAATACAACTAAGCGAATCGATAAAGCTAACGGTCGCTTAGTGCTAGAAAAGATCGCTGCGGCATCGCGAACACGAATATCTGCACGTGCCCACAAAGATTTACAACGTCGCAAGAATGCGTTGGAATCATCTTCGTTGCCCACGAAGCTTTCGGACTGTCGTTCAGAGGATGTAACTCGCACTGAACTATTTATCGTCGAGGGTGATTCAGCACTTGGCACAACTAAGGCCGCGCGCAATAGTGAGTTCCAAGCAATCTTGCCGATTCGCGGAAAAATACTTAATGTGCAGAAAGCATCACTATCGCAGATGCTCGAAGATAAAGAGTGCGGGTCGATAATTCAAGTAATTGGTGCGGGCTCTGGAAAATCCTTCGAACTCGATGAAGCGCGGTATGGTCGAATAATTTTGATGTCCGATGCCGATGTTGATGGTGCGCATATTCGTTGCTTACTTTTAACTTTGATGTATCGATATATGCGCCCACTTATTGATTCAGGCCGAGTATTTGCCGCTATCCCTCCACTTCACCGTGTTGAAGTCATGGGTGGGGGAGGTAAAAAGGGTCAATATATTTACACATATAGTGATGATGAGATGAAGAAAATTACGGCAGATTTAAAGAGGAACGGTAAGAAGTGGAAAGAGCCGATTCAGCGCTACAAAGGTCTGGGCGAAATGGATGCCGACCAGCTGCGCGAAACTACCATGGATCCAGATGCACGTACTCTGCGTCGTATTACCGTCTCCGATGCAACTGCCGCCGAGGCGATGTTCGAACTATTGATGGGCAGCGATGTTGCCCCTCGTAAAGAGTTCATCGCTAACGCTGAAATCGATCGCGACCACATCGACGCTTAATACAGAGCCTTAAAGCAGGGATGTTATACGATCAATCCATGAGGAAACTCTCAAAATCACCCAATAGCGTTTTACTTGTTGCAGGATTAATTTTGGCGTTATTAGCCACTATATCCCTTGCGATTTCCAGCAAACCAGAGAAGAACTTCACAGCGGGAAGTCCTGAGGCAACGGTGCAGCTCTATTTAGATGCAATAATCAAGGGCGATAATGATCTTGCCTTAACTTTTCTCGATCCCAATAACTCCTGTGAATCCACAGACTTAGATCGCGCATATATTCATGATTCCTACAGAGTGAATCTCATTAGTAGCGTGATTTCAGGTACGAGTGCAATTGTAAAAATAGATGTGGAGTATGCCTCATCAATGCCCTTTGATTCGAGTTATTCGAATCCACAAACTATGAGATTAGAAAAGCTTTCCTCGAAATGGCTGCTTACTGGAATACCTTGGCCACTTTACGACTGCGGACCACCTAAATGAGGTTTATCGGAATCTTTGGTTTCCTCTTTGTCATCGTCTTAATTTTTCTGGCAGCTAAACGCGTATTTTCCAATGACGGTGTTGCGACAAATAGGGGAGACCAAGTCCGTCGCTTCTTCCAATTTGGCCTTCTATTTGCCTTAGTTGTGATTTCAGCGACCGGCGTATCTGGAATCATTAGTCGAATTATTGGATTTAGCAACGAAATCGTTTCTAGCCAAAGCGCCCTTGCAAGAGATACTTCATTTTCATTAGTTGGCCTCCCGCTCCTCATCCTTGTAGCGAGATGGGTTCGAAAGAGTGTTGCTGAAAATAAATTGGAGATTAAGACTTTTGGTTGGAATATATATTTTGTTGCGATTTCAATAGTGAGCTTAATTGTCACAATGATCGCTGCAAATGGAGTCCTCACTTGGCTAGTTGCCGCTGAAAACTTCAACGCCAGCTCTATTGCACGGTTCATTGTGTGGATGCCAATATGGTTTTTGCATTATCGACTGCACACCCATCTTATTTTTGGTCCTGGTCTCACTAATTCTTTGATAATCGGGTCAGTCATTGGTTTAGTAACTGTTGTAACAGGTGCGATTGAGACGCTTCAGAATCTCATTAATCTCATATTTGGAAGTGAAAAAACCCTATTGTTATTTGAATCTTCGCGTCCGCTCATGGAAGGATTTATTACCTTTTCGATTGGCGCTACCGTCTGGTATCTATATTGGCTAAGAATTACTATTAAATCGGAGCGAAATACGCTCTGGTATGCCTATGTTCTGCTTGCTGGAACCGGTGGCGGAATAGTAATGATGATCGTTTCAGCAAGTTTTACTCTCTATCAGAGTTTAATTTGGTTTATTGGTGATACAAAAAATGAATCAGCTTCTTCTTTCTTTAACGATCTACCCGGCACAGTTGCAGCATTTGCCGTTGGGTTGACTCTTTGGTGGTACCACAAGGAGGTTTTGGAAAGTAAAAAATCCGGTGAAAGTGATGAAGTTCAACGTATCTACCAATACCTAATGGCTGGAATCAGTCTCATTGCAGCGGCCGCCGGTATCTCTATGATTTTGATTTCAATTTTGGAGAAATTTTCCGCCAAGTCTGTAATGTATGGAGCTGGCTCAATTAATACATTGATTGGTGCCCTCACTCTCATTATTGTAGGTGCGCCTATTTGGTGGATTTATTGGAACAGAATCGAGGGGCAGTTAGTTGCTCATCCAAGCGATGAGTATGCTTCGCCGACACGCCGTTTCTACCTCTTCCTCCTCTTTGGTGTTAGTGGCGTAGTCGCCGTTGTGATGTTGTTAATCGGCGTCTCAATCTTCTTCGAAGCGCTGTTTCAATCGAATTTAGGTTCTGAAACGATTAGAAAATCTAGAACCGCTGTTGCTCTACTCATTACGACTGCAGGTATATCGTGGTATCACTGGCTCATTTACCGAGATGAGAAAAAATACTCTGTTGCAAAAATGACACCAGTGGCCAGTCATCATTACCCAGCGATCGATTGCGAAAAACCTATCGCGTTAGCCCAGTTTTATGCCGCCCTTACTGGCTACTCTGCTCAACTTTTAAATGATGTTAGACCAGAAGTTGAGTGGGTAGATTTATTTCATAATGGAAAGCGCATGATGGGATTCCAAAAGATTGATAATTACCGACGACCAACCTGGCCAACGGGGGCAGTGCCTCAACAAATGCATCTAGATTTCGAGGTTCCTGATTTAGATGAAGGCGAAAAGCGCGTAATCGCACTTGGTGCGACTAAAGCAGAGTACCAACCAGGAGAGAGTTTTCGCGTCTATCTCGATCCCGAGGGCCATCCATTTTGCTTGGTGATGAGCTCCTAGGTTTCTTGCCTTTGTCCACAGAGGATTTTCTATGCACAGGACTTAATTAATCGATAGAGACTAAGTCGAAATACTCCTCTTTCCACAGATCCTCATCACCATCAGGCAGCAAGATAACGCGCTCAGGTTTTAGTGATTGAACTGCACCTTCATCGTGGCTCACCAAGATAACTGCGCCTTGATACTCGCTTAGCGCGCCCAGAATTTCAGCGCGTGATGCTGGATCTAAGTTATTTGTTGGCTCATCAAGAAGCAGAACATTTGCGGCAGAAACAACCAGAACTGCAAGGGCTAAACGTGTTCGCTCGCCACCTGATAAGACTTTAACGGGCTTATGGACATCATCGCCGATAAACAAGAATGAGCCAAGAGTATTTCGAGCCTCTGGCTCGCGTAGATCTGGCGTTGCCGACATCATATTTTCAAGGACAGTTCGCTCGAAATCTAGCGACTCGTGCTCTTGAGCGTAGTAACCAATCTTTAATCCATGACCATGCTCGACGGTGCCTGTGTCAGATTCAAGTTCTCCGGCTAAAATTCTAAGAAGCGTAGTTTTGCCAGCGCCGTTAAGACCGAGAATGACAACGCGCGATCCCTTGTCGATGACACATGAGACATCAGTGAAAATCTCAAGCGAGCCATACGATTTTGAAAGCTCTTCACCAGATAAGGGAGTCTTGCCACATGGGGCAGGGGTTGGAAAGCGCAGACGTGCGACTTTGTCGCTGACGCGCACATCTTCAAGACTGGATCTAAGTTTTTCAGCACGTCGTAACATGCCTTGGGCCGCAGTTGCTTTACTCGCTTTAGCGCGCATTTTTTCGCCTTGCTTCTGCAAAATCTCGGCGCGCTTTTCGGCGTTAGCGCGCTCTTTCTTGCGGCGATGTTCATCTTGTTCGCGTTGTAATAAATAAGCTTTCCAACCTAAGTTGTATACATCGATGACGTTGCGGTTAGCATCTAAGTAAAAGACTTTATTAACAACGGTCTCAATCAAGTTAGTATCGTGAGAAATAATCACAAGTCCGCCAGAGTATTTAGCTAAAAAATCACGCAGCCAGACTACTGATTCAGCATCTAAGTGGTTAGTTGGCTCATCCAGCAGAAGCGTTTCAGCGCCACTAAAAAGAATTCGGGCGAGCTCAATTCGGCGACGTTGACCTCCAGATAACGTCGACAGTTCATGGCCAAAGACCGCTTCGGTTACACCTAACGATGTTGCGATTGCTTCAGCTTCAGCAGTTGCGGCATAACCGCCCGCTGCGCTGAATTCGTGTTCAACGCGGGTATATCTATCCATCGCCTTTTCAAGGGCCTCGCCCTCAGTAGTAGACATCTCTTCCTCTACTTGACGCATACGATGTGAAATCTGATCTAAATTACGGGCCGACAAGATGCGCTCGATTACCGAACCAGGTTCATCCCCTGTGCGAGGATCTTGTGGCAGATATCCGATTTTTCCCGTCCGGTTTACCGCTCCGCCTGCAGGCATTGTTTCACCGGCCAACACCTTTGCAAGGGTAGATTTACCCGCACCGTTTCGACCTACAAAGCCGATACGGTCGCCGCTGTTAATACGTACGGTTACACCTTTAACCAGCAGGCGGGCACCAGCACGTAGTTCGAGGGCTTGAGTTGAAATCACACCGTATTCTAGCCGAGTTTATGCAGCGCCAATTCTCGTCCTTCGAGGCGTAGCAAATGACTTAGATACGGCAGTTAACTCCTCAGATACTTGGGCTTTGATCGCATCATCGCTCTTGAGTAGTTTTGTTAACTCTGTGATTATCGATTTGAGTTCTTTCTGTTCGGTTTCAAGTTCTAATTTGCTCATCTTGGTCAGGCGTCGAAGTGGCATGTCTAAGATATAGGTAGTTTGTTCATCATTTAAAGAAAAATCCTTCATGAGCTTTTCTTTTGCCGTGGCTGCATCATCACTGGCTCGGATGATCTTAATAACTTTATCGATATCGATAATCGCCTTTAAGAGACCGTCGACTAGAGTCAAACGTGCCTGGGCCTTAGCTTTGCGGTACTCACTTCGGCGACGCACTACTTCTATTCGGTGATCGATGAAAACTCGAAGAAGTTCTTTTAATCCAAGAGTCTGTGGACGGCCCTTAACTAATGCAACTGCATTTATCGAGAAGGCATCTTCCATAGGTGTTAATGCATAAAGTTGTTCAAGGACTTTCTCGGGTTCAAAACCATTTTTGATTTCAATCACGACGTTAGTGCCGGTCTGGCCATCGGTTAAATCGACGATGTCGCTGATGCCTTGAATCTTCTTGGACTTTACGAGGGCGGCAATTCTTTCCACGACTTTTTCAGGCCCGATTGTAAATGGAAGCTCTTTAACCACTAGACCCATTTTCCGCGAGGTAACTTTCTCAATCTCAACACTTGCGCGCACTTTAAATGAACCTTTACCAGTGGCATATGCCTCGCGCACGCCGTCAAGACCAACAAGTTCGCCACCAGTAGGAAAATCTGGACCCGGAATATATTTCATTAACTGCTTAACGGTTGCTGTTGGATTTTCGATCAAGAACTTAGTCGCAGCGATTACTTCGCCTAAGTTATGCGGCGCCATATTAGTTGCCATGCCAACAGCGATTCCCGAGCCCCCATTAACGAGAAGGTTGGGATATGCAGCGGGCAGAACTAATGGCTCTGATAGTTGACCGTCATAGTTAGGGCCAAAATCAACGGTATTTTCATCGGCTTCAGTGACCATGGCCATTGCAGCCAGAGCTAAGCGGGCTTCGGTGTAACGCATCGCTGCAGGACCAGCATCGAGTGAGCCAAAGTTTCCATGACCGTCAATGAGTGGAAGACGCATTGAAAAAGATTGCGCCATGCGAACTAGAGCGTCATAGATTGCGCCATCACCATGCGGGTGCAACTTACCCATCACTTCACCGACAACACGCGCGCTCTTTACATGTCCTCGCTCTGGTCGCAGCCCCATGTCGGCCATTTGATGAAGGATGCGGCGGTGTACAGGCTTTAAACCATCACGCGCATCGGGTAAAGCTCGAGAATAAATTACAGAGTAGGCATACTCAAGAAATGACTCAGATACTTCTTTGGAGACATCGATATCAACAATCTTGCCCGGATACTCTCCGGGTTTTGGACCAACTGCTTTCTTAGCTCTGCTCTTTATCGGTGTCTTTGCCATGGGAGAGATTGTGCCAACTACAGGGGTTAATTCAGGGGAGGGCGCGCCCCAACTGTCGCAACACACTTTGCAGCTAACGCCGTCCCGGCCGATAAGGCGGTTTCTAGGTCACCTGTTTCTAGCCACATCGGAATAAAGCCTGCGGCAAAGGAATCCCCAGCACCAGTTGTATCGACGACGTTAGTTGTGACCGCGGCAACTCTTGCCGATTGTCCGTTATAGACGGCCATTGCACCGCGTGAGCCGAGTTTAATAACTACTAAAGGCGTGAACTTCTTCAAATTCTCTTCTGCTTCCTCAATATTTGCTGCATTGCCCAGGTAAAGGGCTTCTTCGGCGTTGAGCAGAATGCCATCCATCAGACTAACCCAGGATAAAACCTCTTCAAGGGGAACAATCTTCATCGCACCAGTTGTTGTTGGATCGAAATATATTGGAATTGCGGCGGCTTTAACTTTTTTTACCATTGCTAGAACGGCATCGCGGCTACGAAAATCAAGCAGGGCATAACCGCTCATATAAACACCATCGACATCACCAAGAGGAGGAAGATCGCTAACTTCTAGATCGGCATTGGCACCGTTATCCGGAAACATAGTTCGTTCACCATTAGCATCGACCAAGATAACAACAACACCAGTGGGCCGTCCGGAGCGCATTAAATTCATATGCTCTACTCCGTATTTATCTAAATCAGAGATTAATGCAAAGCCGACTGGATCATTTCCCACCCGTGCAACGAGTTGGGCTTTGGTATTTGTCCGCGTAATCCATGTTGAAACATTAGCTGCCTGTCCACCTGGGTGCGTTGAGATTCGACTTGCAGTGTCATTGCCGTAGTTAATGCTCTCTTTGAGCTGAGCGATTACATCTAGAGCAAGGTCGCCAATACACAGGATTTTTTTCATTGCAAAGCGACCGCTATTTCAGCTGCTAAAGCACAGTTAGATTTAATAATCTCTGTATTAATGGATAGAGATTCACCATGGGATGCACTATGAAAATGCTCTAAGAGAAATGGAGTAACTGCTTTTCCATCAACACCATCATGGGCCGCTTTGGCTAATCCTGCAGCGAGAATTTGATCATGGCGTGCCCTTGCCATCTCTTTCTTAACTGGATTTGCAACTATTAATGATTTGAATTGAGTGGAAATAGTAGTGCGAGCTTTAATAATTGCAGCAATTTCATCGGGGCTATCAACGCGGTGCTCTATATCAAAACCCGAATCAGTTAAGTAGAAACCTGGAAAGCGATTGGTCTTAAATCCAACAAGGCCTATAGCAAGGGTTTCAAGGCGCTCAAGAGTTGCATGTACATCAAGAATTGACTTTACGCCGGCGCACACCACGGTCATATCTAGTTGAGACAAGGCTGTTAAATCTGCAGATTCATCAAAGGACTCATTTGCTCCACGGTGCACGCCGCCAAGGCCACCTGTGGCAAAAATCTTGATGCCGGCGATTGCAGCGATGTGCGCAGTGGCAGCAACAGTTGTTGCCGCACTTTTTCCTTGAGCAATGATGATCGCCAAATCACGGATTGAAGCTTTGGAAATATCATCGCGATTGGCTATTGCCTCCAATTCGAAGCTCTCAACTCCAACATGTACAACACCATCTAAAAGGGCAATAGTTGCTGGTATTGCGCCATGTGCGCGGATAATCTCTTCACATTCGATGGCGACAGATAAATTACTCGGACGAGGCAAGCCGTGAGAAATAATCGTAGATTCGAGGGCAACCAAAGGATTTCCAGCTGCGATTGCATCTGAAACTTCGGTGGAGTATTTAATTGCACTCTTCATATGCATAACCTTAGCGGATGTAGTGAGAAGATAGGCCCGTGCATTTATCGCAGATCACTCCATCGATTTTTTCAAGCCTTGGGCTGGGCACGGCCGAAGATTCAATTGATGCAGGGACTAGTCCGATGGGCCGCGAAATCCTTTTCCTCATTGATGGTTTTGGAGCCGACGTTTTAGAAACTTTTGCCAGTGCTATACCAAACATCACACGGCTCAAACGGCATGCAATTGTTAACACCGCGTTTCCTTCAACGACGGCAACTAGTCTTGCGACTTTAACAACTGGAACGTTGCCAGGTGTGCATGGAATGTTGGGTTATACAGTGCAGGTTCCACGTAGTGGTGGTCGAATATTAAATGCACTTAA
>CAYHOY010000003.1:0-145937 GCA_964358665.1 uncultured Candidatus Planktophila sp. | reverse complement strand
TAGCAAGTACTTCAGTTCCGGTCATGGAGTTACGAGCAGGCATCATAATTGGTTCGGGTTCGGCTAGTTTTGAAATGTTACGCCACCTAACTCATCGCCTACCAATCATGACAACGCCTAAATGGGTTACGAATAAAACCAATCCAATAGCTATTCGCGATGTTTTGTACTATTTAAAAGCCGCGGCGACTTTAAAGGAGCCAGTCGGAAGAGTCTTTGATATCGGCGGTCCGGAGGTTCTGACATATGCCGACATGATGCAAAAGTTTGCCAAACTATCTGGTTTAAAAAAACGCTGGATAATTAAAGTTCCAGTGCTAACTCCAGGGCTCTCAAGTTTGTGGATCGGATTGGTTACCCCAGTCCCAACGGCTCTTGCACGCCCACTCGTTGGCTCTCTCATAAGTGAAGTTGTTGCCGATCCCGCAAAAAGTATTAATGATGTTATTGCGCCACCACCAGAAGGTTTATCCGATGTTGCAACGGCGATTACTTTGGCACTTTCAAAGATTACCGATCATGGTGTTGAAACCCGCTGGTCAGATGCGACGATGCCGACGGCGCCATGGCAAAAAGCTCAAGGAGATCCTGAGTGGGCAGGCGAGACCGTATTACGTGATCGCCGTGAAGCGCTGACCGATATTTCAATTGAAAAAATCTGGCGACAAATTGAGGGAATTGGTGGAGATCATGGCTGGTTTGGCTCTGACTTTCTATGGTGGGGACGTGGAGTAGTCGATCGATTCGTTGGTGGCGTGGGTTTGCGACGAGGTCGTCGCGATCCCGATTATTTGCGCGTGGGGGAGAGTCTAGATTTTTGGAGAGTAGAAGAGTTAGATCGAGGTCACCATCTAAAACTCTATGCCGAAATGGTCCTACCAGGTAAAGCCTGGTTAGAGTTCACGGTAACGACAGCTAACGGGAAAACTCGAATTGTTCAAGAGGCGACCTTTAACCCCCGTGGACTTGGCGGTCAGTTATATTGGTATGCAACCTCACTGTTTCATTTCTTTGTTTTTCCAACGATGCTCCGAAACATTATTAAAAAGGCGGCAAGTGATGCATGAATTTACGGCCGAAGTAGAGGCGTTGGCCCATGAAGTTTTGGCGTACAGTCTTGATCGTTTGAAAAATGACCCACCCCTTGATGGCCCACGAACTGCAGAAGATCTGTATTCAGAAGTAGGAAACACAATCACGGCGCGCGGACTTGGCGGACATGAAGCCCTTGAACTCTTTACAAGCGTTCTTGCAAAGGCGTGTATCTCTACCGATCACCCACGAAACTTGGCATTTATTCCATCGGCACCGAGTGAGTATGCAAACTTATTTGATTTAGTGGTGGGTGCCAGTGCGCTCTATGGGGGCTCTTGGCAAGAAGGTGCTGGCGCAGTCTTTGCTGAAAATCAAGCACTGCGCTGGTTATCGAATTTAGCTGGCCTTCCACAATCAGCTGGTGGAGTTTTTGTGCAAGGTGGAACAGTTGGGAATCTCTCCGCACTTGTAGTAGCTCGCGCCGAAGCACGCAAAAAATATCCCGATGCGACTCGTTGGGTGATCGCATGTAGTGAAGAGGCACATTCATCCATTGTTAGCGCTGCAAATGTTATGGATGTAGATGTGCTTAAAGTGCCAGTCGGAGCAGATGGAAAACTCACGGGTGAATCCTTAGCCCAAGCAATTGACGAACTGCATGCAACTACTACAAATCGAGTATTCGTAGTAGTTGCAACTTCAGGCACAACAAATTTAGGAATCATTGATGATTTAAGAGGCATCGGTAGCGCGGCACATGAGCGCGATATTTGGTTTCATGTCGATGGTGCTTATGGATTGGCCGCGCTTTGTGCGCCTTCAGTGCGCGCAAAGTTCGATGGTGTCGAAGCGGCCGACTCTTTCATAGTGGATCCTCATAAATGGTTGTTTGCTCCATTTGATGCATGTGCACTCATTTATCGCGAACCCGAACTTGCGCGGGCGGTACATTCACAGCATGCATCATATTTAGATACGCTGAAAGATGGTGCATGGTCGCCTTCTGATTACGCTGTTCAACTAACACGTCGCACACGCGGTCTGCCTTTTTGGTTTTCATTAGCTGCACATGGCACCGATGCATATACCGATGCCATGGAACACACGCTCACTGTGGCACATGCTGCGGCTGATCTAGTGCGAGCACATCCCAACCTTGAACTTGTTTGTGAACCTGAGCTCTCCATCGTTGCCTTCAAACGAAGAGGATGGGCTGCCAAGGAGTACGAAAACTGGTCCAATACATTACTCGCCGATCAAGTTGGATTTATTCCACCATCATCACATCATGGCCAACCAATTCTGCGCTTTGCAATTGTTAATCCGTGGACGAAAATCAGCGATGTTGAGATAATTCTGAATCGGCTCTAAATCCCACACTTTTACGCTTGTCTCGATACGATTAACATCATGTCTGCACAAGAAGAATCAACCGAAACAAGCGGACACCTCGGCTTAAGCGATTTGGAAGTTCGAATTCTGGATTTCGAGGGTAGTTGGTGGAGATATGCAGGGGCAAAAGAGTCGGCAATAAAGGAGCTCTTCGATGTGAACGCCGCTCGCTACTACCAGCTTCTCAATGATCTGATCGATCGAGATGATGCCCTTCTGGCCGCGCCGATGCTGGTAAAACGCCTTCGCCGCCTGCGCGAGACCCGCATGTCCACCCGCATCACCCGCTAAAAGCCCGCTCGTTTTGCGCACCGGAAATAACTCCTCTAGATTTGGCGTTAGCACTCTCGGGGTGCGAGTGATAAAGCCCTCGACCAACAAAGGAAAGCCAACAAAAGGAAAGTGAGCACAACTCATGGCAAAGCAGATTGCCTTTAACGAAGAAGCACGCCGCGGTCTAGAGCGTGGAATGAATATCTTGGCCGATGCGGTCAAGGTAACCCTCGGACCCCGCGGACGTAACGTAGTTCTAGAAAAGAAGTGGGGCGCCCCAACTATTACTAACGATGGCGTTTCAATTGCAAAAGAGATTGATTTAGAAGATCCATGGGAAAAGATTGGCGCAGAGCTTGTTAAGGAAGTTGCGAAGAAGACTGATGATGTTGCTGGCGATGGAACAACCACGGCAACGGTATTAGCACAAGCCCTCGTACGCGAAGGCCTTCGCAACGTTGCCGCCGGATCAAATCCAATGGCACTTAAGCGCGGAATCGAAAAGGCGGTCGATGCAATCGTTGCCGAACTATTGTCAATGGCAAAGAGCGTAGACTCGAAGGAGCAGATCGCTGCAACTGCATCAATTTCAGCAGCTGATGCAACTATCGGTGAAATGATCGCTGAGGCGATGGATAAAGTTGGTAAAGAAGGCGTCATCACTGTTGAAGAGTCAAATACTTTCGGTTTAGAGCTAGAGCTCACTGAGGGTATGCGCTTTGATAAGGGTTACATCTCTCCATACTTTGTAACCGACCAAGATCGTATGGAAGTTGTTTTGGAAGATGCATACGTATTGATCGCTAACTCTAAGATTACAAATATCAAGGATCTCGTACCTGTTCTTGAAAAAGTTATGCAATCAGGTAAGCCACTTGCAATTATCGCCGAAGATGTTGAAGGCGAAGCACTTGCAACGTTAGTTGTAAATAAGATTCGCGGAACTTTCCGCTCTGCAGCAGTTAAGGCTCCAGGCTTTGGAGATCGTCGCAAGGCGATGCTGCAAGATATTGCAATCCTGACCGGTGCAACGGTTATCTCTGAAGAGGTCGGTCTCAAACTTGATCAAGCCGGTCTTGAACTTTTAGGTCGCGCTCGCAAGGTTGTTATCAGCAAGGATGAAACAACAATCGTTGAGGGTGCTGGAGATGACGCACTTATTAAAGGTCGCGTCGCACAGATCCGCTCAGAGATTGAAAAGAGTGATTCAGATTATGACCGTGAGAAGCTGCAAGAGCGCCTTGCAAAGCTTGCCGGTGGCGTTGCTGTTATCAAGGCCGGAGCTGCAACTGAGGTCGAACTCAAAGAGCGCAAGCACCGCATTGAAGATGCAGTCCGAAATGCAAAGGCTGCAGTAGAAGAGGGAATCGTCGCAGGTGGCGGTGTTGCACTTCTGCAAGCAGGTACTGCTGTATTTAAGACGCTTTCACTGGTTGGCGATGAAGCAACTGGTGCCAAGATTGTTGAGTTTGCAATCGAAGCTCCTCTTAAGCAGATTGCAATTAATGCAGGACTTGAAGGCGGAGTTGTAGTTGAGAAGGTCCGTCACTTACCTTCAGGTCAAGGATTAAATGCAGCAACTGGAGAGTACGTAGATATGATCAAAGCCGGCATCATCGATCCAGCTAAGGTCACTCGCTCTGCACTTCAAAATGCCGCATCGATTGCAGCGCTCTTCATTACAACAGAAGCAGTGATTGCAGATAAGCCAGAAAAGAATCCAGCACCAATGCCACAAGGTGGCGGAGATATGGACTTCTAAGGCCCCATTTTACTTACTTACGCTTAACGCCGCCCCGGATTAACATTGGGGCGGCGTTCTGCTTTATCCTAACTTCATGGCAAAGAAACCGTTTCTCAAGAGAGCATCTAAAGAGAAGTCATCAACTGGCGAAAATCCATTTGATGCAACCGACCTTGCCCGCAATGCAATAATCGATGAGCTCCATGGCGCATCCGAGATCGGAAGTTTTATATCGGTTGAGTTTGATGATGAGGGCCGCTTAGCAACATATTTATTTGAAGCCAAACTTGCAGGATATAAAGGCTGGCGCTGGTGCGTTACCGTTGCAAAAGTTGATTCAGATGCACAGCCAACAATCTGTGATGTAGTTGTTCTTCCTGGCCCTAACGCGCTTATTGCACCGGACTGGATTCCATATCGCGATCGAATTCAACCAGGTGATGTTGGAGTTGGCGACATTGTTCCTAGCTCACTTGAAGACACACGTTTAGTATCAGGTTCAGAGGCGCTTCTCGCCGACGAGGATTTAGATACAGCAATGGCTATTGAACTTGGTTTTGGTCGTGCACGCGTTATGTCTATCGAAGGTCGCGACCAAGCTGCCAAGCGTTGGTATGACGGAGATCGTGGACCTAAAACTCCCATGGCTGAATCGGCCCCCAAGCCATGTCACTCATGCGGATTTTTTATTCAAATCGCCGGTTCACTACGCTCAACTTTTGGCGTTTGTGCCAATGCTATTTCTCCGGAAGATGCTCGAGTGGTTTCGGTAGATCACGGATGCGGAGCGCATTCGGAAGCGACCTTCACCGCTCCTCTGTTAAACTAATCACCTGCCCGCAGCCCGCGGCTACACACGTACGCTTAAACCTTAAGGAGTCACCCCATGCCTACAGGCCGCGTTAAATGGTTTTCACTAGAAAAAGGTTTTGGCTTTATTGCAAACGATGAGGGCGAAGATGTTTATTTAGCTGCCTCATCGCTTCCCGCTGGTATTTCAACTGTTAAACCCGGAACTAAACTTGAATTTAGTGTTGCTGATAGTCGTAAAGGACCACAAGCGATGTCAGTTCATATCGTTGATGCACCACCATCATTGGCTGAAAACTCACGCGTTAATCCAGATGATTTAGCTGCGATGATTGAAGATACAATTAAGATTCTAGATCGAGTTGGAAATGGTCTTCGTCATGGTCGCCATCCAGCTGGTCCAGAAGCTGAACGCTTAGGACGTGTATTACGTGGAATCGCATCGGCATTAGAGGGTTAAATACCAGTTCGTCGTGCGCGACGTATTGAGTAACGAATTCCAATTACACCTAATCCTGCTCCAACGACACAAGTCCAAATCACTTTGGCATCGGCGTTCATTGCCAGTGCAACTACGCCGGCAACGAGCCAGCAGATCGTTCCGATTGCTACTAAGGTTACAACTGATCGGATATTTGATTCCATGAGAGAAGGATAATGCGGATTTCGGCTGCAGAGCCCAAAGGCGAGAATTGGCGTTCATTTCGCCACCGAAACTTCCGAATTCTCTTTCCAGCAAATACGATTTCGAACATCGGGAGCTGGGCTCAGCGAATTGCTCAGGACTGGCTTGTTCTAGAGCTAACTAATAACAATGGCACATATCTAGGTCTAGTGACGGCAGTTCAATTTGCGCCTGTATTACTTTTCTCACTTCATGGCGGAGCCTTGGCCGATCGTATAGATAAACGTAAAGTTTTAATTGCGACAAATATCGTCGGTGGCGCAGCATCCATTGGACTTGGTTTTTTAGTGATTGCCGATGTGGTTCAACTCTGGCATGTATTCGTTCTGGCAGGAGTACTTGGAATATCTACCGCAATAGATGCACCTGTACGTCAGGCATTTACAAGCGAGATAGTTGGTGCAGAGGATTTGCCAAATGCTGTCAGCCTTAATTCGGCAAACTTTAACGGCGGTCGACTTGTCGGCCCCGCTATTTCTGGCTTATTGATTGCCGCCTTCGGTACAGGTCCATCATTTCTAATTAATGGGGCCTCCTATTTTTTCGTAATCTTTGCACTTATTAAGCTCAACCAAACTGAGTTTTTTCATCAGGACCAAGCTAAGAGTTTGGGAAATATACGCGAGGGCATTGCCTATGCAAAGGCCAGGCCTGATATTTATGTAGTCATGATTATGGTCTTTGCACTGGCAACTTTCGGTCTCAACTTTCAAATCTTTAATGCGCTTATGGCAACTCAAGAGTTTGGATTAGGACCAGCCAGCTTTGGCTTAATGGGAACCTTTATCGCTATTGGATCGTTGTCGGGGGCGATTGGCTCTACACGGCTAGAACGTTTTAGGACCACACGTTTTGTAATCAAAGGAGGGATGCTATTTTCGATTTCGATTATGGTTCTTTCAATACTTCCAACATACGCAACCTATATTGCTTGGCTCCCGATATGTGGCCTCACTGCACTTACTACCTTAATTTCAGCTAACTCAATTGTTCAAACAAGTACGGACCAAGTCATTCGAGGTCGCATAATGGGTCTTTATCTACTTATATTTATGGGTGGAACACCTTTTGGCTCGCCACTCATAGGGTTAGCTACAGATAACATTGGAATCAGAGCGACAATTGCATTGTGCGGAGCAATCTCACTATGCGCTTCACTCTTTGTCTGGATTAAGTACCGCAACAAAGTTGGAACGCCAGAGGATATAAGCGTTGCGGCGGTATTAAAGACCGCTAATGGCAACTAAAAGAATTAAGCCAATGAGTACCACTAGGGTAACTATTCTGCGTGTTTTATAGTTCATGAATTTAATTCCTTACTTGGTGCGATGGGACTAACTTTACAATCACAAAAGCGATCGCAATTAATAATGGAACCATAATGTAGGCACGTGAAATTCCAAAACTATCTCCGAGGACCCCAAGTAAGAATGGCGCGACAGCAATTGCAATTCCAGCGGCTAGTGAAGTTCGACCAATTGCAAGATCTGGGCGACCATCGCTGAATCCAATAAGTCGAATTGAAGCCAGAGCAAATTGGATAGAAATTCCGAGGCCGATAGCGAAGAGAGAAATGAGACTGATAACCATTGAATGTGAAAACCAAAATGCGGCAAAGCCAATGAACTGAACCGCAATCACTATGAGTAGTTGGGTATCGAGTGCTAAGCGCTTTAAGAGTAAACCGCCATACCAGCGTCCAATCCCCATTCCGGTGCCGAGGGCAACAATGGCAACGGTCGAGATAGCTGCGCTCGAACCAACGCGCTCTTTTAGCAGCGCTGCCGCCCAGAAGGAGATTGCAAATTCGCTGGAAATGCAGGCGACAAAGCCGATCCAGGAGATCCAGAAAGTACGCGAGAGTTTTCCGCTTTGAGGACCCGACTCATCCGGAACATATTCATCGCCATCTTTTTCGCGACCCACCAAAAAAAGCGCAATTGCAACTGGCAGAGCAAGAAGGAGGCCGATGCGCCATAGGGTGGGAAAAATAATGGCGATTGTGCCAATGAGCGCAGTTCCAGTCACGAAACCAGCTGAGGCAATTCCATTTGCTTGTGGGATTGCAACTTCTGCTGCTTTGCCAAAGTGGTGCGACATTGACGTAAGCATTGTGTTAATCACAAGCGAAGTTCCAAAGCCTGTTATTAACGTTGCTGGCAGAGTTAGAAAGACTGGAGGTGAAAGGACGAATATTGTTATGCCAATACTAAAGATTGCAAGGCCAATCCAACTTGCTCGGGTGCGACCAAAGCGATGCGCAATATGGGGATTGGCATACCCTGCAAATATTGATGCGATTCCCATCGCGGTGCCATGCAGGCCGGCGACGGTGAGCGAGGTACCTTGGTCGGCGCGTAGAAGAGATTGTGCTGGTCCAAAGCCACCGAGATAGAAGTTAACTATCGCTGTTTGGGTTGCAATAACCCAGAAAAAACGATCGCGGTGAAAGGTTTTTGGCATCCTAGAGCGCAGCTACAACATAGTCGATGCATTGAGTGAGTGCATCGACATCTGCTGGATCAACGGCAGGGAACATCCCAACACGTAATTGATTTTTGCCTAACTTTCGGTATGGCTCTGTATCAACAACTCCATTTGATCGCAAAGTTGCCGCAATCTTGGTGGCATCAATTGCATCATCGAAATTAATTGTGCCGACGACTTTAGAACGCATCGCGGGATCGATTACAAAAGGTGTTGTATAGCTAGTTTTTTCTGCCCATGAATACAAAATCTCCGAAGATTGCGCACTTCGACCTGCGGCAAATGCAAGTCCACCGCCTTCGTTCATCCACTCGATCTGTTCGGCTAGCAACAGTAATGTTGCAACTGCTGGAGTGTTGTAGGTCTGATCTAGACGTGAGTTTTCAATCGCGATTGTCAGATCAAAGAAAGCAGGAATCCATCGGCCGCTTGCCTTTATTTCCTCTACACGTTTAATGGCAGCAGGGCTCATAATCGCAATCCAAAGACCTCCATCGGATGCAAAAGATTTCTGAGGTGCAAAATAATATGTATCGAACTCTTGTGGAGCCACTAATAGACCACCAGCTGCACTTGTTGCATCTACAACTACGAGAGCGCCTTCAGTACCCGCGGGCCGAAGAATCGGCATTGAAACACCGGTACTGGTTTCATTATGTGTCAGTGCATATACATCGATTCCAGCCTCAGGAATAGAGAGTGGGTGGAACCCAGGCTCAGATTTAATGAGTACGGGCTCACCTATAAATGGAGTCTCTTTAGCGGCGCTTGCAAATTTAGACGAGAACTCTCCAAAAACTAAGTGCTGAGAACGCTCCTGAATTAATCCAAAGGTTGCGATATCCCAAAATGCAGTTGAACCACCATTTCCAAGGATTACCTCATACCCGTCAGGCAGATTAAAGAGTGTATGAAGACCTTCGCGTACACGTTTGACTACATTTTTTACCGGCTTTTGTCGATGAGATGTTCCAAGAATTAAATTTCCACCGGATACAAGAGCATCAAGAGACTGGGGGCGGATCTTTGATGGACCACAGCCAAAACGTCCGTCACTTGGTTTGATGTGCGAGGGAATGATTATCTCTGTGCTCATTAGATAAGTTTATGGGTAGTAGCGGTTCAACTCCCAATCAAGGCCACTGTTGCTCCGCTCATAACGTAATCGATCATGCATTCTTGAATATCGGCCTTGCCAGAATTCAATTGTCAATGGTGTAACTCGAAAACCACCCCAATGTGGAGGACAAGGGACAGAGGTTCCCTCTGGCCATTTTTCAGAGGCACCTTGAAATCTTAAATCCAACTCTTCGCGCGATGCTAAGGGTGAGGACTGGTGACTTGCCCAAGCACCGATCTGTGAGGACCAAGGGCGAGTTGCAAAATAACTCACTGACTCATCGGCACTAACTTTTTCCGCCAGCCCACTTATTGAAATCTGACGCTCCATTGCATACCAAGGAAATAAAAGGCTGACTTGCGGATTCGCATCTATTGCATGTGCCTTTCGAGATGAGTAATTAGTAAAGAATGTAAATCCGCCCAAAGAGATATCTTTAAGTAGCACGGTGCGCGTTGTAATCAGTAGGTCAGAATCTAACGTTGAAAGCACCATCGCATTAGCCTCGACAATATGGGGATTGTCTCTGGCTTGCCGTAGCCAATCGGCAAAGGCCACAAACGGGTCAGTACCTAATTCACCAATTCCAGATTGACCATAAGAAAGGCGCATGGCCCTGATTTCTTCTCGGCTTACATTTTCATTGCTCATAGATGTATCGAACCTCACTTTTGCTATGAGTGCATCCTCTTGGCATTGTGGTCACTAGCACCCCTTAGCTAGGTGCAGAATTAGGCAATTGCACACTGCAAAAAAGGAGCCCAAAGTGTCTGAAGATTTTAAGCCTGGTCTTGAAGGTGTCATCGCTTTTGAATCCGAGATCGCCGAACCTGATAAAGAAGGCAGTGCCCTCCGTTACCGCGGTGTTGATATCGATGAGTTAGTTGGTCGAGTCTCTTTTGGAAACGTATGGGGTCTACTCGTAGATGATGAGTTCAACCCTGGTCTTCCTAATGCAGAAAAGTTTCCACTTCCTGTTCACTCAGGAGATGTTCGTGTAGATGTGCAAGCTGCAATTTCAATGTTGGCTCCGGCTTGGGGATTCAAACCTCTGTTAGATATTGATGATGCAGAAGCACGTAGCAACCTTGCACGAGCATCAGTGATGGTTCTTTCATACCTGTCACAAGCTGCACGCGGAGTTGCAGCACCGCCCGTTCCGGAATCTGAAATCGATAAGGCACACACAGTTGTCGAGCGCATGATGATTCGCTGGCGTGGAGAGCCTGACCCACTTCATGTACGAGCAATTGATGCATACTTTGTATCAGCTGCCGAGCATGGAATGAATGCATCAACATTTACTGCGCGTGTCATTGCATCAACTGGCGCCGATGTTGCCGCTGCACTATCAGGTGCAATCGGTGCAATGTCTGGTCCTTTACATGGTGGAGCACCATCTCGTGTATTACACATGATTGATGAAGTTGAAAAAACTGGTGATGCATCTGCGTATGTAAAAGGTTTGCTCGATCGCAAAGAGCGTCTAATGGGATTTGGTCACCGTGTGTATCGCGCTGAAGATCCACGTGCGCGTACATTGCGTCGTACTGCAAAGGAACTTAATGCACCACGGTATGAAGTTGCAGAAGCGTTAGAAAAAGCTGCGCTAAAAGAGCTGCGCGAACGTCAACCTGATCGGGTTCTGGAAACTAATGTTGAGTTTTGGGCTGCAATTATTTTAGATTTTGCAGAAGTTCCATCGCACTTGTTTACATCAATGTTTACAGCGGCTCGTACTGCCGGTTGGTCTGCGCACATTCTTGAGCAAAAGCGCACAGGCCGCTTGATTCGTCCATCGGCACGATACATCGGCAAGGCTCCTCGTTCCGCTGAGTCGGTATCTGGGTGGGATTCAACGGTCGAACAGCTCCATAAATAGAACCTGCAAGCAGGTTATGTAACCGCACCGCTTTATAACAATTTAGTAAATGGGGCTATAAAAAGGGTAAAAACACGCCTTTTGGTTTGCTTACCTACCTATTCACGTGTGGAATGAGCCTACTAACGCATACCCTCGTATGCGTATTTTCCATCCATGGAGGATATACATGAATACAAAGCGTTTTGGATTTGCTGGCGTAATCGCCGCAGCCGCGCTCGCAGTTTCAACACTTGTCGCCCCATCAGCAAGTGCTGCCACCGAAATCGTTGTGTGGGCAGATGAATCTCGCGGGCCAAATCTAACTAAGGTAATTGCCGCAAAAGGTGACTGGGTTCCTGGTTACACAATTAAGGTTGTTACATTCTCAAGTTTCGACGCGCTAAAAGAGGCGTTCGACAAAGCAACCGATGCATCTGGTCCAGATGTAGTTGTCGCAGCTAATGACTGGGTTCCATCCGGAGCAAAGAGCGGAAAGTTAGCACCACTCGTCTTAACTGCAGCAGTTAAAGCTCGTTTTAACCCAACTCAGTTCCTTGATTTAACATATAAGGGCAAGTTGTATGGCGTGCCAGTGGACATCAACAACGTTGCAATGATCTACAACACGAAATTGGTTTCATCGGCACCAACATCTTTCGGTGAAATGGTTAACTATTACAAGGCTAACAAAGCCTCTAAGGGCTTAAAGGCTGGACTATGTATTGCCGGAGGCGGAATGTCGTGGGGAGCTCACTCAGTCTTCTCAGCATTAGGCGCAAATGCATACCAGATTAACTCTCGCAACAAAGTTGTCTACGGTCGTTCTTTTAGTGCAGTCACTTTCGGAAAGAATGTTCGTACCTATCTTATGGATGGTAAGAAGAGCAATGGCTTCTTCCCTGCAACAGATACTGGCTGCAAGGATAACTTCTTAGCAGGAACCGTTCCTTTCGCAGTTATTGGTAACTGGGAGTGGAAAGATTACGTTGCTAAGGGATTCACAATGAACCTCATGCCAGTACCAGGAGTCGTTGCCGGTACATACGGTCACATGTTTGGAAGCGTGAGTGGTGCACTTCTAACTACATTTGCTGAAAAGCATGGAGTAGAAGCTGGCGCCAAATCACTTCTTACTAACTTCTTCGCATCTACTGATGGACAGGTTCGTTACCAAACTCTCGAACTACGTCCACCAGCTGAAAAGGGTGCACAGGCTGATGCTTCAGTATCTGCTGGACAGCGTGGCTTCGGCTCAGCTGCGAGCCTTGCGGGTATTCCACAGATTGGCGCATTCCTAAATAGCAACAAGGGTGGCGCTAACTACTGGGATTCAGCTCCGGCATATTGGACTGCAGTTCTCATTGATGGTAAAAATGCTGTTTCTGAGGCTTCAAAGTTAGCTGCAATCTGGCGTGCAAACGTCGATGGCGGCAAGGGTGATCTCTAATTAATTTGCGAAATTCAAATTAATATCTGAAAAAGAGTAATGCGGGCGAATTTTTCGCCCGCATTACTCTTTTCAAGAGAATAAGTTAAGAATATATTGTGACCAAGAATGAACGGGTGAGGATATTTAAAGAATGATGTATTTCATGAGGGGGAAGGTTGCCTTAGCTTTTAAAATCGTACTCCTTAGCCTCATTAGTGCGATTTTGCTCATGCTCACTCAGAGCGCCTTTGCTCAACGAGAATATGTCATTGCAGCATTTCTTGGCCTCACTGTGTTCGTCTTGGCTATTACTTACTTCACCAAAATCTCAATACCACTAAAATTCTTTATTCCAGGCATATTATTATTGACCGCTTTTGTTATTGGACCGATTCTTTACACCGTGACAATGTCAGGTTTTAACTATAAAACGGGCAACATCATCTCAAAAGAAGAGGCAATTCTTCTGATTGAGGCTAGGGGCATAGAGGCCGACCCCGCTGGAATATCTTTTGATATAAAACTTGGTATATCCGATGGAACCGAGGCAATTCTTGTATCAGACATAGCTAATCTGAAATACTTTATTTCAACTACAAATTCAAGAGTTGGTATTGATCCACGCGATGTCACACTCAATGAGTTCGGAGTTGCAATCAATGCACCTAACTTCAGAGCTCTAACTGATTCAGAGTTGGCGCAAGCCGATACCCTGTTTTCGAAGAAGCGTTTTGTTTATGAGGGAGATTATTTCATAGCCCTTGAAGGATTTGAAGCCGGAGTGGTATCTCGTCAAGTATTGGAGTACGTTCCATCAACAGATCAGTTTAAAAACTTGGTGAATGGTTCAATGTATAGCGACAATGGTCGAGGCAACTATTCACTTCCAAATGACGCAATGGCAATTCTTGAACCTGGTTGGAGAGCACCAATTTGGTTTGAGAACTACTCAAAAATATTTACAGATCCCCGTGTGCGCGAACCATTAGTCAGGGTCTTTATCTGGACCGTTGTATTCGCAACTGCCACTGTTTTAACTACTTTTGCCCTTGGTTTGTTACTTGCGCTTGCGCTCAACAAGCCAATTCGGGGCCGCCGGATTTACCGTTCAATTTTAGTTCTTCCATATGCCATGCCAAGCGTAATGAGCATATTAATCTGGGGTGGAATGTTCAATACGGAGTTTGGAGCGATAAATACGCTCTTTGGCAGTGAGATTGCATGGTTTTCTGACCCGAACTTTGCGCGTTTAGCCGTAATTCTTGTAAATCTTTGGCTCGGCTTTCCATACTTCTATCTAATCTCCAGTGGCTCACTTCAAGCGATTCCTAGTGAACTTCTTGAAGCTGCCGCTATCGATGGTGCTAATCCCCGCCAGATATTCCGAAAAATCACACTGCCATTGCTTCTGCAAATTCTCTCCCCACTATTAATCGCATCTTTTGCATTCAATTTCAATAACTTCAATTTGATTTTCTTACTTACAGGTGGTGGGCCGCGTAATGAACTCGATGGTGAAATTGCTGGTGCTACGGACATTTTGATCAGTTACACCTACAAGATAGCCTTTGGATCTAGTACGCAAGATTTAGGGTTAGCTAGCGCAATCTCACTAATCATCTTCATTCTCGTTGCGGCCATCTCTCTCTATGGCTTACGGAAGTCTAAAGTTTTGGAGAGCTTCTCATGAAAAAATGGCTACAGCAGGACTCATGGCGACATCTAGTTGGAATTTCAATCAGCCTTTTTTCACTCTTTCCACTGTACTTAGTGGTCATTTCCTCCTTTTCCTCCTCAGGTAGTTTGCAGCTCACTTCATTTATTCCGAAAGAGATCTCATTTAAAAACTATCAACTTCTCTTCAATAATCCTGCAATCCCATACTTAACCTGGGCAAAAAACTCTTTAGTAATCGCCGGATCAGTGGCAGTGTTATCAGTAATAATCGGCTCGGCTTCAGCATTTGCTTTTAGCCGTTTAGCTTTTAAGGGCCGCAAAACAGGAATTCAACTCTTACTTCTGGTCCAGATGTTTCCAGCGATTCTTGCAATCTCTGCCGTCTATGTAATTATGGAGCGCGTGTATAAATTTGCACCAGAGATTGGCCTTGGAACCCAACCGGGCCTCTTATTGGTCTACTTAGGTGGGGCTATGGGTGTAAATATCTGGTTGCTCAAAGGGTTCGTTGATTCGATTCCCGCAGAGTTGGACGAGGCAGCAAAGATAGATGGCGCATCTGAGGTACAGACTTTCTGGTTGATCTTTGTACCTTTGGCTTCTCCTGTCTTAGCTGTTGTGGCTCTCTTGAGCTTTATTGGAACTTTCAACGAGTTTATTTTGGCAAGATTGTTCTTAGTTGATATGGAAAATCGAACTATTGCAGTTGGTTTACAACAGTTCATTGGTGGTCAATATTCACAAAACTGGGGACCATTTGCCGCAGGTTCAATTCTGGCATCGATTCCGATTGTGATTATCTTCCTCTCGCTACAAAAATACATTGTGAGTGGTTTAACTGCGGGTTCGGTCAAGGGCTAGTTTTGAAGAGAAATGCTATTGTCCTTGCTGCGCTTTCACTACTTATGCTCATCAGTTCAACATCCTTCGCGGCAGATCCAAAAGTTGAAACGCCTAAAGTTGGGTTAGCTAAAGATCTTATCTACTTCGTCTTTCCCGATCGATATCTAGACGGCGATCTAAGCAACAACAACATACCGGGGTA
Source organism: uncultured Candidatus Planktophila sp. (assembly GCA_964358665.1). GTDB lineage: Bacteria > Actinomycetota > Actinomycetes > Nanopelagicales > Nanopelagicaceae > Planktophila. The sequence continues at coordinate 130,376 of CAYHOY010000003.1, read as the reverse complement.
TAACCCCAAAGACACCGCATTCTTTCACGGCGGAGATTTAAAGGGATTGACTGGTACTTGTCTACCAGGCGACAACGGATTGGCCAGAATAAAGAAATTGGGTTTTACTGCTGTCTGGCTCACGCCACTAGTTGTGCAGGCGAAGGCAACTCCAAATAGCGCTGGATATCACGGTTACTGGGGTGTTGATTTTCTCAATGTCGATCCGCATTTAGGTACAAAGGCAGACTTACTTGCTTTCGTAACCTGTGCAAAAAATCTCAATATGAAAGTTATTCTTGATATCGTCACCAACCATACTGGCGATGTAATTCAATATAACGATCGCACTGCCTATATTCCGGCAGGTTCTGAAAATATTAAAAATCCAAGTTGGCTCAACGACTTAAGTAACTATCACAACGTTGGGGTGACGGGTAACTGCTGGGGTGATGGACCTTGCATGCAGCTTGGAGATTTCTTTGGATTAGATGATCTGGCCACTGAAAAAGAGGTTGTTTATAAGGGTTGGGCCGACGTATATGGACAGTGGATTAGGGATTTTGGGCTATCAGGTTTTCGTGTAGATACTGCACGCCACGTAGATGATGGGTTTTTTAAAAATTGGAGCCCACTCATTAACGCACAAGCTAAAGCTGCTGGTGTAGAAGAGTTCACAACTTTTGGCGAAGTCTATGATGTAAATCCAATTAATCTAGTCAACTTTGTCCGTCGAAATAAGATCCAAACCGTCTTAGATTTTCCTTTTCAGCGCACGGCAACTGAGTTTGCCTCAGGATACTCTGACGCCAGTGTCGTCAAAAGCCTTTTTGAATATGACGATCTATATACGAGTGCAACCTCTGATGCCAGCAATCTCGTTACTTTTCTGGGAAATCACGATATGGGTAGGGCGGGTAAACTAATTGAGTCCGCACGCATAAATTCTCCAAGTGAACTTCTCCCGCGGACTCTTTTAGCACATGCGTTGATGTATCTATCTCGCGGAATTCCAACGGTCTATTATGGAGATGAAGTTGGAATGTCTGGATCAGGAAATGGCACCGACCAACTTGCCCGTCAAGATATGTTTTCAACTAGAGTGACGATGTGGAAAACTGAACCTCGTATTGGTTCGAATCCAATTGCATCAGGTAACTCATTTTCTGTCACGGAAACCCATCCAATAGCTAAGTATCTTAAAACTTTGGCAAGTTTGCGTGCGGATAATCCTGCTCTTGCAAATGCCCAGATGCAGGTAAGAGCAGCGAAGGATTCCCTGTTGGTGATTTCCAAGAAAGATGGAAAGGAAAACCGTGAATACGTCGTGGCTTTCAACAATTCAACTAAAGCTACTAAAGCGAGCATCAATACAGCAACGGCAAGGGGAGGTTGGAAAACTATTTTGGGAACTTCCAAAGTTGTTATAGCCAAGGAGAAAATTACCTTTACCGTTCCTGCGCTTTCTACGGTTGTATTAAGAGCCAATAAGAAGATTGACAAAAACGAAGTTAAAATTGGGAAAATTTCATCAAAGATGGACTTCCTCTCCGGCTACTATGAAACCAAGGCCACAGTAACAAGCCGAGATCTCTTAAAAGTAAGCTTTTTCGCACGCTCCCCGGTTAACACAACGTGGGTTTTGCTCGGCACAGATATGAGCTCTCCCTATAGCGTTTATATTGATCCGCTTGAATTTCCTGGAGAAGATTTAGAACTTCGCGCAAGTGTCACTAATTCGAAAGGGGTTGTGTATGAGTTACCTCATGCCAAGGTCAGCATTACCGCACCATGATGGAAGCCAACTGTATGTCAGTAATGCCGCCCCTACAATTGGCGAAACAGTAACTCTTCGTATACGTGTTCCCCACACTTACACCTTTGAAAAGGCATTTATCCGCTTGTATCATGACGGCGAGCCACGAAGTTTTGAATTAAAACCAGGCAAAAAAAGTGATGTCGAAACGTGGTGGTCTATAAGAGTTGCAATTGAGAATTTGTCCACGCTTTATCGCTTTGTTTTTGTCGCCGAAGGTAAATATGACTGGTTAAATGCTGCTGGATTATTTGACCACGATGTTCACTCGAATAATGATTTTCAGATCGTTGCAGTTCCTGCATATCCGCAGTGGATAAAATCTTCGGTTTTTTATCAAATATTTCCGGATCGCTTTGCAAAATCCGGGGATAAACGAGAAATTCCTGACTGGGCAATCCCTAGGGATTGGAACGAGTTGCCTCGTGGTCGCAGTAAATACACCGGTCGCGAATTGTATGGAGGAGATTTAAAAGGTGTAGAACAACATTTGGACCACGTGAGTGATTTAGGTGTGAATGGAATTTACTTCACACCTTTTTTCCCAGCGCGATCAAATCATCGTTATGACGCAAGTAGTTTTGATGTAGTTGATCCAGTTTTAGGTGGCAACAAAGCAATGTTTTCTCTAGTCGCTGCTGCCAGGAAGCGAAAGATCCGTTTACTAGGTGATTTAACATCTAATCATTGCGGTGCAGGTCACCCCTGGTTAGCCAAAGCGCTTAAAGACAAGAAGTCAAAAGAGCGCGGTTACTTCTATTGGGATAAGTCGGTGAAACATGGCTACGTCGGCTGGTGGGGTCACGCTTCGCTACCTAAATTGAACTTCAACTCCACTGCACTTCGAAACGCTATGTATGCTGGCAAAAACTCGATTGTGAAGAAATGGTTGAGCCCGAAATATGGAATGGCTGGTTGGCGAATAGACGTTGGAAACATGACGGGTCGGTTGGGTGCCGATGACTTGCACGATGAGGTCATGCATGGAATCCGCAAAGCAATAGATGAAGTCAAGCCCGATGCGTGGTTGGTTGCAGAGAACGGTGATTTTGTCGCAAGTGATCTCAATGGATTAGGTTGGCATGGCGCGATGAATTACCAAGGTTTTATGCGTCCAGTCTGGAACTGGCTCAATAAGAACTCAACGATTGGTGGCGGTTTTCAAGGACTTCCATTTTCCATGCCAAAGATTAATGGACATCAGTTGGTTGAAAGTATGAGCGCATTTAACGCTGCGATTCCATGGAGATCTCTCGTTGCAAGCATGGTCTTACTTGATTCTCACGATACAGCTCGTATGCGCACGGTTGTACTCGGAGATAAAGCCTCGCATCTTTCGGCGATGGCTATGATGCTTACTTATCCTGGGGTGCCGTCAATATTTGCTGGCGATGAAATCGGTCTTGAAGGGGCTTGGGGTGAAGACTCTCGTAGAACTATTAATTGGGATGATACATCACAGTGGGACCTCGAGTTTTTTACAGAGATTAAGAAGTTAGTTGAACTGCGTAGAAGCCGAGATTCTCTTATTAATGGAGGATTACGCTGGCTAGCAGTTGAGGCCGATTACGTTGCCTATCTTCGCGAATCTACAAAAGAGTCACTACTCGTATTTATTTCTCGTAAGGGCATCAAAACAACGCTCAATCTGGTCCCATATGGATATGTATTTAAAGAGAGGCTATATGGGCAAGAGGCCACAGGTGCAACGGCACTGATCGACTCTGTGGATGCGGTTCAGGGCATATGGGTTGTTGAGTCAAGCCAAAAACGCAAAGGTTGATCTAAGTATTTAGCCCACGATCTTTCATTGTGTCCACTTCGTTTGTATACCTTGCTCACGAAATTGTGGTGCTGATATCCGTGTTCGAACATTAAGCGATCGGCGAAAAGCTGAAACGGTGCGTATTCGGCATCTAATCCCTTCGTACCGTGACTCATCCAGACTTTAAAAGCCCCTGGTTTTGGCAGGGATTGAATAGTTTTTTCAACGAGTGGGTTAGCGCCAAATGGCCAGTGCGGAGAAAGTGCAAGTGCAGTTGCAAAACGATCGGAAAATTGGGTGAGTGCATAAAGAGTTGCAAGTGCGCCCATGCTTGAACCGATCATCGCAGTTCGTTCGAGCTCAACTCCAGGAGCGATGGCTGGAACATACTCATCAAAAATTTTTCTTAAGTATGTATCGCCATGAAGAATCGAAGGATCAAAGGTTTCCGCAAAATCACTAGGAACTGCTAACCCATCACGAAAGAATTTTTCCGGCACTAGATCTTTACCTCGGCCCCAGGGATTCTCTTTTGACTGGCTATGCCATACACCGATTATGGCCGGAGGAGTTAGGCCCAGAGTTTCACTCACCCGAATCGCTGACTGAGCCATCTGCCATGTTTGACCTCGATGCGTAGACGTGTGACCATCAAACACATTCTGCCCGTCATGAGCAATTAATAGGTGGGTCGCTGGCGTTTTAGGAAGCCAGTAATCAACAGTTCGGCCATCGAAATCGACCCGCTTTATATCGCCTGTGACTCCGCGAATTTGGAAGCGCTTAAACTCTTTCATACTGGTTAAATCTACCTATGTCGACGACAAAACGAAGCATTATGTGGTTTCGTCGCGACCTTCGCTTAGGTGATAATCCCGCACTCCTGGAAGCAATCGCCGCCGCCGATGAAGTTGTTGCGGTTTTTATCCTCGACAAACATTTAATTGATGGCGCTGGCAGCAAACGTTTGGCTTATCTAGGGCGATCTCTACGGGCATTAGATTCATCACTCTCACATTCACTGCATGTGATGGTCGGTGATCAGATCGAAGTTCTAAAAGATCTAATGAAGCGCTATAACGCAGATTCCGTTCATATCTCGACTGAGTTCGAGCCATATGGCGCAGCCTGTGATGCACGAGTTGAAGCAGCCGGAATTCCCTTACTGCGCACGGGTAGTCCGTATGCAGTTGCACCAGGACGAGTTGTAAAGCCAAGCGATTCCACACCGTACAAGGTCTACACGCCTTTTTACCGAGCATGGTCTCTCCATGGGTGGAGAAAACCTGCCGAGACACCTACGAAGATTAAGTGCGTGATGCCAACTCAGAGCGATCGAAATTTTCCTGATTGGCCGTTACCCGATGGAGTATCAATTACCACAGCAGGTGAAATAGCAGCTCTTGAGCGCTGGAAGTACTTTCAAGAAAATGGATTGGATAGTTACTATGAAACTCGTAACTTGGCAGCTATCGATGGAACTAGCAAGTTAAGTGCTCACTTGAAGTGGGGAGAGATTCATCCTCGCACATTGTTGGCATACCTCGGTGAGAGCAAGGCACACGATACTTTTAGAAAAGAGATTGCATGGCGCGAGTTTTATGCCGATGTTCTTCACAATAACCCGCATACCGATAAGAGTTATTACGCCCCTCGCTTTGCAGAGATGCGATACGACAAACCCGATACAAAATTTGAGGCATGGAAAGCCGGGTTAACAGGTTTTCCATTTGTTGATGCGGCAATGCGGCAATTACTCCGTGAAGGTTGGATGCACAATCGAACTCGAATGGTCGTTGCCTCCTTTCTTGTAAAAGATTTGCATTTTGAGTGGCAGCTAGGTGCTGATTTCTTCGAAGAACACCTAGTGGATTTTGACGTGGCATCAAATGCACACGGTTGGCAGTGGACGGCGGGTTCCGGTACCGATGCTTCACCGTATTACCGAGTATTTAACCCGATTGAACAGGGGAAACGTTTTGATGCAGATGGTGATTACATCCGCAGGTATATCCCAGAGCTAGCCCATTTATCGGCCGATGAGATTCATGAGCCGTGGTTAGCGGCTAGTGGGTATGAAAATGGTTATCCCCGGCGAATTGTTGATCATGCCATTGAGCGCTTAGAGGCCCTAGCAAGGCTTAAGGAGATTAAAGCCGACAAACCCCAAGACCCTCGCGCTTAGCTCGATACATTGCATCATCGGCCCGTCGGAGTAAATCTGCCGATCCATTGTTTTCAGCCACACCAATGCTGACTCCAATATGGATTTTTTCATCGTCAATTGAGAATGGATAACTCAATGTTGCTCGCAACGCTAGTGCGATATCCATTGCCGATTCATAACTGCCTTCAAACAAGACACCAAACTCATCGCCCCCTAATCGGGCAAGGAGTGCACCATGCGGAAGAGAACGGCTAAATCGAAGAGCTACTTGCTGAAGCACTTTGTCACCAGTGAGGTGACCGTAGGCATCATTGACGGGTTTAAACCCATCTAAATCCAGAAGCAAAAGTGAGCCGGTTTTATCCATAAAGGTTTCAATCTCCGAAATTAACTTTCTTCTATTGGGTAATCCAGTCAATTCATCGGTACGCGCCAAAATTCGTTCATGACTGATATTTCGAGCGGCCCTTAATGCAATGGTCATACGAATAAATGCTAATAGTAGTGTTGCTATTGCTGGAAAGAGCACAAAGCTTGGGAAAATACCTGGGCGAAGCGCTATTAGTGCCAAGAGCGTAGCACTCAAGAAAACTGACAATGCAATCAAACTCGGACTCGTGCCGTGCTCTTTTAAAGAATCTCTTCCTCTAAACCAAAAACTCGAGGAGATTAAGGTAATTCCCAATAGCCAACCATCATCAATCAGAGAACTGAAAGTGTAAGTGCCTCGAATGTGCATTCCTAGAAATAGAAAATCTGTGAGTGCAAAGATTGAAATACCTAAGATAAGAATGCAACCTCGATAAGAAAACCCCTGTGCAAGAACAGCAGCTATAGTGAGAGAAAATAAGATCAAATCGGCAACTGGGTAAATTACAGCGAAGAGGCTTTCACTCAGTTGTCCATCAAAGTGAGGCAAAACAGGCTTTAAAAATAATGTCGCCCCTAGCGTACTTAGACCAACTCCCATTATTGATCCATCAAAGATTTCGAGAAGTGAAAACTTCCGTCCAGTAGATAAAAGACGTGGAAGACCTAAGATCGCCAAAGGATAAAAGAGTAGATAGGCGAAATGTGCAACTAGTTGCAGAGAAGGCGAAATTGAGCGGTTAAATGAGAAACTAGAGATTAATGATCCACTGAACCAGAGAGTAATAGCCATCGCCATAAGTGGCTGTGCAATGCGGTCATTGATTCGTGGCGCAGTGAGCACAAGGGCGATTGCACAGAGTGGGACAACGTTATAAAGGTAAATCTCGCTCCACACCCCCTTTTTAGAGGGGAAAAGGTTCAGAACTAGATGTAAGCCCAGAAATGCCGGAGCCGCAGCCCGCAGCCACATCGTGCGCATCTACTCACGGTAGGTACAAATATTTCGATTATGAATAGGGAAAGCCCCACTACGTGAGCATGTGGTGGGGCTACTCCAGAAATTACTGAGTGGGTTATAGGCCTCTAGTACAGAGAAGTTGAGCAGTTTCCTTAATTGAAGCGACTGATGTTGCCAACCGAGTTGGCTGGCTCACCGCAATGGTTTTCGCAGATTCAAGGTTTCTAATATTTGAGATAATGCTATTTATCTTACTTGTATAAGCACGAACTGCCGCGGTCCATGAACTAATCGCAGTATTAATCGATCCAACAGCAGTAGTGAGAATCTTTTTATTTGCATCGGTTGTCGCAGCGGCCAATTCAGCTTTTGTCGTCTCTAATTGAGCTTTTGCAGCAGTGAGGCGGAGATTAGCTTCATCGAGTTTCAATTGAATTTCAGCTTTGTTAGCAGTTTCATTGGCGATTCCAAGATCTATAACTGGAATCTGCGCGGCATATTTCTCGGCAATTGCAGTTGAATCTCTCTTGGCTCTTACAAAATTGTTTGCTGCGATTAGGCAATCAATTGATAGCCATTTCATTTTTGCATTTGTGACCATAGGGTTTTTTGCACACTTGTATTTTCTGCCACTAACTTTTGTTGTTTGGTTCAACTTTGTACATTTAACACCGTTTGAAATGGTGGCGGCAGAGGCGGGGATGGCCGTCATGACTCCCGCTACTACAAAGAGTGCAACGCCAATTGAAATGAGTTTACGCATTTGAAAACCTCCGTTGGATATGACGCAATCTTAGTCAAAACTCCCTTTGGAAAGCCCCGTTAAGCCAGGTATTATCCAATGAATTCACTGTGAGTTTAAGGCGCAACCTTATCGTCGCTGCTTTACTCGAACTTTCATGCCGATTTTTCGAACCAGAGAGCGTGGGGCATAGCGCATAACAAAAGTTAATATTTGGTACTGCCAACCGGGAATTGATATCGCCTTACCTTTAAGGGCATCGCTCCACGCTCTAGCAACAAGATTATCGGCGTTTAACCACATAAAATTAGGTAGACCGTTCAAGGACATACGTCCACGTTGATGAAACTCCGTGCGCGTGAATCCAGGACACAAGGCAGTAATTTTGACTTTAGTACCAAGCAATTCAGTATTAAGAGATTCCGATAATACTGTTAAGTAAGATTTTGATGCGCTATATGTTCCGCCGGCAATAAAGCCTGCTACCGAAGAGACGTTAATTATGATTCCCTCGTCACGAGCTCTCATTTTGGGAAGCGCACTATGCATGAGCCGCATCGGGGTACGTACCAAGACATCAAGAAGGCTTTGCTCGTCATTTAGTGCGCTTGTCGTGAAAGCCTTTTTAATCCCAAAGCCGGCATTGTTAATTAGAACGTCGATATCGTGCTCGGCAATGTAACGCTCTACCAAAGCACACCCTTCATTCGTAGAGAGATCGGCTTGAAGCACGATTGTTTCAATTCCATACGCATTCTGCAGAGTGGTGGACCGTTCGTGCAAACGCGGTAAGTCACGTGCGACCAGAACTAAGTTGTAGTTATTTGCAGCTAATAGGCGGGTAAAACTCTCACCGATTCCAGCGGTTGCACCTGTAACTAATGCCCATGATCTCATTGCTCTCCTAAGAAATTCTTAATTCACCGATTGCACCAGCTGGTACAAATGGTTTGTGCGGCGCGATTGGGGATATACGTTTGTACTCCGCACCCTGCATCGGTCGGATATCAACGTCGCCTTTATTGGGCCACATCGATAGCGCACGCTCTGCCTGAGCAGTAATTGTAAGTGAGGGATTGACTCCGAGGTTAGCGGTAATCGTTGAACCATCGACGATATGCAGGGTGGGATAGTTATAAACACGGTGATAAGGATCGATAACACCATGTTCAACGTCGATTCCAATCACGCACCCACCAACAAAGTGAGCGGTAAATGGCGCATCAATCAGATCGCCAATGTGCCCACCCGCAATTCCATTGTGCTTTCTGGCAATTCGGCGCACAACTTCATTAGCCACTGGAATATACGTTGCATTAGGTTTCAAGGGATCATTCTTCGAGGTTAAATGCCAGCCAAACAGACCACGTTTTCGGCTTACGGTGACAGATGAATCAACATTTTGCATTGTCAGAGCGATGACGGTTCGTTGGCTCCAACGGCGAACGTTTAATATCTTTCCAAGAAGGGAAGGTTTGGCAACGAACTGCCTGAGCCAATGTTTTCTGCGCCCTTTAGAACTATATCCATCGGTCATGATGGTCTGCATTAAACCCATGAAGTTGCTGCCTTTGCCATATCTTACCGGCTCGATGTGTGTGTGCTCATCCGGAAAAAACGACGAAGTAATTGCACTTCCGGTGCTGAAATCAATGTCAATATTTGGCATCATCGCACCGGTCAGCGCCTCGCTATTAGTGCGAGAAAGTTGGCCCAGTTGATGAGATAACTGTGAAAGAGATTTACTTTTCATTGCATGCAGAAGTTTCTGGGTGTTGTATGTACCCGCTGCGACGATTAATTGATCGGCTTTAAATTTAATAGGACCTGCAAAGGGATTATTAGTTTTACCTGCACGGATTTCCCATGTTCCATCACCATTTTGCCTAAAAGACTTAACTGTAGTCATTGGAAAAACTATTGCACCGGCAGATTCAGCCAGACCCAAATAGTTTTTAGGGAGTGTATTTTTTGCATTGAAGTGACAACCCGTCATACAAGCACCACACTGTTGACAACCGCTTCGGTCGGGTCCAACACCGCCAAAAAATGGATCCTTAGAACTAACGCCCTTACCCTCACCGAAGTAAATTCCGACCGGCGCCATTTTGAAAGTGTGTCCGACACCCATCTCATCGGCGACATCTTTCATCACTTGATCGCTAGGTGAAAAATATGGATTCTCTACAACACCTAACATGCGACGGGCTTGGTCATACCAAGGATCAAGCTCTGACTTCCAATCGGTGATTGATGCCCACTGTGCATCATTAAAATATGCATCACCTGGTTGGTACAAAGTATTTGCGTAAACTAATGAGCCGCCACCTACTCCTGCACCGGCCAGAATTAAAACATCTGGAAGAACGTGAATGCGTTGAATTCCGTAACAACCAATAGCTGGGGCGTAGAGAAACTTAGGCAATCGCCATGATGTTTTCGGAAAATCTTTGTCGCGGAAACGTCGCCCTGCCTCAAGGACGGCGACGCTGTAGCCCTTTTCACGTAAACGTAGAGCTGAAACCGAACCACCAAAGCCTGAGCCGATAATTACGACATCGAAGTTTTTAACCATTTCTGCGAGTCTAACTCTCCCGTAAATTCATGACAAGATTGCCCTCGTTATCCAACAGGTCCTCGTAGCTCAGTGGATAGAGCAATCGCCTCCTAAGCGGTAGGTCGCCGGTCCGACTCCGGCCGAGGACACATTTTTTACCGTAAATTGAGTCGTGCCTTTAACGTGTCTCGTTCCTGACATATTTTTTCTAACACCAAACCAGTCAATCAAGTTATGAAATTCCAAATCTTTGGCACGACGAGTTAAACAGATAGTAGTTGCATTGTTAGATGCACTGGCGTTTGAAACCTACTAGATGAGCGTGATTTTCTTATCAGTTCAGATAGTGCTTTCCCATAGTGTTGTTTGTGCTTTTCCATAGTGTTTTTCTGAATCTTTCTATAAAGTTTTTTTTGAGTCTTTCTCTAACCTTTTGAGTCTTTCTCTAACCTTTTGAGTCCTTCTATAACGTTTTGAGTCCTTCTGTAGTGTTTTTAGTTCTTTTGTAATGTTTTCGTGTCTTAATTTTTGGGAAAGAAAAGATTAATCAGTGCTAGTATAAAAAAATCAGAGGAGATTTTCTGCTTTGCAATTATATAATAAACGAGGAAACAGAATGGCAATTAAATATAGAAAGAGTTTTGCGATTATAAGTAGTGCATTATTAGCGGTTCTAGGTAGTGCATTTTTGACTTTGTTTGTAGTTACACCTTCACATGCAGCCTCAACACAAAAGGATTCAAGTGTCAGCTCCGTTGAAACAATGGGAACGATCCACGTAATAAATACAGTTATTAATGACAACGGTGGAACGAAACTCCCAAGTGATTTCATTTTCTCAGTAAAGCATTGGGGGACGGAAGTAGTAGGAAGCACATTTGTAGGAGCCAATGGTTCTGGAGTTACATTCGTGCTTGAGCCAGGAAGTTATGTTGTACATACTCCAGTTATAGATGGCTATTTAGGAAGTTGGAGCGGAGGGACAGCTGCTGGCTTGGTTATGTTAGAAGCCGGACAAGTAGTCACAATCACAAGAACGAGTGAAGATGTTGGTCCATTTGGTCCTTACGAAGTATATGTGCCAATAGATGTTCCAACGGATGCGATTGGTGGAAATGATCCAACGACAGAGAATGGTGGAACCCTGCCAGATACTTCGTCGCCTTGGTTTAACGCAATAGCTGCAGGATTGCTACTCAGCGCTGCCGGAGCATTTGGACTTCGTAAATCACGCGTGCTTAGTTAAGTAATTAAACGCAATCACAGTGAGACGATCTCGATTAGCGTTTGTTATAGTTTCTATACTTTTCATTTCAGTGGAATTAGGAACCGCTAGCTACGCAGGGGTCGATGCGTTACAGATGAACTCCAATTTGGGTGAGCAGCAGAACTTGCCCAAGTTGGAGTTTTTTATGCAGACAAATGCAAAGAGCGTGATAACTCAACCAAAAATTGGGGAAGTGATAGGCGTACTCTCAATTCCTCGGCTCAAGCGTGATCTTCCAATAATAGAAGGTACTGGTTCTAAAGAATTGAAGCGAGGCGTCGGGCACTATGTAAGAAGCGTATTGCCGGGAGTAAGTGACAATTCGGTCCTATCGGGTCACCGGGGCACGGTTTTTAGAAATTTGGGCGATATTAAGATCAGAGACTTACTAATAGTGACAACAGAATATGGCGAATTCATTTACGAGGTCTATAAACTCCGAATCGTTAAAGCGAATGATAAAACCGTAATTGTGCCGAATAAAGATGCGATACTGACCCTAAGCACGTGCTTTCCATTTAGATATATTGGTAAAGCACCGAAGCGATATATCGTTCAAGCCATTTTGGTAAATACTGATCCAATTGCTTGATGGATCAGAGGGCCGCAGCTTCAACTCACGCCGAGGAGACTCATTGGCTACCGGGCGTTGTGAATTTGTTGCCAAGTATTACGCGTCATGGTGAGATCGCCTTCCGCTGAAATTTCATCAAGGAATAGATCAAAACTACTGCCGCCATCGTCGAGTTGGACAGTAATTGAATTACGTGAACCTAGAAATTCCTCAATATTCGAGTGAATGGTTGAAACATATAAGCGAGCAACTTCAACCTCTTCTTCAGGTTTCCAGTCCCCAGGTTTCATTAAAACTCCATGCGCGAAGGCGTCAATTATTGAAGAGCGATAAGTGCTATTGCGCATGCGATGAAGAAAACTATCGACAGTTGCTTCATAATCTCTTTTCAAATGAACATATAGGACTTCTTTTTCTTTAAATCGCTCGGACAATGGGCCGAGGAACCAACAAAGTCGATTATCTGCCTCTATATGAAACTGAGGATATGCAAAACGCTCGTCTCCAAGTTTGCCACCCCGTGACTCATGTGAAGCCGAGTAATTCGATAAATGTTTGCATGCCTCTACGAAAGATTTAGAACCTGATCTTCCCGGGCTCAACACAAATACATTGTCATATCTCACTTCGCTACCTTCTCATATCTGTCAGTGTTTTAAAGTGAATCGCTGCATCCATTTCGGTGCCCACCAGTTACGTTCGCCAAACAAACGCATAAGGGCTGGTACCAATAAGGCACGAACCAATGTGGCATCGAGTAGGACAGCTAGTGCTACTCCAAAGCCGAGCATCTTTATGGACGTGACTCCACTAATCATAAAAGTTGCAAAGACGACTGCCAACAGCAGTGCAGCGGCGGTAATAATTCTCGCCGAGCGTTGTAAACCAACGGCTACAGACTCAATATTTGATTTTCCTGAAAGGTGTTCTTCCCGGATCCGTGAGAGCAAGAAGAGTTCGTAGTCCATGGATAGGCCAAATACGACAACGGCGACCAAAATAACCGAGCCAGTATCAAGAGTTCCAGTGACAGTGAAATCACCTACTAGCCACTTTAAGTGACCATCAATAAAGATCCATGTAATAGCACCCAATGTCGCGCACAGAGAAAGCGCATTAAGGATTATTGCTTTAATTGGAAGGATTATTGAACCAGTGAAAATAAAGATGAGAATTAAAACGGTTAAAGCAATCCAACCCAGTGCAAATGGAAGTTTGGCGGCAATTCCATCCTGTGAATCAGTGAAATCTGCGGCAGCTCCACCAATCAGAACCCCGACCGGCCGCTCTAATGCACGAATCTCATGAATCACTTGCTCAGATGCAGTGCTTCGAGATGGAACAGAAGAGATAACTTGAACGCGAATATCTTGGCCATAGGTTTCAATGGCACCAATTCGAACAACACCATCAACACTCTTAACTTGATCAAGAAACTTAGAGATTTCAGCTTCGCGACCAACACCATCAGGCACAACAACTTCAATTGGACTACCTAACAACCCATCAAAGCGGCTCTCAATGATCTGGGATGAGATCGCTGCACGATCAGAGGCGGGCAGTACTCGTGAATCAATCTGGGCAAAAGCGATATTTGCAACAGGAAGTGTCATGATGCCAAGAATTGTCAGTGATGCAACGACAACGGGAATTGGGCGTCGCATTACCATACGTGCAGTTTGTGCCCATCTGCCATCTTCCTTCGGGGTAATGGCACTTCTACGCACGACACCCTTATCAACTTTTTCTCCTAAAATTGCAAGAAGTGCAGGTAGGGCGATGACTGCTCCAATAACGGCAAGTGAAATCACTGCAACTCCCGCATAACCAAATGATTTCAAGAAGTTGAGAGGAAAGAACAAGAGCGATGCCATAGTTACAAAAACAGTTAATCCTGAGTAAAAAACCGTCTTACCGGCCGTTGCAACGGTAGTAATAACCGATTCTTCAACGGATTTTCCATGGTGTAGCTCTTCGCGGAATCGGTTGACCATTAAAAGTGCGTAATCAATTCCTAATCCCAGTCCCAAGCCTGTAATGAGATTGAGTGCAAAAACGCTTACATTGGTAAAAAGCGTTAAGAGATAGATCAGGAAAAATGATCCCAGAATCGCCGTAACTCCAACAAATAAAGGCATCGCCGATGCGACCATAGCCCCAAAGACAAAAATCAATAACAGAAAAGTAAATGGAATAGCGATGGATTCAGCCAGAAGTAGATCCTTTTCAATACGGTGGTTAATCGCCTGCGTAATTACTGCGCCGCCTCCGGCATAAACCTGCAGGCCTTTATATTCTCCATCGAATCTCTCTTGAATCACTGTACCGAGAGAGTTAAAGCCATCAAAGTCATCTAACTTTAGATCTGCATAGAGCAGAATGAAACCAGCTTTGCCATCGGTTGAACGCATGGTCGGAGCACCACCAGTAGACCAGTATGAAAAAGTCTTTGAGATTCCCTCAACGCTACGTATCTCTCTTTCTAGCGCCGATGCGTTTGCTGCAACTTGGGCATCATCAACACTGGTTTTTGAATCGACCACCAGAGTAATAATCGGCTCTTGAACTTTAAACTTCTCAATTATGTAAGTGGTCGCTTTGGCTGATTCACTCTGTGGATCTGAATAACCACCGCTATCGAGTTTTCCAAAAGCCAATGACCCAACTACGCCTGCAGCAAGAGTGCCAAGTAAGAAAGTAGTGAGTACGCTTTTTCGTCGCCGGACGATAAAACCGCCAAGTTTTTCAAACATATACGACACCAGTTTCTTCGTCTAGACTAATGGTTATGAGCAATATCTTCCCCACCGTAACAACTGACGAGATTGATCCTGAAGCGGCCGCTGAAGCGGCACAGCGCGATGAGGAAATCAAGTCAGATAAACCGCCTCACCACGAAGGCTAATCACTCTTCGGTGTTGGCGCGACTGGAGCTGGTGCTGGAGCCGGTGAAGAAACCTCGCTTGTACTTTTCTTTTTCACGGAGTCGGTTTTATAGAATCCGGAACCCTTGAATACGACTCCAACAGCTGAATAAATCTTGCGAATCTCACCGGTGCACTCAGGGCATTTGGTCAAGGAGTCATCAGAAAAAGATTGAACCGCCTCGAACTCATGAGAGCAGGCATTACACGCATATTGATATGTGGGCACGGTCGCTCCAATTGCAGGAAGTAACCCCCTTGTGGGGGTAGATGCTAAGTCTAAAGAAGTGGCACGATAGGGTCGAATCGAGATCAAGGAAGGAGGCATTACGGTGAGAATCAAGAGCCTGGCGGTGCTTCTGATCCTACTTTCTTATTGTGGCGTGGCCAGCGCCTCGGCAAATTCGCTAATCACCACAATTCCTGTCAGTGGGTCAACTCTCACAACACCACCGAGTTCGGTAACTCTGAAAACTCACAATGAATTAATTCCAGATGCAAATGAATTGACGGTGACGGATCCATCCGGACTGCGTGTGGACGATGGAACAATTACAGTCGATGGCGCTAATGTATCAATCGGTTTAAAATTCTTAACTGAATCTGGAATTTATAGAGTTTCCTACACGCTTTTCTCTGAAGGCGAGGTTCCGATTGAGGGCTCATTCACATTTAACTTCTTTGCTCCAAGTGTGATTTCCCCAACTGAACCAACGTCAGCTCCCACGCAATCACAACCTCCGGCAAGCAGCAGCTGGGGCACAAATGTTTTTATCTTTGCAATTTTAGTGGTTGCATTCTTTGTTTTGATTGGGCTCTCACTTTATGCTCGAAAACTATTTAGGGACCGATGATCGCTCTGGGAACATTTTTTAAATATCTTTCACTTCTCGGAAGTTTTACATCAATTGGGACTCTTCTGGCAATGGCCTTTCTCCTTTTAGATGTTGAGGGAAAGTTTTCTACTCAAGGGTACAAGTTGAAACGTTTGTTGTGGGGTTCAGCGATAGTGTGGAGCTTCGGAAGTGCTGGAACAATCTTTGTTACATTGGCAACAACTCTTGACCAATCTATTTCAATTGCACTAGATCCAACTGTACTGCGCTCATTTATTACTCAGATTACACTCGGACAGTACCTTTTCTTTGAGCTCATAGTTGCACTTGTGGTCGCTATTTCGGCCTTTAACATCAAACGCATTCTTACTGCTACGTTTCTTTTGTTATTATCGATCATAGGATTAGTGGCTCCAGTATTTCAGAGTCACTCCGCCTCAGCTGGTTCCCATGGTTTGGCAATCGGTTCACTAGTAATCCACGTTGCGGCACTCTCTTTGTGGGTGGGTGGCGTTATTGCCATTGCTTTGCTGGATCCGGAGGATCGCCCAATCGCTGTTGCTCGCTTCAGCGAATTAGCTTTGTGGTCAGTCATCGCAGTTGTTGCAAGCGGAACGGTTAATGCATGGGCGCGCTTAGACTTTCAAGGCGCTTGGAATTCGGCATATGCATACGTTGTAATTGCCAAAATTGCAGTAACTTTAGTTTTAATTTTTATTGGCTATATGCACCGGGCAAGTCTTGCTTTACTCGAACGCATTGATTGGCTGAGTTTCGGACGTTTATTATTTGCAGAAGCGATCATCATGGTTGCAACTGTTGCAATGGGCGCTTGGCTTTCATCAATTGAACCTCCGGAACTTCCGACTGTTCCTGAGTTCGACCCAGCTATTGCTGTCTCTGGGATTAGTACACCGCCACCACCTACGTGGAGCCGAGTTCTCTTCAGTTACGAACCCGATGCTCTGATGATTGGAGTTCTGATCACTGCCGTGGCTCTCTATATCAAGGGCGTACTCGTAATGACACGTCGAGGCGATAGGTGGCCAATTGGACGCAGTATTGCATTTGGTCTCGGTATTGCCGGAATTGATTTTGCAACAAGTGGTGGACTTGGACTCTATGCCCACTTTGCATTTTCATATCACATGGTTGCGCACATGGTTTTAGGAATGATTGCGCCAATCGGTATTGTCCTTGGCGCTCCGATCACTCTTGCACTTCGAACTCTGCCTCAAAGTCGAAATGGTACTGAACGTGGTGTGCGCGGAACTCTACTTGCTGCACTTCACTCTAAGGTGGCGATTTTTTTCACTAATCCAATTGTTGCTTTAGCTTTATTTGATGGCTCACTATTTGCACTTTACTTCACAGGGCTATTCGGAGGAATGATGCAGAGTTATGTTGGTCATCTCTTTATGAGTATTCACTTTATTCTCGCGGGTATTCTCTTCTTTCATGTCATTATTGGCATCGACCCCAATCCACGTCGCATTCCGCACCTAGTGCGCATAGTCATCGTTTTTGCGGCGATGAGTATTCATGCATTTTTCTCCGTGGCGCTAATGTCATCTACAACGCTCATAGATCAAGGCTATTTTGCTTCGCTCAAAACCCCGTGGCTAACAGATCTTTTAACTGATCAACAATTAGGAGGATCTATTGGTTGGGCTATGGGTGAGATTCCGATTCTCTTAGCTCTTATTGCAACCTTCATAAGTTGGGTCAAGGATGATTCGCGCGAAGCACAACGAATTGATCGAAATACCTCGAGAGCGGCAGCGATGGGCCAACCAGACGAACTCGCTGATTATAATAAATATTTACAAAAACTGGCCGAGCGCGATAGGAATGATACCTAATGGAAAACTTGTTTGATCTTCCAGATGAATATAAGGAGCTACGCGCAAGCGTCCGTGCATTATCTAATAAGGAAATTGCTCCCTTTGCACAATCAGTAGATGAAGACCATCGCTACCCACAAGAGGCCGCTGATGCTCTTCAAAGAGCGGGCTTAAGCGCCGCGCATGTTCCGACTGAATTCGGAGGCGATGGTGCAGATGCACTTGCAACGGTAATTATTATTGAAGAGGTTGCACGAGTATGCGGTTCATCATCTCTAATTCCTGCGGTAAATAAACTGGGCTCTTTGCCTTTGATTTTGGGCGGCAACGAAGCGCAGAAAAAACGCTGGCTTCCCCAGTTAATTTCAGGGATGGGTTTTTCTTACTGTTTATCAGAATCCGATGCAGGTTCGGATGCATCGGCGCTACGCACAAAGGTCGAACGTGACGGCGATGGTTGGGTTCTAAATGGAAGTAAAAAATGGATATCTAATGCAGGTGTTTCCGATTTTTATACAGTAATTGCCCAAGGAGATTCATCGCTGGGGTCAAAGGGAATTACCGCTTTTATTGTTGAGAAATCTGATCCGGGACTCTCCTTTGGCGCTCCTGAAAAGAAAATGGGCTTTAGAGGATCACCAACACGTGAAGTCTATTTTGACAACATAAAACTAAGTGATGATCGTCGGATTAGTGAAATTGGCGGTGGTTTTACACTTGCAATGAATACTTTAGACCACACACGCATCACTATCGCTGCGCAAGCACTGGGTCTAGCGCAAGGCGCACTTGATGTAGCCACTAAATATTCCCATGAACGTAAACAGTTTGGCAAAGAAATTTTCGATTTCCAAGGCGTGCAATTTATGTTAGCTGATATGGCAATGAATGTAGAAGCTGCCCGCCAGCTCACATATGCAGCGGCAGTTAAGAGTGAGAATAACGAAAGAGACTTACGTTTCTTCTCAGCCGCTAGTAAATGTTTTACAAGTGATATGGCTATGAAAGTGACACAAGATGCAATTCAGATTTTAGGTGGCTATGGATACGTATCTGACTATCCAGTAGAACGAATGATGCGGGATGCGAAGCTAACGCAGATTTACGAGGGAACAAATCAGATTCAACGAATTGTTATGGCACGCAATCTCCCATCATGTTAGCCTTTAAATCGCACAAGAATTGAAGGAGTAGCTGCCGCATTTAAAGGGATGTCATGCACCTCCCTTGGCAAAATTTCACTGGTTAACTCTCCTACATGTACTAATCCAATTTTCCAACCGGGAATATAAGCCAAAGCCCGATCGTAGTAACCGCCACCTTGGCCGAGCCGGTATCCCTCTTGGTCTATATGTAATGCAGGAACGATCATTACATCTACACTGCTCAGATCCTGAAACGGTTCACCTATGGGTTCAGAGAGTTTATGTGCAATTTTTAACGATCTCTCATCACCATTCCATTCGATCCAATCTAGATGTTCTCCATTTACTCGGGGCAAAAGTAGGCATTTACCGGCTTTAAGAAGAGCTTTATTAATCTCATGTGTGCTTGGTTCGTCGCCGTATGAATAATATGAAGCCACTGTCTTGGCAGCAAGAATTTCCGGCGAATTCAAAATAATTGAAAAACTTGATGGAATGAATTTTTGTCTCCGTTCGCGTCGCAATCTTTCGCGGAGCTCTGTCTTCACTGTGTTCTGATTCATCTAGCTCTCCCTGTAATTTGTAGGCCTAAATCCCAAAGAAAGGTCGGCCTAACAAGTATGGTGTGATTATGACAGAGCACACGCGAGTAGATGGGTTTCTTGCATCGCTCATTGCTATATGCAAACCACTGGAATCTTTTGAGATGCCCCTTTTAGATGCCCACGGGGCAACGCTTTCTGAGGACATCTATGCCGGCGAACGCTTGGTTATGCGTGCTGGAAGTCGAATTCGATCGACGCAAATCGGTCTTGCTGCATCAATTGGACGAGATCATCTACCGACTCGCCCCCATCCGCGAGTTGTAGTTCTATCAGCTGGTCCAGATCTCGTTGAACCAGGGAAAAACCTTGTTGGTGAAGAAAAATTCGAAGTCAATTCTTGGTTGCTCACAACAGCTGTGCGCGAAGTGGGAGCAGTTGCTTACCGAGTTCATTCAATTCCAGATGATGAGAACCAGCTCCAGGGCGTTATTGAAGATCAATTAGTTCGGGCGGATCTAATAATTATTAGCGGTGAGAGACAGGATGAATCATTTGATCTTATCACTCGCACTCTGTCCAGAATGGGGGAGATAACTACTGTAGATATGGCCATTGAAGTAAGCGGGCGACATAACTTTGGCCAGATCGGCCCGGATAAGACGCCAGTCGTTACTCTGCCAGGGGATCCGATTGCAGCCTATATTTCCTTTGAACTCTTTGTTCGCCCAATGATTCGAACCATGCTTGGAGCGGCAACTATTCATCGCCCCTCAGTAAAGGCAAAGCTTGAAAAAGCAGTTGAATCGGCCCCGGGAATGCGCTCTTATATCCGCGCGGTGCTATCTGAAGATGCAAAATCCGTGATGCCGCTCACTGATCAAGAAGAGCTGTCCACACTCTCGAATGCCAATGCTTTTATCGCAGTTGGGGAAAGAGATATTTCACTATTGGCTGGAGATGAGGTTACGGTAGTGATTCTTGAGCGAAGATATATTTAAATAAGAGATGAAGCAGAGCTGGCCCCACATTCTTACAGGAGATGAAATCTCCTTGCGGCCACTTAGATTTCGAGACCATAGTAGGTGGAATGCAGTGCGCGCTGAGAATCGAACATGGCTTTCGCCATGGGAGGCGACAATTCCACTTCTTTATCCATCAGATACAGCCGATAAGCCCGCTATTGCACTTCCCTCGTACTTTGAAATGGTTCGTACTCTCAATAGTGAGGCCCGCCATGGTCGTTCATTCTCATTTGCCATGTGGAAAGGAAGTAATTTAATAGGGCAGATCTCACTGGGTGGGGTTATTTACGGTGCATTGCGCGGTGGACATATCGGATATTGGGTTGACCGTAACTATGCAAATAAGGGTTACACGAGCGGGGCAGTGGTTCTACTCACTGATTTTGCATTTAACACGTTGAAGCTCCATCGTATTGAGATAAATCTCCGGTCAGAGAATGCTGCATCGCGCAGAGTGGCAGAGAAAGCTGGCTATATCTTCGAGGGAAATCGGTCTAACTACTTACATATCGATGGAAATTGGCGTGACCATATCTGTTTTGTTAAGGAAAATCCCTCCATTAAGTAGCACCTAAATCCCCGAAATATAAGGGATTCACCCTTATCTTTATACATCATGACCTCCGGACTAATTTATATTGCGATCATCGGTATGTGGATCGCATATTTTGCACCCCGTTGGATTCATGACCGGAACGAGTTTTCTGGTAAATCAGTTGAACGGTTTAAAGTTGCTCTGACTGTTGTTGCCAATTCTTCATCGCACACAAGTCAAAATGGTGGACTTCTCCATATTGATTTAGATCGTGAAGCAAAAATTGCACAGTTACTTATGAGAAGACGAATAATTTTTGTACTACTAACTTTTTCACTAATATCAACGCTAGTAGGTGGGTTTATGAATACGATGCCATTCTTGTATGCACTTGTTCCTGCAACTGGTATTTTGATTTATGTAGCAAACGTTCGACGCCAAAGTGTCGCTGAGCGAATTCAACATCGTCGCATACAACAGTTGCATAGAAGAACTTCTGGAGTCTCGGCAACAAATCTAGTTGGAGTAGTTACTCCTAAGCCGACCCAAGATCATTGGGTCCCTTTATCTGAACGTGAACTCAAAGGTGTTGTGATATTGCCTCAGGGAACTGCGAGCATGCGCAATGCTTGGCAACCAGCTGAAATTCCTGTCCCCACTTATGTGAGCGCCCCTAAGGCAATAGTTCCAAAACGAGTAATTGATTTAACTACTCCAGGAGCATGGAGTGAGGAGCAGGAGCGTCTCGAGCGCGAAGCTTTGGCTGCGACTTCTCCCTCACGGAATGAGATATTTGATCAACAACTTGCCGATGAAGCAGTTCAACGTTTGAATCAGTCCCGAGCCTCTAACGAGTAGTTAGATCCACGAGCTTAACCACATTCGCTTCAACCAATCATCGTAATTAATAATTTCGCCGGTAAAGAGTGGTAAAAAATAGATAAAATTGAGGAAAATTAAAATCATTACAGTCGTCACTAGCGTTATTGACGTGCGAGGTTGCATCGCGCTATCTAGAATGAGTTTGGCGCAGTAGATAAGAGCTAAGAGCACGAACGGTTCAAAAATGATTGCATAGAAAGTAAATACAGTACGTTGCTGGAAAAAGAACCAAGGAAGATAACCTGCGATGATTCCAAGAACGGTTAGATTCAATACTCCATCGGCACTGCGACGATAGAGTGAAACTATCCAATACCCAATTACAACGGCAACTGCGATTGTGCCAAACCACCAGAGAATCGGCGTTCCGATCGCCAGAATCTCTTGCGCACAGTTCTTAGATTCACATCCCTGCGGGGATGCATAGAAGAATGATGTTGGGCGCCCCATTATCATCCAACTCCACGGGTTTGATTGATAAGGATGTTTTTCAGTTAAGCCAGTATGAAATCCCAACATCTCGGCGTGGTAATGCCACCAGGATAGAGATACATTTGAAGACCAACTCCGATCCCATCCACGATTACTAATGAACCAGCCACTCCATGTACTTACATAAACAACTATTGGAAGAAGACCGTACTGCGCAAACGTAACCAGCGTAGGTCGGATTAATTTTCGACCTGAGTACGATGAAAAAACTCTGTACAGTGAAACGATCGCCATTGCCAGCAAAAAATATAGAGCGCTCCACTTAGTACCCATTGCTAAACCAATTGCAACTGCGGCATACCAATGTCTTTGACGGTGCCACAAATACACCGCAAGCAAGACAAAGAATGTTAAGAACAAATCTAACAGCGCTGTCCGAGAATGAACTAGCAATAATCCATCCAATGCCATTAGAGCTGCAGCCATCGCCGTAAGTAATGGCGAGAAGAAGAGAATGTGTACTAAACGTGCGAAGAGAAGAATCAACAACGTACCAACTAATGCAGCGGCAAACCTCCAACCAAATTCGTTGTCTCCGAAAATCTTGATACCACTTGCAATCAGCCATTTCCCAACGGGTGGGTGAACAATGAATTCAGGTTTGTTACCTGCAACCTCTACGCCGAATTTCAAGAAATCTCTAGCGCCATCGACATAGTAGACCTCATCAAAGATAAATCCTTTATGCCTGCCTAGATTGATCAAGCGAAGCGCCAAAGAGAAAATAGCAATGAGTAAAGGGGCAAGGGCGGCGACCATATGCGCAATCGTATGCGCTTAGTTGGTTAATTTACTGAGATGATGTAACCATGGTTCTTATATTGGCGGCGACCCCACTGGGCAACTTTGGTGATGCGAGCGCACGCTTGAAAGAGGCAATTGAAAGCGCAACGATTATCGCAGCCGAGGATTCGAGAAGATTTCACCGACTGTGCTCAGATATTGAAACTAGTTTTTCCGCCAGAGTGCTCTCATTTTTTGAAGGCAATGAAGAAGAGCGCACTCGCGAACTGCTCAACGAGCTCCAAACTGGGGCTACCGTCTTGGTTGTTTCAGATGCTGGTATGCCCACAATTAGCGATCCCGGATTTCGATTAATGCGAGAGGCGATAAAAAACGGAATTGAAGTACGTGTGATTCCTGGGCCAAGTGCGGTGACAATGGCTGTTGCCCTATCGGGGTTACCAACCGATCGCTTTACTTTTGAGGGCTTTCCGCCGCGGGCATCTGGTGCACGTTTAGCAACCTTTGAAAAGCTGCGCCATGAGGAGCGCACAATGGTTTTCTTCGAGGCTCCGCACCGTTTAGGTGATTCTTTGGAAGATGCAATCTCAGTTTTTGGAGTTGAACGTAGAGGCGCAATTTGCCGTGAAATGACAAAACGATACGAAGAAACAATTCGCGGCACACTGGTCGAGCTCTCAACATGGGCGGATGCTAATGAGGTCTTAGGGGAAATAACTCTAGTTATCGAAGGAGCATCAGCTGATTCGGCGGCAATGACGGCCGAAGAAATGGTGGGTCGAGTACGTGAGTTTGAAAACGTTGGCATGGATCGAAAATCAGCCATCGCCTCGGTGGCACAAGAGTTCGGTATTGCAAAGCGCCTAGTTTATGCCGCCGTGGTCGATGCGAATAAGATGAGCACGTGACTAAATCTTTCTATTTGACGACGCCAATTTATTATGTCAACGATGCTCCTCATATCGGGCATGCATATACAACAGTCGCCGGAGATGTTCTTACTCGTTGGCATCGACAAAAAGGTGAAGAAGTCTGGTTTTTAACTGGAACCGATGAGCATGGTCAAAAAGTCATGCGGGTTGCTCAAGAAAATAACGTTGATCCGCAAGCCTGGGTTGATCGTTTAGTTAGAGATGCGTGGAAACCAAACTGGGAAAACCTCAATATCGCAAATGATGATTTCATCCGAACAACTGAAAAACGACACACTGAGAGAGTGCAAAAATTCTTGCAATCGCTCAAAGACTCAGGACACATTTATGCCGGAAAGTACGAGGGACCGTACTGTGTGGGTTGTGAAGAGTTTAAGTTAGCTGGAGAGCTCATCGAAATAAACGGTGAAAAATGCTGCCCAACTCACGGCAAACCAGTAGAACTAGTCAATGAAAATAACTGGTTTTTTAAACTCTCGGCTTTTACCGAGAAACTCTTAGAGCACTACCGCCTCAATCCCGATGCATGCCAACCTGAGAGTGCGCGCAATGAAGTGGTTTCATTCTTAGAGGGCGGTGTCTCTGATTTATCAATTTCACGTTCGACTTTTGATTGGGGGGTGCAGGTACCTTGGGATCCTGATCAAGTTGTCTATGTTTGGTTTGACGCTCTCTTAAACTATGCCACGGCGGTTGGTTTAACCGATTCTCCTGATAGCGAGGGAGGCAAGAAGTTTGCACAAACGTGGCCTGCCGATGTTCACTTAGTTGGAAAAGATATTTTGCGCTTCCATGCGGTTATTTGGCCAGCGATGTTGATGGCGGCTGGATTAGATGTGCCTAAGAAAGTTTTTGCACATGGCTGGCTTCTAGTCGGCGGTGAGAAAATGAGCAAGAGCAAATTGACAGGAATTGCAGCTAAGGAGATTACTGATCACTTCGGTGTAGATGCATTCCGATATTATTTTTTACGCGCGATTCCATTCGGTTCCGATGGCTCATTTTCATGGGAAGACATGTCGGCACGCTACACATCAGAGCTCGCAAATGATTTTGGCAATTTAGCATCTCGAAGCGCGGCGATGATCGAGAAGTATTGTGGTGGGGTTTTGCCAGCGTTGAACCACGATGCAGATTTGGAAGCAGCGCTTCAGAACGCGGTATCTATAGCCGATTCAGCCATCTGCGCTTTGGATTTTCAAGGTGGGATAGTGGCGATTATGGATTTTTGCAAACGAGTTAATGGATATGTGACAGAGAAAGAGCCTTGGATTCTGGCAAAAGATCCGTCAAACCAAGTCGAACTTGAGGGAGTTCTCTATAACACCGCCGAATCTCTTCGCGCCCTTGCCGTTTTATTGAACCCTTTCATGCCGGCGACCTGCGAAATTTTGTGGCAGAGTCTTGGTGCACGCGAGAAGTTGGGGGAACTCTCTGCGCAAAGAATTGCCGATGTTGCAACATGGGGTCAACTACCAGAGGGTGCGAGAATTAGTAGAACTCCAGTTCTATTTCCACGATTAGAAACCAGCGCGTAAGCCAGATGGCTGATCGCCATAATAGGGATTTTGAACGCCCCCGTGCGCCACTTCCAGAGCCCTTGCCGATTGCAACGATTGATTCGCATGCACACATGGAGATCATCACGAACACCGCTCCCGATTCGCAAGAGGTTGAGGATTTAATTGCGGAAGCAAAATCGGTAAACGTTGATCGAATTGTTCAGGTGGGTTATTCGGCGAAGCAGTCACAATGGTGCGTAGCTGCGGCAGAAAAGTGGAACCGATCGGTTTTAGCAGCGGTAGCCCTTCATCCCAATGAGGCTCCAGTAGTTGCAGATTTAGAAGGAGACTGGGCAGTCATTGCCGAGCTCGCTAAGCATCCACGCGTACGCGCCATTGGAGAAACAGGTTTGGATTATTTTCGTACTCCTCCTGAACTTCATGCTCGCCAGCAAGAGTCATTCAAATGGCACATTGAATTAGCAAAACAAACCGGAAAAGCTTTAGTGATTCATGATCGCGATTCACATGAAGATGTCTTATCAGTACTCCTCGAAGTTGGGGCTCCGAATAACGTTATTTTTCACTGTTATTCAGGCGGAGTTGAAATGGCAAAGGTGTGTATTGAAAGAGGATACATACTTTCTTTCGCCGGGACGCTTACGTTCAAGAACGCTCCTGAACTGCGCGGGGCAGTCAAACTTGTCCCAACCGATCAACTCCTAGTTGAAACAGATTCACCATTTTTGGCGCCTATGCCACACCGCGGTGCGGGAAACACTCCCGCACAAATTGCAAATATTGTTCGGGCTATGGCCGTGGAACGTAAAAGTGATGTAGGCGAACTCGCCTTCGCATTGAGTACAAATGCTGAGCGAATATTCGGATCGTTTTCACCATGAGCTTGCTCGGAGCTGCACAAATTCGCGAGCTTGCGGCCAAATTAGATTTAAAGCCTTCAAAATCACTTGGTCAAAACTTCGTTATTGATTCAAATATCTGCACAAAGATAGTTCGAATCGCAGGAGTTAATACAGACGATATTGCCCTCGAAATTGGGCCTGGTCTTGGTTCATTAACATTGGCACTTCTTCATAGCGCGGCATCAGTCGTAGCGGTTGAAATAGATTCAAGACTTGCGCATCAACTTCCGATTACTGTTGCAAATCATTGGGAGCACCCAGAAAATTTAACACTCATTAATCAAGATGCTTTAACGTTGAAGGAGCTACCAGTGCAACCTACAGTCTTGGTAGCAAACTTGCCTTATAACGTTTCGGTCCCCGTTTTGCTGAATCTCCTTGAAAGATTTTCAACTCTTCGAACCGGTGTGGTAATGGTGCAGGCCGAGGTTGCTGATCGATTAGCGGGTCGGCCGGGCACGAAAGAGTATGGAATACCTTCGGTAAAAGCGGCTTGGTGGGCCGACGTTAAAGGGGCTGGTTCGATTTCTCGCTCAGTATTTTGGCCAGCTCCAAATGTAGATTCAAAACTAGTCTCATTTACTCGACGGAGCACTCCGGGGGATGAGGCGCTTCGCAAAAAAACCTTTGCAATCATCGATGCCGCCTTTGCCCAACGGCGTAAAATGTTGCGATCGGCCCTTGCGCCTCTCTATGGTTCATCATCGGCGGCCGAAAAGGCTTTGCTTCGATCGGGAATAGATCCCACACTTCGCGGGGAGGCTTTAGATATAGCCGGTTTTTGTTCTATTGCATCTGTGTCCCAATCTGACAATTTCTAACGAAGGCAATAAGGTCAATTCATGCCAGTTAAGAGAGTGACCGTGCGAGTGCCGGCCAAAGTAAATCTTCAACTCTCCGTTGGTCCACGCGAGGCCGACGGCTTCCATAATGTGGTGACTGTTTTTCAAGCTATATCGATCTTCGATGATGTGACTGTTTCACTCGCTGAGGCCAAGACTGGCGTGAACCTTTCAATTACTGGAGATCAAACCCATGGGGTTCCAGCCGACGAAAACAATTTAGCTTTTAAAGCAATTGCCTTGATGGCTAAAGAGTATGACTTAGGAATTGACGTTCATGTTGAAATCAAAAAATCTATTCCAGTTGCCGGTGGAATGGCCGGTGGAAGTGCAGATGCGGCAGGTGCCATAGTTGCAATTGACTATTTGTATTCACTCGGCATGAGCCGCGATGAAATGTCGGAAATCGCCGCTCAATTAGGAAGCGACGTTCCATTTATGTTAAATGGTGGAACCGCGATTGGTACAGGTCATGGAGATCAATTAACGTCGGCACTTTCTCGGGGTACGTATCACTGGGTTCTGGCACTTTCCTCTGTTGGCTTATCAACGCCGGCCGTTTATGGAGAGTGCGATCGATTACGTTCAGAATCGGAGATTTCACAGCCTCAAACTAATGAGCTTTTAATGCAGGCACTTCTTGCAGCAGACCCAAAGTCAGTTGGAAAAAACCTCATTAATGATTTACAGGCTGCTGCATGTTCGCTGCGACCAGCACTGCGTTTAGTTCTAGATGTCGGGCAAGAGTATGGCGCGCTTGGTGCTTTAGTTTCAGGATCTGGGCCAACAGTTGCATTTTTAGTTTCTGATGAGGAAGCGGCTTTGGATTTAGCTGTGGCCTTAACGGCAAGTGGCGTAGTAGGAAGCGTGGCACGAGCATATGGACCAGTGGCAGGGGCAAAAGTTCTCACATAAGTGTTCGCGCGATATGGTCATAAGCATGGGCATTTATAAGGGAGAATACAGGTTCCGCCATTGTGTAGTGGCTAGCACATGGGCCTTTGAAGCCCAGGGTCCAGGATCGATACCTGGTGGCGGAGCGATAGACTGACATCGTGGCCGTAGAAACCGTGATTATCCTGGCAGCAGGTGACGGAACACGGATGAAATCGCGTCAAGCAAAAGTTCTTCACCACGTCGCCGGACGTTCGTTACTTGGGCATGTACTTACGGCAGTTAATCACTTAGAGCCTTCTCACATTCGTATTGTCGTTGGATCTAATCGAGAGAGCGTTGAGGCGCACATTGCCGAGATTTCACCTTCGGCCACAACAGTCTTTCAAGAAAAACGCGGGGGCACCGGTCACGCGGTTCAATTGGCGCTGGCAGATAGCACTTCCAATGGCACGGTTTTAGTTTTAGCTGGTGATACTCCCATGCTTACAGGTGTGTCATTGGCGGCATTTCTCGAGGCTCACGCAGTTGGAAATTTCGTAGCTTCTGTTTTAACTGCAGAGCATCCCGATCCAACTGGGTACGGGCGCATTATTCGTGACGATAGTGACGAGCTTTTACGAATTGTTGAAGAGCGTGATGCAAGTGAAGATGAGGAATTCATAATTGAGATAAATTCCGGGGTCTACGCTTTTGATGGAGCTAAGTTAGCGGGTGCAATTCGACAGATCACCAACTCGAATTCTCAAGGTGAACTGTATTTGACCGATGTAATTGAAATTCTAAAGAGTTCTGGCGAATCAATCGCAGCTATTTTGCTCGATGATTTTACGGAGGTATTAGGGGTCAATGACCGTAAACAACTCTCAGAATCCGCCGCCCTACTACGTGATCGAATCAATGAACATTGGATGCGTGAGGGAGTCACCATTATCGATCCAACAACTACGTGGATAGATGCAACCGCGACGCTTTCAAGTGATGTAACCCTGCATCCAGGTAGCGCCATTTTAGGAAGAACAACGATTGCATCTGGAGCCGTCATTGGCCCTCGAACAACTTTAACTGACTGCGTGGTTAAAGAAGGTGCCTCAATATTAGAATCAATTGCCACCGATACTGAATTCGGTGAGGGTGCAACTGTAGGACCCTTTACATACCTTCGAAGTGGAACAGTTTTGGGAGATAACACTAAAGCGGGCGCCTTCGTGGAAATTAAGAATTCAACTGTCGGAACAGGTTCTAAAGTTCCACATCTCTCATATGTCGGTGATGCAACAATTGGAGAAGGCTCTAATATCGGTGCTGCAACAATCTTTGTTAATTACGACGGCGTTCATAAACATCACACGAAAATCGGAGATCATGTACGCATTGGAAGCGACACAATGTTAGTTGCGCCAATTACTATCGGCGACGGGGCATATACGGCGGCAGGGTCGGTAATAACCGAAGATGTGCCAGCCGGCGCGATTGGAGTTGGCAGAGCTAAACAGAGAAATGTATTAGGTTGGGTCATGCGCAAGCGAGCAGGTTCAAAATCAGCGTTAGCAGCCGAAGCTAAAGAGAAGAAGGGCTAATAAATGAGCGAAATTCGTTTATCTTCCGAAAAGAGATTACGTCTTTTTGCAGGTCGCGGATTTCCAGAACTAGCCGATGAAGTCGCTGCAGAACTTGGTATTCCATTAACACCAACCTCAGCCTATGACTTTGCGAATGGCGAAATATTTGTTCGCTTCGAAGAATCAGTTCGTGGATGCGATGCATTCGTTATTCAAAGTCACACTAATCCTGTTAATAAGCAGATCATGGAGCAACTGATCATTGTTGATGCGCTAAAGCGAGCCTCTGCAAAACGCATCACAGTTGTAGCACCGTTTTATGGCTACGCACGTCAAGATAAAAAGAGTCGCGGACGCGAACCGATCACTGCCCGATTGATGGCGGATCTTTTCAAAACAGCTGGTGCTGATCGACTGATGTGCGTAGATTTACACACATCGCAGATACAAGGCTTCTTTGACGGTCCAGTTGATCATCTCTTTGCATTGCCGATGCTTGCCAATTATGTCGGAAGTAAAGTCGACCGCAGTCGTTTAACTATCGTCTCTCCAGACTCAGGCCGGGTACGAGTAGCTGAACGCTGGTCGGATCTTTTGGGAGGCTGTCCAATTGCTTTTATCCATAAAACCCGTGACCCTCGCATTCCAAATGAGGCAACCGTTGGTCGAGTAGTTGGAGATGTCCAAGGACAGACTTGCGTAGTTATCGATGACATGATCGATACTGCCGGCACAATTACTAAGGCTGTAGATGCATTATTTGAGGCGGGAGCAAAAGATGTCATCATCGCTGCAACACATGCAGTTCTATCGGGTCCTGCAGTAGAGCGCTTACGAGAGAGCAAAGCATCTGAAGTTGTCATTACAAATACTCTTCCAATATCCGAAGATCAAAAATTCGATGGACTAACAGTTCTTTCAATCGCCCCACTTTTAGCTCGGGCTATCCGAGAAGTCTTTGAAGATGGATCAGTCACAAGCCTTTTTGACGGCCTTTCGTAAGGGTAATTTGCGCAACCCTGACCTCACAGGCTAGCCTTTGGCCTGTTCCGGCGAGGGTATAAATGTACTTCCGTAATCGACGGTGTAGGAGTTAGATCCTTTCGGAACTTTGTGTTTCAACCGAAGTTTCCACCAAGAGGAGTAATAAAATGGCAGAGATCACTATCACCGGCGTCCTTCGTACTGAATTTGGTAAAGGCGCATCACGTCGTGCGCGTCGCGATGGTTTAGTTCCTGCAGTTATTTACGGTCATGGTGAGAAGCCACGGCACATTACACTTCCAGCCCGCGAACTCGGCATTGCTCTGAAGCAATCAAACGTGCTTCTCGATGTTGTTATCGATGGAAAGACTGAGCTCACACTTCCAAAGGCGATTGTTCGCCACCCACTCAAGCAAATCCTTGAGCATATCGATTTAGTTCTTGTTCGCCGTGGAGAAAAAGTTGTTGTCTCTGTTCCAGTTCATGCCATTGGTGAGCAGGATCGCGATGGAGTTCTCGAGCACGTAAACAACACAATCGACGTCCAAGTTGAAGCTACTTCAATTCCAAACTTTTTTGAGCTCGATATTACCGGCCTTGCAGCTGGTCTCTCGCTTTATGCCGGTGACGTAGTTCTTCCAGCCGGCGTCGTACTCGAATCAGATCCAAAGATGATTGTTATTCAC
The DNA here is from genome assembly GCA_964358665.1 of uncultured Candidatus Planktophila sp. Classification (GTDB taxonomy): domain Bacteria; phylum Actinomycetota; class Actinomycetes; order Nanopelagicales; family Nanopelagicaceae; genus Planktophila. Next base: position 98,885 of record CAYHOY010000003.1, on the reverse strand, counting down.
CTTTCTGAGCGTTCTACAGCCGCTGAAGAAGAAGCACCAGTTGTAGCTGCAACAGAGACCGATGCACTGGCTGCCGCAGCACCATCAGCGGATGCCGATTCGGATAAGTAGGACGTTAAACCCTTACGATTGCCGCTATGACGTGGTTGGTGGTGGGGCTCGGTAACCCGGGCGATCAATACGCTGCCACACGTCACAATGTGGGTCAGATGGTCGTTGATGCAATGGCAATCGGCAATAAATTACGTTGGAGCACGCACAAATCACGCACCGATGTCGCGGCATTCAAAATCGGTGCACCTCCAGACCTGCACTCTGTGATCATCGCAAAATCCAAGAGCTACATGAATGAATCCGGTGGACCGATTAAAGCGCTCGCCACTTTCTACAAAGTTGAACCTTCACACTTAATTATTCTCCACGACGAATTAGATATTGCCTTCTCAACTATTCGCGTCAAACTCGCCGGTGGCGACAACGGCCACAACGGATTGAAAAGCCTTACTTCATCGTTGGCGACCCCAAATTACTACCGTGTTCGCCTTGGTATTGGCCGCCCAATCGGTCAACAAGATCCCGCCGATTTTGTACTCAAACAATTTTCCGCCGCCGAGAAAAAAGATCTCACCAATTTTCTCATCCGTGGCGCGGAGGCCGTCGAATCTTTGATCACAAAGGGTTTAGAAGTGACACAACAGGGTTTTAACTCTTAAGCCGTTTACATCACGAGGATCAGATTCTTTAATTCCAACAAGTGCCGCAGTCGACAGCGTCGTGGCAGATATTAAGCAATAAAGGTTTGACCGGATATACAAAATTTTTATCTTCTTTTGTCGAGTTTTCCGTGTACCGTAAAAGTACTTGGAATTTTAGATTGTGTTGCGATCCCTGCGACTAATCAATGATCCCACCAAAACAAGTGTTTGGAGAAAATCATGGGTATTGGAAGCGGAATAGTTTTATTTGTTGCGGGAGCCATTGTGGCATTTGCTCTCAACTTCGAAGTTAGTTCAGTCGATCTTGAGTTGATTGGCTCGTTATTTATGGGTGCTGGAGCGCTGATTTTTCTGATTTCACTTGTCACTGTATTTAAGAAGCGATCATCAAGTGTTTCTACTCGAACATCAGTTGACCCCTCGCATGGAGAGAAAATTGTCGAACAAGAGAAAAAGAGTGACACTCTCTAGTTTGCGAGAGTTAAATCTGTATTTGCTTGATTAATAGGAGATGGCCAGATGAGAACGAGATGCCACGCACGCGGCTCGTATCTCTTCTGGCCATTTTCGCACGTCAAAGGGACGGTTGATTTAGAGATCGAAGTAGGACTCGAACTCCAAAAATAAGGAATCAACCAGTATTGCGAAGACCCGCAGCAACACCGTTAATCGTCAGGAGCAATGCACGCTGCAAGATTGGATTTTCTTCACCTGCAGAATCTCGTACTCGCTTGAGTAAATTGATCTGCAGTAAATGAATTGGCGATAAGTAGGCATCGCGCACTTGCAGAGTTCTGGCCAGTACTGGTTGATCCCCGAGTAGGGAGTCTTTTTTAGTTAACAACAAAATTTCAGCAACAGTTAAATCAAATTCAGCTTGGATAGTTTCTAAGAAGTGATGGAGCTCTTTAGGGACAAGTGCATCTACATAACGTCGAGCTAACACTAAATCTGTTTTAGCTAAAGTCATTTCAACATTACTAATAAAGGTATTGAAAAAATGCCACTCTTGAAGCATTGTGGCAAGTACTTCAGAGTTACCTGACATACGAGCCGCCTTTAGCCCAGATCCGACCCCAAACCAACCTGGCACAATTTGACGCGATTGTGTCCAACCAAAGACCCACGGAATCGCGCGTAACGAAGCAAGCCCACCGTGAGCATCTGGACGTCTTGATGGGCGTGAACCCAAGTGGAGATTTCCTAATTGCTCAACTGGCGTGGATGAATAGAAATAGGCAGGTAGATCTTCGTGATCGACCAAACTTCGATATGCCTTAAAAGAGTTATCACTTACTAATTGCATACACTCATTCCAGCTAGTTAAATCTTCAATTGACTGGCGAGGACCACGATTGAGAACCGTTGCTTCAAGGGATGCTGCAAGGGTTAGTTCAACATTTTCCCTGGCAAGTGATGCTAAAGAATATTTATCACTAATAACTTCACCCTGTTCGGTCATCTTGATTTGACCATCAACTGAGCCCCATGGAAGTGCTATGAGAGCTTCATACGTTGGCCCACCACCACGGCCGACGGAGCCACCACGGCCATGGAATAGGCGAAGTTTGACGCCATGCTTCATGGCCACATCACGAAGTCGACGTTGTGCCCGGTGAATCTCCCACTGACTAGTTGCGATACCTGCATCTTTATTCGAATCTGAATATCCCAGCATAACCTCTTGAACATCACCGCGAAGTTCAACGATGGAGCGATAAGCAGGATTGCTCAGTAGCTTTTCGAGAATCTCGCCAGCTGCGCGAAGTTCTGCAACAGTTTCAAGAAGAGGCGCAAAACCGATTCGAGCCTTCTTATTCTTCAGGCTTACAAGACCCGCTTGCTGGGCAATAACAACGGCAGCGATTAAATCATCGGCCCCTTTAGTCATTGAAACTATATATGTTTCAATCGCTTGCGAACCGAAACGATCAATTAAATCTGCAATTGCAAAGAAAGTTTCAAGCGTGTTTCGCCCAGCCGAATCTAATTCTGTTAAATCTAGATCTGCATCGTGGGTTAAAAATTCAGTGAGAATATCGAATTTTTCTTCATGGCTCTTTTCGATGTAACCAGAAACTCCACTTATCTGCCTTAAAACATGATGGTGTGCGTCAGAATGCTCTCGGATATCCATAGTTGCATGTGTGATGCCAAAGGCTGCCACAGTACGAATCGTCCGCTCAAGCAATCCAGTAGCAATGAGTTCACCTTTATGTGCAAAAAGCGAATCGCGCATAAGCATTAAATCTTTAATTAATTCCGAAGTTTCAGCGTAATCTCGGTGAGCAACGTGCGGACCACCCTTTGCATGGCGATCTCGAGTTATTGCAAGTCGGTGCACGATTGCAGTGGCTTTTAAGCGATATGGCTCTTGCGCATTAAGTCGCAAAAAGCGTGGTTCAAACTCAGTAATATGCTTCAAATCCATTTCAATAGAGGCGGTTAATTCTGGGGTAGCGCCAATAATTCGGGTTGAAATAGAAAGCATCTGACGTAGCGCATCCATTGCCGCGATAGTCACTCGGATGGCATGACCTACTTGAAGCACCATCGCATCAGTAGTCACTTGAGAGTTCACATTTGGATTTCCGTCGCGGTCTCCACCGATCCAACTTCCAAAAGATAAAGGTCGGGCAGTAACTGGAACTACTACATTGATGCGCTTCAATTCGCGTGCAAAATCATTTAAAACCTCGGGGACGGTTTCGCGAAAGAGATCATCGAGGTAGTAGAGCGCATTCATCGCCTCATCAAGTGGCTCTGGTTGACCCAGACGAAGTTCATCTGTCTGCCACAATAAATCTATTGTTTCGGCTAAGCGATCTCGTTGCGAAGGATTACGCGAATCTTCTAGCAAATCTGCAACTCGTCCCATTTTACTAAGGACAGATCGACGCGCCGCCTCTGTTGGGTGAGCTGTAAAAACCGGTCGCACTGACATTTCATTAATCCACTCAGAAATCTCTTCGCTAGAGAGTTCGTGCCCTGGCGTCTGCGCTTTCAATGCCGCTTCAATCTTGTCGACGGCTCGTGCAAGCCACGACCCGCCCTCTGCACGTGCATCGGCCAACACGCGCGCACGGTGAACTTGTTCAGCAATATTTGCTAAGTTGAAATACGAACTAAAGGCGCGAACTAACTGGACTGAATCTTCAAGTGATAGCGATGCTAGAAGATCTACGCCATCACCCTCGCGCACCGCTTTGCGTACTTTCTCAACGAGTTCAAGAAGTTCAGCTCCCTCTTGGCGCACTAAAGTCTGGCCCAGTAAGTCTCCAAGTTTGCGGACATCGCTACGTAGAGCTGCATCATCTGCCGCGACCGCGCCGCCAGAACCACTCACACTCATTAGGCAATCCTCTCAGGTCGCCGTGGGTCTTGCGAACAAATTACAATGGCCTCACTTAGCCCCCTCCCTTTTGGGATCGGGGCCTAACGCCGTTTCAAGAGGAGGATGCTCAATGCGGGGATTAATCAATACGCTTCCTGTGACGGTTCAAGCATCTCATGTAGTAGCGCCATCATCGATGAATCCATTCTTACTCGCAGCCAGAGCTGCTAACTCACCAATTCTTGTTATTACCAGTTCAAGTCGTAGTGCCGAAGATTTGGTGAGTGAACTTCGCGAAATACATAACAATGTGCTGGAGTTTCCTGCTTGGGAGACTCTGCCACATGAGCGCTTAAGTCCACGTAGCGATACCGTGGCACGCCGAATTGCAACGCTCTACAGTCTAGAAAAAGACCAGAGCATTAATCCCATTGTTGTTACACCAGTACGTGGTGCGATTCATCGCATAATCGGAGATCTTGGTAAGTCACAATTGATGAGTTTAGAGATTGGAAATGAACAGTCACTTGATTTATTAGTTCGCCATTTAACAAAGTGTGCATATTCAAGAACAGACTTAGTAGAACGCCGAGGCGAATTTGCAGTTCGAGGCGGAATCGTAGATCTATTCCTTCCATTGAGTGCGCACCCTATTCGAATCGACTTTTTTGGAGATGAGATAGAAGATATTAGCTATTTCGAAGTCGCCGATCAGCGGACAATTGCGCCAGTTATTGGGAGCGTTGAGATTTATCCTTGCCGAGAACTTCTATTAACTCCCACGATTCGAGCGCGAGCAGCCGAGTTCAAAGAGAGTCTTCCTGGTGCGCGTGAGTTTTTAGAAAAAATTAGCGAAGGAATTTTATTCGAGGGCATGGAGTCGTTGATTCCACTTCTGATTGATCACACTGAAACCCTACTTGCTCGAATGCCAGTTAACACGCAGATCGTCTTTCTCGACTATGAGCGAATCAGGTCAAGAGCTGGAGATTTGCTTGCAACTAATGAAGAGTTCCTCAACGCTTCGTGGTCAAATGCAGCGCATGGCGCAGTAGCACCGATTCATGATGGCTCCGGAACATATATGTCATGGGTTGAGTTAACGGAAGAGATTGACTCCCTCAACTTCGCAACGTCATCTCTGGATCCATTTGGAAGCGATCTAGCAGAGGATACGGAGTTTTTAGATTACCGAGCAATTGACCCCATGCGCGGGGATATTGAGCGAACCGTCGCCGCTTTGCGCGAAGCCGTTGATGGAGATTTCACGGTGGTATTTGCAACACATGGTCATGGAATGCTTGAACGGTATGCAGGAATTTTTCGAAACGCTGATTTACCCGTTCATGTTGTTGAAAAACTTGTGGCAACTCCGACAAAAGGGAGTGTTCACTTAACAACATCCGTCATCGCCCATGGTTTTGAAAGTCAGAGTGAACAAATCTTTTTCATGACTGAGCGAGATTTAACCGGTAGTAAAGGCAGTGTTAAAGATAATCAACGTTTGCCCTCAAAACGAAAAGCCGCAATTGATCCCTTAGAGCTTCGTGCAGGCGACTTTGTAGTGCATGAGCAGCATGGAATCGGCCGTTATCTCGAATTGGTTCAACGAACGGTGGCAGATGTGACTCGCGAATATCTCGTCATTGAATATGCATCGGCTAAACGAGGGCAACCAGGGGATCGAATCTTTGTTCCAACTGATGTGCTCGAGCAAGTAAGTAAATATGTAGGTGGAGAAACACCAACCGTGCACCGTATCGGAAGCGGGGAATGGCAGAAGGCAAAGGGGCGGGCACGCAAAGCCGTGCGCCAGATTGCAGGAGAGTTAATTCGTCTTTATGCCGCGCGTACAAGTTCACCAGGCTTTGCATTCTCCCCTGATACTCCATGGCAACGAGAGTTGGAGGACTCATTTTCCTATATTGAAACACCTGATCAATTAGCGACAATTAATGATGTTAAGGCTGATATGGAGCGCCCTTATCCGATGGATCGAATTATCTGTGGTGATGTTGGATATGGTAAAACTGAAATCGCTATTCGCGCCGCTTTCAAAGCAGTGCAAGATGGCAAGCAAGTCGCGGTACTAGTTCCAACAACCTTACTTGTACAACAGCACACAAAAACTTTTACTGAGCGATATGCGGGCTTTCCTTTGAAAGTAGCGGGGTTATCTCGTTTTAACACGGCCAAAGAGAGTAAGGACGTACTCGATGGTTTGCTCAAGGGTTCGGTAGACGTTGTTATCGGCACTCATCGAATTCTTTCAAACGACGTTGTTTTCAAAGATTTAGGTTTAGTCGTTGTCGATGAGGAGCAACGTTTCGGTGTTGAACAAAAAGAGGCGCTCAAGAAAATGCGCACAACTGTGGATGTTTTGGCGATGTCGGCAACTCCGATTCCACGCACATTAGAAATGGCGGTAACGGGTATTCGAGAGATGTCTACGATTACAACACCTCCAGAAGAGCGTCATCCAATTTTGACTTATGTGGGACCGGCTGAAGAGGGTCAGATAACTGCGGCGATTCATCGCGAACTTTTACGAGATGGTCAGATTTTCTATCTTCATAACCGCGTTGAAACTATTGATCAAGCGGCATCACGAATTCAAGAACTTGTACCTGAAGCTCGAATTCGAGTTGCACACGGGCAGATGAGCGAAGGTGCACTAGAAGATGTAATTCTGGGTTTTTGGAACAGGGACTTTGATGTTCTAGTTAGTACAACAATCGTTGAAAGTGGCTTAGATATTCAAAATGCTAACACTCTCATTGTCGAACGCGCCGATCGTTTTGGTCTATCACAACTTCATCAGTTGCGCGGTCGAGTCGGACGTGGTCGCGAACGTGCATATGCGTATTTTCTCTATCCACCAGATCAACCATTGTCTGAATTAGCTCATGAACGCTTAACCACAATCGCGGCAAATACTGAATTAGGTTCTGGAATGCGCGTTGCATTAAAAGATCTTGAGATTCGCGGCGCTGGAAATCTATTAGGTGGCGAGCAATCAGGACACATCGCCGATGTTGGTTTTGATCTATATATGAGAATGGTCGGCGAAGCCGTTAATGATTACAAAGCTGGGATAATTGAGACGGCGGAAAAGGTAAGTGAGTGCAAAGTTGAACTTCCGATCAATGCCCACCTATCAACTGAATATGTACCTGGCGAGCGCTTGCGTCTTGATTTATATAGACGCCTAGCCGATGTGAAAAATAATGAGGATGTCGAATCTATTCGTGCCGAACTTTTAGATCGCTTTGGTGAACTCCCAGAAGAGGCTCAGGCTTTATTAGGGGTTGCATCCCTGCGGGCACGGGCCAAGGCAGCTGCTTTGACTGAGGTAGTAATTCAAGGCAAGTTCTTGCGCTTGTCACCCTTGACGTTGGCTGAGTCAAGGCAGTTACGCCTGTCACGTTTATACCCCGGCTCGCTCTATAAATCGGCCACTAGAACGGTTTTAGTTGCACTTAACACCGGTAATTCATGGAATCCGTCGAAGAGCCCGCTCGTGATAGTGGATACTTCTCTTCTAGCCTGGGTCGTTGAGGCCGTCAACCAATTGAGCGAACCACCGAAAGCGAGTTCACAGTGAAGAAGATTCTTGCCGTAATAACCGTAGCCACAGCGCTATTTCTAACTGGTTGCTCTCAAGTTGGAGCAGCGGCAACTCTCGGCGACACAAAGATTACCCAGGCGACGGTTCAATCAAGCATCGATGCAATTCTTGCCGCTCGCGTTGGAGTTGACACTTCGCAGATGCAGCTAGAAACTGGCGAAGCGCTAAATCGTGGACAACTTCGCTTCCACCTTCTTACTGCGCTCCTTCGCGCAACGGGCGAAGAGCTAAAACTTACGGTTTCCAAAGCTGAAATAGATACTCGTCGTCAAAGCATTATCGAACAAGTTGGTGGAGTCGAAAGTTTACCGGCAGCGTTAGTTGGAGCAGGTATCGCACCTAATGATTTAGATATTTATATTGAGGCGATGACGGTCTCAGACAAGATTAGTCAAGCGCTTACGGCTAGTGGCGTCACACAGGAAGATCTTGGTGCAGCAGTACAAAAACTTGTTGTCGCTAAAGCGAAAGAGCTTGGCGTAACGGTTAATCCTCGTTATGGCAAATGGGATGGCAAAGTGGCGGACATTGTTGCAGTTGATTCTGCAAGCCCCGCAGTTTCTCCGGCGACGAAATAAAGTAGAGTGATGGAAGGTTCTCAACTTCAGCGCCTTGCTGAAGTTATGGACCAACTCCGCTCGCCTGGTGGATGCCCTTGGGATGCCGAGCAGACGCACGAGTCACTTCTTAAGTATCTATTAGAAGAGTCATATGAATTTGTTGATGCAGTTCACAGTGATGACCGCGTCCATATGCGTGAGGAACTCGGCGATGTTTTGCTACAAGTATATTTCCATGCGCGTATCGCCGAAGAAGATCCCGATGATCCCTTTTCAATTCAGGATGTTGCACATGCCATAGCCGATAAGTTGATACGTCGCCACCCACACGTCTTTGCCGAGACTGAAGTTCAAGATTCCAACGAAGTTCTACAAAACTGGGAAGATATTAAGAGAGAAGAAAAAGGGCGTACCTCTGCCCTCGATGGAATTGCGATGGCACAACCGGCACTTCCTTTGATTGAAAAACTTTTATACCGTGCATCAAAATTCGGTGTCGAAGTCGTGACTCCAGATGCAATCGATATCGGCGCCGCCGCAAGTGAGAGCGCAGTAGGTCAAGCCTTGTTGACTGTAATTGCGTGGGCCAACGCCAACGGCGTTGATGCAGAGTCCGCCCTTCGTAAAGAGGCCTTGGCATTGAGCCATCAGATTGCGGCCACTGAGGCACGGTAGGATTGGCACACCAAAGTTTGTGCGATTTCAGCGTTGAATTCTCAGCCGCACATTTGATTTAAGTGACGAAGGGGAAACGCTATGGCATTAATCGAAGCTCTTGGAGCCCGTGAAATTCTCGACTCCCGCGGAAATCCAACGGTTGAAGTTGAAATCGAATTAGAAGATGGCACGCAAGCTCGCGCGGCAGTTCCAAGTGGCGCATCGACCGGCGCATTCGAAGCCGCTGAACTACGCGATGGCGGCACACGGTATTTAGGTAAAGGCGTCGAAAAAGCAATCGCATTTCTCAATGATGAAATCGCTCCAGAGATTATCGGTTTTGATGCACAAGATCAGCGCTTAGTCGATGCAGCAATGATCGAGCTCGATGGTACAAAAAATAAGTCGCGCATGGGCGCAAATGCAATTTTGGGTGCTTCTCTTGCCGTTGCTAAAGCATCGGCTGAATCAGCAGACCTTTCACTCTTTCGTTACTTAGGTGGGCCAAATGCACACCTGCTTCCAGTTCCAATGATGAATATTCTTAACGGTGGTGCACACGCTGATACCAACGTAGATATTCAGGAGTTTATGATTGCACCAATCGGTGCACCGACTTTTCGTGAATCATTGCGTTGGGGCGCAGAGATTTATCACGCACTGAAGGCAGTACTTAAGAAGCGCGGATTAGCAACAAGCGTCGGTGACGAAGGTGGCTTTGCGCCAAATCTTGAAAGCAACCGAGCAGCCCTTGATTTAATTCTCGAGGCAATTTCGGCGGCAGGATTCAAGCCAGGTACCGAAATCGCACTTGCAATGGATGTTGCTGCAACCGAGTTCCATGAAGATGGAAAATACAGGTTTGAAGGCTCACTCAAAACATCTGATGAAATGATCGCCTATTACACATCATTAGTTGATGCATATCCGATTGTCTCCATCGAAGATCCACTCAATGAGGAGGATTGGGCCGGCTGGACACAGATGACTGGCGCTCTTGGCTCACGTATTCAAATCGTCGGCGATGATTTATTTGTAACTAATCCAGAGCGTCTTGCACGTGGAATCGCTGGCAATACTGCCAATGCACTCCTTGTTAAAGTCAACCAAATTGGAACGCTGACAGAAACAATCGATGCCGTTGAAATGGCACATCATGCAAGTTACCGCACAATGATGAGCCACCGATCAGGTGAAACTGAAGACACAACAATTGCCGATTTAGCTGTCGCACTAAACTGCGGACAGATTAAGACCGGGGCACCTGCACGTACCGAGCGCGTGGCTAAATACAATCAATTACTTCGTATCGAAGAGGAGCTACAGGCAGGTGCACGTTATGCCGGCCGCGGAGCTTTTCCACGTTTTAAGGCTTAAGTAGCGTTTCCGATGGCACGTCGACAACTCTCATTTCGGCGTCGGCGTACTTCGGGCCGCGCACTTGCACTCTCTGCAATTCTCTTCATTTTAGCTTTGACACTTGCGCCACCATTTAAACATTACTTCACCCAACGCGCGCAAATAAGTGCACTCAATGCTCAGTTAACTTCCGACAACAAAGCGCTAGATGATGCGCGCAAAGAGTTGTTGCTCTGGCAAGACCCAGAGTATGTAAAATCGCAGGCACGCGAACGTCTCCACTTTGTTTTGCCTGGTGAGCGCCAGTACATAGTTACCGAAGACGCAACCACAAGCGATGCCGTACCTGTGACAAAAGTTGCACAAGCATTGGTCGATGGACAACCCTGGTACGCACGTCTTATTGCATCAATTAGCGAATCTGGCGATAAGTGAGACAGGTTAGTCAGAGCGATCTTGATTGCATCGAAACTCAGTTGGGTCGTACGCCAAGAGATGTTCATGCAATCGCTTATCGATGTCCATGTGGTAAACCGGCTGTTGTGGAAACTCCACCGCGTTTAGCTGATGGCACGCCATTTCCAACTTTCTATTACGCAACATGCCCTCGATTAACTGCCGTAATTTCAACTCTGGAAACAACGGGTTTAATGGGAGAAATGAATGAACGTCTAGAAAGCGATGCCGAATTAGGGGGGGCTTATCATGCCGCCCATGATGATTACATAGCAGCGCGTTCAGTCCTTGGCATCGATGTTCCGGAAGTAGAGGATGTATCGGCCGGTGGGATGCCAACCCGCGTGAAATGTCTGCACTCATTGGTTGCACACTCACTTGCGGCTGGTCCCGATGTAAACCCACTCGGAGATGAGGCTTTAGCGAAATTACCACAATGGTGGGAGGGTGCACCATGCGAGTAGCGGCCATTGATTGCGGAACTAACTCAATCAGAATGCTAATTGCCGATATTGAAGGCGGAAATTTTCGCGAAGTTATTCGCACAATGGAGATTGTTCGCTTGGGGCAAGGCGTTGATCAATTTGGCGAGTTCCACCCCGATGCCATTGCGCGCACTTTAGCTGCCGTCGATAAAATCGCACTCGAGATTGCAAAGCGTGGAGTTCAGAAGATTCGCTTTTGTGCAACTAGTGCAACACGTGATGCCACAAACCGCCATCTCTTTATCGATGGCGTACGTGAGCGGATTGGTGTCGAACCTGAAGTAATTAGTGGTGAAGAAGAAGCATCCCTTTCATTTACTGGTGCGATTCAAGATCTGGCACTGGCCGACGGTCCATTTCTCGTTGTTGATATCGGCGGGGGATCCACTGAGTTTGTTTTTGGTACGACTCATGTTGAGTTCGCAAAGAGTGTCAACATCGGCTGCGTTCGCATGACCGAACGCCATTTCGCCAATGACCCAATACACCTACCTGATATTGGAAATGCTCGAGTAGATATTCAAGAGGCGATTGCGAAAGCGGGGGCAATAGTCCCGATCACGAAAGCGAAAACTCTTATCGCTGTTGCCGGTACTGCAACAACCGTTGCCGCTGCCGCACTTGGTTTAGCAGAGTATGACCGTTACGCAATTCATTTATCGCATATTAGTACCGATAAGACTCATGAAGTTGCAGCGATGTTTCTAACTTCCACTCGCGAACAACGTCTAGCCCTTGGCTACATGCATCCTGGTCGTGTTGATGTAATTCCCGCTGGTGCTTTAGTTCTTTCAGAAATCATGAAAGCGACTGGGGCTAGTGAATTTGTTGCATCAGAGTCAGATATTTTGGATGGAATAGCACGTTCCATTGCTGGACAGTAGGGCGATAAAAAGAGTGTAGATTTACCCCTTCACGTGGCCCCGATAGCCCAATGGCAGAGGCAGAGGACTTAAAATCCTCCCAGTGTGGGTTCGACCCCCACTCGGGGCACCGCTAAAGAGAGAATTCAAAGAAAGACCTATTGGGCGGTGACAACACCGACCCAATCGGCATAGCGAGATTAGTTCTTAGAGATTATCACCTTGAGTGCCTTTGTTTCAGCAGCCCGCCCAAATGTGTCATATGCATCCAAGAATTGATCAAACGTAAACCTATGAGTGACCAATTTAGCCGCAGGTATCTTCTTGCTATCGACGAGTTTGAGAAGCATTGGAGTTGTGTTGGTATTCACCAAACCCATACTGATGAAGACATTGTGAATCCACAACTGCTCTAGATGTAAAGGGACGGGTTTTCCATGAACTCCCACATTTGCCACATGTCCGCCAGGTCTAATTATTTCTGTAGCCATTGTAAATGTATCTGGAATGCCGACCGCCTCAATTGCGACATCGGCACCTGCGCCATCGGTTAGTGCGAGTACTTGCGCTTTCCATTGTGGTTGACCGGAAAGGACTGTATCTGTAGCACCAAGCTCTCTAGATTTCTCCAATCGATTTCGATCCAGATCAATCGCGATTATTCGAGCAGCACCGTATAAATTTGCAGTCATGATTGCTGCAAGACCGACAGGACCCGCTCCGATGACGGCGACCACATCACCAGGTTTTACTTGACCGTATTGAACTCCCATTTCAAAACCAGTTGGCAGAATATCGGAGAGCATGACCGCCTCTTCATCTGATACTGAATCAGGTAATTTATATAGTGAGTTATCGGCATAAGGAATCCTGACAACCTCAGCCTGTGTGCCATCAATGAGGTGTCCAAGAATCCAACCCATTCCAGTTGCACCTTCTTCGCCTAGGCAGTGAGAACACAAACCCTTCTTACAGTTTTCGCATGAGCCGCAGGATTTAATGCAGGAAATCAGTACTCGATCGCCCACCTTGAAATTTTTTACCGAAGTTCCAGTGGCACTGATTAGACCCACACCTTCGTGACCGAGGATTCTGCCTTCCTGCACACTTGGGACGTCTCCTTTTAGAATATGTAAATCTGTTCCGCATATTGTCGTGGTAACTAGCTCAACAAGTGCATCTGTAGACTTGAGAATGATTGGATCTGGAACATCGGTCCACAATTTCTTACCTGGGCCGGAATAAACCATTGCTTTCATGATGGGTTCTTTCTCTGAAATCCCTCACAAAACCCTTTTGCATAGTAATAATCCTCTTAAATCCACCACATGAGCATGATGTAGGACTCAGTTAAGGTGTGATGCTGGAGATAGAGGACTTGCAATCCTTCCGATGTGGGGTCGACCCCCGCTCGGAGCTGAAATTCACAGGTGTTTTTAAGCAGCGTGGGCCCAACTCATTTCGCCTGGGAATCTTCCTAGCCCTAAACTTGTTATGCCCAATGAATTATCGTTAGGCAACTGCCAGAACTTCTGGCTGTATACCAAAAGGAGAGAAAAGATATGCGCAGTTCAAACCCTGTTTTAGGACGGGCGTTTAATCAGCGTGGATACGCTGCATTTGATCCCAAAGTACAAACTGAGACCGACGCAGCGCTAGAGAATATTTATAACGCACCAGCCGCATCCTCATTGCGCACCGGTCGTATGACGATTGATGACGTTGTTACTCGTACTGGAATTTTATTTGCAGTTCTTGTCGCCGTTGGCGCAGCTGCATGGACACTTAACTTAGGCGGCGGTGCGATGCTGCTCGGCGTCTTTGGCGGTTTTGCCCTTGCAATGGTTAACAGCTTTAGCAAGACGGTTAAGCCGGGATTGATTATTGCCTACGCTGCCTTCCAAGGTTTAGCCCTTGGCACGATAAGCAATATGTACAACGATATGTATCAGGGCATCGTAAGCCAAGCAATCTTGGTGACCATCTGCGCATTTACAGGAATGCTGTTTGCTTACAAGAGCGGACGTATTCGCGTAACGCCAAAGTTCACTAAAGTCTTGATGACGGCTTTGATTGGCTATGTTGTACTAGCTCTTCTTTCAATGGTTGGTTCACTATTTGGCGCAAGCATCTATAACATCGGAGGCTTTGGTCTAATCATCGCAGCCGGCGGAATGGTTCTTGCTAGTTTCTTCTTGATTTTAGACTTTGATCAGATTCAAAAGGGAATCAACGCTGGTCTGCCAGAGCAAGAGTCATGGCGAGCTGCATTTGGTTTAATGGTCACAATTGTTTGGCTGTATTTAGAGGTTCTGCGCTTACTATCAATCCTGCGTGGTGACGACTAAACGGAAAAGATTAATCGAGAGGCCCCAGATTATTAATCTGAGGCTTTTCGCTTTCCCCAGACAAATAGCTATTTCGCGTTTCAGGAATCCTGGTAGTAAACACAACGCCAATTGCAAAGACAATTGCCGATACGGCAAAAGCGATGCGAAATGAATATAAATCTGAAAGAACACCAATAATGATAGGTCCAACTATCATCCCGGCATCACCTGCCATCTGAAAAATTGCAATAACCTGACCGCCTCGGCCACGGATTATGTCTCCAACTATGCTCGCCGGAGTCGTCGATAGATACGCACCACCGATTCCCATGATGGACATGGCAACTAAATACATCCATGGATGAGTAGCAACGGTTAAGAGAAGTACTCCCACTAAAGCAATACTCGAACCCAGAACCGAAGCGAATCTTCGACCTTTACTATCCGAGATCCGCCCGCCGCGCATCAGTAATGCGCCTTGAAAAATTGCACTTAAAGTAAAGCCATAACCCACAAATGCCGTCGTGGAGTCAAGAACTTCGGTCACAAATATTGGCATAACCGATGCGCGCATACCGAAGACAACCCAATTGACTATAAAGACCAACAAGAGAGCGATTCTGTATGGCTTCATGGCAAGGGCTTCGCGCACGGTTGTGTGTTCGCCAGTATCTAAATCATTATCCTGCTTACCAATCTTGTCTCCCTTAAGGTAGAAATGAGCCACAGCTCCTGAAATTAAGAGCAACCCCGCGTACGCAAAGAATGGTGCACGTAGCGAAATCAATGAAAGTAGGCCACCTATTGCTGGGCCTGAAACGCCACCAAATAAAAAGGCACCGTTGTAGACCGCCTGTGCCCGACCCCGGTGCTCATCATCAACAGAGCGCATAATGACGGAGCCAGCGGCAACAGAAAACATAGACGAGCCAAGGCCGCCCGCTGCCCTAAAAATTAATAGTTGCGTGTAGGTCGTAGATAAACCTGCAAGAAAAACAAAGAGTGCAACCATAAACACACCGCTTGAGAAAACCGCTTTTTCCCCAAATCGATCGACCAGCTTTCCTGAGATTAACCCAGATGCGAAACGAGTGATAGCAAACATCGACACGATCAACCCGATAGCTGCATTATTTACGCCAAAGGTTCGAGCAAAAACCGGTATCGCCGGAAGAACGATTCCAAAACCTACTGCGACAAAAAAAGATGCAGCAACGAGAACGGATATTTCGCGGGGAAGATTCTTAAATGGAGATTGCATTAACCGATTGATTCTCCTGCAGCCTCTTCACGGGCCGCTGCGTAATCCTCAGAGGTGCGCAATGGCGTCTCTCGAAGCATAAGTGCTAAGAGAAAACCCAAAGCAGTAATCGGCGCGGCAGCGTAAAAGACAATATGGAAAGAGCTCACAAAAGCTTCAAGGGCAGTATTTTGAATGACTGGAGGAAGGGTTTTTAAGATTGCCGTGTTGTTTGAAATTCCTTCGAGTTGGTTCACATCAAAACCGGCGACTGCCGTCGGGTCGGACTTGGCGAGATCTGAAAAGTTCGTTGTTAAATAGTGTCCAACACGGTTGGTCAAGATACTTCCAAAGATGGCGGTACCAAAGACTGAGCCAAGAGATCGAAAAAACGTATTGCTACTTGTTGCAACGCCCATATCTTTGAAATCGACTGCATTTTGCAGAGCAATAACAATGGTTTGCATTGATAAACCAAGCCCGGCGCCGACCATGATTGCATAGATAGAAATTTGCCAGTAAGGAGTATCGATCTGTAATCGTGTCATTAGTAAGATTCCAACGGTCATAATCGCCGTTCCGATTATTGGGAATCGCTTGTAATGCCCGTGTTTCGAGATCATCTTGCCAGAAAAAATTGAAGTCGTAACGATTCCAAGCATCAATGGAACTAATTTAAGCCCGGCATCGGTAGCCGAGTAGCCTTTTACGACTTGGAAGTAGAGCGGCAGCATCACAATTGCCCCAAACATTCCAGCGCCGATGACGGCACCGAGCGCAGAAGTTAATGAGAATGTGTGATTCTTAAAAAGATATAGAGGAATAATGGGTTCTTTCGCTTTGCTCTCCCAGTAGAGAACCACAAGCACCAAAATTACGCCAATTACCAAAGAGAATGTTGTTCTGGAATCAGTCCAACCGTACTGTGGTCCATAAATTGAAACTGAAAGAAGAACTAAACAGACTGAAGTAATCATCAAAATAGCACCAAGGTAATCAATAGTGTGTTCACGTTTAACTTTCGGAATATGAAGCACAGCTGAAGTGATCAAGAGAGATGCAATTCCAAAAGGAATGTTAATTAAAAAGATCCATCGCCACCCAGTGATTCCAAGAATTTCGCCGCGATCTGAAAAGAACCCCCCTAACAGTGGACCCGCCACCGAGGACAATCCCCACACAGCGCCAAAGTAGCCTTGGTAGCGGCCTCTTTCGCGTGGTGGAACGATGTCACCAATAATTACAAAAGTAAGTGCCATTAATCCGCCTGCACCCAGTCCTTGAAGTGCGCGCGTTGCAATGAGTTGATTCATATCTTGGGCTGCCCCGGCTAGTACTGAACCGATTAGAAATGTAACGATTGCAAATTGAAATACTGGTCGGCGCCCGTAAATATCAGAGATTTTTCCATACAAAGGAGTTGATGCCGTCGAAGTCAAAAGGTAGGCGGTAACGACCCAGGTGTAATGGTTGAGGCCATCGAACTCTTCTACAATATTTTTCAACGCCGTTGAAACAATCGTTTGGTCCAAGGCGGCCAAGAGCAACCCCGTCATCAGACCACCAAGAATGACCATAATCTCGCGGTGGGTGTGGGCTTTGGCCGATGCGTTAAGGGGTGGATTAATGGACATATGGGTAAGGTTACTGCGTGAAGACAGTGAGCGCTGAACAGCTAATAAAGACGTACGACAAAGGCTCGGTTCGAGCGTTAGATGGCTTATCACTCGATGTCGCAGAGGGTACGGTCTTAAGCGTGTTAGGTCCAAATGGCGCAGGAAAAACTACGACCGTGCGCATTCTTGCAACGCTACTTAAACCTGATTCAGGAAGCGCTCATGTTGCTGGCATTGATGTCATAAAACATCCCGACAAAGTTCGCGAAGTTGTTGGCTTATCTGGTCAGTATGCAGCCGTCGATGAGACGCTCACTGGTTGGGACAACTTAGTGATGTTTGGTCGTTTGTATCATCTAGGAAAACAACCATCGATTGATCGAGCAAATGAACTGCTTGAAAGGTTTTCACTTACTGAAAGTGCGCGACGTCCAATTAAGACATATTCGGGTGGAATGCGTCGCCGTCTAGATTTGGCGGCATCATTAATTGTGCAACCCAAAGTTTTATTTCTGGATGAACCAACCACTGGACTTGATCCTCGTGGACGCATGGAGATGTGGGGTGTAATCGAAGAGTTGGTTACAGGTGGAGTAACAGTGTTGTTGACAACTCAGTATTTAGAAGAAGCTGATCAATTAGCCGATGAGATCGCCGTAATTGATCGTGGCACAGTGATTGCTCGTGGAACCTCAGATGCACTAAAGAGTCAAGTAGGTGGCGAACGCTTAGAGATAACGACTGAAATCCAAGATTTAGTTAAAGTACAAGAGATAATCGCTCACGTCAGTGGGAGTGCAATACATCTGGATGGGCGAACTGTGAGCGCACCAGTTACAAGTGGTTCACGCGCCCTTATTCAGGTAATACGTGCCTTAGACGAGGCTTCAATTCACCCCTTAGATATTGCTCTTAAGCGCCCATCCCTCGATGATGTTTTCCTATCTCTTACCGGCCATGTCGCTGAAGAGACGGTCGTCGAACCGGTGCAGAAAAAAAGAGGGGAGAGAAAGTGAAGAATTTACTAAGTGATTCTCTGGTTATTACTAAGCGCCAAGTATTACAGCTAGCTCGAATCCCCGAACTACTTATTTTCTCAACGATACAGCCCGTCATGTTTGTCCTCCTATTTCGCTTTGTTTTCGGTGGCTCGATTGCAACGAGTCAACCTGGTGGATATGTGCAACTACTAATGCCTGGCATCTTTGTACAGACTGTGGCTTTCACATTGGCAGCAACGGCAGCGGGCTTAGCCCAAGATATGGAGAAGGGTCTCATCGATCGCTTTAGATCATTACCAATCTCACGCGGGGCATTAGTTATTGGTCGAACATTTGGAGATGCACTTTTAAATATATTAGTTCTCGCAGTGATGGCCGCCGCTGGCTTTGCAGTTGGTTGGCGCCCATCCTCTGGCCTTATGAGAATCTCTCTAGGTTTCCTTTTCCTTTTTGCCTTTGGCTATGCCCTTTCATGGATTGGCATCTATGTAGGTCTCGTTGTTCGAGATGCACGCGTCGTTCAAAATGTTGGGTTCTTGGTTACATTTCCTATGACATTTTTATCAAATGCATTTGCTCCCACAACTGGAATGCCACGAGCGCTGCAGTATGTCGCCGAATGGAATCCAGTTTCATCGATGGTCGCGGCATGCCGTCAGTTATTTGGTTTAGAAAATGAGTTCGGAGCCACCGCTAGCTCGTGGCCTAGTCAGCACCCATTAGAGACATCATTGTTATACATGATTCTTTTAATGGCGATCTTCATTCCATTGAGTGTGCGGAAATACGCCAATACTTCTAATTAAATCTGGCTGCTTTTAAGCGTAGAATTCTGCTGCAATAATCTCAACTGAAATTTCGCGCCCGTTAGGTGCGCTGTAAGTAACAGTCGCGCCGATTTCCGCTCCCATGACCGATGCACCCAGTGGTGATTTTTCGCTGTAGACATCTAGATCACCTGATGCAATTTCGCGTGATCCCAACAGAAACTTCATCTCATCACCTGCGATATTTGCGGTGACGACCATTCCAGCACCAACTCTTCCATCGGCGCTAGGTGGCGGGGTACCAATGTGAGCGCTTTCTAACATCTGCTTTAACTGACGGATGCGAGCCTCCATCTTGCCCTGCTCATCGCGCGCGGCGTGGTAGCCGCCATTCTCCTTCAAATCACCTTCGGCGCGGGCCGCCTCAATCTTTGCCGTTACCTCTTTGCGCCCTGGCCCCTCTAACTTCTCTAGCTCGGCCTGCAAACGATCTGCAGCCTCTTGCGTCAACCAGGTCTGTGAGCTCATAAGGAGCAAAGATACTAGGTGATTACTTGGGACGACAACCAATTACATCGGCATTGACTGCCGGTCCACGTGATTGCACGCTTGCTGTGCGTTCTAACGATGCTAAACCAGCTTCAATCTCATCATCTACTTGACCCACCACGTTTTTATCGAAATCTCGAGCAATCAGAGTACAGACAACGATCTGGTTCGCGTCTTGGCGCTGCACTGAATAACGCACTGAAATCTCTTTCTCAGAGGTTATTGAGTATGAGATCAAGGAGTATCTAATTGGTGGATTTGAATGATGCAACCCTGCCCAGGACAACCAGGCAATTCCAGTAATTCCAAAAAAAATTGCTACTCCAACCCATCGATTTCCGGGGCGTATGCCGTATCGGTCGTTGTAAGAGAACTCGGCGGGCATGGGATGATTATGTCATGCAAAAAGATATTGAAATGGGTGCAGCTGGCTCACTCACCATTGTAATTTTGATTATTGTCGTAGTCTTTTTGATGCGAAGTTTCTATAAACGCTTCATGGGCGTAGATCGAAGCGATGAGACAACCGAAAAGTAAAAACCTTGGTTCTCGGATTGCAGCTGCGCTTGCAGTTCTCCTTCTTGCATCTATCTTTTTTTCACTTGGAATCTGGCAGCTAGATCGAGCAGCAGCGTTAAAGGCTAGCTTGGTCACTGCAACTTCGGTGGATCCAAATATTGTTTCACTTGAATCAATAGCCTCCGCCAATACTTCGCTCAAACCCAACTCTTTAAATCGACGAGTGAAAGTTTCTGGGCGCTACGTTGCTAACTTCAAGGCTCCTAACCAAAGCGATGCAACTGGAAAGTTGGATGATTGGGAGGTCGCACTTTTGCAGGTTGGATCAAGCGGGGGGATTTTGGTTGTTCGCGGTCTATGGTCAGAGCGGCTACTGAATTCAGAAATCCAACAGTCGATGGTGATCGATGTAGTCGGACAGCTTCATGCTCGTCAAGATGGGGATCGAGCCGATAATTCGCCTGGGGTGATTTCGCGTCTGGATAGTGCAGTTATTGTGGGAATCACCGACTTAGATGTATTCGATGGCTATATTCTCGCCGCCCGCGAAAGCCACAATGGATATGAATTTCTTCGTACTCGGGTTAGTGCTGAGAAACTTATCTCCCGGATCCCGGGTTTTTACTGGCAACACCTGTCATATGTGGTGATCTGGTGGCTAATGGCAGGAGTCGTGCTTTACCTCCCCTTTTATCGTCGTAAGGTATCCCTATGAAATCTGAAATTTTCCGTTTTCGAATAATGGCCATTATCGCCGGCGTAATGTCACTACTTTTATGGTTTGTAGATATTCCCGTTGCATATTTTATTAATAATGGCGAGTGGAAAGAAAAAGTTGCATGGATTCCATTTGTCCATGGATGGATTTATTTTGTTTATGTAATAACTGCGATTCAATTTGCAACCAAAGCGCGTTGGCCAATTATGAAAATGTTTGGCTTGATTCTGGCCGGGACGCTTCCAATCGCATCACTGTTAGCTGAGCGCCGAATTGTACGCCGCTATTCGTAAATTAATTAAGTCACTTCTCTATCCACTCTATGAGTGGCGTTTAGTGCGATCCTTGGATTTTTCCAAGACCCCACACCATGTTGGAGTCATCCTGGATGGAAATCGACGATGGGCTAAAGCCAATCCCAATCTATCCGACCCTAATGGACACAAAGCCGGGGCAAGTAAAATTATTGAGTTTCTTGGCTGGTGCGATGAGGCCGATGTCCGTGTAGTAACGCTATGGCTCTTATCAACCGATAATTTCAAACGAAGCGCTGCTGAAATTGATGAACTGCTCACCATTATTGGTGAGACCGTTGATGAGCTAGCGGCCACAGGTCGATGGAATATTAAGCCCGTTGGCGCTCTAGATCTGCTTCCCGATTGGCTTAGCCACAAATTGAGCAACCTTAGACCTATCCGTGACGACGGCGTCGAAGTCAATGTCGCTATTAGCTATGGTGGTCGTCGCGAAATTGTAGATGCCGTGAAGAGTTATTTGAATGAGGAAGAGAGAGCGGGCAGTTCACTCGAAGAAGCCAAAGCACATTTAACGAGTGAGGAGATTTCAAAGTTTTTATATACCGCAGGACAGCCAGATCCTGAACTCCTCATTCGAACTTCAGGGGAGCAGCGCCTTGGTGGATTTATGTTGTGGCAGAGTGCATCCTCAGAGTTCTACTTCTGTGAGGCATATTGGCCAGATTTTCGCCGCGTGGATTTTTTGCGTGCCTTACGCGCATACTCTTTGCGGCAACGCCGCTTTGGCTCATAAGTAATTCTTCAAGAATTAACATCGTATCTGTGCGTGTCGAGGCTTAATCGAGCAAATCTAGTTCTATCTTTTTCATATCCGAAGTAGTTCCCGACTAGTACAACTTAAATCGAGGAGTTCAGCCATTGGCTTCTAAGAGTCAAAGCGGTAGGAAGACCTTTGTTTTAGATACCAGTGTTTTACTGGCCGATCCTGGCGCGCTCTATAAGTTTGCAGAGCACGAAGTCATAATCCCGATTGCAGTCATCGGCGAGTTGGAAACAAAGCGCGACCATCCAGAGCTCGGCTACTTTGCCAGAGCCGCTCTTCGCGCACTCGATGATCTTCGCCTAACCCATGGCCGTCTCGACAAAGCGCTCACCGTGACACCTGAAGGCGGAACGCTCTCGGTAGAGCTCAATCACACCGATCTTTCGACGCTCCCACAGGGATTTTTGCGCGATGGCACAAATGATTCGCGGATTCTGGCCATTGCCAAGAATTTAATGGGTGATGGCAAAGATGTTGTACTCGTAACTAAAGATTTGCCCCTTCGCGTTAAAGCATCCTCAGTCGGTGTTGAAGCCCAGGAGTATTTAGCTGAGCTTGTTTCAAATAGTGGTTGGACTGGAATCGTTGAACTCAACGTTGCCTCTAATACCATCGACGATCTGTACGCATCTGATCGCGCCGATCACGAGGCCGCTCATGAACTCCCCGTTCACACTGGAGTCGTACTCCACTCCGATCGCGGAAGCGCTCTCGCCCGAGTCACAGCAGACAAGCAGTTGCAGTTAGTACGGGGAGATCGAAGTGCATTTGGCTTGCATGGCAGAAGCGCCGAACAACGAATCGCATTAGATCTTTTACTCGATGAATCAATTGGAATCATCTCACTCGGCGGTCGTGCCGGAACTGGAAAATCGGCGCTGGCTTTATGTGCCGGACTTGAAGCGGTCATGGAGAAACGCATCCATAAAAAGGTAGTTATCTTTCGTCCGCTCTATCCAGTGGGCGGCCAAGAACTTGGTTATCTGCCTGGAAGTGAAGGTGAGAAAATGTCACCCTGGGCCCAAGCAGTCTTCGATACGTTAGGCGCCTTAGTAAGCCAGGCCGTCATCGATGAAATCGTTGATCGCGGGTTAATTGAGGTATTGCCCTTAACTCATATTCGTGGGCGATCACTGCATGACTCATTTGTTATTGTCGATGAGGCTCAGTCGCTAGAACGTGGAGTTCTCTTAACCGTCCTCTCTCGAATCGGTCAGGGCTCGCGTGTTATTTTGACTCATGACGTTGCCCAGCGCGATAACTTACGAGTAGGTCGCCACGATGGCGTGGTCGCAGTCGTCGAAACCCTTAAAGGCCACCCACTCTTTGCCCATGTGACCTTGACTCGTTCGGAGCGCTCGCCAATTGCGGCTCTTGTCACGGAAATGCTCGAAGGTCCCATCTCAGGGTAGGCAGCTGAAGCCTCTTAAAAGGGCTAGAAACAATCTCACAGTCACATTTGGTACATTTCGGACATCATACGTGCTGACCTGCGCTTTTACTCATCCACAGCCTTCCAACTTTCTGTGAATTTGCAACTTACGCTTGATTGAATTTGCCGATACACCCCAGACACGACACTCTAAAGCCTTCCCCGAACTCAATAGGGCCTCGCACGAGGTCAATTGTTTATGGGCAGATTAGATAAAGGGAAGGGGTGAAATGAAGCGTCGTAGCAAGTACGTAGCTATCTGGGGCGTTATAGCCTCCATGCTCATTCTGACCTCGGCACTTCCAAGTGCATATGGTTTAGAGTTTCCGGAGACCACCAATATCGAAATCGAACTCCCACTTAATGAAAGAGCTTTGGCATTCGAAGAAGTTACTCCGCTTAGCGCGGGGGTGCTGTATGGCTCAATAGATCTTGCAAAGACTCCTGTCGGTGCGATCTTCTCTAGCGACCTGGCTCTTGTCTCCTCTATTAGCCGCCAAGTTGAAATGGCCCGAACCAGCTTCGGAGCTAAGAAGGTAGCTAAATTCATTCTCTCCGATGAGTATGGCATGGGGGACAGAGAGTTTTCATGTCTAAATTATCTCTGGACGAAGGAAAGCCACTGGAATTATAAAGCGCATAACTATCGCTCCGGCGCTCACGGAATTCCACAGGCTCTGCCAGCTAACAAGATGTCAGTTGTGGCCTCAGACTGGAGAACTAATCCAGTGACTCAGATTCGTTGGGGATTGCGTTACATCACTATTCGCTATGAGACCCCCTGCAAAGCGTGGTCATTTTTTAAATCTAAGCGCTACTACTAAGGCTTTGGACCGATACTCAGTGGAGTAGAGGTTTCGGCGAAGAAATCATTTCCCTTGTCATCGACAACGATAAAGGCTGGGAAATCTACGACATCGATTTTAAAGACGGCCTCCATACCAAGCTCTTCAAAATCTAAGACTTCGACTCTCTTGATGCACTCCAAAGCAAGCCTGGCAGCGGGTCCACCGATTGAGCCTAAGTAAAATCCACCGTTTGTTTTGCAGGCATCGGTGACGGCCTTAGATCTATTGCCCTTTGCCAGCATGACAAACGAGCCACCTTTAGATTGAAAGTACTCTACATACGAGTCCATGCGCCCGGCCGTTGTTGGACCAAATGAGCCAGAGGCATATCCCGCTGGAGTTTTAGCTGGACCGGCGTAATACACCGCGTAATTCTTTAGATATTCGGGCATCGGAGCGCCGCTATCTATTGCCGCTTTAATTTTGGCATGGGCTAAATCGCGGGCGACAACTAATGTTCCGGTAAGACTAAGCCGCGTCTTGACTGGATATTTAGAGAGCTCGGCACGGATTTTCTCCATCGGTTGATTGAGATCAATTGCTACAACCTCATCGGCTAGATGCTCATCGGTGGTTTCAGGCAGGAAGTGCGCTGGTTCTCGCTCTAACTCCTCAAGGAAAATTCCCTCCTTGGTGATTTTTCCTTTTGCCTGACGATCGGCAGAACAGGAGACTGCGATTGCAATTGGAAGTGATGCACCGTGGCGAGGCAGGCGAACGACTCGAACATCGTGGCAGAAGTACTTGCCACCAAACTGAGCGCCAATTCCTAACTTTCTCGTTAACTCTAAAACCTGTTGCTCTAGCTCAAGATCTCTAAAGCCATGACCAGTTGCAGCATCACCGCTGGAAGGCAGTGAATCCAAATACTTAGTGCTGGCTAACTTGGCTGTCTTAACAGTGTGCTCAGCACTTGTTCCACCTATAACGATTGCCAAGTGATACGGCGGACAGGCGGCAGTGCCAATCGAGCGCAGCTTTTCATCGAGCCAGTTCATAAAAGAGGTTGGGTTTAGAATCGCTTTTGTCTCTTGGTATAAAAATGATTTATTTGCACTACCCCCGCCTTTTGCGATGAAGAGAAAGTTGTACTCATCGGGATGATCGCTATCGGCAAATATTTCGATCTGGGCAGGAAGGTTATTGCCAGTATTTTTCTCCTCCCACATTGTCACTGGTGCCATCTGTGAATAGCGCAGATTCAGTTTCGTGAAAGCATCGTAGATTCCCTGCGAAATCGCAATCTCATCTTTTGAAGTAGTTAAAACACGCTGGCCCTTTTTTCCCATCACTAAAGCAGTTCCTGTGTCTTGGCACATGGGCAAAATTCCACCGGCAGAGATATTGGCATTTTTCAATAAATCCGTTGCGACGAAGCGATCGTTGGGCGATGCCTCAGGATCAAGAATGATGTTAGCCAGCTGCTGCAAATGCGCAGGGCGCAAGTAGTGCGAAATATCGTGGATTGCTTCAGCGGTTAGTTTTTCAAGGGCCTCAGGTTCGACCTGCAAAAACTCTTGATCACCGTAATACACAACGTTTACACCCTCGGTGCCGACAAAACGGTATTTCGTATCATCTTCACCTAAAGGCAAGAGCTCAGAGTATGAAAAATTTGGCATCTGATTTACGGCTTAACCGCATCTAATTTCTTCTTTGCCCCATCTAGCCACTCCTGGCAAATCTTTGCTAACTCTTCACCGCGCTCCCAGAGTTTTAAGGAGTCTTCGAGAGTGGCACTTCCGGTTTCAAGGGCGGCGACTACTTCAGCTAACTCATCGCGCGCAGCCTCGTATGAAATATTCTTTTCGACCATAGGTTAAATCTACTCCTTCACGCTATGGGCAGTCACTGTGGCATGGCTCTCGCCCTTAGCTAAACGAAGGCGAAGAAAATCTCCAACTTTCAAGGCATTGGCATCGCGGGCAATTTCACCAGTAGATAACTGCACAACAGAGTAGCCACGATCTAATGTGGCTTGCGGTGAAAGTGCACGGACCCGGGCCTTGATCTGGATAAGCTCCTCTTTTGCTAGCTTAAGGTGGCCGCCGAAACTACGGAGCGATCGTTCGCGAAGTGCAACAATTATTTCAGCGCGAGAAGTAATGAGAAGGTGCGGATCTCTCATGACCGGGCGATCTCTGAAGTTCGTCAATCTCGTTCTTTCTAA
Organism: uncultured Candidatus Planktophila sp.; assembly: GCA_964358665.1. Classification (GTDB taxonomy): domain Bacteria; phylum Actinomycetota; class Actinomycetes; order Nanopelagicales; family Nanopelagicaceae; genus Planktophila. The sequence continues at coordinate 72,557 of CAYHOY010000003.1, read as the reverse complement.
ATCAATGAGATTTAATACTTTACGACGGGCACGATCGCGCAGCCCAGAGATCATTTCGATCTCCTCATTGATATCCGGCACGACGTGTTTGGCGGCATCGGTTGGGGTCGATGCTCGAAAATCTGCCACTAAATCTAATAATGGTGAATCTTTCTCATGACCAATGGCGCTAACGATTGGAGTCAAACACGATGCTGCTAAGCGAACTAATCCCTCATCACTAAATGGAAGAAGATCTTCAAAGGAGCCTCCTCCACGCGTAATGATGATGACATCGACATCGAGGTCGGCCTCTAATTCGCGCAACGCCTCCGAAACTTCAGTTACCGCGGCGGCACCTTGCACCGTAACTTCGCGAATTTCAAATACGACGCTAGGCCAACGCCGCTTAGCATTTTCAACAACATCTTTTTCTGCATCCGTGTTTCGTCCGCAGATAAGACCAACTTTTTTAGGTAAGAGCGGGAGTTCTATTTTTCGATCTGAATCGAATAGACCTTCGGCGGCTAACAAAGACTTAAGCGCTTCAAGTCGCGCTAATAGTTCTCCCACTCCTACCTGTCGAATTTCTCGTGCCGAAAAAGTCAACGATCCATTTTTGGTGTACCACGTTGGCTTTGCATATAGGACAACGCGCGCATTTGTCGGTAATGGTTGAGCGGCGGCGATAACTGATTTATGGCACATAACCGAAAGGGACATATCAGCACTCGGATCACTCAGACGAATAAATGCCATCATCCCGCTACGTTCATTGAGTTCGCTGATTTCACCCTCAATCCAAATCGGGCCTAATCGATCGACATACTCTTTAATCGCCTCAGTGACCACCTTGACCGATGCCGGGGAATCACTTGAACTTTCGAACATGAGATGAGCCTAATAGACTCACTCCATGGCTAAGAGAGTTCTCCTTGCTGCGCCCCGTGGGTATTGCGCCGGCGTTGACCGCGCCGTTATCACCGTTGAAAAAGCGCTAGAGCTCTATGGCGCCCCGGTCTATGTACGAAAGCAGATTGTTCATAACGTCCACGTTGTGGCAAGCCTTGAAGCAAAGGGTGCAATCTTTGTCGATGAGACGGACGAAGTTCCAGAGGGTAAGACCGTGGTTTTTTCGGCACATGGCGTCGCACCAAGTGTTCACGAGGCAGCGGCGACCCGAAAACTAAAAACTATCGATGCCACCTGTCCCTTAGTTACGAAAGTTCACCACGAAGTTCGACGATTTGCACAAGAGGATGCTGAGATTTTGCTTATCGGTCACCATGGCCATGAGGAGGTTGAGGGCACTGCCGGTGAGGCCGTAGGTCAGGTACGAGTTATCGATGGGTTAGAGGGCGCGCGCAGCGTTGTTCCAACACCGGGAAAGAAATTAGTCTGGCTTTCGCAGACCACTTTGAGTGTTGATGAGACCTTATCGGCCGTTGCAATTCTAAAAGAGCGCTTCCCAGATATCCAAGATCCGCCTAGTGATGACATTTGTTATGCAACCCAGAACCGCCAGGAGGCGATTAAAGCGATCTCGGCGAAAGCTGATTTAGTAATCGTTGTGGGTTCACAAAACTCATCTAACTCAGTGCGCCTAGCTGAAGTTGCACTCGAATACGGAGCAAAGGCATCGCACTTAGTCGATTATGCCGAAGAGATTCAAGAGCACTGGTTAACCGATGTTGAAACGATCGGCTTAACAAGCGGTGCATCGGTGCCAGAGATTTTGGTTGATGATGTTTTAACCTGGTTGGCCGAGCGAGGCTACGGGGATGTTGAAACTGTGACGGCGATGCAAGAGTCGTTGCTCTTCTCACTTCCCGCCGAACTCCGTAAAGATCTCAAAGCTGCAGGGCAGATGTAATTAACCGCGAACTTTAGGTGGTCTCTTTTTTGCTTTAGCGTTAAGGAAAATAAACCAACCGTATAGCGCACCGATAATTAAATATGGCGCTTCACTTGCTAGAGCTGCAACGACATCGATAGCCACACGCGATGGCTTAAAGCCAACTAGGATAATTGTCCAAAAAAGCGCACTAAAGGCAAAGGCAAGCGGTGGTGTAACAACTGCGACATATGTTGTACCGGGGCGACCAAACCGGATTCCACCATAAAAAGATAGAAGGATGATTACGCCAGTGATAATGCCAACGCCACTTCGCAGCCAGAGTTCAATATAGGTAAAAAGCCCGATGAAGAAAGTTTGCAGAATAATAATGCCCTGCTTCTTTAATCCCGGTCCTTGAATCGCAATCTTGCTGGAAAAGCTCATTTATCTATCCTCTTCGTTGATCTCTTCGGCATCGATGAAATCATCATCGCCTCCAATCTCATCGCTCTTTAACTCTCGCACCGAAGCAGGTGCCTCGGGATATTCAATGGCAAGTTTATCTTTGTCTCCGCTCACACCCAAGTTGTGAATCCTGCGGGCGGGGCTAAGTACGGTCTTTTCAGCCGTTGGAACTAGATCTTCATAGGCCTTAACTGTGGATGTAATCGCCTTACCGACGGCGACAATCTTGGTATGCAGCAGTGTAATATTTTTTAGAAATGTACTAGCAACCTTTTGAATCTCATCGGCGTTTTCTGCGAGTTTATTGCGCGTAAAGATGTAGCCAATAGTGCGCAGCAAAGCCATCATCGACGTCGGAGTTGCAATAGTAACGCCGAGCTTAAATGCTTTTTCGAGTAGATTCGGATCGATGCGCAAAGCCTCCGATAAAAGCGTTTCAAATGGAACAAAGAGAACAACAAAATCGGGGGAGCGCGCTGATTTGTGATATCCGCGCTTTGCTAGCGCTTCGACATGTTTAAGTAAATCCTTAGTGTGCGAGGTTAAATACTCATCGCGCTGATTTTGATCCTCGGTTCCGAAGGCCTCCAAGAAGCGATCAAAAGGAAACTTCGAGTCAATAAATATTGAACTGCCGCCCGGCATCTTCACGGTGATATCTGGAATTCCCGATGAGTCGGCATCGGTTGTAGATTTCTGTCTTCTGTATTCGTGGCCATCGCGCAGACCTGCACCCTGTAGTAATAGTTCAAGTTGTGCCTCACCAAATTTTCCGCGAGTTTGCGTATTAGATAACGCCCCCGCGATTTTCTTCGTTTCATCAAAGATTGATTCTGAAGCGCGTCGCATCTCGTTAATTGTTGTCTCGAGCTTTGCTTCGGCCTCGGTGCGGATTCGATTAGCCTCATTGGATTGGGTCGAAAGTTTTTGAACCGACTCTTTCACAGCGTTGAGTTCGGCATTTAATTTAACGGTGGATTCAGTTTTTTCGCGCTCTGCCGCTAACTGAGCTTTGTAATCATCGAGCAGGGCGCGATCGGCCACACCGGATTTCGAGGCACGCAGGAGATAGCCAATAGCACCACCCGCGAAAAGGCCGACGATGAGTGTGGTTATGTATGTAGGCATGGGGCTATCGTGGCAGGCGGTACCGACAATCCCGCGTAGGCTCTACTCCTTATGAGCCTCTCAATCGGAATCGTCGGCATGCCAAACGTGGGTAAATCCACCCTCTTTAACGCCCTGACCAAAAACAACGTCCTAGCCGCTAACTACCCCTTTGCCACTATCGAGCCCAATGTCGGCGTCGTGGGAGTCCCGGATACACGCTTGGCCGCTTTGGCCGCAATCGTGGGATCCCAAACCCTGCTTCCGGCCGTCGTCTCATTCGTGGATATTGCCGGAATCGTAAAGGGCGCATCTGAGGGAGCGGGACTGGGCAATAAGTTCTTGGCCAATATCCGCGAAACCGATGCGATCTGCCAAGTTATCCGCGTATTTAGCGATGGCGATGTCATTCACGTCGAAGGCCGCGTCGATCCTGCCAGTGACATGGAGATCATTAATACCGAATTAGCGCTCGCCGATTTACAGACGATTGAAAAAGCGCTGCCTCGATTAGAAAAAGAGGCGCGTATGCACAAAGAGCGCCAACGCGTTGTCGATGCCGTTAAAGAGGCCGAGGCAGTTCTCAATTCAGGTAAACCACTATCTAGCAGTAAAGTCGAATTACCTCTCATCGCCGAACTACAGTTGTTAACGGCTAAACCATTTCTCTACGTTTTTAATGTCGATGCCGCCGAATTAAATGATGCTGAACTGCGTACCCAGTTAGCGGCCCTCGTCGCACCGGCCGAAGCGATTTTTCTAGACGCTAAGACCGAGGCAGAGTTAACTGAACTCAGCGATGAAGATGCTCTTGAACTTTTACAATCGATCGGTCTTGAAGAGCCAGGACTTGCAACGTTGGCCCATGTTGGATTTCGCACTTTAGGTTTACAGACTTATTTAACGGCCGGACCTAAAGAGGTTCGTGCATGGACGATTCACAAAGGTGACACTGCGCCAATAGCGGCCGGAGTAATTCATACCGATTTCCAAAAAGGTTTTATTAAAGCCGAGATAGTTTCCTTCGATGATTTAATCGCGGCAGGTTCAATGGCCGAAGCAAAATCAAAGGGCAAAGTTCGTATGGAAGGTAAGGATTACGTCATGCATGATGGCGATGTCGTTGAATTTAGGTTCAACGTTTAACTATCCCTTAATTGAACTAAGCGCCGGTGTAATACTTTTCGATTTCACCCGAAGCCTTATCCAGCATCTCAAGACCGAGTTTGGCATCTTCGACTGAGATATTGCATGGTGGGCACAAGTGAATGCGGTTGAAGTTATTAAATGGCATCAAGCCATTTTTCTTACAGGCCGCTACTAATTCGTTCATCGCCGGACTCGATGCCCCGTATGGCGCAAGAGGTTCGCGAGTGGCACGATCACTTACTAAATCAACGCCCCAGAAGACACCCGCGCCGCGAATATCGCCTATGACTTTGTGCTTTTTAGCTAACTCAAATAATCCTGGTCCTAAGATCTTCTCGCCGATCATGGTGGCGTTCTCCAACATCGCCTCTTCTTTCATTACATCAATAGTTGCTACGGCTGTTGCACAGGCCAGTGGGTGACCCATATATGTTAGGCCGCCGGCAAATACTTTTTCATCAAAAGTCTTAGAAACGCTTTCGCTAATTACAACACCACCAAGTTGGATATATCCCGAAGTAACACCTTTAGCAAAGGTAATTAGATCCGGGACAGATGTGCCATGCTGATAAGCAAACCATTTTCCGGTGCGACCAAAGCCTGACATAACTTCGTCGGCAATCCACAAAATCTTGTACTTATCGCACAGCGCGCGAACACCTTCGAGATAACCTTTAGGTGGCATTAACACTCCGGCAGTTCCGGGCACGCTTTCAATTAAGACGGCGGCGATTGTGTTGGGTCCTTCAAAGATAATTGTTTCTTCAAGATGCTCTAAAGCGCGCTTGCACTCTTCTTCCTCATTCTGTGCCCAAAAAGATGTGCGATAAAGATATGGTCCGAAGAAATGCACATGACCAAATGCAAACTCATTGGGGAATCTGCGTGGATCACCCGTTGCATTAATCGCAGCACCAGTGTTGCCGTGATATGAACGATACGTCGAAAGCACTTTATGTTTGTGAGTATGCATACGTGCCATACGAATTGCGTTTTCAATCGCATCAGCACCACCGTTAGTAAAAAAGACTTTGGCAAAGTGCGCACCGGCTAATTCAACAATGCGCTGTGCTGCTTCATTACGCGCATCGTTTGCATGCTGGGGTGCAACAGTTGTAAGAACCTCGGCCTGCTCTTGAATTGCTTTGATAACTTTAGGGTGTTGATGACCGATATTTGTAAAGACTAACTGTGAGGAGAAATCTAAATAGGTCTTACCTTCAAAGTCCCAAAAACGAGATCCTGAGCCGCTTGCAACAGGCATGGGTGAAATCGCCCCTTGAGCCGACCATGAGTGAAAAACATACTTGTGGTCTGCCGCGCTGACTGCCGCTTGCTTGGCTGGATCATTAATTGGTGTGCTCATCAAAGTAGCCTCTAACTTGAAAAAGTAGTAATTGGCGCCATTCTAACGCCCTGAAGTAGATTGAACCTATGGATCAGATTACGCACTGGATTAACGGCGCCCTTGATACATCAACTCCAGAACGCACGGGTGATATTTTTAACCCGGCAACCGGGAAGGTCACAAAGACTGTCGCCTTTGGTAATCCCGTAACCGTTAATCGTGCAGTAGATGCAGCTTCGGCCGCTTTTTCAACCTGGCGTCATAGCTCACTGACTAAACGCACCCAAGTTCTCTTTGCCTTTCGCGAATTAGTTCAGCAAAACAAAGAGAAAATAGCCGCATTAATTACCGATGAGCATGGAAAAGTTTTAAGCGATGCCGCCGGAGAAGTAACACGTGGACTTGAAGTCGTTGAATTTGCCTGCGGAATTCCACACCTTTTAAAGGGTGGTTTTTCTGAAGAAGTCTCAACTGGTGTCGATGTTTATTCAATCCGTCAAGCGATTGGCCCGGTTGCAATTATTTCTCCATTTAATTTTCCAGCGATGGTTCCAATGTGGTTTTTCCCTGTTGCAATCGCATGTGGCAATACTGTAATCGTAAAGCCATCTGAAAAAGATCCAAGTGCGACGATGTTCATGGCGCAGTTATGGAAAGAGGCAGGTTTGCCTGATGGTGTTTTCAATGTTGTTCATGGAGACAAAGAAGTAGTTGATGCACTCCTTACCCATAAAGGAATAAAGTCGATTTCATTTGTTGGCTCTACTCCAATTGCTCGTTATGTCTACGAAACCGGTACAAAAGCCGGTAAGCGCGTGCAAGCTTTAGGTGGCGCAAAGAATCACATGATTGTTCTGCCCGATGCCGATCTCGAACTCGCCGCCGATGCCGCAATAAATGCTGGCTTTGGCTCCGCCGGAGAGCGCTGTATGGCAATTTCTGCAATCGTTGCCGTCGAACCAATTGCCAGCGCGCTAGTTGCACGGATTAAATCCCGCATGGCAAGTATTAAAACTGGCGATGGTACCCAGGGCTCTGAAATGGGTCCACTGGTAACTGCCGTACATCGCGACAAAGTCGCCTCATATATTGAAGCCGGTGCACAGGCTGGAGCAACACTCGTTGTTGACGGCCGTGCATTAGAACTCGCTGGTGATGGTTTCTGGCTTGGGCCAACCCTGTTCGACAATGTCACGCCAGAGATGTCCATCTATAAGGAGGAAATCTTTGGGCCGGTTCTGAGCATCATTCGCGTTCATACCTACGATGAAGCTTTAGCCCTTGTTAATAGCCATGAATATGGCAACGGAACCGCAATCTTTACTAACGATGGCGGAGCTGCTCGAAGATTCCAAAACGAGGTAGAAGTTGGAATGGTAGGCATCAACGTTCCCATCCCAGTGCCAATGGCTTACTACTCATTTGGTGGATGGAAGAACTCACTATTTGGTGACTCACATGCACATGGCACTGAAGGCGTTCACTTCTTTACTCGCGGCAAAGTCGTTACTAGTCGCTGGTTAGATCCAGTCCATGGTGGAATCAACTTAGGATTTCCACAAAACGATTAATAATGGATATTCGAATTTAAAGTTGCACCCACGTCGTTTTAATTTCTAAGTACTTATCTAAAGCATGAATAGATTTGTCTCTGCCGCTACCAGATTGTTTCATGCCGCCAAATGGCACTGTTAGATCACCCTCCTCGTAACAATTCACCCAAACCGTTCCGGCCTTTATCTTTCTTGCAATCTTATGAGCCCTAGACAAATCCGAAGTCCAAATGGCTGCTGCTAAGCCATACTTTGAATTATTGGCAATGTGAACGGCTTCTTCCTCAGTGTCGAAAGCGATTACTGCGAGAACGGGACCAAATATTTCCTCTTGCGCTAATGCATCATCGGGGGAAATCTCGCTAAAGACAACAGGAGATAACCAAAATCCATTCGTCTCAATTGTAGAACTTTTCAGTGCTTCTTGCAGATTTCTTGAACGTGCCGATTCAATATGCGAATTTATTGTGCTCAACTGTTTAGCGCTTGCAATAGGTCCCATTTGAGTCAAAGGATCAAAAGGATCTCCCACTTTGATGTCTTGCAGAATCTCTATAACTCGATGGGTAAATGAGTGCTGGATGGATCTTTGGAGTAGTAGACGAGTTGGGGCAGTACACATTTGTCCAGAGTTAAATCGAATTCCCCATGCAGCCGCTTGCGCCGCAGCCTCCAAATCAGGAGCATCCGCGAAAACAATGTTTGCAGACTTTCCGCCTAACTCGAGCCACACATGCTTTAAGTTGGAGTCCGCTGAATAATGTAAAAATTGTCGGCCCGTTGCGGTCGAACCAGTAAAAGCAAGTGCATCAACATCATTGTGAACTCCAAGTGCCTTACCAGCCTCGGTTCCAAGGCCTGTGACGACATTTATTACTCCAGCAGGAATCCCGGACTCAAGTGCCAATTCGGCAAGTCGAAGAACCGATAAAGAGGAGATTTCCGAAGGTTTTATTATTAACGTACAACCGACTGCCAGCGCTGGCGCAATCTTCCAACCCGTTAGCGTCAATGGAAAATTCCACGGAGTAACTACTCCAACTACTCCAACGGGTTCTCGTGTGATAAGAGCTAAGGCACTTTCACCAACATGTGGTACCTCATCATAAATTTTGTCTGCTAACTCTGCAAACCATCGAATCGTATGCATCAGAGCGTTTAATTCGATACCCCATGAGTCACTGATTGGCTTGCCCATTTCGAGAGTGACCAACGCTGCAAGTTCATCTCGGTGGCTTTCAATCGTGTCCGCAAATTTCAACATGTGCTCTTTGCGTTCGCGCGGAGCCAACCTCGGCCAGGGTCCATTATCAAAGGCCTCGCGCGCTGCAGCAACCGCCAGATTTATTTCAATCTCGTTGCCTTGGGCGACATGTGTCACAACTTTGCCTGTTGAAGGATTTATAACCGGCATATGCCGAGGACTATCGATTCTTTGCGCTCCGACAATATGCGTTGTCGGAAATTTCAATGTGGCGATAAAGCTATGCCACATTTCAGCAGAATCAAACAATTCGCGGTCTCCTTAATCTATTGAAAGGATCGTGGCCAATCCGAGGGAGAAACCGATGTTATTTAGCGCTATGAGAAATCTTGTGTAAGAGATTCATGTTTGCTCTTTGAGATTGTTGCCACTAAATATCCGAAAGCCATAGCAATAAACGGAACAAGAATCAAAAACCATCCCAAACTAGAAAGTTTCCAAGCACTTTCAGGAAGTGATGGATCAACTCCTGCCGAAACAGTTCCGGCTAGAAGATTGAATCTGGCCATCAATAGATACAACCCGCCACCGAGAAGTACTACCGATGCGATTGGTGCAATCTTAGTTTTCCAGATATTTTGATTGTTCATAGTTGAAAAGTATTTGACAACTGCGAGCGAAACTAGAATCTCAACAGCACCAATCGAAATAACAGCGATACCGCTCATCCAACTAAATAGTTTTGTAAAGGGATCAAGGTTTCCCGCTGCGAAAATAACAATAACTGCCGCCGCAATTATCGATGTCATAAATGATGCGTTCTGAGGCGCTCCCCATTTATTAGTTTTTGCAAAATTTTTCGGCATGACACCGGCTCGTCCCATTGCAAAGAAGTAGCGGCTAGCGGCATTTTGAAAAGCAAGCAAGCCAGCAAAGAGTGAGGTAAGTACCAAAATCTTCATTAAATCAACGATTCCTGAACCCACATATTGGCCCGAAAGGCTAAAAAGAACATTAGCTGGATCTGCAAGCGGTGCACCATCTATCGAACTTCTACTAACAATCTCATCTATCAACTTTGAATGACCCATTCCGACGACCATTGCAAATGAGACAACCGCGAAAATCGCCGAAATTGCGATGATTGAGTAATACGTTGCGCGAGGAACATCACGCCTAGGATTTCGAGATTCTTCACCATAAATCGCCGTGGCTTCGAAACCAATAAATGAAGCGAAGGCAAAAGCTAAAGCAATACCAGCTGGTCCTGAAAAACCACCAGCAAATACTGTCGAAGGATTAAATGAGCCCCAAATATTTATCGATTCAGGACCACCTTTAATAAAAATTGCAAGTGCTGTAACGAGGAGAGAGAGTATTTCAATAATAAGTAGTGTTCCTAGGATTTTTGCACCAACATCGACACTGAGAACTGATAACACCGTTGCAATCACTAGACCAATCAGCGCCCACACATACCAATTCAGATTAACGCCATACTCGGCCATAGTTAAATTCATGACAAGACCAAAAAAACCATAAATTGCAAGCTGGATGGTCAAATAACCGACGAGTGAGGCGTAGGATGCCGATACGCCTGCTCTGAGACCCAAACCTTTTCCTACGAATGCGAAAAATGCACCGGCGTTTGTCACGTGATGGCTCATTGATGCATATCCAATTGAGAAAATCAACAGCGTTATTCCTGCTGCGAGATAAGCTCCAGGTGTTGCGGCGCCATTGCCTAATAACATTGCAACAGGAACTGCACCAGTCATTCCAACTAAGGGCGCAGAGGCGGCCACTACAAAGAAAACAATTCCAAATACACCAAGGCGTCCTTTACGAAGCATCGAACTTTGTTCAGTCATATACTCTCCTTTTAACGATTCATTAATCGTTCACATCTAAAGCAATTTCCGATAGAGTGGCGCGTCTTACTTCTATTGTCAAGCATTTTCGGATGCTATTCTGAAGAGTTACAGGTTAATAAAAGTTCGCAAGACCTAAACAAAGGAGTGCGCCGCAGAATGTCAAGCTTGAAGGGCTTTTTAGCGCCCCAGACTCCTATAGGCAAGAGCGCAATCGTGCCTGATATGCCTTGGTTTTATTCTGGAAACTTAATCACTGTCGAATACCGAACCAATCCAAAGAATATTAAAGCCTTGCTTCCGACAGGGGTTGATTTAGTCGATGAAGATCCCGGAGCCGTTGCTTTTATTTGGGCCGATTGGCAAAGTTGTTCAGAGTCAAAAGAAGAACTGCTTGATCCCGTACGCTCTCAATATCTTGAAGCATTCGTTGTTGTACGTTGCAAATATGAAGGAGTTACCTATAGTCGTTGCGTAGCAATCTGGGTGACTAAGGATTTTGCAATTGCACGCGGGTGGTTCCAAGGATATCCAAAAAAACTCGGGTCGATAGCGGTAACTCGAATTTTTAATCGCGGGAAAGCTACCGCAAAACTAGAACCTGGTTCACAACTCGGCGCAAGCGTCGCGGCCTATGATTACAGACTTGCGACGGCGCGAGTTACTTTAATTGGACCCTCTAAAACTAATGGTTTTGTAAATGGCCATCCAATGTTGCATAACCGATGGGTGCCATCGATCTCCCCAGGGTTAGGCAACTCCCTTGATCAACTTATTACGATGGGTGGTGTTGATTTAGATGTAGGAGAACCTTGGTACGGTTCGGCCGAACTCGAACTCTTAGATTCCCCATGGGACGAGTTAGCCTCGATTCTTCCGGTAGAAGAAATTATTGGTGGCTATTACCGTGAAATAGGAGTCACTTTCAACGGCGGGAAATTACTTTTTGATAAATCTAACTCGAAAGTTTAAAATCACTAGAAACGTAGTAGATATTCATCTAGCTCCCATTGGGTGACGTCCCGTGTCTCAGGATCAGCGACGGTCTTCTCATATCGTTCAATTTCATCGCGCTTTAAAGCCAGAAATACTCCAATGAGTTCGCTAGAAAGATACGTCTTAATGTTCTCGTTGGCACTTAATGCATCAAGAGCCTCTTTAAATGACATTGGCAGAACTGGTGCCGACTCATTGTTATACGCCATACCTTCTGCCGGTTCAGGGCAAGAAAGTTTACGATTTATTCCATCAAGTCCCGCCGCCAGAATTACTGCAATTATCAAGTATGGATTTGCCGCGCCATCTCCGACGCGCACTTCTAGTCGAGTTCCAGCTTCGCGCTCTGGTGGAATTCGGACCATGCAACTGCGATTATCAAACCCCCAGTTTGCCCGGTAAGGCGCCAAAGTATCTGGTCCAAGCCGCTTGAAGGAGTTAACGGTCGGATTAGATAAAGCAGTAATAGCTGCAGCATTTTCTAATATGCCCGCAATCATGTGCTGGGCAATGCTTGAAAGTTCTCGGTTGCCATCATGCATGACATTTTTGCCATGAGTATCTTCAACAGAGAAGTGTAAATGAAATCCGCTACCACCCTCATCTGACCAAGGCTTTCCAATAAATGTTGCAATTTTATTTTCCTTTAGCACCATATCCTTTATTGCAGTTTTGAAAATAAAAGTGCGATCGGCAGCATCAAGTGCCTCGGAATGCCAGAGGTTTATTTCATATTGACTTGGGCTGAATTCATGATTAGCTGCGACGACGCCAATATTCATTTCATCTAGACGTCGAACAATTCGCAGGAAGGTGCCATCAGGGTCAACCATAGGTCCTGTTGTATAAACCAAACCAATATTTTCATGCGCACGGGAATACTTCCCATCAACACACTTTGCAATATAAAATTCGAGTTCAGGTCCAACAACTGGGACGAGCCCAATCTTTGCGTATTGCGCAATAATTCTTTTCAAGATAGTTCTTGGAGCAAAAAGATTTTCCGACAAATCGGGATTATATGCATCAACAATTACACAAGCCATGCCCGACTCGTACGAAAGATTTTTGATTGTTTTCGGATTTAACTTAGTTATGAAATCTTGTAAACCATCAGAGACAATGTTTTCGGCATCCAGTACGTCACCTCTATTAGTAGTAACCCAGACTCCTTGGCAAAAGGCAGGACCATGCTTAACGCCTCTTTCCAATTCTGATGTCAATACATATTTTGATCGAGTTGTACCTAGTACATCTGCGAACATAATTCGCAGGATATCTAAACCTTCTTTTTCAAGTCTCTCTCGAATCTCATGTATTTCATTTGACATTGGTACTCCCTGTTAAAATAAGTTTTTACTCATTTAGTTCTTAACGGTATCCTAAGACTGCTCCGAGGAAGCAGTAGTAATGCTAATTCCTCAGGCATTTATTTGGCTAGTGCAGGTGCACTTTTACCGGCATCCGCTTGACTCCATGCACAAAATTCGATCGTAAAAAATCAATCGGTCCAGTAATCTCCATACTATCAATTCGAGACACTAAGTCTTCAAACATAATGCGTAGTTCAATTCGAGCTAAGGCGTTGCCGAGACACATATGAGGACCTCCGCGACCAAATGTCATATGCTCATTAGGATTCCTTGCCACATCAAAATTATTTGCATTCTCGAAAATTTCTGGATCACGATTTCCAGAAGCAAACCAGGTAACTACTTTATCGCCAGCCCGAATGACCTTGCCGTGCATCTGAACATCTTTGGTGGCCGTACGACGGAAATGATAGACAGGGCTGGCGTATCGGAGGAACTCTTCAACTGCCCAAGGTATTAATTCAGGATTTTCCTGCAACCTTTGTAATTGTGCAGGGTGCCTGATCAAATTCATCATGGTATGTGAAATAGTGTGGCGTGTTGTCTCATTCCCCGCCACTACTAGTAATAGAAAGTTAGTATGAAAATCTCTTTCGGAGAGAGGAATTCCATCTCGCATTTCGCCATTAATTAGTACAGAGACTAAATCAGTTCCATCCTTGCCACGACGATCTTTGGCCAGTGCATCTCCATAAGAAAAAACCTCTAGTGCGGCGGGCGAACGGAACGGAACGAGACGATATTTTTCGCTTTCGGGATCACTGATCAATATATCTGCATGCTCAGGGTCGTCAAAGCCAATCATTCGATTCCCCCATTCGATAAGTTGCTGAGTGTCTTGCTCTGGAACGTCAAGCAAGCGAGCTAGAACATTAATTGGAAAATCGGCCGCAATTTCTTTAACGAAATCAAATTCACCGAGAGCAAAGGCTTTGTCTAAAGTTGTGGCTGTCAATCCGCGCAAGAAAGTTTCGTAATGTGCAACTGCGCCAGGAGTAAATTGGCCTTGTAATAACTGCCGCAAAGCTCGATGCCGTGTTCCATCGGTCTCTAAAAGAGAACGCCTAGCTTCTTCTTGCTCACTGTCTACTTCCTCTAAGTTGGTGAAACGTTCACTTGTAAAAGTACTTGGATCGCGAAGGACTGAAACTATGTCGTGATACTTAGTTAATGACCAAAATCCATGGTTGGGAGCCGCTTCTTCACTCCAGTGAATTGGTTCATGTGTGCGTAGGTCCTCGAAAATTTGCCAAGGAGCACCTGAATCAAATAAATCTAAATCTGACAAATTGACAGATTGACTTTTCATAGTGCACCCAATCGTTAAGTCGCGGATAAAATTTAGTATAGCCAGTGGAAGAGTAAAGTTGTTAGAATCTATCTGAGTTTATTTCATGAGTTGTTTAGCCCAGTGGGGAGAAGTATGGACACTGTTGAGATTGCAGGAGTGTTGATTGATACTCGCCACTTCATTGACGGACAACGTGTTGTATCAGTTGAAACTTTTGAAAATACTTCACCTATTGATGGAAGTTTTTTAGGCAATTTTTCACGCGCAGGAGCATCGGAAGTTGATGCTGCAGTCGTTGCCGCCAAAACTGCTTTTCCAGAGTGGAGAGAGCTTGGGCCAAGGGGCCGTGGTGAAAAGCTAGAAAAACTTGCAACTCTGATTGAGGAGAATATTGAGGTACTTTCTCAGATAGAGACTCTAGACAATGGATCACTACTTCGATCCAACCGACGGGGAGTAATGCCTAGGGCGGCAGCAAATATAAGATTCTTTGCCGACTGGGCTATAAATGAATTAAAGCACGATGCTTTTGAAACAAGGGGACACGTAAATCATATTTCTTGGGATCCTTCTGGAGTAGCCGCACTAATAACTCCATGGAATGCACCACTTATGCTCGCTACTTGGAAAATTGGTCCCGCTTTAGCAGCGGGCGATACCGTAGTTTTAAAACCTGCGGAGTGGACTCCACTTACTGCAAGCTTCTTTGCCGACCTAACTATAAAAGCAGGGATTCCTGCCGGCGTATTTAATGTCGTGTTCGGAATAGGAGCCGAGGCCGGAGCTGCATTGACACAACATCCAGGATTATCACGTATCTCATTTACTGGTTCAGTACCCACTGCAAAAAAAATCGCTAGAGCTGCTGCAGAAAACTTAACGCCGATAAATTTTGAACTCGGTGGAAAGAGCCCATTCATTGTCTTAGGAGATGCTGACTTAGAGTTAGCAACTGATTTAGCCGTTGAGCAGTATGACAATGCGGGGCAAGTATGTCTGTCGGGAACACGCATGCTGGTACATGAGAGTATTTCCAATGAGTTCAGCCGCATTTTTAACGAAAAAACGAAAAAACTTATACAAGGTGATCCTCGAGATGAAGCGACAAATATTGGGCCGCAGATTCATCAAGATCATTTTAATAGAATTGCAGGGTTTGTAGCCCGTGCTAAAGATGAGGGTGCAAATATTGTCTTTGGAGGAGATCCACATTCGGAGTTGGGTGGATTATATTTCAGACCAACGCTTGTCATGCAGCCAAAAAACGGTAGCGAAATTCTCACACAAGAAATTTTCGGGCCGGTACTGTGTATGCAAACATTTTCTAATGATGAAGAGGCACTCACTATGGCTAATGGAACTGAGTTCGGACTTGCAGCGGTCGTAGTGTCGGGCAATCGCGAGCATGCAGAAAAGATCACGAAGAACTTGGTCGCAGGTACTATCTGGGTGAATTGTTTTTTTGTTCGGGATTTAAAGGCTCCCTTTGGGGGTTCGAAAAAATCGGGAATTGGTCGCGATGGTGGATCGTGGTCATTTGATTTTTACGCAGACGTTAAGAATACTGTCATTGCGCCTAATGGATGGAAGGACTGAAAAATGGGTCGTATAGTCGGGGCAGCTCTTCTTGCACATGTTCCAACGATCATGTTGCCAGAATCGGTTCGCAAAGATTTAAATGACGGAAAAGAAATCAGCCTTGTCCCAGGATTAAAACGCCTTCGCAGAGAAATCTTTGAAACTTTAGATTACGACACAGTGGTCGTCTTAGACAGTCACTGGGCTACGACCGTCGAATTTGTTGTGACTGCCGCTGCTGAGCGTTCTGGACTATATACGTCCGAAGAGTTGCCACGAGGAATGTCGCAGATCCCTTATGCAATAAAAGGCGATCCTGAATTAGCCCATGCAATTGCGCAATACGACGAAAAAAATGGAACGTGGATAACTCCGATTTCGGATCCGCACCTACCTATTTTTTATGCAACGCTAAATCTCTGGCATTACCTTGGAAGAGGGCTGGATGAAAAACGTTGGATCAGCATGTCAGTTTGCCAGACAGGCGTTCCAGAGGATTTTATTCGCGCTGGTAGGGCGATAGGCGAGGCGATTCGAGATATCGACCGTAAAGTTTTAGTAGTCGCATCGGGGGCGTTATCACACACTTTTCATAAACTGCGTGATTTAAGAAAGCATGAAGCAAGCGACCCGGTCCACATTTATAGTAAAGAGGCCTACTTATACGACCTTCAGGTCTTGGAGTGGATGAAAGCAGGAAACCATAAAGCAATTCTTGATGATTTCGAAACCTTCAGAAAATACCGGCCAGAAGCTGGATTCTTTCATTACCTTGCCATGGCTGGTGCGTTGGGTGAAGGCGCAAATACTGCCAGAGGCATTTTATACAGTGAGTACGAAAATTCTATAGGGACTGGTCAAGTACATGTCTATTTTCCAGAACCAGAAAATGGTTTTCCTCAACCTAAAGACTTGGAGCTAAGTCGTGACTGAAATTAGAAGAATTCTTCTAGATGATAAAGTAGAAGTGGTTGAGCGTTTTGGAGATTTATTGAAAACTGAAGATGGGCGAAAAGTTTTGATTGAAAATGCAGTACATCTTCCTCCTTGTGAGCCTACAAAAATTATCGCTGTTCACCTAAATTACGACAGTCGCACGAAAGAATTCTTAACTAAACTCCCGCCGGCTCCCACATATTTTCATAAACCAATAACAGCTCTTAATTCTCACAATGGCGATGTAGTTCGCCCTAAACGATGCAAATGGCTCAATTATGAAGGTGAGATTGTGATCGTAATTGGTAAAACATGTAAGGACATATCAATTGCTGACGCTCATAAGTACATTGCTGGCTACAGTATTGGAAATGATTTTGGCTTACATGATTTCCGCGATACTGATGCCGGCTCCATGCTTCGGGTTAAAGGCGCTGACTCTCTTGCACCCGTTGGTCCAGGATTAGTTACTGATTGGGATTTCCATAATAAATTTATACGAACTTATGTTAATGGCGTTTTAAAACAAGAGGACAATACTAAAAACATGGAGTGGGACATGCATTACCTAGTGGCAGATATTGCGAGAACTATTACTTTATCGCCAGGAGATATTATCTTTTCTGGAACACCAGCTAATTCGCGGCCCGTCAATATCGGAGATGTCGTGGAGGTCGAAGTCGAAGGTTTAGGCAGATTGACTAACCGAATAGTCGAGGGTCATTCGATTCGGGAAGACGTTGGGGCGCAACCTACTGAGAGCGAAGAGGTTATTTCGACGGCATTGGGTGGGGATTGGGAGTTTCGTGGAATTAGAACTCCTTCTAAAGATCTATATCCATCGACGGTAAAGGAAAGAAATGATCACAATTAAGGTAGACATGGACAAGTGTCAGCATTACGGCCAATGTGTCTACGAAGCTCCAAATATTTTCAAATTAAATGAGAATGACAAGCTTGAATATCTTGCTTCTGCAGATGAATCTGAACGCGAGAACGTGAAGTCTGCTTCCGATATTTGTCCGATGCAAGCGATTCAAGTATTTGACTAGTGAAACCTAATATCGACTCATCTCCTAGGACGCTAATAGTGGGAGCAGGAATGGGTGGTTTGCGAACTGCAGAGTCGCTTCGAAGGTATAAATACTCGGGCCACATCCAGATTCTCGGAGATGAGTGGCATATGCCATACAACCGGCCGCCACTTTCAAAGAGTTTATTAGCTCAAGATCAAGAGCTTGCCCAAGTGAGTTTTCCAATTAAAAGCGATGAACTAAATACTGAATTTACTTTAGGAGATGGCGTTCGGCAATTGTCAATGGAGCAACAAAGTGTAACTTTACAATCTGGTAAAAAAATTGAGTTTGACTTTCTAGTAGCAGCGACCGGACTTCGTTCAAAAAAACTTGTTTTTCCGAATAATTTGCAGAGCGAAAGATTTGCACTCCGTACTTTTGATGACGCCAAGGCGATTCGCCAAGCAGTTGGATCAGGCAAGGATGTCGTGATTCTCGGATCTGGATTTATTGGGCTCGAAGTTGCAGCAACTCTTAGAGGGTTAGGGTGTCGGGTAAAAATAGTTGCCATGGAGGATATTCCATTAGGGCTAATCTTAGGTGAACCCTTCGGCGAGGAGATTCGCCGAAGACATGAAACTAAAGGTATTGAGTTTTATCTCAATAATAGAGTTACTGATTTAGTCGGTAATACCGCAATTACTCACGTGAAACTTGTTGATGGTCAATCTTTAGCTTGCGATATATTTATTGAAGCCATCGGTTCCGCTGCGAATGTTGAATGGTTGGAAGGAAATGAATTGGATCTTTCTGACGGGTTATTGACTGACTCGTCACTCCACGCGGTAAAAAGTAATGGAACATCAGTTTCAAACTTATTCGGAGTTGGTGATATTGCACGGTTTCCCAATATGCGATTTGAGTTACCGCCGCGCCGCATTGAGCACTGGAACATACCTCTGGAAAGTAGCAGACGAGCCGCTCGAGAGATAGTAAGACAAGTTGTTCCAGGCTCGATTGAAGGATTTGAGAGCGAGGATGGATTTAATCCTCTACCAACATTTTGGAGCGATCAATTTGAATTTAGCATATTGTCGTTTGGAGAACCACGCCTGGCTGATGAAATTAGGCTTCTGGAGGGTAACCTTGGTGAAGAGTTCATTTTCGCTTATCTGCGAGAGGGCTCATTAGTGGGGGTTGCCGGAATAGGTATGAAAGGCAAAATCAACAAGATGCGAAAAGATATTATTAAATGATGAGAAGGGAAGGAAGTGAGTTCATTTTTTGATTTGGACATCTCATTTGATGATGAGAGTGAACCTGTTGATTTATCAAAAATTCCAGCCAAAAAGCTACTTGCGGCGATAGAGGAGCTGCCTACACCTCTAAAAGATGTAGCAATGGGAATATTGTATGAAAGACGCAGTTTTTCAGATGTTTCTCAAAAATTAGGAATACGTCAATCGGAGTTAGTTACGCGTTTGCACCGAGCTCATCTCTCTATTGCCATGCATTTGCTGAGAATCTAATGGATGAGTTACGAATCGGATCAAACCGTAGAGAGGTTCTTGATTTTCTTTCGCAAAAAGTAGTTTCAGTGTGGGAGGGATTTGATCAAGCAAGAGAAAGTGAACCTGAGATTACTCCAGATATAAAAAAACTATTATCTGAAGAGTTACCACGATTTGGAACAGAGGCGACTGAATCAATTAGCCAGAGCATAGATATTTTAGATAAGTCCATTGCACAATCGAGGCCAAGATTTCTTGCATACATCGGCTCTAGCGGTTTAGAGGTAGGAGCGATTGCGGACTTTCTTGCATCTTCGTATGACATAAATCAAGCAGTAGACACCAGAGCCTCGACTTTATTAGAGGAGCAATGTATAAAATGGGTGGCCCAATTCATTGGTTACCCATATCCATTTGGGTTTTTCACTTCGGGTGGGATGGTGAGTAACTTAACGGCCCTTGCTGCCGCCCGCAGATCAGCTTTACCTAACTCTCGAAAAGTGGGATTGAATACGCAGACGGCTATTTACTCTTCGAAAGAGTCGCACTATTCAATAATGAGAGCCGCTGAAATTCTCGGCTTTGGTTCAGATGCTTTGCGGCTCATTGATGTCGATGACCATCACAGGATGAGAAGTAGTGAACTTAAGATCGCAATTGAACGTGATCTTGCACAAGGAATTACTCCAGTAGCAATTATTGCCACCGCAGGTACGACTCTCACCGGCGCAATTGACCCCATAGAAGAGATAGCCAATATTTCTAAGCGTTTTGGCATTTGGCTTCATATAGATGGTGCCTATGGGATCCCAGCGGCAGGTACGAAAATGGCACCGCAATTTACCGGAATGCACAATGCTGACTCGATTACTATCGATGCACATAAATGGCTTTTTGTTCCAAAGTCTTGCTCATTACTGCTTGTTCGAGATCTAACTTTACTTTCTGATACTTTTTCACATGAAGAGGCGTATATGCCCCATGATGAGAAGAAACCTAACCCCGTTGATTTTACTCTTGAATATTCGAGACCTCTGAGGGCTTTGAAGTTATGGCTTGCCTTCAAGACCCATGGCGCCGATGCCTTTAGAAACGCTATCGAATTTAATATTGAGCTCGCACAGATGACTTACAGGATTGCTCTGGAGCATCCAGAGTTTAATGTTTTGCCATATGCTCCCGAACTTTCGATTGTGCCATTGCAATATGCACCCTCAGGGTGCTCGGATATCAGTTGGCTAAACGCAACTCTATGTAAGAAGTTAATTGCGGATGGACGCTTCTATATTTCCCCAGCCCAAATAGATGGACAAACGTGGTTACGCCCCTGTTTCACAAATTTTAGGACTACAAAAGATGATGTTCATGCCTTGTTTAAAGTAATAGTTGAGCTAGGCCGCGAATTTTGATACCCCCGCCAGTAGTTTACTTTAAGAGTCACGCCGCGAGAATAGTTTTCTTTTGTAATTAGGAAATTAGAGTGTTGGCAAAGATCTGCCAAGCAAGGGCAGATTTAGCAATCAACGAAAGCGTGATGTATGTGCGCTCTCCACGGATGTATTCACTCCACTTCCCAACTTTCTTGTACTGCAACCATTGCACAAGAGCAAAGGAGTTAAAGAATACAAAGATTGTAAAGACGATTCCGTAAACAAATGTCGGCGCAGATGTTTCTCCCACGCCACCGATAGATAGGACGTAAAATAACAGGACAACCCACGGCACAATACCGGCGATACAGCCGAAGATAAATGGAAGCCATCCGCCATTGCCTGGGGTCTCATACTTTTCTTGTAGCCAACCGAATAAAATCATCGAAGCATTGACGCCAAAGATCGAGATAATTGCTGAAATCTCTGCAACACCGGTGACTTGTGCAATGAGAACAATCATTACCGATGAGCTTATTGAGTATTCGACCCAACGGAAATAGTTCCTCTGCGCTGTAATGCCTGCGTTATATCGGCCAACGAACTGCCGGCTTGCAACTATAAAGTGGGCCAGCGCTGATATTCCTAAGAAAATCGCCACAGTTAAACCTACGGGGGTATTAAATAAAACCACGGGGGATGCAAAAGTAGATCCCGGTGGACCTGACATATAGGTTGCAGTAATCGGCAATGTGAAGTCATTGCTCAGAGCTAGAACTGCGATCATCTGTCCAAGGTGCAGGATTCCCGCTAATACGTTCGTCCTTCGAAGGCTTTGCGCCGTAATTGGTTTTTTCACAGGGCGAGCGTATCTGCTCTGCCTTTAAAAGGGAGGATGAACGGAATTGAAACTAGAATTGCGCAATGAATGGTTCAATCGCATTAGTAGGTTCAGGCGAATACTTGCCAGCGATGGCCGCCTTTGAAAAATCATTAATCGATGATGCGCTCATGCATGGAAAGGAGCCCACATATATTCAGATTCCAACTGCCGCGGGACGAGAGAGCGCTGACAGACTCGAATACTGGAAAGAGCTTGGTCACACCCAAGCTCAAAGTATCGGCGTGAAACCGATTCACCTACCTATTTACACCCGCGATGATGCATTCAAACAAGAGCATATCGATGCGATTCAAAACAGCGCCCTCATGTATATGTCGGGAGGAGACCCACACCATCTTGCTGCAACTCTGATAGATACGCCTGTGTGGTCAGCAATAGTAAGTAACTGGCAAAGCGGTGCTTCCCTTGCTGGATGTAGCGCAGGGGCGATGGTTCTTAGCTCTCATATTCCAAACTTCAGATTACTAAAGAGCACACCCACTGCCGGTTTAAATCTACTTTCGGAAATCCGTGTTATTCCGCATTTCAATAAGTTCTTTAAGTGGATACCAGAGAGCGCGGCAAAGGTTTTACTTCACGTGCCAAGCGATGCAATCCTTATAGGAGTCGATGAGATGACGGCTATCGTCAAGCGCTCTAGGACCGAACATTGGGTCGTAGTCGGAGATGCGAAAGTGCATGTACTCAAAGGTCTGCCTGATCAAGAGTTAATTGATGGAGAGCGAATTCTCTTAGCCAGAGCCGGTGATTAAAAGTAAACTAAATTGATACTCGTATTGCTGAAGCTGACAACCTTTGCACTCACCAGTTACTCAGACATTTATGATTTTAATGTACGCTCGCACTATGGAACTTATTACATGTCTTTGGTTTAACGGTCGCGCTCGCGAAGCTGCAAATTTCTATACAAGTATTTTCCCTGATAGCTCTGTTACAAGTAATTGGATCGCACCTACTGACACACCTGGCAATCTACAAGGCGAAGAAGTAGTAGTTAACTTCACAATCTTTGGTCGGCCATTCATTGGATTAAATGGCGGGCCGCAGTTCACGCACAGCGAGGCGGTCTCTTTTCAAATTCCATGTCGAGATCAAGAAGAGATTGATAAGTACTGGGATTTATTAACCGCCGATGGTGGTCAAGAGAGTCAATGCGGTTGGCTCAAAGACAAGTTCGGTCTCTCGTGGCAAGTATCTTCTCCTGACATGGGAGAGTACTTGGGTGGACCAGATTCTGCAGGTTCGCAACGGGCAACATTGGCTATGCTGCAAATGCAAAAGATTGACTTAGCGGAATTGAAAAGTGCGTACTTAGGCCTTTAAGTAATACTGGGAAATTAATGTGTTAGCAAAGATCTGTCAAGCCAAAGCAGATTTCGCAGTGAGAGACAAAGTATTGTAGATCCGTTCACCTAACAAATAGTCACTCCATTTGCTAACTTTCTTGTAACCAATGAATAGTTGAGTGCTAACCTAAGAACTATGGCTCAAGAGCTCAATACAACTCGTCTGAGGTTGCGCAATTGGCAGGTGGAGGATTTGCCGTGCTGGATAGCAATGAATTCAGATCCAGTCACTTTAAAATATTTTGTAAGAACTGATACAAAAGAGGAAAGTGAATTATCTTTTGAAAGATTTAAGAACAATCTGGAACTTCATAATTTCGGACTCTGGGCGGTGGAGGAAAAGGAGACCGGGAATTTCATGGGATTCATTGGGCTTTCGGAAAAATTCATCGAGGGAGTTTCTTTTACCCCTTGTATAGAGATCGGCTGGAGATTGGATAAAGAATTTTGGGGCAGAGGGTACGCAACTGAGGGAGCGCTTAAAGTTCTTAGATTCGCTCAAGAAGAGTTGAAAATTGACCAGATATATTCTTATACGGCGCGAATAAATACCCCGTCAATAAATGTAATGAAAAAGATTGGACTAATAGAACGACCAGAGCTTGATTTTGACCATCCTAAAATTGATGCAGGCCTACCGATACGAAATCACGTGGTTTTTTCAACCTGAAAATCGCCGTGATTTCGCCATATCTGCTCTCAAAGGTAGAATAACGGCGTGCGGCCGATGGATTGGCCTCAGCAAGACCCAAATCGTTGGATAGAGGCAAGGCCTTCTAGTGGCTGGCTTCCTAAGGAGAGTAGTTTTCGTGGCCAAGACCCAAGCACACCTCAAAGACCTGCCAGTAAAAAAGCGCGAGAATCTTCGCAACGTCGCGATTATCGCCCACGTTGACCACGGTAAAACAACTCTCGTTGATGCGATGTTGTGGCAGTCCGGTGCTTTTGCCGCCTACAAGAAGCAGGGCGAAGGCCAAGAGCGCATGATGGATTCAATGGATCTAGAGCGCGAAAAAGGCATCACAATTCTTGCTAAGAACACGGCAGTTAAGCGCGGAGACACGATTGTTAACATTATTGATACTCCAGGCCACGCTGATTTCGGTGGCGAAGTAGAGCGCGGACTTGAAATGGTCGATGGCGTTATCTTGTTAGTGGATGCATCTGAAGGTCCTCTGCCACAGACACGCTTTGTTTTACGTAAGGCGTTAGAAAAGAACCTTCCAGTTATTTTACTTATTAATAAAGTTGACCGTCACGATTCACGAATCGCCGAAGTTGTCGATGAGACGTACGAACTATTTTTAGATTTAGATGCCAATGAAGAGCAGATTGAATTTCCAGTTGTTTACGCATCTGCTAAAGCAGGTCGTGCTTCCTTAACGCGTCCGGCCGATGGCGGAATGCCAGAGGAAGAAAACCTCGATGTTTTGTTCGACACAATCTTCTCTGCAATTCCAGCACCTGTGTATCACGAAGGTGCACCGCTTCAAGCACACGTTACTAACCTTGACTCGTCACCATTCCTTGGTCGCTTAGCTTTGTGCCGAGTCCGCGAAGGTGTTATCAAAAAGGGTCAGAACGTCACATGGATTAAGACCGATGGCACCATGGAGCGCGTAAAGATTTCAGAGCTCCTCATTACTGAAGCCCTTGAACGCGTACCAACGCTTGAGGCTCACCCTGGCGACATTATCGCTGTGGCTGGAATTGAAACTATCACTCTCGGCGAAACTTTGGCAGACAATGAAAATCCACATGCGCTTCCATTAATCATCGTAGATGAGCCATCGATTTCCATGACAATCGGTATCAATACATCTCCACTTGCCGGTAAGAGCGGAAAACTGCTTACTGCACGCCAAGTCAAGAGTCGCCTTGATGCCGAACTCGTTGGTAATGTTTCATTGCGCGTATTAACTACAGAGCGCCCAGATACATGGGAAGTCCAAGGGCGTGGAGAACTTCAACTTGCAGTCCTCGTTGAAATTATGAAGCGCGAAGGCTTTGAATTAACTGTCGGCAAGCCGCAGGTAGTCATTAAGAAAATCGATGGCAAAGTACATGAACCGATGGAGCGTTTAACAATTGATGCACCTGAAGAATACCTTGGTGTTCTAACTCAGTTAATGGCGCTTCGCAAAGGCCGCATGGAGCAAATGGTTAATCATGGCACTGGCTGGATTCGCCTTGATTATCGCGTTCCATCTCGTGGACTTATTGGTTTCCGTACGGAGTTCTTAACTGAAACTCGCGGTACAGGTTTATTGCACCACGTCTTTGATGGTTACGAAGCGTGGCACGGCGATATCCGTACTCGTGGAACTGGTTCGCTTGTTTCAGATCGTATGGGAGTTGTTACATCGTATGCGTTATACGGAACACAAGATCGCGGAAGCATCTTCGTTGAACCAGGCGACGAGGTTTACGAGGGAATGGTTATTGGTGAGAACTCTCGCAGTGATGACATGGATGTTAACTGTGTTCGCGAAAAGAAACTTACTAACATGCGAGCATCAGGCACCGATGAATCAGAGCGTTTGATTCCGCCTAAGAAGCTCAACATGGAAGGTGCGTTGGAGTTCTGCCGCGAAGATGAGTGCGTTGAAGTTACGCCGGCCGTTGTTCGTATCCGCAAGGTTGTCCTTGATGGTGACGAGCGCGCCCGCACAACTTCACGCGCCAAGAAGGCCAACCAGAACGTTTAGACTTCTTTCACATTCTTTCTCAGCCACGGCTCGATAGTTGCTAGTTTGAATGTGCCAGTATCGAAAAATGTCATCATTGCTTCATATATCTCTTTGCTATTTAAAGAAAAGCAGTAGTCATTGATGCGCAGAAATACATCAGTTGCAGCGAAAGCAACGCGTTTGTTTCCATCGATAAAGGGATGATTGATTGCCAGACTCTCAAAGAGAGCGGCCGCTGATTCAATGACATCTTTGTAATAACCAGATTGAGGGCGCGCAACGGCTGATTCCAATGAACCCATATCGCGAACTCCATCGCTACCGCCATATCTCTTAATCAGCACCATGTGCATAGCTAAGACATCAGGCAAGGTTACATAATTGACTTCAGACATTATTGGGCAAGCTTTTGGTAGAGATCATCGAACTCATTCATGCTCAAGCCAAAGGCCTCCATTACGTGAGCACGAGGGCGCTCTTTTTGATGGCGCTCGAGATACTCAGTGAGCGCATCTTCAAGAATGGATTGGAACTGACGTCCTTGCGACTGAGCTAATGCACGTGCATCGGCCAGAATCTGCTCATCAGCCTGTGAGGAAAACTTCTCGCGCTTAGTAACCATGATGTCTCGTCTCTCTATCAAGATTCATCTTGATGTATCAAGATATCACCCAATTCGGCACACGTCGAGGTAATTATGGCAAAAGAGGTTTTGTCGCATGAGTCGGGCAAGATAACCACCGTGAGTACAGCGAAATTTAACCTTGTGCGCGGTGCCAAGAAAAACACTGAACTTGAACTTTCTGCGGATCAACGCGCGGCCATTGCTCATCGCGGGTCACCGCTGGTTATCCAGGGTGGGCCTGGCACGGGCAAGACAACGGTATTAATTGAGGCTGCACTTGCGCGTATTACCGAAGGACAAAACCCGGATTCGATTTTATTGCTTACTTTTGGGCGAGAGCGTGCCTCCGAACTTCGCGATGCAATTGCACTGCGGACAACTAAGACAATGTTCGAACCATTAGCGCGAACATTTCACTCGTTAGCTTTTTCAATTTTAAAGATGAAGGCCGAAAAGAGCGATCCCGAACCGATCTTGTTAAGTGGTCCCGAACAAGAGAGTTACATAAAAGAGTTGCTAAAAGGCGATATCGAGGACGGTTATAAAGAGTGGCCAGTAGATTTACATGCCGCCCTTACAACAAATGGATTTGCACGCGAGCTCCGTGACCTAATTCTGCGTGCATCAGAACGCGGGATTAGTCCGGCGCAGTTAGAGCAACTCGGAATTTCAGAGAGCGAAAAATATTGGTTTTCTGCGGCGAAGTTCTGGCAAAGATACCTGAACTCGATGGTGATGCGCGAAATTAGTGCAAGTGATGCCAAGATGCGAATCGATCCATCGGAGCTTGTTTCAAGGGCAGCGTTGCATTTGCACAATAACCCCGACGTGTTAGCAAAATTACGTGCGCGTTTCACCACCATTTTGGTCGATGAGTTTCAAGAAAGTGATCCAGCCCAACGTGCATTACTTGCAATATTAGTTGGCGCAGAAGTAATAATCTGCGCCGATGCCGACTCCGCAGTGGGACGCTTTCGTGGCGCTGATCCCGACGGCCTATCTATAGCGCTAGATCCTTACCGTGCTAATGAGATTGTTTTATCAACGGTTTACCGCAGCGCGCAAGAAATCTTCAAAGCAGGACTCGCATTCGCACTAGAAATGCCCGGCTCCCATATCACCCGAAAACGCAGTTGTGGCAATGAAAATACAGGCGCAGTGGCGGTGCATCGTTTTAGATCTGGAGCCGAGGAGGCAGCATTCATCGCCCATCAATTTCGTAGCGCACATTTGCGTGAGGGGATTTCTTATAGCGATATGGCAGTTATTCTTCGTAACCCTGGGCTCACGGCCTCTGCGCTTCGACGCGCCTTTTCATATATTGGAATTCCTGTAGCAAGTGAGTTGCAAGCTTTAGCAGGCAATCCTGCAATCGCACCTTTTCTTTTACTAGCCCGTGTTGCAATTAAAGCGCAACCACTGAACTTGGATACTGCAGAACGTCTATTGATGAGCGAGTTCGGCGGGGCAGATTCAATCTCACTACGTCGTATCCGTCGTGCCTTAATTACTGCGCGCCCCGATGGCGATGATCGGTCGGGTACACAGTTGTTACTTGATGCAATCGATAAGGGCGAAATTTTTATAGAGGGTGCAGATTCAGTTATTCGTATTCATACGTTGTTAGAAAAGGCTCGTGCAGTTGCTCGGAATAAATCTGCTGTGGCCGATGATTTGTTGTGGGCGATTTGGGACAATGCTTTAACAAGTGATGGCCAAAAACTCAGTGATGCATGGCGAACACAATCACTTCGCCCTGGCATTCGAGGTGCCGCTGCCGATCGCGACTTAGATGCGATGATGCAGTTGTTTGAATCCGCTGCCCGATACTCAGAGCGTTTTCCCCTTTCAGGCCCAGCCGCCTTCATCGCCGAAATTGCAACCGAGGATATTGCTGGCGATGTTATTACCGCCAAAGGTGTGCGACCAGATTTTGTAGAAATACTCACTGTGCATAGCGCAAAAGGTCGAGAATGGGATGTAGTCGCAATTGCAGGGCTTCAAGAAGGAACCTGGCCAAACTTAAAGCAGCGCTCATCGTTACTAGGTGCCGAGCGTTTAGTTGAGCGCCAACGCAACCCCGATACACCACGCGATCAATTGGATGTCATTGCGGCAAATGGATTATTGCAGGATGAAGAGCGCCTGTTCCATGTCGCTCTAACCCGCGCCAAAGGCTCACTTTTCATTACTGCCGTCCAACGTGACGATGAAGAGCCCTCACAGTTCTTTGAAGCTATCGAAGTTTTGGTCAATAAAAACAATCTCGACGAGCCCGTTATTACCGAAGTTCCCCGTCCAATAACTGCGCCTGCACTAGTTGCCGAACTTCGAAGTCAATTAGATGGCGACAATGCACAGGCTGCCGCGGCGATACTTAAAACGATGAGCGAGAACGGAGTTTATCTAGCCGATACACGATCGTGGATTGGCTCTGTTCCGATCAGTACCGATGCACCGGTAATTGATGCCGACAAAGAAGTTGTTGTATCGCCCAGTGGCGCTGAATCTTTTGAAGAGTGCGGGGTTAAGTGGTTCTTACAAAACAGTGGCGGCACTGATGGGGATAGTACCGCGCAAGTTCTGGGCTCTGCGATTCACGCATTTGCCGCAACCATGGTTCAATCACCAGGTACGACTAAAGAGGAGTTAATTTCCAACTTACAGAGTTCTTGGAAACTTATCGATCCAGATTCTGGATGGGTAAGTGCTTCGCATTTAGAAAACGCCGTTACGATGCTTGAAAAATTTGTTGAATACCATGTCAACACTACTCGCACCGTTGTTGATGCTGAAGTGCGGTTTGATGTAAAACTGGGTCGTGCGCGAATAAGAGGAAGCGTTGATCGATTAGAAGTCGAAGCCGATGGTTCATTATTTATCGTTGATTTCAAAACAGGTGGAACTGCAATTGGTGTTAAAGATGCAAAAGAGAATCTTCAATTAGCCGCCTACCAACTCGGAATAGCTGAAGGTGGATTTACTCAAGGCACTGTGAGCGCAGGTGCCGAACTTGTTTATTTAGGCACAAGCACTGCAGGGGCAACGATTCGATCTCAGCATGGAATCGATGTCGATGAAGTTAAAAATAAACTCAATGAGATCGGTGAAGGTATGGGCGCTGCCACCTTCTTTGCAACGATCAATAAACGCTGTAAAGGCTGCCCAGTGCGTAATTCCTGCCCAGTCCAACCCGATGGTCGGACGGTGATTTCATGAGCTTAGAAGCTCAATACTCACCGGAGGAGATTATTGCCCGGCTTCAGGCGTATACTCGATTTGGTCATGAGATAAATCCAATAACTACATATCAGTCTCAAATAATTAGCAGCAACCTTGAGCCTGCAGTTGTCATTGCAGGAGCTGGATCTGGAAAAACAGAGACTATGAGTAACCGTGTTTTGTATTTGGTTGCCAATGGTTTTGTTACTCCAGATCAGATTCTTGGTCTGACATTTACTCGCAAAGCCGCAGGTGAACTTTCGGTGCGTATACGCCGGCGCTTACGCCAACTAAAAGATCTAGATGAGTTCAAGAATTTGCCATCATCAAGCACTTCTGTGACGACCTATCACTCCTACGCCGGCAAGCTATTAAGTGAACATGCAATCAGATATGGAATCGATGCCGATGCCGAACCGCTAGGCGAGGCTGCAATGTGGCAGATTGCATCCGATGTTGTGCGCAACTGGTCGGATGATACTTATCGAAACCAAAGCGCTGTGAGCACAGTTATTAAAGATCTATTGGGACTTTCAAAGTTAATGCTTGAGCACCAAGTTAAGGCTGAAGATATTGCGGCGATTGGCGAGGAGATTTTGCGGGAGTTGGCACCACTAGCAGGTGCGCGTAATGAAGAGGTCCGAGCCGTCGAACGCGCAATGCTCCAACGTAATTCACTCTTGCCTATGGTGGATGCTTTTATGCAACGTCGAAAAGCGGCAGGTGAGTTCTCATTCGATGATCAAATGTCATTGGCCGCCGATATCGCGGAAAACTTTACCGATGTTGGCGCATTAGAGCGTGGAAAATACAAAGTAGTTCTACTCGATGAATACCAAGATACCTCGCAGTCTCAGGTGCGCATGCTTTCATCACTATTTGGGGGCGGACATCCAGTAATGGCTGTGGGTGACCCATCACAGGCTATTTATACCTGGCGAGGAGCCTCGGCCGGCACGATGGCATCATTTACTAAGTATTTTCCAAAGAGTTCCGAACAGATTGGCGGTGATCAATTTACGCTGCCCACAACATTTAGAAATGATGCAATGATTTTAGCTGCAGCCAATCGCATCAGTGATGAGATTAAGCTGGCGGGTGGCCAAAGCGTAGTTGAGTTGGAAGCAAGAGCTAATGCTGGCAATGGTGAAATCGCCTTCGGCATTTTTGAAACTATCGATGCTGAAGCTGCGGCTGTGGCTGAATACATAAAGGAAAACTGGAACCCGACTTCAGGAAAAACCGCAGCAATATTAGTTCGAAAACGGGCACAGATTACGGCGATTGAAAGCGCGCTGCGCGAACTGGGCTTGCCGGTTGAAGTTATAGGCATCGGTGGATTAATTCATGTGCCCGAGGTTGCAGATGTCGTATCTATGCTCAAAATAATTACAAATCCCGATGCAGGTTCATCATTGATGCGACATTTAACTGGTCCGCGCATTAACTTAGGTCCGCGCGACATTGCAGCCCTCGGTTCATTCTCTCGTGATCGTGCAAAGGAGTTGCACTCAGACTCGAAAAACTTAATTAATAAGATTGCGGCCGGCAATCCTGACCAGTTAGAGGCCGATGATCAATTTGCAGGATCGATTATCGATGCGTTAGATGAGATACATAATGCTAAAAAGAGCAGTTTTAGCGAAATCGGATTTCAACGTCTGGTGGTTTTTGCTGGTGATCTACGCCGATTGCGCTCTCGCGCAGGTGGACAGATTAGCGATTTAATTAGTGAAATTGAAAATTATTTAACTCTTGAGAGTGAGATAACTCTGCGCGATGGTTCGCAGACTGGTCGCCGGCACTTAGATCGTTTCTTAGATGAAGCGGCAAAGTTTGAACGAAGTGGTGGCACAGTCAATGCATTTTTAGATTGGCTAGATGTAGCAGCCGATGCCGAAGGCGGGCTAAAGGCAGGTGCCCCTGAAATTCGCACAGATGTAGTGCAGATTTTGACCATACATATGGCAAAAGGTGCCGAATGGGACGTCGTCGCGGTCCCAGGTTTGGCAGAGGGAACTTTTCCTGGAAATAATTCAAGTGATCCCGACAACTGGATAAAAAACGAGAAACATGTTCCCTTTGCTCTTCGCGGAGATGCAGATGAGTTGCCAGTCTTTTCCCTAGATGGAGTTACGAAAAATAGCGATGCTGCGAAAGTGATAAAAGAGTTTGGTTCGCGTTGCGTTGAAAATATTAAGATGCGCGAGGAGATGCGTCTTGCCTACGTAGCCGTCACTCGCGCCAAGTCGCATTTGATCTGTACGACTTCACGTTGGCGAGATGGCAGTAGACCTGTCGAACCAAGTGAAATTTTTTATCTGATAGCCGGAGCCGCTAGTGCGCTCGGAGGACTTATGCTCTCTGATGCGCCAGCACCCGAAGTTGGTGCTGAGAATCCAAGTATTGAAAATCCAATTACTGCAGTCTGGCCATCTGATCCACTGGGTGATCGACGAACTGGCTTTAACGCGTCGGTCGAATTAGTTAATGCAAGTTCGGCCCACCATTTGGGAGAAATCGGTGATCCGGAAATTACTTCGTGGATTAATGATGCCCAAGCACTCATCACCGAAATCCAGCAACGCTCACATGGATCAATACACGTTCCCTTACCACCAAGGCTTTCAACTTCGACACTGATCGCACTTCATAAAGATCCACAAGAGCTGGCGCTAAATATTCGACGACCAATGCCACGCGGCCAAGATCAATACTCACGGCGCGGCACCGCCTTTCACTTATGGGTGGAGCGTCAGTTCACCGATGCCGACACGCTATTTGGTGATGAGTATTTGGATTACTTAGATCCACTCGATGAAGATTCAAAGTTGGAGGATTTAAAGAGAGCGTGGCTAACAAGCGAATTTGCTCATCGGACTCCCGTTCGCGTCGAAGTTCCTTTTGAAACCACTATTGCAGGCGTATTAATCCGCGGCCGTATCGATGCCGTTTATGCAACTCCTACTGGCTTTGAGGTGGTGGATTGGAAGACGGGATCCACAACGCTGGATGCTTCGGCAGCGGTCCAACTTGCGATGTATCGCTTAGCGTGGGCCAAACTATCTGGAGCTGATATTTCAACAGTGAGCGCGGCCTTTCACTATGTACCTACTTCAGTTACTCACAGACCGGCTGATTTATTAGATGAATCTGCATTGATTGCCCTTATACAATCGATCGAAGCACAATAACTAACATCTCGATTAGTTGACGTCAACTTCTATCTGTAGAGGCAAATGATCACTCATTCCAGAATGAGGATATTGAATATGCCGCACGTCGGCAGGATGAAGTTTCTGAGAAAGAAAATAGTCAATCTGAACTTTTGGATACCAGCTTGGAAAAGTTCGTTGAGCAGCAAGAGATTTCCATTTAAATCCGCGTACGAAAATTGCAAATGGAATGTTTAAGTCGCCCATAATAATAATCTTAGATTTATCAGTGACACCTAAAGTGTTAGCCCAGTGTTTAATTTTGATTATCTGAAAGAGATTAAATAATGGAACAAAGGAGAGGTGCGTATTAATTACTAACCAGCCATTGTCTAAAACCGCAGCCAGCGCGCTACGTGGGTGATCACGAACATAAAAACGTTTCATCTTTCCGTCAACTGGAAAAGTCATGGGCACACCAATTGGTGAACCCTTCAAATCTAATCGGTGCCATGACATCACTGGAACTTTAGAAATCATTCCAATTCCATATCCGGGTAATGCGCCTTCGGTTTTATTCGTAACAACTCTCTCATCACTCTCAATTGGGTTGCGCCAGTCTTCATCGGGTGAACCCATCAAAGATGGAGCAAATGCCCAGAATGGGGTGCTCATCATCGCTGCAATATCGCCCACTTGATTGTGGTTACCAGATCGCGACAGAGAGTAGTCGACCTCTTGTAGCCCAATCACATCGCTTTTTAAGCGATCAATTTGGGCAGTTAATAAAGCTGCGTTGTCGGCCTCTTTATCCGGAGGCATCGCCAGCCCGTGAAGCAGATTCCATGATGTTATGCGCATTGGGCGATGCTAGTAGTCTGACTCCTCCATGAGCGCACGTAACCAATCACTCTCACCCATCGATCGCGCGAGCGAGCTACGTATCGATTCGGCGAAATTAGCCCTGCTCTGGCAATCTGCACAGATTCTGCCCCTGATTGAAGGTCATATTGGCGCTGATGAGGAGCAACTCAGATTTCTAACTGCCGAAAACGTGGACTCTCTATCGACCGATTTTGAAATCGGCGAGAGGTATTTCTTAGGTTTGGCTCGAGATGGGGGTCAAGCATTTTTTGCTTGGCATACAACGTGGATTAACGAACCTGTCGACGAGGCCGTTAAATTTAAAGGCTTTAGAACTTTACGTGAAGTCGGCGGTAGTTTGAGTGAGGTTGATTTAACTATTGCAATGCATGCGGTGGGTTTAGGAAATTGGCACGCAAAGCATCCCTGTTGCTCGCGCTGTGGAAGCGCAACAGTTAGTGATTTAGGCGGAAGCGTACGAGTGTGTGTAGCAGATTCTTCGCAACACTATCCGCGAACCGATCCGGCAGTTATTGTCCTTGTAAAAGATTCCGCCGATCGTATCTTGCTAGGACATCAACCAATTTGGCCTGAAAAACGTTTTTCAACTTTTGCAGGATTTGTAGAACCTGGCGAATCTTTTGAAGAATGTGTATCGCGTGAAGTCTTTGAAGAGGCCGGCGTTTACTGCAACGATATTAATTATTTAGCATCTCAAGCATGGCCATTTCCGGCTTCAATCATGATTGCATTTGAAGCAATTACCGATCATCCAGATACTGCTAAGCCTGATGGAGTTGAGATTACTGAGATTGCTTGGTTTAGTCGAGATGAAATGAAAAGGGCAATCGCATCTGGTGCTTTGCTTCTACCGCCAACAATCTCTGTTGCACGCAAAATGATCACAGGTTGGTTTACTGCAAAATCTGGATATTCGGCAGCAGATTTAATTGGAGGAGAAAGTTGGAGACCGTGATCAGTATCTTCATGAAGCTTTATTTGATCCGCATCGTGGTCACCGGTGGTTGGAGACCGTGAGCAACGATCTTCGTGCCGAAGAGATTCTTGAAGCTCTAGATAACGAGCAGCGCGCCGTCGCACTTGCAACTCGCGGACCTGTCTGCGTAATCGCGGGGGCGGGAACTGGCAAAACGCGTGCGATTACACACCGCATTGCCTATGCCGCAGCTATTGGGGTAATGGATCCACACAAGGTTTTGGCCCTGACATTTACTGCACGAGCAGCGGTTGAGATGCGCATGCGCCTTCGTTCATTAGGAGTTCCGGCGGTCGCCGCCCGCACAATTCACGCCGCAGCTTTAAAACAAGTTACTTTTTTTTGGCCGCAAGTCTTTGGCGGACGCACTCCAGACTTGATTACAACTAAAACAAGTTTTATCACCGAGGCGATAAAACGTGCTGAACTAACGGGGGAACTCTCTATTACTTCTCGAGATTTAATCCGCGATATCGCGTCGGAAATCGAGTGGGCTAAGGTTTCACAGGTTGCACCTGCGGACTATTTATCTGAACTTGGTAAACGCCCGATGAAACCACGAATTAACGCCGAACAAATTGCTAAGGTCTACACCGCGTATGAATCAGTTAAGCAGCAAGAACGCGCGATGGATTTTGAAGATGTGCTCTTGCTTACAACGGCGATGATTGAACAAGAACGCGAAGTTCGAGAACGCATTCAAGATCAATACCGATTCTTTACCGTAGATGAGTACCAGGATATTTCTCCACTTCAGCAACGGCTTATTAATGCATGGCTTGGTTCGCGCCAAGAAATCTGCGTCGTTGGTGATCCTGCACAAACTATTTATTCTTTTGCAGGTGCAACCCCGGTTTTTCTAAACTCATTCACAAATCGTTTTCCTGAGGCTGAAGTTGTGCGCTTAACTACTGGCTATCGCTCAACGCCTGAAATCACTTTCATGGCCAATAGCATTTTACGCAAAGCACAAATGGGCCAAGAGTTGGTAGCACTCAATGACCACGGAGATAAGCCATCGGTGGATGCTTTCAGAGATGAGAGTTCCGAGGTCGCAGGTATTGTTGATTGGATTAAAGATTTGTTGAACCAGGGAACGCAAGCACAGGAGATTGCAGTATTGGCTCGCACGAATAGCCAACTCAATTCCATCGAGCGCGCAATGAACACTGCAAAGCTGCCGTATCAAATTAGAAACAGCGAGAGATTTTTTGACCGCCCAGACGTGCGAGAGTTCTTAAAGTTAGTGCGAAACGCCTCTGTGATACCAACCCAAGGTGTTTCCTGGTTGGACGAACTACGAACATTGGCACAACCCTTTTTAACTGGCGCTCATATCGACGGAATAGCAGCGCTACTGCACTTAGCTCGCGAATTAGATGGCGATAATGGTTTTACTCCGAAAAATCTTCGTACATATTTACGCGAACTCGAAGATCGAGTGCAACAAAATAATCCGCCAACTATGCCGGTAGCTACCCTTGCAACCCTACATGCAGCAAAAGGTCTTGAATGGGAGCGGGTATTTTTAATGGGCGTAAGTGAGGGATTGTTGCCTCTCGAAAACTCATCGACTAGCAATGATCAGGCATCAATAGATGAAGAACGGCGCCTCTTTTACGTGGGAATCACGCGTGCCAAGGTCGATTTACACCTAAGTTATCGCGGAAAGCCATCGCGATTTCTCGTTGAAGCCGGCCTGATCTCGTAGGTTTTCTAGCAAATTTCGGTGAATTCGCAAAATCCGTTTAATTAGGTTGCGAACTTATCGATGCATGCCTTACTCTTACCGCTCCTACATTTCTTGGCGAAATGAGGATGGATGTAAAGGGAGAAACGAATATGTCTAACGCATCATTCGTAACAGTAAACGCGTCGCGTTCTGCTGCACTCACCTCTGCCCACACGACCAATAACCGCGGCTCTTGGCATACCGCAAAGCCTGCAGTTTAC
Organism: uncultured Candidatus Planktophila sp.; assembly: GCA_964358665.1. Taxonomy (GTDB): domain Bacteria; phylum Actinomycetota; class Actinomycetes; order Nanopelagicales; family Nanopelagicaceae; genus Planktophila. The sequence goes on along the minus strand of CAYHOY010000003.1, from coordinate 36,217 downwards.
GCAGCGTTTTATGCCGGATACGAGACCACTTGGGGTTCTACTCGATAACATCGAATTAGAACTAGAAGCCAAGGGCCTCGAATCCACAAAGGATTCGGGCCCTTTTTCATTACCTAAAAAATCTACATACCAACTAGGAAGAACCGGAGCAGTACCTAACAATAAAAACGTTAGCCAACGAGAGACCAGAATCAACGAGAGAGAAGAGGTGAGGACGATGAGCGTTCTCTTCAGCGAACTACTAGTACCAGGCTGGGCAGATGAGAAGATCGGTTTGGATGCCGTTACCGGCACATACAGCGATGGTTCATCATTTAATTTGCCCTGCCACACAGCAGATCCTGAGATGTACTTCTCCGAAGACGAGTTAGCTGTTGCTGAGGCAAAGTCGCTCTGTGGTGGATGCTCCGTGCGCACTCAGTGCTTAGAAGGTGCGCTATCTCGCAAGGAGCCAGCTGGAGTGTGGGGTGGAGAATTATTTGAAGATGGTCGCGTTATTTCGCGCAAACGCAAAGCAGGTCGCCCAACGGCGATTGAAGTTGCTGCGCGCGAAGTTAACGCACCCATCACAAGTATTACCACTGCGTTAGAGATCTCTTCTTCTGTTTCTAGCCAAGCGATAAGCGAAGAGAGTGCAGCGTAACTCTCGGTTTTATTGTTGGGATCGACTTTCAAGAAACTCCAGGATGTCTCTTCTGTCAATGCCGAGAAATCCAGTCCGCGGAACAGCTGCTAACAAACTCGAATTCATCCGAGGCGTGGGTCTGGCAAATTCACCCCACTTACTTTCAAGGTCGGCAGGAGCCTCTCTACAGCACATTGGATCTGGACATTTTGAGGAAAAGCGCGTCTTGGTATTTCTTCCCCGGAAGTACTTGGCAAAATCAAAGCTAGTTCCGACGCTGATAGAGAAGTCACCCTGTTCGCTACTTTGGATTTTCGACGTACACCAATATGTTCCAGCAGGCTTATCTGTATATTGATGATAAGGAGTAAAGCGGTCTTCTATTGTGAAAACCTTTCGTGCGCTCCAATTACGACACACTATTTGACCTTCTACAGAGCCGAATACATCCGATGGGAAAGTCACATTGTCATTTTCATAAGCCTTTGATAAAACTCCGCTCTCATGAACTTTTACAAAGTGAACTGGCAAGCCGAGGCTCACTGTCGCTAAGTTTGTAAATCGATGAGCAGAAACCTCATACCCAACTGCAAAGTAATCGCGTAAGTCTTCAATTGATAATTCACACTTTTCTTTTGAGCTACGTAAAAATGGAACCGCGCTTGATTCGGGAATCAAAAGCGCGCCTGCCAAATAGTTGGTATGAACTCTCTGCATGAGATAATCTTTATAGTTAGCCGGAGTTGGATGGTTGAGTACATGTCCAGCAAGTGCTTGAAGGAGGACATTGCGAACATCGCGACCTTCCCGACGCATTGGTAAATAAATTCTCATATTTTTTTCATCTGTAATTACGCGAGTAGATGTTGGTAGGTCCGTAACATAGTGCAGAGTAAAACCAACTTTATTCGCAAGCTCAGCAGTTAATCGTTCAGATAGTGGTCCTGAAGAATAATCAATTTCATTTAGGAGTCTTCGGGCTTCGACTTCAAGTTCAGGGAAATAATTGTTATGCTCTCGCATTTTTTGGCGCAGTTCAAGGTTTGCTCTTCGTGCTTCCTCCGGAGTGGCTGATCTCTGTAGATGCAATCTCTCCACTTCTCTTTGCAAACCTAAAATAACTTCTAGCAGTTGATTGCTCATGCCTTTACCGATATGAGCATCTGGTAAGCCTAGGGATGCATATAAACCAGCGCGTTGTGCACGCTCAATCTCGAGTTCATTAGCTGAACGCTCGCTTAAGGAATCAGTGGTTAACAATTGATCAAGGGAAACATTTAATGCAACAGCAATTTTCTGCATCTGTTCAATTCGTGGTGTGCGCTTCCCATTTTCTATGGCAGAGAGTTGCGATGGGGCGCGTTCAATGGCTCGTGCCAACACATCTAGAGTCATGCCGGACTTGATGCGGAGTTCGCGAATTTTTCGTCCCAGTGTTAATGCATCTATTCCTTGCTGCGCGTTTTCCATCTCCGCATTCTTGCACCAATAGCAGAATCATTAAAGTTCTGAAAAACAGAAGTATTGCCAATCTTCTTTGAGAATTCTCTTCCATCCTAGAAATTTTCGGCAATGATGTCATTTCTAGAACAAAAAGCGAAATAACATCGTTTTTTTAGCCAACTTGAGGGAGATTCAGATGAGAAGTCGCATTGGGGTAAACACCCAGACAGCAGAAGAACTAGGCAATGAGTGGGAAAACGATCCCCGATGGGTTGGAATTAAGCGTGACTACACACCACAGGATGTAGTCCGCCTGCGCGGCTCCATTACCGAGGAGGCCACATTGGCCCGTATGGGAGCCGAAAATCTATGGGCGCTGCTTCAGAGTCAAGAGTGGGTAGCAGCACTTGGGGCCATGACCGGTAATCAAGCGGTTCAACAGGTTCGAGCTGGCCTGAAAGCTATCTACCTTTCAGGATGGCAAGTGGCCGCCGATGCCAACCTCTCTGGCCAGACCTACCCAGACCAGAGCCTCTACCCGGTCAACTCAGTTCCTGCCGTTGTTCGACGGATTAACAATGCCTTGATTCGCGCTGATCAAATTGAGCGCGTAGAAGGTGAGACCAGCGTTGATTGGCTAGCCCCAATTGTGGCCGATGCAGAGGCAGGCTTTGGTGGCCCACTGAATGCATATGAATTAATGAAGTCAATGATTCAGGCTGGGGCAGCTGGTGTGCACTGGGAAGATCAGTTGGCATCGGAAAAGAAATGCGGACACTTAGGGGGAAAAGTTCTCGTTCCAACTCAACAACACATTCGCACTCTCAATGCAGCGAGATTGGCCGCCGATGTTGCTGGTGTTTCGACATTGATCATCGCACGCACTGATGCACTCGCTGCAGATCTTCTTACTAGCGACATTGACCCACGAGATGCACAATATGCAACAGGTGAACGCACAAGTGAAGGTTTCTATCGTGTGACTCCCGGATTGCAATCAGTAATTACGCGTGGTCTGGCATTTGCAGAGTATGCAGATCTACTGTGGGTAGAAACAGGTGAACCTGATCTAGCTCTCGCTCGAGAATTTGCAGCCGCAATTCATGCAAAGTTCCCTGGAAAATTACTCGCCTATAACTGTTCTCCATCTTTTAATTGGAAGCGTCACTTGACCGATGCCGAAATCGCAACCTTTCAAAGAGATCTTGCAACTCTTGGATACAAATTCCAATTCATAACTCTTGCTGGTTTTCATGCATTAAATCACTCAATGTTCCAACTTGCTAAGGGTTATAAGGAGCGCGCAATGAGTGCTTATGTTGAATTGCAAGAAGCTGAATTTGCGAGTGAAGCTGCAGGGTATACCGCAACTAAACATCAACGAGAAGTCGGAACAGGATACTTCGATGCTATCTCAAGCGCTCTGAACCCTAAGAGCGCAACTCTGGCCCTCGCGGGTTCAACTGAACAAGCACAGTTCCATTAATCCTCAAACACAATAAGAATTGGAGTTTCAAATGTCCCATATCTCAATAGCTGCAGGGCTACAGCCGCGCTTCGAAGAAATTCTCACCTCTGATGCATTGGCTTTTGTATCTGAACTTCATGACCTATTTGCTGGTACACGGAGCGATCTACTTGCGCACCGCCTTGTAAATCGCACAAATTTAGCTAACGGCCGTCGACCGCAGTTCTTGCAGTCCACGATCCATATCCGCGAGGATGAAAACTGGAGTGTGGCAACTCCCGGACCAGGGCTCGAAGATAGAAGAGTTGAGATTACAGGTCCTACTGATCCAAAAATGGCCTGTAATGCTATGAATTCAGGTGCCAAAGTTTGGCTGGCCGATCTTGAAGATGCAACAAGCCCAACATGGGAGAACGTAATTGGGGGTCAAGTAACTCTTTACGACGCGATACGTGGCAAGCTCGTTTTTGACTCTGGTGAGAAGGTTTATTCCATTACCGAGAAAGTTTTACCCACAATCGTGATGCGGCCCCGCGGCTGGCATTTAGTCGAAAAGCATCTCACATACATTGATTCAGTAAATAGAGCGCGACCTGCCGTTGCAGCTCTTGTCGATTTTGGCTTGTACTTTTATCACAACGCAAAAGAACTTATTGAGCAAGGTGCTGGGCCATACTTCTATCTGCCGAAGATTGAGTCGCACACCGAAGCCAGATTATGGAATGACATTTTTACATATGCGCAGGAGCGGATTGGGATTCCTTTTGGCACAATTCGAGCCACCGTACTCATAGAAACAATTCCAGCGGCATTTGAAATGGAAGAAATTCTTTGGGAGCTCAGAGACCATTGTGCAGGTCTCAATGCGGGCCGTTGGGACTATATATTCTCAATAATTAAGAACTTTGCTTGTTCTGGAAAGCAGTTCGTGACACCAGACCGCTCTCAGATCACGATGACTGTTCCATTTATGCGTGCATATACCGAATTGTTAGTGGCAACATGTCATAAAAGAAAGGCACACGCAATTGGCGGAATGAGCGCATTCATTCCTAATCGCAGAGATCAGGAAGTGACTGCTCGGGCCATGGAGGCTGTCAAGAACGACAAGGCAAGAGAGGCGGCCGATGGATTCGATGGAACATGGGTTGCTCACCCAGACTTAATTGCAATAGCCATGGCCGAGTTTGATGCAGTACTTGGAACTAATCCAAATCAGGTTGAGAAGTTGCGTCCAGATGTCCATGTTACGGCAGATCAATTGCTGGATATTCAATCCATGGGGGGAGATGTAACCGACGCGGGAGTACGTACTAATGTCTCGGTTGGAATTCGATATATCGAATCTTGGCTACGCGGGACTGGTGCAGCAGCTCTAGATAACTTAATGGAAGATGCTGCAACTGCCGAAATCAGTCGCTCTCAAATATGGCAATGGATTCGTTATGAAGTAATCACGCGTGAGGGTACTCGAATTACTGAGACTTTTGTTGAACAAATCATTGACGAGGTACTCAATACAATTGAAAGAACGCAGCACGATAGATTTGATGATGCGATAACAATTTTCCGCCAGATCTCCCTTGATAAGGAGCAGTTCCCAACATTTCTAACAGTATTTGCATATTCACAATTCATGCTTAGCTGAAACCGATTGCGAAAGTAATCATCATCGAAATTTCAGCCTTACCTGACGCATTCATGATGACATTTCGCTAATGGGCACGAGCCTCATCAGCATGTCACGATTCGTGAAGAGAGTGCGGCGTAATTTGGTGTCATCGTGAGTTACCAACGGAGATATTCATAGAGTCCAGCGGTAATATGTCCTTAGTTTCTCCGTGAGGTCAACAACGTAATCGGAGGTTGCCCATGCAGGAGTTCACAGATTTTCTAGCTAAGCAGCCACCTTTTGACGCCCTCCCCACAGATGACATTGAGCGCTTAGCGAGCAAAGTTGAAGTCGAATACTTCGGCCTTGGAACGGTTATAGTCACGGCCGGATCAGAGCCGTTAGATCATATTTATATGGTTAGAACTGGATCAGTAGAGGTATTAGATCGCGGAAATGTTGTAGATCTACTTGGACCGGGCGATGCTTTCGGACATATTTCTCTGTTGACTGGCTTACCGCCACAGTTTTCTGTTCGTGCGGCCGAGGATACATTGTGTTATCGCCTACCAGATCCACGTTCTATCGTTCACGATGCTTCTGCTTTAGCGTTTAATCATTTTGGCACTTTGGTGACTCGTCACCGCCTCACCGCCAGTGCTCTAATGTCAGATGCCCAATCAAATGTGGTTCGTTACATGCGCGCGATTGTTTGGTGTGATGCTTCGGCATCCGTGCGTGAAGTTGCCAAAGCTATTACTGATTCCGAACAATCGTGTGCATTAATCCGTTCGGGAGATGAGTTAGGTCTAGTAACAGATCGCGATTTTCGTAGTCGTGTAGGAGTTGGTGAAGTAAGTATTGATGCACCCGTGCGCGCAATCATGAGTACGCCGATAATAACGGTGCCAAATTCCACCACGCTTGCTGCCGCGTTTTTACTTATGGTTGAAGCAGGCGTGCATCACCTTGTAGTAATTGATGAGTACCAGAAACCGATTGGCATTGTTCGGGCGATGGATTTAGCCTCCGTTGAACTTCGGAACCCCCTTTTAATTCGAGGGGCAATCGAGTCTGCTCATAACATCGAAGAGCTTTCTAACGCATCTCGTCTTTTATTACCATCATTAGTTGAATTGCATGACTCGGGGATACCTGCGCTACACGTTGGTGGGTTAATGTCTGCCATCGTCGGTGCAATTCTCGTTCGACTTCTCAAACTCTCTGACTCACTTGAAACTCCTGTAGCCCACTCTTGGCTTTTGCTTGGATCAATGGCACGCGGAGAACCGTTGCCAATTTCAGATGTTGACACGGCAATTGTTTGGGCCGATCTAGTTGATTCAGGTGACCCGGCAGAGGAGATTCAAAGAAATGCTAAGCAGATACTTGATCAGATGGAGCTATGTGGTCTCCACCGCTGCCCCAATGGAGCTAATGCAGATAATCTCCTCTTTACCCGTTCTAAATCCTCTTGGATTGACGTATCAAGCGGTTGGTTAACCGACCCGACAAGAGCCGGAGCGCTACTTTTGTCATCCATAGCCGCCGATAGCCAACCGCTCACTCAATTGGCATTAGGTCGCACAATTACCGACACGATTCGGGCCACGACGCGCAGCAATGAATTTTTAGGAGCTTTGCTGCGCTTTACATTGGCGAAGAAACCACCGATTGGATTTGTGCGTGGATTAGTTGTAGATCAATCGGGGGAACATCGCGGCGATTTAGATTTGAAAGCCGGTGGATTAACTCCAATCTGTGCGCTTGCTCGTTGGCTTGCTATTGCACAAGGTGACGTTCGTGGTAGCACTATTGATCGATTGAAGCGAGCGGCTTCGGCCGGATTATTAAGGGAAGAAGAGGCCGACATTCTTATAAATGCATTTAAAGATATTTATCAATTGGTCTTTGAAGCTGAAATTGTTGCAATTCGCGGTGGGAGAGAAGGCTCAAGTTGGATATCTCCTCAAAGCCTTGATTCACTTACGCGTCGACATCTGCGTGAATCTTTTCGAGCCGTATCGGCTATCCAAACTCGCCTTCACAATGAGTGGGAAACGAGGTTAGGTTGATTCGCCGCATCAAGTTTGCTCGATTTACTCGAGCAGAATTGAATTCCGATTGGCGAAACATTAATTACAGTGCACTTGATGTCGAGACTACTGGCCTTGCTTTAAAAGAAGATGAGATTATCTCTATCGGCGTGGCACACATTCATGCAGGGAGGGTTAGAACTGAAAATAATTTTTACCGTGAGATTCGACCAAAACGGCTCCCATCTCCCGAATCAATTCGAATACATAATTTGCGTGGGATTGACCTAGAAGAGACTGCTCCAATTGAATCCGTATTACCCGATTTTGTTGCTGAGGTAGAAGGCAAAGTACTCATCGCGCACGCGGCTTGGGTTGAGTATGCTTTTTTAAAACGACTCCTTCGTAGAACTAATGTGATCTTTTCTAAGCAGATGATTGACACTGCGGCGCTGGCGCGAGCTGCTGGTTATGCCGCCGATGTAAGTGGAAGTGAGCCTTCGCTCGAATTTCTTGCCCGCCGGATACATCTACCGGTCTATGCCCCGCATAACGCACTCGGTGATGCGCTCACTACCGCGGTCGTTTTCCTTGCTTTAGCAACAGAACTTGAACGAGAGCAGTTGGCAAAAGGTGCGTCAGGACTTACATTGCGAAAACTACTTGAGATTTCCGCGAAAAATGCAAAAGGGTAATCTGTTGGACCAGAGTTCAGAGGGCTAATCTGCGCAGCTAAATGTGCACAGTAATTACATAAGAGATTCAAATTAGTAAGAGATGGCCAAAGAGCGAAGTGACTACTTCCTAAAGTAAAGTAGAGGTAGCACTATGCGATTAAATGCAGATTGTCGCCTCTAACTTTCTTTAGCAGTTCCTAACTTGTAGGCTTCAACCATGAAAGCGCGATTAGCGGGAGTTTTAGCGATTGTGCTTATAATAACCTTGAATTTTCTTCCTGCTGATGCAGCAGTCAAGCCCGGCATTTTATGTAAGAAAGTTGGAAGCACCGCAATCGTTGGTGCCAACAAATACACCTGCCTTAAATCAGGTAAAAAAACAGTCTGGAACAAAGGTGTGAAAGTACCCGCCGTTAAACCTACGTCTGTAGCCACTTCTTCACCGAACCCCGACCCCCAAACCAATCCCGACCCCCAAACCAACACAGAGAAGCCTGAAAACCCTCACCACGGCTGAAGTTGCATTACATAAAACGGAGAGTTTGGTTACTCACGCAATACGGAACCCGCGCTATAAAATACTTTCATCCCGCGAAGAGATTTAAGTTTGTGAGTGATGGCCAGAGTGCGAAGAGGATCGAGATCGGTAAAATAAGGAATACAACTGGAATCATCATCGAGATTTCAGCCTTACCTGCGGCGTTCATAATAATATTTCGCTGATTGGCACGTGCCTCAACTGCATGTCGCGATAAGACCTCAATTAGTGGGGCTCCACGCAGAGTTGCTGTAACTATTGCATCAATAAATCTACGAATCATGACGGATTTCACGCGACGACCCATCGCATCAAGACTTAAGTGCAGCGGTTCGCCCGAGCGAACGGCCACAATGACAGTTGCAAACTCTTGCGAGAGTTCGCCATCGGCCGATTCAGTAATTCTAAGTATTGCACTCATTGGTGTTTCTCCAGCAGCGATGGCAAGAGTAAGCATCTCAACAATTGCTGGAAATTCAGCCTCAATTCTTTGGCGACGCTTTTTCACTTGGCCTGTTAGGTCTCTATCGATTAAAACGAAAAGAACCAGAGAAGTTAGCGAGGCCAAAAAAACGGCCGTGAAAATTGTATAGTTCGAGATTAGTAATAGCGCCATTATTAATGTTGCACTAGCTGCGCAAAAACCGAATTGGCGTATACGAAAATTCTGATAATCCAGGTCGCTACTCTTACCCAGTTCCTCTAAACGCAGATGAACACCACGTTTATCCTGGGTTTTAGTTGCTGCCACTTTAGCGCGACGCTCTAACTCTTTAAATGGATCACCTTGAGAGTCGAAAATCAACAGCAAACCACCGGGAATTGCAAAGAGCATTGAAATGAAAAGGATTGTGAACATCACCGTACTCCAAGCTTTGAACCAGTAAATACTCGAGGAGTTTGGGGCAATCTACCCAAACGATTCATCCACAGATATGCAATTGCTGTCATAACTAATCCAGCAATCAAGATGGCGCCACCAGCGGGAGTCGAATAAGCCGCAGCTGTAGTCGGTTGTGTCGAAAGAAGAAGCAAGAGTATCCAAGGAGCTGCGGCGGAAAGATGCGCTGAATTCTTAATCCAGCCATGCTTAACTTCAATTTCACGGCGCAGAGCTAAATCCTGCCGAAGAAAATCCCCCAAAGTTCGAAGAATTGCAAGAAGTTCGCTACCTCCGAGTGATTTAGAAACCAAAAGTGCCTCAAAAATTTGATCGCTTCCGTGGTGATGAAATAACTCCTTTAACTCATGAATTGCCTCACTAATGTCACCATGGCGATAGAGAGAAGTACGGAATTCAGTAAAAGCGGGTCGGAGTATTTCCGGTCCTCGTACTGAAAGTCCGGCAAGAGATTCAGTTAATGATAAGCCAGATTGAATACCTGACATGAGGTGATCTATAACTTCAGGCCAGGCGGCTATTAATGCTGATTCGTTATGCATGTTTTTGCTTCGCAATTTGGTAAATGTTATCCCTGCAACCAGTATCCCGAAAGCTAAAGAGATAGTGAGAGCACCAGTGATGAGGAAAGTGATTGCGATTGTCACACAGGAAAATGCAGTGGTGCGAAGTTTAATTTTCAATGACGCCACCAGTCATTTAGAGGCGCACCTATCGCTGTGAATTTGTCGGCATGGGGCAGGGTGCCAATACCACGATCATAATCATTGCCATTCCAAATCCATAGCGTCTCAATTTCGGCGCGATCATTTTCATATCTTCCGGTGAGTGCAGATATCTCTTTGACTCTTCGTATTCCACCTTGATCTAGAGAGACATGAACAATTAAATCAAATGCCGAGGCCACTGTGGGTGCGATAAATTTGTGTGAAATATTTTCACCTGCCAACAGGGGAAGAGTTTGGAGTTTTATAATCGCATCGCGCGGAGAGTTTGCATGAAGCGTGCCCATTCCTGGAAGGCCAGAGTTAAGTGCAATGAGGAGATCTAGAGCTTCAGCTTCACGGACTTCTCCAATAATGATGCGTGAAGGCCGCATTCGTAAGGACTCTTTAATCAAGCGGCGGAGCGGTATTTCTCCCTCACCTTGCAGATTCGCACTTCGAGTTTGAAGTGCAACGACATCCGGAAGCTGAGGACTGAGTTCAAATACTTCCTCGATTGTCACAACGCGTTCGCTGCGCGGAATGGCACCAGCTAATGCATTGAGCATTGTAGTTTTACCAGACTGCGTTCCACCGCTTACTAAAATATTTAGTCCAGCTCGAACCGAGTTTTTCAGCGAAGTTGCCATGAAGGCAGTCATAACTCCACGCTCCATGAGATCGTCGATACCAAGATTTCGCATCAAATGCTTGCGAATATTTACCGCCCAATGCTGCGCCGTGATTTCAGGAATAGCGACATGCAACCGTGAACCATCGGGCAAGCGGGCATCTACAAATGGATGCGAAAGATCAAGGCGACGGCCACTCCACATCAGCGCACGTTCGACGATATTTCGTACATCTTCGCTAGTTAACAAGAGATTTGTTAATTCACTCTTTCCCCCACGTGCAATGAAAATCCGCTCTGGAGAGTTAATCCAAATCTCTTCAACCGTAGGGTCGCTCATAAAGGGTGCGATAGCTCCAAAAGTAATATCTATATCTAGGTCCATGTGGGAAATCTAGGTCGAGTACTGAGAGTTATTGAAAGGGAATGATTAATGCGTGGATAAAGGCGCTTCATCTAGTCGATTGAGTAGTTCAAGGCCGGTCTCTCCGCGTAGTGAGGTCACCATAGATATCGAGATATGCAAGCTCTCTTTGAGGGAGAGCGCTGAGGCTGAATGCAGACGAGATACCAATTGACGCGCAGCAAGCTCTCCATCAGCTATGAGCGCAACACACTCATTCACTCCTAGCCGACCAATGCAATCTTCACTTCTGGTCAAAGTGCGCAGTTCACAGGTGAATTTCAAAATTTCCTCGGCGCTAACTGCTTGCGACTCTTGATGTAAAGCCCGATGTGTGAAAGTAATTTTAACGACGCTAAAGCTCGTCTCACTCCGCGAAGAGAGTGCGACCTGTCTTCGCAGGAGTTCGTAAAAAAGGGAAGGTGCGGCTAAGTGGGTCTGCGAATCACGAATTCCATCGTGAGAGAAAAGTGAGTTGTACATGGGTAAATGAGTTAATCTCTCTTCCATGGCACAGGATCCTTCCAAAGCAGCTAAGGCCCGCGCAGTAGTGGCATCCCTATTGATTGTCGAAGCGGTATTGATTGGGGCTGTAGGTGTGTGGCTAATCGTTCTAACAATCAAGGCCGATAGTTTTGAACTTTCACCTCTTTTGGGAGAACTACTTTTTGTGGCCTTGGGGAGCGCCGGCTTAGCGGCATCGGCAGCTGGATATCGCCGAGGGAAGTACTTCGGTCGAGCCCCAGCCGTACTTGCTAATTTGATCGCGCTCGGGGTGGTCACTTATCAGGTACAGGCAGGGCTCTGGCTTGTCGCAATTCCTTTGGCCGGACTTGCACTGGCCACAGTCGTGGCAGCTCTTCGGGCAATTCCTGAGTAACCATTGTCAGAGTTCTCTGTATTTTTCCACGCCTTGTGCTCAATCTCGCGCTGTGGAGCAAATTTTTGAGTTCATAGCATGTACGCACTGCCTATAGGCTTGCGCCTTATCCACGCCAAGAAAGGGTTCGCCAGTGTCGGCACAGGATTTTGGGGCAAATGATTGGCTCGTCGATGAAATGTATGAGCAGTATGTAGCCGACCCAACATCCGTTGACCCAACATGGGTTGAGTACTTTAAGGTCAATAAACCTGGCAGTGCGACTGCTTCAAACTCGCCTGCATCAGATCAACCGGCTCCTTCGATTTCAAAACCCGTTCCTCCAGTTCCTAAATCACAACAGGTTCCAGCACAACAGGTTTCAGTGCAACCAGTCGTATCCCCAGAAAGCGTTGCAAACGCTCCAGTGGCTACGCCAGTACAACAAGCGCCAGTACAGCAGCCAATTGTTAGAGACACGGCTTCGCCACAACCAACTCCGGCAGATCCAGTCGTTAAAGCAGCTCCGGTATTGGCCGCACCAAGTGCTTCAACGCTTGTACCTATTCGCGGAGTATCGGCTCGTGTTGTTCAAAGTATGGAAGCTTCACTCTCGGTTCCAACTGCCACATCGGTTCGTGCAATTGCAGCTAAGTTAATGATTGATAACCGAATTGTGATCAATAACCACCTTAAGCGGGCACGCGGTGGGAAAACATCTTTTACTCACATAATTGCATACGCAATGATTAAGGCAGTTCGCGCAATGCCCGAGATGAATGCATTCTTTGGCGAGCTAGATGGAAAGCCGGCCGTTGGCCATCCCGAACATATCAACTTAGGCATTGCCATCGATTTAGCAAAAGCCGATGGCTCGCGTCAATTGTTAGTGCCATCGGTTAAGGGTTGCGAAGCAATGGATTTTGCGCAGTTCTGGGGTGCGTATGAGAGCGTCATTAAAAAAGCACGCGGAGGAACTTTAACCGTAGAGGATTTTGCCGGGACGACACTATCGATCACTAATCCAGGCACAATCGGCACGGTTCATTCCGTTCCACGATTAGTGCAAGGTCAGGGATTAATTCTTGGGGTAGGAGCACTTGATTATCCTGCTGAGTTCCACGGGACGAGTGAGGAAACTCTTGCCCGAATGGCTATAAGTAAAGTTGTAACTCTTACGAGTACTTATGATCACAGAGTTATCCAAGGTGCACAATCCGGCGAATTCTTACGCAGAATAAATGAGCTTTTATTGGGTGCAGATGGTTTCTACGATGAAATCTTCGCATCACTGCGAATCCCTTATGAGCCAATTCGATGGGCAAAGGATTTTGAGTTTAGTAAAGATGAACAGATTAACAAGACTGCCCGAATTCAGCAGTTAATTCATGCCTACCGAACCTTTGGTCACTTAATGGCCGATGTTGACCCCTTGGAATATAAGCAGCGCTCGCATCCTGATTTAGATGTAGTCACACATGGTTTGACGCTTTGGGATCTAGACCGTGAATTTGCAACAGGTGGTTTCGGTGGAGAATCATTTATGCCTCTACGTAAGATTCTGGGTTTATTGCGTGATGCTTACTGCCGCACAGTCGGCGTTGAGTATATGTACATTGAAGACCGCGAAGAACGTCAGTGGATTCAAACCCATGTTGAAATCGGTGCACAGAAATTTGCTCCAGAAGAACACCTTCGAATTCTTCATAAACTCAATGGGGCAGAAGCTTTTGAAACTTTTTTACAGACGAAGTTTGTTGGACAAAAACGATTCTCACTTGAAGGTGGCGAATCTGTTATTCCTTTGCTGGATGCTGTTCTCTCCAGTGCTGCCGATCAAGGATTAGATGAAGTCTGTATTGGAATGCCACACCGTGGGCGCCTCAACGTCTTAGCTAACATCGCCGGGAAATCACACGGACAAATATTTCAAGAGTTCCAAGGGCACTACGCAGAGAACCAAGTGCAAGGTTCTGGCGATGTTAAATACCACTTAGGCACCGAAGGGGTCTTTACTTCACACTCTGGTGCAACAACAAAGATTTACTTAGCAGCTAATCCATCTCACTTAGAGGCTGTAAACCCAGTTTTAGAGGGCATAGTTCGCGCTAAGCAAGATATTTTGAATATCAAAAACGCATTCTCAGTGCTTCCTGTCTTGCTCCATGGAGACGCTTCGTTTGCTGGACAGGGCGTAAATGCTGAGGTTTTGCAGATGTCACAGTTGGGGGGTTATCGCACAGGTGGGACTATTCACATAGTAGTTAATAATCAAGTGGGCTTTACTACTTCACCGCATGCCTCTCGTACTGCTACGTACTCAACCGATTTCGCCAAAATTATTCAAGCCCCAGTGTTTCATGTGAATGGAGATGATCCTGAGGCCTGCGTTCGTATTGCGCGTTTAGCTTTTGAATACCGACAAGAGTTTAATAAAGATGTAGTAATCGACATGGTTTGCTACCGTCGCCGTGGTCACAATGAAGGTGACGAGCCGAGTTTTACGCAGCCACTTATGTACAAGATGATCGATGCTAAACGCTCTACTCGAACTCTCTATATCGAAGCACTCATTGGCCGTGGGGATATCTCACTTGATGAGGCGGAAGAAGTCGCACGCGATTATCAGAGCCAACTGGAAGCCGTGTATGCGGCCGTAAATAATCTGCAAACAGAGTCTGATCCGAACTTTAAAATACCTGTTGCACCCGATGCTGACGAAATTATAACTTCAATCAGCGAGGCTTTAGCGCGAGAAATTGCAGCGACGCAGACGGCAGTTCCTGAAGGCTTCCATGTCCATCCGAAATTATTGCCACAGTTAGCAAAGCGCGTTGAGTCACTCAATGACTCCTCAATTGATTGGTCGACCGGTGAAATGCTTGCCTTTGGCTCACTTCTCAAAGAAGATCGCCCAATTCGTCTTGCAGGTCAAGATGCACGACGCGGAACTTTTAGTAATCGTCATGCAGTTATTATTGATAAAGAAAACGGAAACGAATGGACTCCGCTTCGCGCACTCAATAGTGATGAGAACCATTTCTTTGTGATCGATTCACTTCTAAGTGAATTTGCTGCGATGGGCTTTGAGTATGGGTACAGCCTCGAGCGCGAGGATGCATTGGTTCTCTGGGAGGGTCAATTTGGTGATTTTGCCAACGGCGCTCAAACAATTATCGATGAGTTTATTTCTTCGGCCTTACAGAAATGGGGAGAGCGATCATCGCTAGTTCTATTACTCCCACATGGATATGAAGGCCAAGGTCCTGACCACTCGTCGGCACGCATTGAACGATATCTACAACTGTGTGCCGAGCAAAATATGACCGTAGCCCAACCTTCTACACCGGCTTCGTACTTTCACTTATTACGCTGGCACGTCAAGAACCCAGCTCGTCGACCATTAATTATCTTCACACCGAAATCTATGTTGCGACTTCGTGCTGCAGCATCATCTCTCTCTGATTTCACCAGCGGGCATTTCAGACCAGTTATTCCAGATGAGTCTGTGCATAATGCATCTCGCCTTATTTTTTGTTCGGGAAAGATTTACCATGATTTAGTTGCAGAGCGCGCAAAAACGAGTGAAACATCAACTGCGATCGTTCGCTTGGAACTTCTATATCCACTGCCAATCGAAGAAATGATCACAGAGGCTTATAAACATCCCAATGCAAATTTACTCTGGGTGCAGGATGAGCCGGCCAACCAAGGCCCTTGGTCCTACATTGCACTTCGAACATCTGAGCTACATGGGGGTCGCGGCTTTGGTTCAAGAATCTTGCGTCGTGTCTCTCGCCGTGCAACTGCATCTCCAGCAACTGGAAATCAACACTTGCACGAGGACGAACAAAAAGCCTTAATGCTCGAAGCTTTCACGCGCTAACTGGTGTATCTGTTGAATCAAGAACCAATTAGTTGCAATGTGCCTGATTTCGATAAACATTATTGGTAAATTTCTAGTAACTCATTTCTTTTTTCGGTACCTGAACAAAACGCGCCCGACCACTTCATGTGGAGAAATCCAACCCCACGTGCGCGAATCGGTGCTCTCCTCATTATCGCCTTCGACCCAATAATTTCCAGCATGAGCCTTTTGAATTCGCTTAATAAGAAATATACCTGGACGTTCTTCACGTTCAATCACAGCGAGGCTACCTAATGACGCTCGAAGTGGTGGCTCTGGCAGCCACAGTACAAGTAAGTAGTCACCATTGTTAAAAGTAGGTGTCATTGAACTGCCTTCCACCCTGACCGTGCCAAATTTGCCCACGAGATGTAGTCTGTCACTTGTAAGGTTTACTCGCGATAATTTTTAAGGGAGAGATGCAATGTTTGCACCAAAAATAACCGTCTACGCACACTGCGATCTTCCATGCGGTGTCTACGATCCAGCCCAAGCAAAAATTGAGGCTTTATCAGTAAAGGCATGCATGGAAAAGTACGCAGCAAATACCGATGCCGACTTCCGCTCACGATCTGTAGCAATCAAGGAAGAGCGCTCACATCAAGTAAAGGAACACCTATGGGTCTTGTGGACTGATTACTTCAAGGCTCCCCACTTTGAGGCATACCCACAGCTGCATTCACTATTTAATGAGGCAACTAAACTTGCCGGAGCTGCAGGAACAAAGGGAACTCAAGATGTTGCAGTGGCAGATAATTTAATCGCAAAGATTGATGAAATCGCCGAGATTTTCTGGGCTACTAAGAAGGCGTAGAAAATCTAACTTAACTTATCTAACTTAACTGATTTAACTCAACTGATTTAACTCAACTGATAAGTGATTGAGCGGCGGTACGCGCGAGGAAAGAGACTCGCTCGACCGTCGCTCTTTTTATAATTGCCGCTGCAACCTGTCGCTCACCTTCATACAGTTCGCACTCAAAAGTTAACTCACGATTTTCCACTTCAATACAGCGAGACGTGGCACGAAGCTCAGCACCAATTTCTGCTGGACTCAATGAGATGAGTTCAATGCTTATTGCAACTGTTGTTTCACCTGGCTCTAAATACTCATCCACTGAAATTACGGCTGCGTGCTCCATCAGATTAATAAGGTGTGACTGGGAAACTACAGGTAAATCTCCAACTCCTAGCGCAACACATGTGTCACCTGGGCGCACTGCCATTACAGAAAATCCCACAGCTCCAAGAATTTCCTCGGCCGGTTTCATAGTTTAAATATCGCGTTCGTCCGGGTAGCCAGTTTGATAGCGAATCTCTTCAGAGTGCTCGATGGTAATTTCACGGTGTTCGATCGTTCCAAACTCGTCGATTTCTATTGAAATCTCGGTCATCGTGAACTCCGTCAAAACTTCAGTAGTAAATGCACCGGCCATTTGAGTGTGAATTTGTTGAAAAATCGAATCATGAAGATCATCAGGTGCCGTTTCACAGCATGTTCTGCGCAACACATCTTGCATCAAACTATGCACTTTCTTTTCATGAGCTAATTCGGCGCTGCAGTTAGGACACTCAGAGAGATGAATTTCAATGGTGTGCACCATTGGAAGGTCGGTATTTCCTTCAAGTAAGAGAACAAACGAGTTGAGAATTTGATTACATGGAACTACTTCAAATTGGCTCATGGAGTGTCCTCCCGATCCGACTCCAGTGCTTCAGATGATTTGCTCGTTTTGACCGAGTAACCAAGATCCTTTGCATACTCAGTTAACCGTTCGCGTAGCTGTTTTCTTCCCCGGTGGAGTCTTGACATGACTGTTCCGGCGGGCACGCCTACAATCTCTGCGATCTCTTTATATGAAAAACCTTCGACGTCGGCTAAATACACTGCAATCCTAAACTCTTCAGGGATTTCAATGAGCGCGCGTTTAATATCGCTATCGGGAAGATTCTCGAGAGCTTCAACTTCAGCTGATTTTCCTAAGTTACTGGAGTGCGATGCCGCATCAGCTAACTGCCAATCCTCAATCTCTCCGCCAGAAATCTGTGGGCGTCGCTGATCTTTACGATACGTATTAATGAATGTCGTAGTTAATACACGGTAGAGCCAGGCCTTCAAGTTTGTACCAGGTTCAAATTGGTGGAATGAAGCAAATGCCTTGAGGTAGGTATCTTGAACTAAATCTTTTGCATCATGCGGATTTTTTGTGTAGCGAAGAGCCGCGGCATATAACTGGTTTGTAAAGACCAGGGCGTCACGCTCAAAGCGGATGGCACGATCCGCCGAACTCTCTTTTACTAAGTCAGTTGATGTCATCGCGGCAAAAGGCTATCGTTAAAAGAGGGTTTCTGGCTCTCCCAATTCGATGCCTTCCGTAAGTTCTTGCGAGTTTCTAGCAACTGAGTTAACTGCGCTAGATACTGGGCGGGCCACAACAATTGCAGCGGGGGAATCGACCTGCATTAACTCCTTAAGGCTTTCAACAGAATTATTTTTCGGGTCCAGCCATTGATTCCAACGATCATGAGGCATGAAGACGGGCATCCGACTGTGAATTTCAGCCAGCTGACCCTGGGCCTCCTGCGTAATGATTGAGGCGCTTTCAATTATGTCGCCGCTAGGTGCTCTCCAACTACTCCAAATCCCGGCTACAGGTAACTGTCTCCCATTTCGCGCGGTGATAAAGAAGGGCTGCTTAGGTGCGAATTTTC
Source organism: uncultured Candidatus Planktophila sp. (assembly GCA_964358665.1). Taxonomy (GTDB): domain Bacteria; phylum Actinomycetota; class Actinomycetes; order Nanopelagicales; family Nanopelagicaceae; genus Planktophila. The sequence continues at coordinate 17,701 of CAYHOY010000003.1, read as the reverse complement.
CCAAAGAGGTCGCCCACTCGTAGTATCCCTCAGCGGGGACTAGGCATCGGGTTGATTTAAATGCAGCGCGAAGAGTTGGCTTCTCATGAATTGATTCGCTCCGTGCATTTATAGCTCGCGACTGTGAGGCCTTTGCCTCATTGAGTCCACTGAGCCACGGCGCAATTAACCCCCACGAAACCGTTGCTAGTGAACTCTTTGTGAAATCACTTGAATCTGTACGAATAATATAAATTGGATTTGTCGGCGCAATATTCCAATTCGCTGGCAGGGATTGTTGTGGTGAGCTACCCGTAACTTCAAACTGCTCCATAAGTTCACGCATATCAGCAGATTGCGCATATCGGCCACACATATGGAAAGGATAGACTTAATCAATGAATCTTAACGACACCCACTGGCCTGCGATTTTTCGCGGAACAAAACCGGTCGATATCTCTGTCGTTATTCCTGGATCTAAATCAGTTACAAATCGCGCCTTAATCTTGGCGGCTCAAGCCAATAGCCCTTCAACGTTGCGACGTCCGCTAGTCTCTCGAGACAGCGAGCTCATGGTGCAAGGCTTACAAGCTCTTGGGATTGGAATAGTCGAGCAGGATGGGATTGTAAATGGATCACCTGAGTATCAGTTAACCCTGACTCCTGCGGTCATGAGCGGTCCTGCCAGAATTGACGTTGGAAATGCCGGAACCGTAATGCGTTTTTTACCACCACTTGCAGCGCTAGCAACCGGTGAAATCTCATTTGATGGTGATTCACGCTCTCATGAGCGACCACTAGCTCCGCTCATTAAAGCCCTTGAACAACTCGGTGTCTCAATTGAACACGAGGGCCGACATAGCTTGCCGCTTACACTTCACGGCACAGGCACTGTCCGAGGCGGGGAAGTCACAATTGATGCAAGTGAATCTAGTCAGTTCCTATCTGCATTGTTATTAGTCGCGCCGAGTTTTACCGATGGAATTACAGTGACACATAAAGGTGACAAACTTCCGTCGATGCCGCATATCGAAATGAGCGTTGCGATGTTACGTGGATTTGGTGCAACGGTTGTTGTGAATGAGGATGCTAATAGTTGGAGAGTTTTGCCGAGTGCACTCCAAGGTTGTGAATTAGTAGTAGAGCCCGATCTTTCAAATGCCGCGCCATTTCTATCAATTGCGATGCTCTGTGGTGGAAGTATCACAATTGCCGATTGGCCAGAAAAAACAACACAACCCGGAGACCAACTACGCTCCATTCTTTCTCGAATGGGCGCACAGATTTCAATGAGTGAGGCGGGTTTAACTCTGACAAGCACTGGAGTTATTCATGGAATCGATATTGATTTGCATGATGTCGGCGAATTAACTCCATCAATTGCAGCACTTGCCGTATTCGCTGACTCCCCTTCGCATCTTCGCGGAATCGGCCATTTACGTTTACATGAAACCGATCGTTTAACTGCACTTACACGTGAAATAAATGCTTTAGGCGGAAATGTTGAGGAACATAAAAACTCTCTTCACATAACCCCTGCGCCATTGCATGGCGGTGTTTTTCATACCTATGATGATCATCGATTAGCAACGGCGGGGGCTGTAATTGGATTAGTTGTCCCCGGAATTGAAGTTGAAAATATTGATACCACTCGTAAAACTCTTCCAGATTTTCCTGGCCTCTGGAGATCACTTCTTGTCTGAGATTGTGAAAAGTAGGCAATGACTCCACGCGAATACGATGAGTCCGATGCTCGCATTAGACCAGCACGCAGCAGCCGTCCACGTAGTAAAGATCGTCCACAGCACAACGATGCAATCTCAGCCTTGGTTACCACTGTTGATCGAGGTCGACAGACATGCATCACCGACAATGGTGTAGTTATTACAGCTATGCGTGCCCGAGAACTCGGCCCAAAGTCTGTGGTAGTTGGTGATGTTGTTTCTATTGTTGGTGATGTTAGTGGTAGTCAAGGAAGCTTGGCACGCATTGTTGGCGTTCAAGAAAGGCGTAACTCACTTAGTCGCACCGTTGATGATTCAGCTCAAGTAGAACGAACAATTGTTGCAAATATTGATCAACTTGTAATTGTGGTCGCCGCTACCAATCCCGAACCGCGTCGAGGGCTAATCGATCGTTTTTTGGTTTCAGCTTTTACAGAGGGAATTTCACCAAAGTTAGTATTTACTAAGACTGACCTTGGCGACGTTCCAGAGTTTTTATCAGAGTATTCAAAGTTGGGTGTTGAAATTCTACATATGGCCATAAAAAGTGAGTCACGTGAGAGTGATTTAGCGGCCTTACATGCAATGCTCGAAGGAAAGATCTCTGTTTTAGTTGGCCATTCAGGTGTAGGAAAGTCGACTCTAATAAATGCATTAGTACCTAAAGCTGATCGATTAACTGGAGATGTAAATGCCGCTACTGGTCGCGGTCGACATACGTCATCTAGTGCCATCGCTCTTCCACTTGCCGATAGCGATGGATGGATAATCGATACCCCAGGAATTCGTGCCTTTGGTTTATCGCACATCGATACACATCGAATCGTCGATGCTTTTACCGATTTATCTGAAGTTGCGGCAAATTGTCTTTCAAACTGCTCGCATTCAGAGAGTTCATGCTCACTCGATGCGTGGGCCGCCCCTAATGGAGTCGTGGATGTCGAGCGAACTGCACGTTTAGCAAGCCTGCGCTCATTACTGGCAGTAAAAGAGCAACCGATGGAGAGTAATGAGGAATAGGATTCAAGCATTATGGTTATGAATTCAGAGCAATACGCCGAAGATTTAGCTCTGGCTCACCTGCTCGCAGACATCGCAGACTCGATTGCGATTGAGAGATATCAAGCTTTGGATTTAGTAATCACTACAAAACCAGATAACACTCCAATGACCGATGCCGACCGTGCCGTTGAAACGGCGATTCGCCAAGCACTTGCTACACATCGCCCTGATGATGGTCTACTTGGTGAAGAGTTCGGTAGCGACATTACCGGTGCAAAGCGATACTGGATTATTGATCCGATTGATGGAACTAAAAACTTTATGCGTGGCGTACCAACATGGGCCTGCTTAATTGCATTGGTTGAAGTTGCAGATGATGGAAATCAAGAAGTCGTCGTTGGAATCGCAAGTGCGCCAGCTTTATCCAGACGATGGTTTGCATCAAAGTCTCAAGGTGCATTTGTAACTTTCAACGGATCTACAAAGAAGATTTCAGTCTCACGGGTGGCATCTCTGTCAGATGCATCAATTGCATACTCGGACTTCATTGGCTTTGGCGATCGACTTGAAGCATTTCAGAAGATGCTCGCGCAGGCTTGGCGTTCTCGAGGCATGGGTGATTTCTGGTCGCATATGCTGGTCGCAGAAGGCGCCGTTGACGTGGCAATCGAACCCACCCTGGCCGTCTGGGACATGGCTGCTCTGGACATAATAGTTCGCGAGGCCGGCGGAACTTTTACGAATTTGAGCGGAAAATCAGGTCCATTCGGGGGCAGCGGGGTGTCAACTAATGGAATCTTACATAATGCAGTTATTAATGGAATAAATCCGGGTAAATAAGCGCTGTATCTAATGAAACACAACGAGAAGGCAAAACGGGGAGACGTGAAGAGATGACCACAGTATTAGAGCCAACCACACTTTCGATTGAAGGCATGACCTGTTCATCCTGCGTGAATACAGTCGAGAAGGCGCTCAATTCTGTAGAGGGCGTGAGTGCAACTATTAATTTTGCAACAGAGACTGCACACATTTTAGCCCCAGCCGATATGGATATGAAAGATCTCATTAGAACCGTTGAGAAAGCTGGATATAAGGCGGCGCTCTTACAAGACGGACAATCAATAACGTTGCATAGTAAGAAATCGGCACGGGCGTTGTTCTTTGCTTTTATCTTTGCAGTTCCGGCCGTTGCTATCTCAATGATTATGAGTTGGCACCACTATATCGACATGCGGATTCTTGAAGCTCTGGATTATTTTGGTCTTCCACATCCTTTGTACTCTGCAACCGCATGGTTTGTGATTGCACTCAGCGCCCCAGTGGTTTTAATTGTTGCTTGGCCGATTCACCGTGCCGCACTTCGTAATTTGAAACATCCAACGATGGATAATTTGATGTCGCTAGGTTCACTGTCGGCCTTTGCGTGGTCAATTTATGCAAACTCAACCGGTGAAGGCGATGTTTATACCGAAGTTGCTGCAGGAGTTCTCTTCTTCGTTATTCTCGGCCGTTACTTAGAAACTAGGGCAAAGTCGCGCGCAGGTGCCGCTCTTTCATCTCTCCTTGCCCTTGGAAGTAAAGAAGTGACGATATTTCGCGGGGGATCTCCGTTGATCGTTCCAATTGATCAACTCGAAATCGGTGATGAGTTCGAAGCACTTCCGGGGGCCCGCATTGCAACCGATGGAATTGTCATTAAGGGCGAAAGCGCAGTCGATAACTCAATGCTCACAGGGGAATCAAAACCCATTGACGTTCGTCCTGGCTCGTTAGTTGTTGGCGCTTCCGTTAATCACAATGGACGTTTAATAATCCGAGCAACCAGAATCGGTAGCGATACCGAGCTGGCACGTATCACTGCGATGGTTATTAGCGCGCAGGGCACAAAGGCTCCTATTCAGCGCTTGGCCGATCGTATAAGTGCAGTTTTCGTACCAATCGTGACTTTGATATCAATCGGGACATTTCTTGGTTGGTATTACACCGATCACACACTCACTCAATCCATATCCATCGCAATCACTGTTTTAGTAATCGCCTGTCCATGCGCACTTGGCCTAGCTACTCCAGTCGCCCTTCTTGTTGCATCTGGCCGCGGTGCGCAACGCGGAATAGTTTTACGTGAACCACGGGTTTTAGAGGTTGCTCGTACAGTCGACACTGTCGTATTTGACAAGACCGGAACTCTGACGCAGGGGGTAATGAATCTTCAAGAGGCTACGGTCTCTACTACTGCAGGTGCCGTACTTGGAAGTTCATTTACATCACTTATGAACGAGAGCACGATTCTCTCATCGGCATTAGCGGTTGAAACTCAGAACTCTCACCCAGTGGCTCTGGCAATTGTTAAGTACGCACTTGGAGAAGGCGCGCAATCCTACGATGTTAGTGAGTTTGCCGTAACCCCAGGATCAGGTGCTGCCGGTCGAGTACAAATCGGGGATCAAGCTCCAGTTGTGCTCATTGGTTCACCCGCTGCAGTTGCACATAGCAGCACTGATTTTCACCCAGAAATAAAATTAGCTATCGCACGAGGACAAGAGGCTGGACTTACAGTTTCAGTTCTTGCTTGGGATGGCGTTGCTCTAGCGGTATTTGCCGTGGGCGATCAATTGAAAACCGATGCTGCGCAGACGGTTAGTGATCTCCGAGCTATGGGAATAACACCGTGGCTCGTGACTGGAGATAGCGCGCAAGTCGCCGCCTCGGTAGCAACAACTGTAGGAATTGATAGCGCCCACGTTGTTTCTTCGGCACTGCCTGAAACGAAACTTGAAATAGTTGAACGGTTTAAATCAGAGGGCCGCTGTGTTTTAATGATCGGTGATGGCATCAATGATGCCGCTGCCTTAACTGCCGCTGATTTATCAATGGCGATGGGAACTGGCACAGATACTGCGATCTCATCGGCCGATATAACTCTTATGAACTCCGGCCTAGGCAGTGTTATTGATGCACTTAAATTAGCTAAGAAGACGTTAAAGATTATCCACCTAAATATGGGCTGGGCTTTGATCTATAACGTGATTGGCCTACCGATTGCCGCGCTCGGTTTGCTGCAACCTATTTATGCCGCTGCCGCAATGGCCCTGTCATCTCTATTTGTAGTAACTAACTCATTACGAATCAGGTAGAGTTTTTTAGAAATATTTGCGATAGATCACCAATAGCTCAGTGATGAATACCGCTACTTAAGAATCGCGTACTTGGTATCTTGTGCAACGAGTGATCCATCTTTGGCTGAATACTCCATTGCGAAAAATTGATACGTACCTGGATTGAGATTTTCAATTGAGACGCTCCAGGGTTTCCACGCTGGTGCTGCCTCTAGGGCAGTGGTTGACCCCTGTTGTATTAAAACTCCATCTTTGAATACTTTCCAGACGACGTTGGCTTCAAATGTCGATGCCATTCCACTCAGTGTGAATCCCTTAGCGGCAACGCTTTGATTCTCAGCCGGTGATGTAATCCAAATAGGTGCGAGAACTTCGTAGGTTAGGCCACGCGTGAAAGCTCTAGCTGCACCAATGTGGCCGGCAAGTGATTCTATTTTCATTCCATCGACTGTGAGTGAAATTTTCTTAACTGTGGTGTCCGCGGCTGTAGCTGTCCAGACCAACTGAGCAATTGCTAGTGATTCCGCTTCGCTTCCAAGATTGAGTTTAGGAAAGGAGAGTTCAACTATTGCTAAATCTCCACTTACTTTTACGGAATTTATTGTCGTGCCTAGAGGCCAGAGTGAAACATAATCAGAATCAGTTGGTTTTTGTGAAACAAGTTGTCGCAGCGCTGCAGTGATTGCATCCGGTACGGGATTAACCCGAACAAACTCACGGTAAAGACGGAAACCTCTGGAAGTATCGGCAACCCAATACTGAGCCAATGCTTTGGTTCTCACCGTCGGAGAGGTTGTAGGAGTTGGAGTGTTAGATGTTGATGGTTTCGAAGACTGGCCACATCCGCTAAGGCCAAGTGAGATTATGACCCCAGCAATTGCAGCTAACGTTAAAACTCTTCGACTCTTCATACCCTCATCCTGCCTCATACCCCTTCTCTTTAGCGATGCAACGGGGGGGGTGAGGGTCTCTCATTGCCTGTCGGGCATGAAAAAACGCGCTCAATGCTCCGGAAAGAGAAAATCTCGCACTCCCTGCCGGGCATGAAAAAACGCGCAGATTGTGATGCGTAGAGATTCTAAATTAAAGCGAATCTCGAGCGAACAATCGCGCGTTTTCTTACAGACTATCTAGTAGCGGGGGCAGGATTTGAACCTACGACCTCTGGGTTATGAGCCCAGCGAGCTACCGAGCTGCTCCACCCCGCGTCGGTATCGGCAATCTTAGGCGTTGAATAGATAAAGACCAAATCCATGAATGAATACCTATGGATCTGGTCTTTATCTAGCACTCTCTTGTGGAGAGATTTAAATTATTGCAATTTATTTCTTAACTTGTGCAGCGATTGCAGATGCAATCGCTGATTTTAATCGATCCTGTGCTCGTCCATAGGCAGCAAAGTCACCATTTGCAAGGGCCGCTTGTCCATCTGCCAACGCTTGCTTAGCGCTGGCTAATGCACTAGCCAGCGAGTCATTAGTTGTTCCACTAGTGGTTGGTGTTCCACTTGAGGAAGTTGTACCGGAGTTACCACCGAATACTTGATCAAGTGCTCCCTTTAATGTGTCGTCATATCCGATTTGATCTCCGAACGAGACGAGTACTTTTTGGAGCAATGGATATGCCGCTGTATTTGCTGTAGCGCGAACGTATACCGGTTGTACGTACAGTAATCCTCCACCAACTGGAAGCGTGAGCAGGTTACCTAGAACAACATCAGAGCCGCCTCGACGAAGTAGCGAGAGAGAGTTTGCAACTTCAGGCTTAGCTTCAAAGTTAGATGCTACTTGTGAAGGACCTGCGATGTTTGTACTCCGAGGAAGTTGCAGAACCGTAATCTTTCCATAGTCAGGACCTGCATCAGAGTTCACTGCGGCAAATGCGGACAAGTTCTCACGGCCACCACGTGGAACAAATGGTGTAGTAAGTGCAAACTCTGGTTTTGAATCTCCCGGCATCTGCAGAGTTAAGTAATAAGGAGGCTGCGCCCCTGCGTTAGCTCCGAAAGTTGAAGGGTCACGAGGTACACGCCAGAAATCTTGACCGCCATAAAAGGCGGCAGCGGTTTTCACGTGGTACTCAGAGAGAATTTCGCGTTGGACACGGAAAATATCCTCTGGATAGCGAATGTGTGAAAGTAGCTCCTTTGAAATCTTTGATTTTGCTTGAACGGTGCCCGGGAAGGCTTTGCTCCACGTGGCTAATACCGGATCTTTTTCATCCCACTGGTACAGAGTGACGGTGCCGTCATATGCATCCACAGTTGCTTTCACTGAGTTACGAATGTAGTTAACTCCCGTATTTCTTTGGGCAGTTACAGAGGATGAAGTTGCAGTGAGAGCATCATTTGTCGCAGCTGAAAGTGAAATCTGCTTTGAATAAGGATAGCCAGCACTTGTTGTATAGCCATCAATAATCCATATTACTTTGCCACCAATTATCGCTGGATATGGATCTCCATCGAGTGTTAACCATGGTGCAACTTTTGCAACTCTCTCACGAGGGTTACGCTCGAATAGGATTTTTGAATCCTTATTAATAAGCGATGATAGAAGGAGTTTTTGCTCTTGGTACTTAAAGGCGAAGACCAATTTATTGATCAGCGAACCAACTGGAACTCCACCGGTACCTGTGTAGGTATAGTTTTTTTGTCCATTAGCTGATGAGTCATCTGGATAATCAAACTCAACTGGTGAGTCGGTTTTTACGCCACCAATAATTGAATAATCAGGAACATTTTCACCAAAATAAATTCGTGGTTGAAAATCACCTAGACCCTTAGTTGGTGGCAGATCGCCTACGGCAAAAGAAGGCTTACCATCGGCATCGCGAGCATTTGCATACGCTGCAACAAATCCAAATCCGTGCGTATAGACAAGGTGATCATTGATCCAATTTCGAGATGGATTTCCAGCGATATTTAACTCGCGAACGGCGACAACGACGTCGCGTTTTACACCATCAATTGTGTATCGATCAAAATCGAGAGATTCAGGGAAGGCATAGTAAGGCTTAATCTGTTGGAGTTGACGGAAAGTTGCAGAAAGTACATTTGGATCCATTAAGCGAATATTTGCAATCGTTGCCGCATCATCTGCAAGCTGGCCTGCCGAAGCTGTAAGAGTCGCTTGATAATCATTGACTTGTACACCATCTAGTCCGTACGCAGTACGAGTCGCATCAATATTACGCTGAATATATGGGGCTTCTTTAGATGACTCACTCGGTTTTACTTGGAATTGCTGAATCGCACCTGGGTAGATTCCTGCGATTAAAACCGAAGAGACAACCAGAAGGGCTGTACCGGCTGCCGGTAGAACCCATGAGCGGCGCACAATATTTGCAAAAAATAGAAGTGCGCAAACAACTGCAATTGCCGACAAAATTGCTTTAGCTGGTAAAACGGCATTTACATCGGTATAGGTGAGCCCTGTGATGAGTTTGCTCTCTTTAAGTGCCAACGCGTAGCGATCGAACCAGTAAGCCACCGCCTTTAATAAAACAACTCCTCCGAGTAATACTGAGAGTTGCACACGCGCAGCAACTGTTGTGCGATCCTCTTGTACTTGTAAACGAATTCCTCCGTATAAGTAATGCACAATCGCTGAGGCAATAATGGCAAGGACTAGCGTTGAAATACCCCATCCAATTAAAGTTTGCCAAAAAGGTAAACGGAATGCGAAGAATGAAATATCCATATTAAACTGCGCATCGGTGACACCAAACGGAGTTGAATTCTTAAAGAGTAGCCATGTCGACCAGACCAGCGATCCGGATGTGCCGGCAAAATAGAAGAGAGCAAGGCCTAATCCAATTACAACCCAGCGCTTAATTGGTTCAATCTGCGCGCGGTAACGTTCGAGATTATCGGCCTCAACGGTCATCGGTACATACAGTGGGCGCTTTTTGTAAGCAATAACAACATTTAAAAGTATGAGCGTTGCAGTAACTAATCCAGCGACTACAAAGAGCACAACTTTCGTCACTAAGACGGTTGACCACACTGTTGTGAAGTTGACTGATTTAAACCAGAGCCAATCTGCATAGAAACCGCTCATGGAGACAAGGGCCAAACTAATAACTACCACAATCGCGATTGTTATTTGAAGTGGGCCAAGACGACGTTTGAAATTGAACTGGGGGGCTGCATTACTCATCATGGGATAACGCTAGCGCACCAAGGGCAGAGTAACTTTCCAGGATTTGGAGCGATTTTCCTAGATGGTGTGGCCGGCGAAGTTTTTAGCGAGGCACAAATGAGGAGAGCGGGGTTGGTTTATCCCTTTGCAGCCAGTGGTTTGACTGCTAGTGCCTTCACGGCATCATCAAGTGTGGCGACAATAACTACTTTCAACCCTTCGGGGACGTTAGCGATCTCATCGCGATTTCCAATGGGGGCCAGAAATAACGTAGCTCCTGCATTAAAGGCGGCTAGGATTTTTTCATTAATACCACCGATAGGACCAACTCTCCCATCGATTGTGATCGTGCCGGATCCTGAAATATGGCGACCATGCAATATGTCGCGGGGAGTAAGTAACTCAATTACGCCAAGTGCAAAAATCATTCCTCCGCTGGGTCCACCAGTGCGCTTTACATCAAAATCCACATTCTCTTCATTGAGTTGATTAGAGGCGACTCCGAATTCTGGGTGGTTCGATAGAAAACGTAACCCAGCACCTATCGCCTTACTCTGTGAACTAACCATGTCGGCATCAGCAGCCTTTTTCTCAGATTCAGTAGTTGCACCAGGTGGGTATATCGCTGAGCGAGGGTAAACAGCCTCATCACTTCGAAACCATGCATATAGTACTTCTGGACCGATAATCCAGTTATTAGGGTTAGTGACCCGAACCGACATTAAATCCAACCGCCCCGTGGCGGGATAAGACTCTTGATTTTTAATTGTAATAATTTTTTCAAAGATATTTTGAGCACTTCCCGGCATCACAATAACAAATGGAAGTGGGGCAACAAGGGCTAAGGCGAAAAAGATTCCAAGAATTGCGGTAGCAAATCGGGGAAGCGGCGAGAAGCGCACTGGAACAGTTGTTTAAGCGCGGGACTCAGGACCGGGTTCTCTGACCTCGGTCTGTGGGGGATTAGCAGCTGCTTCAGCATCACGAGCTTGAGAATGGCGTAAGGACTCTTGAAAACGTTGAAATTGTCCAACCGATCTCTGTGTTCCCTGTTGATACTTGCTTTGAAACTTGGAGACCCAGAGAACATAAGCAAACGCGCCTGCAAGTCCAATTGCTGGAACTATCCACCAAATTAAGGCTGTAGCTGCGCTCGACATGGGGTGAGCCTACCCTGCCTTCGAAGCGCTCGCCCTCCTTGCCTTAAGCACAGAACTGCCCCATGCCTTATGCACAGAACTGCTCCTTGCCTACGATCGATGGCTGGATAGAGCTTGTGACCTTTGAACTTTCTGTGAAGTACCTGAAATATCTTTACAGACTTAGCGGGAAGAAAAGGGTGTCCGTTTGGGTTATATGGCTGAGAGGATTACTACATGACGCCATTTGGTTTTACACCTAATAGTCCCGATGATGCCGAAAATAATAAGGGCGACGGTTCTGTTGATTTTACTGCGATGATGGCGCAGATACAAAGTCAGATCCAAGAACAGTTTTCAAAGCTTGGAATGAGTGGTCCGGGTTTTGCGCAATCGAGTGAAGCGCTCCCCAAAAATATTGTCAGAGATACGGCAAAGAAATTTGTAACGGCAAAGGGCTCAGCACCCGTTGGAGCCAACGATGTTGCTAAAGTTTCAGAGGCTTTTTCAATCGCTGAATTGTGGCTTAATGAGGCGACATTTTTTCCGCAAACAATAGTTTCTGCTAATTCAACTCTAGCTCGAACTGATTGGGTCGATACGACTCTTTCTGGTTGGCAAAGTTCGGTAGAACCGCTCGCCCTTGGTTTAACATCTGCAATCTCCGAACTCCTTAAGGATTCCGCACATCAAGAGGGTTCAGGTTTACCTGAAGAGGAGATAGCGATTCCAGTCGGAATGATCGCGACGCTACTTCGCTCATTTATTGGCTCTCTTATGGCAACACAACTCGGTCAATCGATTGGCGGATTAGCGGGTACATCCACCGGAATTCATGATGTCGGATTGCCGTTAGTAGATCCTGTTTACCCTGCTCTCGTTTCTCAAAATATCGATGAGTGGGCTCGGGAGTTAGATATTCCAATCGACGAGGTTCGAATATTTCATGCACTGCGAGAAAGTGCAGGTGCCCGTTTATTTTCACATAACCCATGGCTAATTTCGTATATTCGAAGCGCCATCTCGGATTATGCAAAGGGAATACACATCGACATTGAGGCTATCCAACGCCAGGCGCAAGAGGCCTTCGATGCGTCAAGTAATGGGGGAAGTGAGTTCGACCCAACTAATCCTGAATCCTTTTCTATGGCGCTCAATGAAGGAATCTTCACACCTGAAGAGACTCCAGCTCAACGTGATGCTCTAACAAAGTTGGAGACTGTACTAGCTCTGGTAGATGGATGGAACGAGGCAGTCGTTGCAGCTGCCGCAGGTGAGCGCTTGCCAAATATTTCAGCTTTACAGGAAACGTTGCGCCGACGGCGTGCAACATCGGCGCCGACACAACAACTCTTCTCGAATCTCTTTGGACTTCAAGTTTCACCACGTCTGGCGCGCGAAGCTACTGCTTTTTGGCGTTCAGTCAGTGCATTGCGTGATCTGCAATCGCGCGACCAAATTTGGAGTGGAATCTTGCCAAGTGCTGCTGATCTTCTAACTCCTGAAAACTATCTTTCAAGTATTGAGATTCCTGACGACTTGTCTTCGCTTTAGTTTTTGACGCAGCTAGCGATTTCGAAACAACTTGTCTTCGCTTTAGTTTTTGACGCCACTAGCGTTTTCGAAATTTCGCCTGCGCTTTCAAACATTCATGTGTACATTAAATAGATATAACATCGCTACTTAATTTAAAAAATATTGCAATTCTCATTTGACCCATGATCTTGCGACACAGCGAAAGAATGAGTTCCTGCTATTCACTCAATTTTCTATTCACTCAATTATCTCATCATTCAATTATCTTTTTACTTATCTATCTGTTCATTTAATTAGCTTCTCACTAATCTTTTCTAGCGTTTTTGCTCTCTTGCTCCGAAGATTCAGTAAAAGGTTCGGAAATAGCCCAACAATAAAAAGCGAACTCCCCGGGCGCTCGTTCTTTATCAGCCTTCCCCTTGCTGATATAGAACAGTTATCCGAGGAGTTCGTAGTTGTAAAGTAAACAAAATTGGCCTGAGAATCAACTGAATAAAGCGTTGACAAAGCGGTTTTTAGTCGTGTAGGCGTTTAATCTCGGCAGGTACTTGTCTGAGAAATTAAAATCTCTCAACACGTAGTTGAGGTTTCTCATCTTTTGGCTAGTCAGGGATACCTTCAGTCAATGAGCTTTGATAGTTTTCTCAATGATTTAGAGTCTGAGTCCGCTTCGGATTTAGATCACGATGCCACATTGCCAGGAATTAGCGAGGGCGAGATTGTGGTGATTCGCTCCACGCGCAGGAAAAAGAACATTTCTGCATACCGTGCCGGTGGCCGAATTGTGGTCTCTATTCCCGCTCGTATGAGTCGGGCCGATGAACGGGCGATGGTGCCCGAGATGGTGGCCAAAATCCGTGCCCAAGAGGCGGCAATGACTATGAGCGAGAGCGCCCTTGCACATCGAATCGACCAACTTTTGCGGGAGTTCGCTCCCGAGATCACGATTCGTCCCGCAGATGTGAGCTGGCGGGCGATGCGTGAGCGCTGGGGCTCTTGCACAAGCGTAGACAGGAGGATCCGCATCTCTGACCGACTCAAAGGAGCTCCGGCCCATGCCCTCGACTACGTTCTCTTTCATGAGGCGATCCACTTAGAGATTAGCGACCATGGCGATGGATTTAAGGAGATTTTAGGGAGGTTTTCCTATACCGACGTCGCAACTGCATATTTAGATGGCTATGAAGCGGCCGAAAGGGCGCTCGCCGTACCGGAGGAGTTGAAGAAACTTCTAAAAAAATAGGCTCAGAAAGGCGCAATTCCGAGCACTCAGGGGTATCGTCATGCATAACAACGCCTGCCCCGTACGGGGAGCACCCTCTGGGTTGCAAGCGTGGAGTGGAGGAAGAGAATGGCAGAGACATATAAAGGAACTGCTTACTGCGTGAAGTGCAAAGAAAAGCATGACTTCGAAGGAACCATTAGCGTAAGTGACTCAGGTCGCCGAACAGCTAAAGGTGTCTGCCCAGTCTGCGGCACCAAGATCAGCACTTTCCTTAAAAAAGCCTAGTAATTAAATTTCGCTCACCTCGAGCCGCACGTGCGGTGTGCTGAGCGTCTAGCAGTAGAGAAAGCCCTAACTCATATGTGAGTTGGGGTTTTTTCTTGTCGCACGCACAAAGAAGCGTTAAGCGATAAGAAATTAACTCCGTGTAGCCAAAGTGCGATGTATCCCACAGAGAACGCTAGAAGAAATTTTGATGGCCACCATCCGGCGCACCCTTGCCACTATGACAACCACAGAGACTGAAGCTCAAACTCCTGAAAAAATTTCTGCACACCACAATTCGTACCCCCGCCTAAAAAATGGTGTTTATATTAGTCGGGCCGCCACACCAGAAGAAGGGTCGTTGCACGTAGCAACTTCATGCCATGCAATCGAAATCTTTCATAGTGGGGCTCGGGCAATTATCTCTCAACTCAACGGACTTCAAACACCTGAAGAGATCAGCACCGTTCTTTCAGCGCCTATTGAAGTAATTGATCGAGTCCTCACCGAACTTAAAGACGCAAATTTCATTGACACAGTTCGAAATAAAATAACCTTACACAATCGTTTTCAGTCGGCCATTGCATCACGCTCGGCACATACTCAGGATCAAAGTTTGGATGCAGCATTTAGCCAGCTTCAAAAGAGATTGGCCCCTGAACTCAGTCAAGCAACATGGATAGCTGGAGTCAATGACGGCGGAGTGGAGCTATTATCCAATCGTCAAAACTTTGGAATTGAAATATTCGGAAGTTCGCGTACCGCGACACTCATTTGTTCAATTTTGTTGGCAAGTGGAGTTACAAATACTCGAATGGCTCTTACGTCGACACAACAACATCCAACAATTGGTGATTGCGATTTAGGCACAGGAGCGCTCCGCACTAGCGATATCGGCTTGAATTTTCGAGGCCGTCTCGAAGAGCTTTCCCGTGAGTGGTCACTATTTCCAGTTTCATCTCACCGCGGCTCCATTCATAAACCAGTGCTTGAGTCAATCCCCGAACGCAACCTTCGAATTATCGTCGGTAACTACGAACCTGAGCTGATTGAGCATTTAACCCATGACGTCCAGGATCATCTCTTTGTTGGAAAAATAGCAGGCGGAGTTGCAACATGCGGACCGCTCGTAAAGCCAGGCATGACTCCCTGCATACATTGTTTGAGACTTGGAGCGGAAGAGAGAAACGGTAGATTTCAAAGAGAGTTAATGGCAACGCAAGGAACAAGTGATGAACTACCCATTGCAATTGCCCACCAATTAGCTGCAATTGCCGCACACACTGCGCTGCGTTTCATCGACACCGGGGCATCAACTTTGACTGGTGCGCAAATTCAGGTGAACTACCTTGAGCCTTTAACTCCTAAGCTGAATAGTTTTTCACGACATCCTCGATGTGAATGCGTGTGGAGACAATCGAATTCGGAGTTTTCCGGTGAAGTAATGGCTCTTGATTTAGAAGATATACACACCGCCAACCACTTTCAAATTTTGCATAGACCAGAAGTAGAAGGATTGCACACAATTTCACCAATAATCTAGGAGGAGCCATGAACGGTTTACTTACAAAACTTGTGACTGCAGAGATATCTCTAAGAGATGGATTAACTCGTGCGCACAAAAACTTCTATGCCCGTCTGCGCGATGAGCGCGGGGATGTCCCGGGATGGGTGCTCGTAGTGTTAATGACCACTGGATTAGTGACTGCAATCTGGACGATTGCAGCACCTCGTTTAACCGCAATATTAAAGAATTCACTTGATGCAATGAATGGAATTCGCTAAAGCCGTCAACATGCGCGATTTTTTGAAGCCGGTGGAGAATTTCATCCGACGAAAAACTTCTGGTGCTAAAGCCCTTCTACGTCTCGAGGATGGAAATGTTGAAAGTTCCTTGGTACTAATCCCATTACTAATTCTCTTTCTGATTTGTATGGAGCTGATAGTTGCTACAAACCTGCGTAATGGGGATTTTGCTATTGCGCAGGGCGATGCATCTCGGCGTGCAATTTCCGGTGAGATTCACTCAAAAGATGAAGTCATTGAACTCAACTCACCTGATCCATTTGCGCACATCAGAGTGCTAATTTCCCACAGGCGAACAGGATTGCCGCAATTGGTTCCTGGACTTATCGCCTTAATGGGTGGCGCACCAACAACCGATGTACAGGGTGCGGCGATCATGGAGCCAAGCAATTGAATAAAAATTTGGGGCTTCCTAATCCAGAGCACGCTAATTCAGATCACGCTCATCCAGATCACGCTCATCCAGAACAGATTCCTACTCTCGCAACGCATCTTCGACTTTTCAAAAGAAAATTCGTTAATGATGAAAAGGGAAGCGCGATTGTTGAGTTCGTAGTTCTTGCAATCCCACTCTTTATTCCAATTTTCATTTATTTGGCGAGTTTCGCTTCATTGAGCGGTAACGAGGTGATTGTTCGAACTTTAGCGCGAGAAGCGCTGCGTGCTTACGTAGCTAGCGAAAACGATCACGCTGGACGAGAAGTTTCAGCACAGGCACTTGCGGTAATTGCAGAACACTTAGGGTTAACAGATGGTGAGATTCGCACACTCTCTGCCCGTTACGAGTGTTCTGAGAATCCATGTCTGTCTGCAAATGGGCGCATTAGATTAACGATTTCATTTATTGATTCACGCTCACATCGAACCATTAAAGCATCTGCCCAAGAACACATAAGCCCATGGATGTAAAACATCTAACGGATGCAAGCGATGTGGGAAAGGCATGCAATGTAAAAAACGTATACATGAGAAGTGTTAGAAAACTCTTAATAAATGAGCGAGGTTCGTTGAGCGTAGTAATTATTGGGTTGTTTTTCATCACGATTGCATGCTTAGTAGTGATGAGTAATGTTGCGACCGTACTAGTTGCTAAACGCTCTCTCGCGCAAGCTACTGAGGCTGCTGCCCAACGTGGGGTTCATTCTTTAGATAACTCCGCTTATTACACTGGCAAGGGAACAATGTTTACGGCTCCTCTCGCAATGATTACGGGACGCGAACACTCTCCGATTCCGATTGACTGTAATCGGGCCTATCTTGATGTAGTTCTTGAACTACGTAATTGGAGTAATGACGATACCTCCATGAAACGTCATGAGCTTCAGGGGATAGTTTTAACCAACATGGAGTGTGATGGATCCTCAATCGAGATTTCTACCTCCTCAGAAGTGAAATTTCCCTTTAATGTTCCATTCCTCAATATGGATTCTGCGGTTCTTACCTCAACTGTTGGAACTACTAATCAAGTTCAAGAGGGCTTCTATCTCTTCGGAGTTCGCCTGCACTGAAGTGTTCGCCAGCACTGAAGTGTTCGCCTGCACTGAAGTGTTCGCCAGCACTGAAGTGTTCGCCAGCACTGAAGTGTTCGCCAGCACTGAAGTGTTCGCCTGCATTGAAGTATTCGCCTGCACTTAAGTGTTTGCCTGGATTAATGAGTTCAACTGGATTAAATAGATTAAACGTTTACTCGAACTGGAATTGAGTTAGGTCTCTAATTTAACTGTTTTCATGTTGTGAGGGTTACTCCGCTATTCTTCGTTTATGGCCG
>CAYHOY010000002.1:150046-153572 GCA_964358665.1 uncultured Candidatus Planktophila sp. | reverse complement strand
TCAAAATGGTTAAGCGCAATATCTATCCTGGTTATGTTTTAGTTCGCATGGATCTAACCGATGAATCATGGTCGGCAGTTCGTAACACACCTGGCGTTACTGGCTTTGTTGGCAATGCACACCATCCAAGTCCGTTGAATATGGATGAAGTTGAAAAGATTTTGGCTCCACGACCAGTTAAGAAAACAGACAAGATTGATATTCGCTTAATTGATTTCCAGGTAGGGGAATCAGTAACTGTGATGGATGGTCCTTTTGCAACGCTTCCAGCATCGATTTCAGAGATCATGCCAGAGCAGGCGAAGTTGAAGGTTCTAGTCTCAATCTTCGGTCGCGAAACACCAGTAGAGCTCTCTTTCGCGCAAGTACAAAAGATTTAATTACCCTAGTAAACGATAAGAAAAAAGAGGAAAAGAAATGGCACCAAAGAAGAAGGCAACCGGCTTCATTAAGTTGCAGATCCAGGCTGGCGCGGCAACACCTGCTCCACCAGTAGGTCCTGCCCTTGGCCAGCACGGTGTCAACATTATGGAGTTCGTTAAGGCGTACAACGCTGCAACTGAAGCTCAAAAGGGTCAGATCATTCCAGTAGAGATCACTGTCTACGAGGATCGCTCATTCACATTCGTCCTAAAAACACCTCCAGCCTCACGTCTTATTTTGAAGGCAGCTGGCGTTGAAAAGGGCTCAGCAGTTCCGCACAAGACCAAGGTCGCAAATATCACCATGGCTCAAGTTGCTGAAATTGCAAAGGTAAAGATGGATGACCTAAATGCAAATGACATCGATTCCGCATCACGCATCATCGCTGGCACAGCACGTTCAATGGGAATCACAACCAACGGATAAAAAGAGAATTCTCTTTCTCATCGTGAGAAAGAGATGTGGGAGAACCGCGCTGGTTCGCTAACCACAACCACTAGCTTCCATTGGTTTGGAAGAAAGAAGGAAGACATGAAGCGCTCAAAGAAATATAACGAGGCTGCGGCCAAGGTAATTAAAGATCACCTTTACACCCCACTCGAAGCAGTAACACTTGCTAAGGAAACATCAACGGTTAAGTACAACGCATCTATTGAAGTTGCATTAGTTCTTGGCGTCGACCCAAAGAAAGCAGATCAAGCGATCCGCTCAACAGTTAACTTGCCACATGGCACAGGTAAGACTGCACGCGTCTTAGTTTTTGCTAACGGCGATAAAGCAGATGCTGCTCGCGCAGCAGGTGCCGACATTGTTGGTGGCGACGAATTAATTGAAGAGGTCGCAAAGGGCCGTCTTGATTATGATGCAGTAGTTGCGACACCAGATCTCATGGGTAAGGTTGGTCGCCTTGGAAAAGTGCTTGGACCCCGTGGCTTGATGCCAAATCCAAAGACCGGAACAGTTACAACTGATGTTGCTAAAGCAGTTACAGATATTAAGGGCGGAAAGATTGAGTTCCGCGTTGATAAGAACTCAAACCTTCACTTCCTTATCGGTAAAGCATCATTTACCGCCGAACAACTTGCAGAAAACTACGCAGCTGCAATGGAAGAAGTTCTGCGCGCAAAGCCAAACTCTTCAAAAGGGCGGTACATTCAAAAGGCAGTTATCTCAACAACGATGGGACCTGGAATCGCAGTTGATCCAAACCTCGTTCGCGAGCCTGCAGCTAATTAAGTAGAATTAAGAAGAAGGGCCTCGGCATTACGCCGAGGCCTCTTTTTATTCCCTGGAATGTATGCAATTAACTAGACTTAAGTTATGGCATCAGTTGTTGAAACCGCACCGCTAGTACTCGATGTTGGTGTTGTCTTAACTGTCGCAGCGACAATGGGTTTCCTCGCCCGAAAAATTGGCTTGCCATCGGTAATGGGATACCTACTTACAGGTTTGGTTGTTTCACCTTTCACACCAGGATTTGTTGCAGATAACAATCAACTCGTATTACTTGCAGATATCGGAGTTGTCTTACTTTTATTTGAAGTTGGAATCGAAATTGATCTTCGCCGAATCAGTAGAGAACAGAAAGCTCTACTGTGGGGGGTCCCTGCACAAGTTGCGATTGGATTATTAATTGGTACACCTGTATTTCTCTGGTTGGGGATTCCTGCACTCGGCGCTCTTCTCTTAGCTCTCTCTGTTGCGATGTCATCAAGTGTTGTCATCGTAAATATAACCAGGAGTCCTCGACGTACAACTGATACCTCAACTGAAGAAGCATTATTAGGGTGGTCTGTTGTACAAGATGTTGTGGGTGTTACTACTGCAGCGGTGATTCTCGCTCTATTTGGTGCTGGCGATAAACCGTTACCCGTAGCAATTGGTGGATTATTTGGTTTTGCCTTTATTGCAATGGCTGCTTCAAAATTACTCCCAAAGCTTTTACGTATTGTGCGCTGGGAGAGAGATTTATTTCTCATCTATTCAGTCTCAATTGGATTGGTGCTTGCAGCAATGGGAACTGTTGTGTTTGGGATCCCAATGGCACTTGCAGGATTCGTTGCAGGTCTTGCAATTAACCAAAGCAGAGATACAGATGAGGTTAGAAAAGCTATCTTGCCTTTCCGCGATCTATTTGCCGTTCTATTCTTCGTAGTAATTGGTTCTTTAATTGAACCAGGACAAATTAGTAAAGCTTGGCCATTTGCGTTGCTGCTTCTTGCAATGATGGTGGTTCTTAAATCTCTACCAACTGCATTGCTTTCAAAGTTGGGCAAGATGAAGGTAAAGCGCCTTCAATTTGCGATTGGCATTAGCCAGATTGGGGAGTTCTCTTTCGTGCTGGGTAGCCTTGCTTATTCACAAGATGCATTGACCCAGTCCCAATACACCGGCGTGTTGCTTGCCGTGGTTCTATCAATTATGGGATCAACCCTGTTGGCACGCAGGGTTCCTGCATAAATTAGCCAATTTGACCCTGAAGACTGTCGACCCTTAGCCTTACCCCATAACCAAAGACCGCAGGTCTGGATTAACCGCAAGGTTGATTCATTAAATGAGGAAATCTCAACCCGCGTAGGTGTTCACATTAATCCGTGCACGCTTACGCGTCACGGATTTTTTTATTGCCCTGATGTCGCTAAGTACCAGGAAAGGTGAACCGAATGGCTCGCCCAGATAAAGAAGCAGCAGTTGCAGAACTGACGGAAGATTTCCGCACAGCTACAGCAACAATCCTCACCGAGTATCGCGGACTTTCTGTGACCTCGATGAAACAACTACGCCGTGCACTTGGTGAAAAAACCAAGTATTCAGTAGTGAAGAACACTCTTACAAAGATTGCAGCAAAGAATGCCGGCGTTGATCTCTCATCAGATCTTCTCGTTGGTCCTTCTGCAGTTGCATTTGTTAATGGCGATGCAATCGACGCGGCTAAGAGCCTGCGCGATTTCGCTAAAGAGAATCCATTTCTTGTAATCAAGGGTGGAATCTACGAAGGCAAAGCAGTTACTAAAGAAGAGATCATGCAGCTTGCAAATCTTGAATCTCGCGAGGTTCTACTTGCAAAGCTTGCTGGCGCTATGAAGGGATCGCTTGCTAAGGC
>CAYHOY010000002.1:0-149946 GCA_964358665.1 uncultured Candidatus Planktophila sp. | reverse complement strand
GCGAGGTTCTACTTGCAAAGCTTGCTGGCGCTATGAAGGGATCGCTTGCTAAGGCGGCTCGTGTATTCGACGCTCTCCGTATCAAGCTTGAGTCAGAACAATCAGATAACGGTGCTCAGTCCGCGGTTCCAGCTCCAGTTGCGACTGCAGACGATGTCGTAGTAACTGAAGAGGTTCCAGTTGAAGCTGTAACAGCGGATGTTGTGGTTGAAGAAGTTGTGTCCGAACCAGCAACACTCGAAGCTGTGTCCGTGGTGTCCGAAGCAATAGCTAACGAAGCTATGGCAGAGGTTCCAGCGCAAGTTGTGACTGCAGATGATGTGGTTGAAGCAGTAGTAACCGAAGAAACAGTAGTAACCGAAGAAGTAACCCCAGAATCAGAAGAGAAGGAATAACGAATATGGCAAAGCTCAATACAGAAGACCTATTGGCACAGTTCAAGGAAATGACATTGGTCGAGCTCTCAGAGTTCGTTAAGTCATTTGAAACTGAGTTCGACGTTACAGCCGCTGCTCCAGTAGCAGTTGCTGCAGCAGGTGGCGCAGCCGCCGGTGCAGAAGCAGCACAAGATGAGTTCTCAGTTGTTCTTGAATCAGCTGGCTCAGCAAAGATTGCAGTAATCAAGGAAGTTCGCGGACTCAACTCAAGTCTTGGCTTGAAAGAGGCCAAGGATTTAGTTGATGCATGTCCAACTGTCCTGCTTGAGAAAGTAAGCAAGGAGATAGCAGACAAGGCAAAGGCGGCTCTTGAGGCAGCTGGCGCAACCGTCACAATCAAGTAATTTCATCTGAAAATCCCCGTTTGGCCGTGAGCCAGGCGGGGATTTTCTATCTCTGGCAGGTTGAAATACTCAAACCCTAGCAATTCAGGGCAAATAGTATTATAGAAGTTGGTAATTTCCCAACTTTTATAATACTATTCAGCGATGGTAGCGCCGCTTGCATCATTAAAGCGTGGCGTCCTGCGTCCAAGAGATGCCGCCTCCCTTTATGTCCAGCCGAGAGCCGAGTTTTTACGCCTAGAAGAAACCGGAGTGCTGCTTAAAGTTGCTCATGGCTACTACGCCGTTGTTCCCGAAGCGAGTCGAGGAAGTGGATGGCGACCCGACATGGAAGCGATTGCTCTTGGGATTGGACAAGCCGACTATGGCAAGGAGGCAGTCGCTTTGATGCACATCTCTGCGGCAAGAATTCACGGGGCAATACCACGCGCGATCGCACTTGCGGTTCTTGCAGTTCCTAAGCAAAGGCCCATCTTAGAAACGAAATTTGGGAGAATCTTTTTCGTGAAAAGGAATGTTGCAGAGTTGAAACGGATACGGATTGCTACCGAACTCGGCCCAGGTTGGGTGACGAACCTCGAACAAACAACTTTGGATCTGGCAAAGAGAGAAAATCTAGTTTCAGGTTTTTCAGGAGTAGTTCAAGAGGCTGCCATCACACTTTTATCGCGAACAGATAAAGAGAAGTTACGTGCCTTTGCAAAAAAGAAACATATGAGTTCCAGTTTGGAAAAAGTGGAAACTTGGGTGGCTAGTGCTAGATCCGCATGAAGCATCAACCGTTCAGCAACTCTTCGGCACTTCCATCTCGCAGGTACAAAAGGATCACGCGATTAGCCATGTTCTCTCAGTGTTGCCCAATTTCAAAACAGATTTAGTTTTTTATGGCGGGACCGGACTCGCACGAACTTTTCTGAAGTTAGGGCGGCTCTCAGAAGATATTGATCTGTTTACTTCCAACAGGGTAGCCCTACTGCATGAACTAGACACGATACCGGAATTAATAATTCAAGAATTCCCTGAAGCGTATTGGTCGACAAAGCCATCACAGACCGTCGATCCTGGAAAGGCCCTCCTTGTCTGCGAACGGGGCGTTCAGATTGAAGTACAGGCGATATCCACGCAGTTGCGAGGGTGGCAACAAATCCCGGTGGAGACCATGCACATTCATCAACGCTATTCGGATGTGCCACTAACGAAGCTCAAAGTTCCAACGTTGGATGGGTTTTCCGCAATGAAGTTGACTGCTTGGTTTGATAGAGGCGCGTCGAGAGATCTCTTTGATTTAGAGGGGTTAACACATCTGAGATCCTTGTCAGAAAATACCAAGACATTGGTGACTGAATTATTGGGTCTGAAGCTCACGCGGAGAATGTTGGATCGAAAAATCTACGGCGTATGGCAGGACGACTTAGCTCACCAAGCGAAACTTGATATGACCGAAGAAGAGTGCTTAACCCGAGTATTGGAATGGTGGGAAAAGTGAGCGATATTAAGCGGGATGCTATTGAAGTTCAATACAGTAATTTCGCATTACATACAAAGGCCCTCGAACCATTGGATCGAAGGCCTTTGCTTTGTCGTAACTTCATTTGACGGGGGCTGTGACCAAGTTGTCTTAAAGTTGACGAATTACTCCAGAATAACCTTTAACTCAGTTTCCTAAGTTAAGCCCGTTACGCGTTGTCCGGCTCGAATCTCTGTTCCCCAATCCCCATATCGCCTATCTGTTATTTCAATATCGCTATCGAAATAGAATTGTTTGCTAACCCGAATCTCACTTATTTAAATCGAAGACTTAAATAGTTAAGACAATTGATTTGTAGTCCTATGCAGTTACCCTGTCAAGAGAAAAAAAGAAGATTTCGAAAGTGTGAGTGTTAACCCTCAGATGATTTTAGGCGAATTAATTAAGCCTTGCCTGGGCCGGTGCTGAGAGCGTGGCCTCTCTCTTGCTCTGGCTCACCAACCCTGAAAACACCCATACCACCGGTCAGCCCTGCACATTCTTCACAAATTCGCTGACAAAAGCGCCTTATAGAGGTATAAGTGCTCAGTTGGACAGGGTTGGGGTGAGGGCGGTACCCTTCACCTTCGCACAAAAAACTTACGGTCAGGGCATATAGCGGCTGAGACCTAATAGTTGTGCGTTCCCGCATTATTGTCTGGAAGGACATCTCTTGGCCGCGTCTAAAAAATCATCAGTAGCACCACGCCGAATCTCTTTCGCAAAAATCCGTGAACCTCTCGAAGTTCCAAACCTATTAGCGTTGCAAGTTGAAAGCGTTGACTGGTTATTGGGCAATGATGCATGGCGCTCACGTATCGCAGCATCCGATTCTATGAATCGTGGAGAGATCCCTACTACTTCAGGTCTGGAAGAAATCTTTGAAGAGATTTCACCGATTGAAGATTTCCAGGGAACTATGAGTCTTACATTCCGCGATCACCGCTTTGAGCCACCTAAGTACTCAATTGGTGACTGCAAAGAGCGCGACATGACTTATTCGCAACCTCTATTCGTAACTGCTGAGTTCACAAATAACATCACAGGTGAAATTAAATCTCAAACAGTATTTATGGGCGACTTCCCAGTGATGACAGCTCGTGGAACTTTTGTAATTAACGGTACCGAGCGCGTAGTTGTTTCTCAGATTGTTCGCTCACCTGGTGTTTATTTCGAGCGTACAATCGAAAAAACTTCTGATAAAGATGTATTTACTGCAAAGGTAATTCCAAGTCGCGGTGCTTGGCTTGAATTTGAAGTCGATAAGAAAGATCTTGTGGGTGTTCGCATCGACCGCAAGCGCAAGCAGTCAGTAACTGTTTTCTTAAAGGCACTTGGCTGGAGCGAAGAGCAGATTCTTGAAGAGTTCGGTGATTTCGAATCCATCCGTGCGACTCTTGAAAAAGATACTGTTAAGACTCAGGACGAAGCGCTTCTAGATATTTATCGCAAACTCCGTCCCGGTGAGCCTCCAACTAAGGAAGCCGCCCAGAACTTAATTGAAAACCTTTATTTCAATCCAAAGCGTTATGACTTGGCTAAGGTCGGTCGCTTCAAGGTCAATAAGAAGCTGGGCTTGGATCTTGAGCTAAAGGCATCACTACTTACAATCTCCGACATTGTTGCAACATTGCGCTACTTAGTAGCCCTTCACCGCGGCGATCTTTTGATGGAGTACGGCCGCGAAGTACGTGTAGAAAAGGACGATATCGATCACTTCGGTAATCGTCGTTTGCGCACAGTTGGCGAGCTAATTCAGAATCAAGTTCGCATCGGTCTTTCACGTATGGAGCGCGTAGTTCGCGAACGTATGACTACACAAGATGTAGAAGCGATTACGCCACAGACTCTGATTAACATTCGTCCAGTAGTTGCTTCGATCAAGGAGTTCTTCGGAACTTCTCAGTTGTCGCAGTTCATGGATCAAACGAACCCACTGTCGGGACTTACTCACAAGCGCCGTCTTTCAGCACTTGGACCTGGTGGTTTATCGCGTGATCGCGCGGGCTTTGAAGTCCGTGACGTTCATCCTTCTCACTACGGCCGTATGTGTCCAATTGAAACTCCCGAAGGGCCAAACATTGGTCTTATCGGTTCACTTGCAACATATGGTCGAGTAACAGCATTCGGATTTATCGAGACTCCTTATCGCAAGGTTTCCAAGGGACGCGTAACAGATCAAGTTGATTATTTAACTGCCGATGAAGAAGACGAGCACATCATTGCGCAGGCAAATGCACCGTTGACTGATGACAATCACTTCGCCGAAGCACGCGTACTTGTACGTCGTCGTGGTGGGGAAGTTGAATACATTCCGGCTAATGAAGTCGATTACATGGATGTTTCTCCGCGTCAGATGGTTTCTGTCGCAACAGCAATGATTCCATTCCTTGAGCACGATGATGCTAACCGTGCGTTGATGGGTTCTAACATGATGCGCCAGTCTGTTCCATTGATGCGTGCAGAAGCACCATTGATCGGTACTGGCATGGAGTTCCGTGCAGCCGTTGATGCAGGCGATGTCGTTGTTGCAACTAAGGCCGGCGTTGTTACTGAAGTATCTGCCGAAGAAGTAAAAGTTATGGCCGATGATTCAACGTATCAAACCTATTCATTACATAAGTTCACACGCTCTAACCAAGGAACTTCTTACAACCAAAAAGTTGTTGTCTCTGAAGGTCAGCGTCTAGAAGTTGGCTCAGTTATCGCCGATGGTCCTTGCACCGATATGGGTGAAATGGCACTTGGAAAGAACCTGCTCGTGGCATTTATGTCATGGGAAGGCCATAACTACGAAGATGCGATTATCTTGTCGCAGCGTTTGGTTCAAGATGATGTTCTGACATCAATTCACATTGAAGAGTACGAAGTCGATGCTCGCGATACCAAACTTGGTGCCGAAGAGATCACTCGCGACATCCCTAACGTATCTGAAGAAGTTCTAGCCGATCTTGATGAGCGCGGAATCATTCGCGTTGGCGCCGATGTTGTACCTGGCGATATCTTGGTTGGAAAGGTAACGCCAAAGGGCGAAACCGAACTAACTCCTGAAGAGCGTTTACTTCGTGCAATCTTTGGTGAAAAAGCTCGCGAAGTTCGCGACACATCACTTAAGGTTCCGCACGGTGAATCTGGAAAAGTTATCGGCGTAAAAATCTTCGAATCCGAAGAGGGCTTTGAACTTTCCGCTGGCGTTAACCAATTGGTTCGCGTTTACGTTGCGCAAAAGCGCAAGATTCAAGATGGTGACAAGCTAGCTGGTCGTCATGGTAACAAGGGTGTTATTTCAAAGATTCTTCCAGTCGAAGATATGCCATTCCTTGAAGATGGAACTCCAGTCGATGTAGTTCTTAACCCACTTGGCGTACCTGGACGTATGAACGTCGGACAGGTTCTTGAAATGCACTTAGGGTGGGTAGCAAAGACTGGTTGGGATCTCTCTGGAATCGATGAAGCGTGGCAAAAGCATATGCGCGCTATCGGTGCTGAAAAGGGCGCTCCTGGAACTAAGTTTGCAACTCCGGTATTCGATGGCGCACTTGAAGATGAGATCTCTGGTCTTCTCGACAATACATTACCTAACCGCGATGGCAATCAATTAATTGGCCGCTCTGGAAAGGCTCGTTTATTTGACGGTCGTTCCGGTGAGCCATACCCAACACCGATTTCAGTTGGATATATGTATATCTTGAAGCTTCACCACTTGGTGGATGACAAGATTCACGCACGTTCAACAGGACCATACTCAATGATCACGCAGCAACCATTGGGCGGAAAAGCTCAGTTCGGCGGTCAGCGATTTGGTGAGATGGAAGTGTGGGCACTTGAAGCCTATGGTGCTGCATACACACTCCAAGAACTTCTCACAATTAAATCTGACGATGTTCTAGGCCGCGTAAAAGTCTACGAAGCAATCGTAAAGGGTGAAAACATTCCTGAACCTGGTATCCCTGAGTCATTCAAGGTACTTATTAAGGAAATGCAATCTCTCTGTCTAAATGTTGAAGTGCTTTCATCTGAAGGTGTCGCAATTGAACTTCGCGATACTGATGAGGAAGTATTCCGTGCCGCCGAAGAGCTAGGTATCAACTTGTCACGAGTTGAGCCAAGCAGCGTTGAAGAAATCTGAGAGGGAAAATAACTATGTTAGATGTCAACTTCTTTGATGAATTACGTATCGGTCTTGCATCCGCTGACAATATTCGCGAATGGTCTTTTGGCGAAGTAAAGAAGCCAGAGACGATCAACTACCGCACACTTAAGCCAGAGAAGGACGGACTCTTCGATGAGAAGATCTTCGGACCAACTCGTGACTGGGAATGTTATTGCGGAAAGTACAAGCGCGTTCGATTTAAGGGAATCATCTGCGAGCGTTGCGGTGTTGAAGTAACACGCGCAAAGGTTCGTCGTGAACGCATGGGTCACATCGAGCTTGCAGCTCCAGTAACTCACATCTGGTACTTCAAGGGTGTTCCATCACGCCTCGGGTACCTACTTGATCTTGCTCCTAAGGATCTTGAGAAGGTTATTTACTTCGCTGCATACATGATCACCGAAGTTGATGCTGAAGCTCGCGAAGAAGATTTGCCACAACTTGAAAAGAAGTTGGCTAATGATCGCAAGAAGATTGAAACTCGTCGCGATGTTGATCTCGATATTCGTACCAAGAAGCTTGAAGATGACACCGCAGAGCTCGAGGCAGAAGATGCTAAGTCAGATGTGAAACGCAAAGTACGTGAGGCCGCAGAGCGCGAGCTTAAGTCAATTCGCGAGAAGTCAGAGAAAGAGCTCGAGCGCATGGAGAGCGTCTGGGCTCGCTTTAAGAACTTGAAAGTTCAAGATCTTGAGGGCGATGAAAACCTTTACCGCGAAATGCGCGATCGCTACGGAATGTATTTCAAGGGTGACATGGGAGCTGCTGCAATTAAGCATCGCCTAGAGACCTTTGATCTTGCAACCGAGCACAAAATGCTCACCGACCTTTCTGAAAATGGCAAAGGTGCAAAGAAGACTCGCGCAATCAAGCGCTTGAAGGTTGTTAACGCATTCCTTACAACAAGCAATAAGCCAGCATCAATGGTTCTTGATTGTGTTCCAGTTATTCCACCAGATCTTCGTCCAATGGTTCAACTCGATGGTGGACGCTTTGCGACATCAGATCTCAACGATTTATACCGTCGCGTTATCAACCGCAACAACCGTTTGAAGCGGCTTGCCGATCTCGGTGCACCAGAGATTATCGTTAACAACGAAAAGCGTATGTTGCAGGAAGCTGTAGATGCCTTGTTCGATAACGGTCGTCGTGGTCGTCCAGTAACTGGCCCGGGTAACCGCGCACTTAAATCACTCTCTGACATGCTCAAAGGTAAGCAGGGTCGTTTCCGTCAGAACTTGCTCGGAAAGCGCGTTGACTACTCGGGTCGTTCAGTAATCGTTGTTGGTCCACAGTTGAAGTTGCATCAGTGCGGTCTACCAAAGCAGATGGCACTCGAACTCTTCAAACCATTCGTAATGAAACGTCTTGTAGATCTAAACCACGCGCAGAACATTAAATCTGCAAAGCGCATGGTTGAGCGCGCACGTCCAGTGGTATGGGATGTTTTGGAAGAAGTTATCGCCGAACATCCAGTACTTCTAAACCGCGCACCTACTCTGCACCGTCTAGGTATCCAGGCATTTGAGCCTCAACTAGTTGAAGGTAAGGCGATTCAGATTCACCCGCTCGTATGTACCGCATTCAACGCTGACTTCGACGGTGACCAGATGGCAGTTCACTTGCCGCTATCTGCTGAAGCACAGGCCGAAGCACGTATCTTGATGTTGTCATCGAATAACATCTTGTCTCCTGCTAACGGTCGTCCAATTACTTCACCAACACAGGACATGGTTCTTGGTCTTTATCACTTAACAATGAGTCGCGAAGGCGAGCTCGGCGAGGGTCGTGCATTTAGCTCGATCTCTGAAGCGATTATGGCCCACGATCAGCACTCAGTCTCATTGCAGGCAATGATTAAGATCCGTCTTGATAACTCAACCAAGACAATCGAAACCACTTTAGGTCGCGCATTGTTTAACGAGGCACTTCCTGCAGACTTCCCATTCGTTGACTTAGATGTCACCAAGAAACAACTTGGTGGAATCGTTGATCGTTTGGCTGAGTTCTATCCAAAGGTTGTTGTTGCTCAGACACTTGATGCTCTGAAGTCACTCGGCTTCCACTGGGCAACACGTGCCGGAATCACAATCGGTATTGAAGATGTTGTCACACCTCCACGTAAGAAAGAGATCCTTGAGAGCTATGAAACTCAGGCCGACAAGGTTCAATCGCAGTATGAAAAGGGACTCATCACTGATGACGAGCGTCGTCAAGAGTTAATCGAAATCTGGACTAAGGCAACAGCCGAAGTGGGTAAAGAGATGGAAGAAAACTTCCCTCGCGTTAACCCAGTGTGGATGATGGTCTTTTCTGGTGCTCGTGGAAACATGATGCAGATCCGTCAGATTGCAGGTATGCGTGGTCTGGTAGCAAATCCAAAGGGTGAAATTATTCCTCGCCCAATTAAATCTAACTTCCGCGAAGGCCTTTCAGTTCTTGAGTACTTTATTTCTACTCACGGTGCTCGTAAAGGTCTTGCCGATACCGCACTTCGTACCGCTGACTCAGGTTACCTAACCCGACGTCTCTGCGATGTTGCACAAGATGTAATCATCCGTGAAGAGGATTGCGGTACAGATCGCGGTCTTGTTCTACAGATTGGTGTTCGCCAAGAATCTGGTGGCCTCATTAAGTTTGACCACGTTGAAACCTCTGTCTTCGGTCGCACACTCGCCGATGATGTTGAAGTCGATGGCGTAGTTATTGCTAAGGCCGGCATTGACTTAGGTGATCGCAATATAGATGAACTCGTTGCAGCCGGTGTCGCTGAAGTTAAGATCCGCTCAGTTCTAACCTGTGATAGCAAGGTCGGACAGTGCGCAGCTTGCTACGGTCGATCCCTTGCCGCAGGTCAACTTGTTGCAGTCGGTGAAGCAGTGGGAATCATTGCAGCGCAGTCAATTGGTGAGCCTGGTACACAGCTAACAATGCGTACCTTCCACACTGGTGGCGTTGCTGGAGATGACATCACTCACGGTCTTCCACGTATCGTCGAGCTTTTCGAAGCGCGTACTCCAAAGGGTGTTGCACCGATTGCAGAAACTGCAGGCGTTGTCTCATTCCGCGAAGATGCAAAGGGCAAGAAAATTATCGTTACACCAGATGATGGTGGCGAAGAAGTTGCCTACCCAATCACTCGTCGTCAAAAGCTACTTGTAGAAGAGGGTGTTCGCGTTGAAGTCGGCCAGAAGATGGTCGTCGGCGCAATCGATCCTAAGCAGGTTCTTCGTATCCTTGGACCACGTGCAACTCAAGTTCACTTGGTAAATGAGATTCAATCTGTTTATCGCTCACAGGGCGTAGGCATTCACGATAAGCACATCGAAGTAATCGTTCGTCAAATGCTAAAGCGCATCACTGTGCTTGAGGCCGGAGATGCCGATCTACTTCCAGGTGAGCTCGTTGAGCGCGGTCGCTTTGAAAATGAAAACCGTCGCGTAGTTACATCCGGTGGAAAGGCCGCCTCAGGTCGCCCAGAACTTATGGGTATTACTAAGGCATCACTTGCAACTGAATCATGGTTATCAGCTGCATCCTTCCAAGAGACAACTCGCGTACTCACAGATGCTGCACTTTCAGAGAAGAGCGATCCATTGCTCGGCCTGAAGGAGAACGTCATCATCGGTAAGTTAATTCCTGCCGGTACTGGTCTTGCCCGTTATCGCAACATTCGTGTTGAGCCAACGGAAGAGGCAAAGGCCGCAGTTTATGCAGCCTACGATGAGTACGACTTCACACCATTTGATCAACAGGGATCCGGTGAAGCTGTTCGTCTGGATGAGGTCGAAGTACCTCGCTAAAAGTTAAATAACAAAAGAGGCTCATTCCCACAAAGGATTGGGCCTCTTTTGCTTTTCTTGGAATCGCAAACTATTTATTTCGTGAACCCAGACTTCATTATTAGAATGGGACGTCAACTGGATGTTTGGGAAGTCCGTCGGTAAGTAGCTTTCGGAATAATGATGCGAGAGTACGTGGAGTGAGCAGATCTTTTGTATTTTCAAGATCGTCATGGCTCCACCAGCGGTATTCACGAATGGATTTTCGTTCTTCTTCCGAAAATCCCGAGATATCAATCTCAAATGTGGGAGTTCGAGAAAAGAACCAGAGTTCTCGTACATCTTGATATGAACCATAGAAGGTGAAGACATGGCGGCGGTTCCAAATATGGGGACCTAATTCAAACTCTGTTAATCCAGTTTCTTCTTGAACTTCGCGCCGCGCCGCCTCTTGCGCTGTTTCGCCGAGTTCGATGCCCCCACCTGTTGGGAACCAGAATCGAGTGTTGGGCTGATCTGGATCTTGACCTCTAAATAGCAAGACGCGGTTTTGATCATCGACGAGCAAGATACGTACTGTTGGCCGAATTACCGGCTCGATTTCCATATGTCAGATTCTGTTGGCAATGGCCGAAATCCGCAAGAAACTCATACCGATTCTGGCTTTGGCGATGGGCGAGACCCTTCGACTGGGCGAGATCGAAGGGCCTCATTAATAGTTAATTAACAAAATAGACTCAATTCCGCGCTGAGTCGGGGCTCTTTTATGTTGTCTGGAACCATTGCTAAGTACGTTTTTCAGCTCAAAAGGCGGCGGTACCGAATGTATGACAAAGCTGCAGTGTGGCACTAAATTATAGATATGGTCGATCCAGCAGATTCATCACCCACAACACGGGAATTACTTCAAGAACGATTTGAAGAAGAAAAAAAAGCACTTTGAGAAATTGAACAATCCAATTTACTTATCTGCTTCTGAAGCCGATAAACGAGGCGCGATACTTCTTGCGGCAGTTTTTAACAAATAGTATTAATTTTCTTACTTGGAACGATATTCGTTTACATGACAATGAGTGGGAACTCATTGATTTGCCAGGAGTTAAAGTTCTTCCCTTTCGATAATTAAAGTTGTGTTTCAATATTTGCAACTATGCTTGCCAAATGAGTAATGAAGAAAAGTTCCATGTTCAGCGCCATGCAGATCGCGAAGTACGTGAGCGTTTAGATATTGAAAAACTTCTTGATAGCCAGTACGTATGCCATGTGGGTTTTATTGACCCAGATATCAATGTGCCATTTGTAATTCCTATGGGCTTCGCAAGAGATGGAAACCGAATTCTGATTCATGGATCTACTGGTTCTCGAATTATGATGGCGTTAGCAAATGAAATCGATTTGTGTGTAACCGTTACACAGTTAAATGCCATTGTTGTGGCACGCTCTGCCTTCAACTCTTCAATGAACTATGAGTCGGTAATGATTTTTGGAAAGGCGCGCGTTCTAAATGAATCCGAAAAAGAAGTTGCATTAAAGCGCATCACAACAAAACTGATTCCTGGTCTCTGGGAATACGGGCGGCCTTTGACGAAAAAAGAGTCCGCGGCGACGCTTATCGTGGAGTTAAGTCTGGATAAGGTTTCAGCGAAAGCGCGTTCAGGGGAGCCATCTGATGATGATGAGGACATCGCACTTCCCCTCTGGGCAGGTTTATTGCCTATAAATACATCATTTGGCCCACCAATAACGGCGACAAATGCCGTAGGCATTCCAGTTCCACCTCATATTGGGTAGTTTCTCTCCATGAAAAAAGCACTAATAACTTTAGCTTTGGCTTGGAATCTCACATTAGTTCTCGGTGTAATTTTTAATCAGGAGTACGCGTTAACTCGTGCCGCGGGCGGTCAATTTGAAACTTTCCCAACTGGAATCCGCATCGCCTATATCTTGAACACTCTCATTGTGGTGTGGCAGTACCGCACACTTCTAAAAATATGGGCACATCGCAGCATATATCCAACTTGGTTACCAAGGTTATTTCTCGTCATTTCTCTTCTTGGCGCCTTCGTTAATCTGATATCTCGCAGCCCTAATGAGCGCTGGAACGCCATTCCAGCTTTGATCATCGCTTATGGATTTTGGTCGTCGAGAAAAACTACTTCTTCAAGTTAGCAAGTCGGGCAAGTATTGGTGGATGCGAGTAATGAACTGCCACATAAAGTGGATGAGGGTTTAAGTTACTCAACGATTCAACCGATAGTTTTTTCAACGCTGAATACATGTGTTCTCGTGCATCAGGATAAGTATCGAGCGAGAATCGATCGGCTTGGTACTCGTTGTGCCGAGAGAATGAGTTATTAATCAAGCCAAGAAGTGTAGATAGTGGAGTAAAGAGCAAGAAAAACGCCAACATAGACAAATGGAAACTTGGAATATCTGAACCAAGCGCCTTCGACAGATTTGGATTACTAAGTAACCAACCCATTAGAGCAAACATTATTAGAGTTTGAACATTGCTAAAGGCAAACATTGTGTACACATGCTTGCGCTTGTAATGTCCGACTTCATGAGCTAAAACTGCGACGACCTCTTTAATCGTTAACTTTTCGATCAAGGTGTCGAAGAGGCCAATTATTTTTACTCTACCCATTCCAGAGAAGAAAGCATTCAATTTAGTAGAGCGCTTGGATGCATCCATCTCATATAGTTTGGAAAGCGGAAAACCTTGGGACTGGCAATACATTTCAATCTCATCACGCAGTTCTCCCGCCGGCAATGGTTTTAACTTATTGAACATTGGCAAGAAGATTCGTGTACCAAAAACAAACATAAAGAGTGAGAATGCAGCCACAAGGAGCCAGCCCATCAACCAAAACATGCTTTGGATTTCTTGGTAGATCCAGGCAATGAGGTAAAGAAGAGGCAATCCGATGAGCAAACTTAAGAGCAGTTGCTTAACAGAATCAGTTATAAAGAGCTTCTTTGTGGTCTTATTAAAACCGTATTTTTCCTCAATAATAAAAGTTGAGTAATACCTGCCGGGAATCGAGCTCAAAGAGCTTACAACGATGAGAATTCCCACAAAGACGATAGTTACTAACAAATTATTTTCAATTCGGTCACGAATTTGTAAATCTAGCTTGGCAAACCAACCCAGAATTATTGCCGACAGAATTACAACTGTAGTTATTACCGAAGTTAACATCTCAAATTTATATTTAGCAGTGCCATACTCCATAGACCTTGCGTATTCATCTGGATTATAAATCTCTGCTGCCTCTGCACTTAGAGGTGCATTTTTCGAATTCTCATTCAGGTAGTTAATTACCATACTTGCACTAAAATCAATTAATACAAAAGTAACAATACTAAGCAACAAGAAATCAGAGGTATTCATAGTTTTCCTATCCGTTTAGGAGTGCAGCGAAGGCGATTTCAACCATAGTATTTAATGATTTTTCACGATCAGTCGAAGACATAGATTCATGAGTGATTACGTGATCTGAAACAGTGAGAATCGCAAGTGCCCGCCGCTGTTTGCGTGCAGCTATTGAATACAACTGGTTAGCTTCCATCTCTGCTCCAAGAACTCCGTGTTGAATCAATCTCTGTATGGCATCGCTTTCATCATAAAAGTAATCCATGGAGGCGACTCCACCGACGTGAACATTCGGTAGATTTTTGGATGCTTCATGGGCTGCAAGGAGCAATTTAAAATCAGCATGCGGTGCAAAATCTAAATTATTTGTAAACCTGCGGTTAATATTTGAATCAGTTGATGCCGTCATGGCCAAAATGACATCTCCAATTTTAGTTTTCTCTAATAATCCACCACATGT
Organism: uncultured Candidatus Planktophila sp.; assembly: GCA_964358665.1. GTDB lineage: Bacteria > Actinomycetota > Actinomycetes > Nanopelagicales > Nanopelagicaceae > Planktophila. The sequence continues at coordinate 135,887 of CAYHOY010000002.1, read as the reverse complement.
ACCAATCCTGATTGCACTTTGGACTCCGTACTCATTGAAGAGTTCAGTTACATAGATGGAAAGAGATGGAAGACCCATTCCAGTTCCTTGAACTGATACTCGTTCACCTTTATAAGTACCGGTATAACCAAACATGTTACGGACTGCGTTGTACTGTGTGACACCTTCCAAATAGGTATCTGCAATCCATTTAGCCCTCAGTGGATCTCCTGGCAGAAGTATTCGCTGGGCGATATCGCCTTTATTGGCAGAAATATGCGGTGTGCTCATGGAACTCACCCTAAGCCCAAAGGGTATGCTCCTGCTGAATCCTTTGAATTCAAGGGGCAAGGAGGCGAAGTAATTTCTACTACCGTGGAAGCTCAATCTGCCGAGCGCAAATCGCTCCTTCGTCGACGTATCCGTTGGTTGGTTACCGCCACGATTAGCTACAACATAATTGAGGCTGTCGTCTCAGTTTCCGCCGGCTTAGCTGCATCTTCCGGAGCTTTGGTCGGCTTCGGACTGGACTCGCTCATTGAAGTCTTTTCCGCCGCCGCAGTCGCCTGGCAGTTCTCTCATAGCGACCCGGAGCGTTTTGAGAAGCCCACACTCCGCGCAATCGCCATTAGCTTTTTCGCCCTTGCAGCCTATGTCATTGTCAACGCAATTCTTTCCATGACTGGGGTTGTAAATGCAGAACACAGTACAACCGGCATAGTCATAACCTCCCTTAGTTTGATTGTCATGCCCATTCTTTCCCTACTTCAACGTCGTACTGGACGCGAACTTGGTTCGGCCACTGCAGTCGCCGATTCAAAACAAACACTCCTTTGTACCTACCTTTCCGCAGCAGTACTCATCAGCCTCCTGCTCAATACCCTCTTTGGATGGAGTTGGACGGATCCAATCGCTGCCCTCATTATCGGAGGAGTTGCAATTAGAGAGGGTCGGCAAGCATGGAAGGGTCATCTCGTCTGCTGTTAGATAAGGCCAGCTCCAACCCTGCCCTGAATTGCGAATATGGTAGAAATAATTTTTTGAGGGTATAACATCTGATGTATGGGAATGAACATCAAGAATGAAGAGGCTCATCGCCTTGCCACCCAAGTGGCCTCGATTTATGACGAGACTCTTACTGAGGCCGTGACCGTGGCCTTGCGCGAGCGTTTGGCAAGAGCCACGGTCCAGGATCGCCTTGAAAGGTTAAGGATTTTGGCTCACGAAATCGCAATACAGATGCCAAAAGGAATGACCAGAGAATCAGTCGATTCAATGCTCTACAACGATTTAGGCCTACCTCGATGAAGGTAGTCGTGGACAGTTCAGCTATTTTATCAATTCTCTTTGCTGAGCCCGATAGCGATGACATACTCGTTGCTATTAGTAGTAATAGCTGTGTGATCTCTGCTGGAAACTATTTAGAAACGGCGATCGTTGTAGATTCGACGAAGAATCCAATTGTAATCCGTAAATTTGATGCACTCATAAAAGAGGCTGGAATCGAAATACTTCCAGTCGATTTAAAGCAAGTTGAAGTCGCCCGCACGGCTTATCGTGATTATGGAAAAGGTGGCGGGCATCCAGCTCGACTGAATTTTGGAGATGTTTTTGCTTATGCATTAGCTACAACCTCTCGCAGAAAACTAATTTGTAAGGGAGATGATTTCGTTAAAACAGATATTGCAATTTTTGACCTTGAAAATCCTTAAGCGGCAAATTTACTTTATCTCCGCGAAAGCAACCAGTAATCCACAGGCTGCCTCATTCACACCTTTGACATCGAGCAAAGGGTTTAACGTTCCCGGAATTCACATCATTTGATCTGAAAAACAGAAACGAGTTTGTCAATGCCTGAAAAATTAATGGCAATAATTCTCTCACTGGGTCTCATATCTGGAATTGGGATTGTCGGCACCGGGAGTGCAAGCGCAGCACCAAAACCTAAACCAAGTCCGAGCCCGACACAAAAATCAACATTAGTATTCGAAGCGCAACCGGAATTTCAACACAAGGCATCGGCAATTTCTATCCCCTTCTGTCGAATAGTAACCATAGTGATGCCAGTCGCAGGCTTTGTCATCGTAACTAAGAAACCAAACAACAAGGCAATCGTGGGAGCAATTGCCGCTGCGACATCATTTTCTAATTGGATCTGCCCATGAAATATCTGACAATTGCGGTCGGAATCCTCGTCCTTACTTTTTCGTTTTTGGCATGGACTAGTGAAGAGGACTATATGAAGTTTGGAACAATTGGCTCAGTTATTGTTATAATTTTTTCTATTTTGAAATTGCAATATTTACGTAAGCATCCTGAAGACAAGTCAGAGTAAGATCATTATGACGAAGAGGGTTCGAATCTGGCTTTCCTTGCTCGTAGCAAGCTTTTCTCTCTACTCAAACTTTGTTCTTCACAACATGGAAGTCATGATCGGTTCACTTCTGATTCTCTTTTTACTTAGCAGAATTGGCAGAGTGAAGAATACAAAAGCGGGAGATTGATCAGTTGATGGGTAAGTGAGTTCTACCTTAAGGAGGTCCTCATGGATTGGATAATAATTCTTAGTTTGGCGTTCGTTACCAGCGTGATCGTTGCACATTTGAGCATGCGCGGAAAACGTTAAATATTACTTGATCAATGTAAATCGCATTGATATGGCATCGCAAAATTCTCTTGGACAAACTATAGATAAATACGAAAACGCAGACCATCCGTGCCACCGTGGACTGCAGGTTTAACAAATTTCTCGTGAAGTACTCCGCCATTATTCTTAATTACCTTTTGCGAAAATAAGTTGTCAACATCTGTAGTTAGCTCCACAAAAGGCATTTCTAATTTTCTCGCCTCCGGAAGTATCTGCCTGAGCGCCTCTGATGCATATCCCATATTTCTCTTCCATGAAAATACTTCATACCCAATATGCCCCAAACAATGAGGTGGCAAATCTGTCGTGCCATTTTTCCAACGGAAATTTATTTCCCCGCATACCTGTCCATCCCACATCCATCGGGTAAATCCTGGCAGCCGAGGCACAAGCGAACCATCAGATAGCTTTATATCTCCACTCAATGCAGAAGGGTCATCTTGTTTTGCCAGGAATGATTCAGGCGCTGTTTCTATCTCCAATAGTTCACTTTGAGCGCGATCAAGATATGCGGCCGTACCGGAAGAAATCGATTGGATCAGTGCCAATTTGTAACTTTCCAAGTAACGCTCTTCGGGGCGAACAATCTCCATGGGGCAATCCCATCACAAACGAGTTCGCTCCTGCAATTGAAATGTATCCACCTCATGATGAAAGTCGGAGTTTTTAGAGCCGATGAATTGCTTCCAAATAGACTTTGTAGTTCTTTCTTTCGCCTATGACAATTACTTTTAACGTGTGTGGAGCACTGCTATTAGGAATTAATTGATAGACGATTCGAAACCGTGGAGACACATCAGGTGATTCATCAAAATATATTTTGAAATACCCATTTAAATTACCAACTCGATCATTGTTTTCTAGTCTTTGCCCTCTAATTTCTCCACAGGAGATTGCACGTATGATCTCAACGGCTCTTAATTGAAGGTTTTTTGAGCCAAGTTCAAGTAAATCTCTTTCAACAAGTGGGTGGTACGTTCTAATAAGCTCCGGGGGGAGTGGCGGCATAACTAATCGGGATTATCTAGCTTGAGTTTCTTGACTAACTCATCAAATAGAAGTGATTTGCTGCCATCTGAAATTCGATCACGGACTAACTTTTCAAGCTCAATGTCCTCAATCTGCTCGAGAATTTCCTGCCACATCGAGAAGGGGATAATCACACCTTCTGGCTTTCGGTGGCTCCCAAATAAGACGGGGGCCGACTCTTTTCCCTCTTCCCGAAAGCGCGAAATGATGGCAGAGAGCTCTGAACGTGCCTCAGACGTTGGAAGTACTGCGGATTGTTTGAGATTCATGCCGATAGGATATCAAAGATGTACGTAAATATGTACATCTTTCGGGGGGATCGAAAATCTGTGAAAGACACGCCCGGATGTAGAAAATTAGGCATTTTCACCCATGCCGGGGGAATTGAGGAGTAAAAGGGCCGTTTTGACTCCATGAGCGCGGTTGGGTTAATCTTCACCCCTGCTCTTTTATAGAGCTTTGTTGCTTGTGCGTGTAAAAAGTTGAAAAACTATTTGCATCATCCATGCGAAACGGGTGCAACACACCCGACCGCGTGGGTCGGCGATTGAGCGTGAAAAAAGATCAGTAACGAAGATACGAATGGAGATGAAGTGCCAACAATTCAACAGCTAGTTCGTCGTGGTCGTGAAGAGAAGACTACGAAGACAAGCACACCTGCACTTAAGGGTTCACCACAGCGACGCGGAGTCTGTACACGCGTTTACACAACGACCCCTAAGAAACCAAACTCTGCGCTACGCAAAGTTGCACGTGTTCGTCTTACCAGTGGCATGGAAATCACTGCATACATTCCTGGTGAAGGTCACAACTTGCAAGAGCACTCCATTGTTCTAGTTCGTGGTGGTCGTGTTAAAGATCTACCAGGTGTTCGTTACAAGATCATTCGCGGATCATTAGATACACAAGGTGTAAAGAACCGTAAGCAGTCACGTTCTCGCTACGGTACAAAGAGAGAGAAGAAGGCTTCCTAATGCCACGTAAAGGTCCCGTAGTAAAAGCTGCCGTTGTTGCTGATCCTGTTTACAACTCACCAGTTGTAACCGCACTCATCAACCGTGTACTACTTCACGGCAAGCGTTCAACTGCCGAAGCAATTGTTTATAACGCACTTGAGGGTTGCCGCGCTAAGAATCAAGTTGATCCAGTAATCACTTTGAAGCGCGCACTAGATAACATCAAGCCAACAGTTGAAGTTCGCTCACGTCGCGTTGGTGGAGCTACATACCAAGTGCCTGTTGAAGTTAAAGCAGGACGTTCCACAACTTTGGCACTTCGCTGGTTAATTGATTACTCACGATCACGTCGTGAAAAGTCAATGTCAGAGCGTCTAATGAATGAACTTATCGATGCAAGCAATGGCCTTGGTGCTGCTGTAAAGCGTCGCGAAGATACTCACAAAATGGCTGAAGCTAACAAGGCTTTCGCGCATTATCGCTGGTAAAACGGCTACGGCCGGTTAGCTAAAGAAATTTCGCTAAGCGTCTTAAGGAAAAGAGAACGTCAGATTCGGTCCAAGAAGTACTAACAGAAGAAGAGGCAATACGTGTCAGCAGTAGAGAAGATCGATCTAGCTACGGTTCGCAACATTGGAATCATGGCTCACATCGACGCGGGCAAAACCACTACTACTGAGCGCATCCTTTTTTACACTGGTATTAACTACAAAATCGGTGAGGTGCACGAAGGTGCAGCAACGATGGACTGGATGGAGCAGGAGCAAGAGCGCGGTATCACTATTACCTCTGCTGCAACTACCTGTATGTGGGATGACCACCTCATTAACATTATCGATACACCAGGCCACGTTGACTTCACTGTTGAAGTAGAGCGCTCATTGCGTGTGCTCGATGGCGCAGTTGCAGTATTCGATGGTGTTGCAGGCGTAGAGCCTCAATCTGAAACTGTTTGGCGTCAAGCCGATCGCTACTCAGTTCCACGTATCTGTTTTGTAAATAAGCTAGATCGCACCGGAGCATCATTCGACAAGTGCGTAGATATGATTAAAGATCGCCTTAATGCAGTAGCTCTTGTTCTTCAGATTCCAATCGGCATCGAAGGAGATTTCCTCGGAGTTGTTGATCTCATTGCAATGAAGGCACTTACCTGGCGTGGAGAAACACAAAAGGGCGAAGATTATGCGATCGAAGAGATTCCTGCTGACTTACTTGAAAAAGCAAAGCAGGCTCGTCACGACATGATTGAAACACTTTCTGAAAATGACGACATGTGCATGGAGAAGTTCCTAGAGGGAATTGAATTAACTGAAGTTGAAATCATCGCCGGTATTCGCCGCGCAACTCTTGCAGCAAAACTAACTCCAGTAGTAACTGGTTCAGCCTTTAAAAACAAAGGTGTTCAACCAATGCTAGATGCTGTAGTTCGCTACTTGCCAAGCCCACTCGATGTTGAATCAATCGTGGGCACAGATATGTACAACACTGAAATTGAAGTTGTTCGCCACCCAGATAATAAAGAGCCTTTCTCAGCCCTTGCTTTTAAAATCATGACCGATCCACACCTTGGAAAGCTAACATTTATTCGCGTGTATTCAGGTGTACTTGAGACCGGTTCAACAATTCTTAACTCAACTAAAGATCGTAAAGAGCGCATTGGAAAGATTTACCAGATGCACGCTAATAAGCGTGAAGAGCGTGACAATGTTGGAGCAGGAATGATTGTTGCCGTTATGGGTCTTAAGGACACAACAACTGGTGAAACTCTCTGTGATCCAGTTAAACCAGTGATCCTTGAATCAATGGACTTTCCAGCGCCAGTTATTTCGGTTGCTATCGAGCCAAAGACGAAGGGCGACCAAGAAAAACTTGGTATTGCTATTCAGCGTTTATCTGAAGAAGATCCAACTTTCCACGTAAAGACCGATGAAGAGACTGGGCAAACAATTATCGCTGGCATGGGTGAACTTCACCTTGAAATTTTAGTCGAGCGCATGCGCCGGGAATTTAAAGTCGATGCAAATGTTGGAAAGCCTCAGGTTGCTTACCGCGAAACTCTTCGCAAGCCTGTTGCGCGTCACGACTACACACACAAGAAGCAGACCGGTGGCTCTGGACAGTTCGCAAAGATCCAGATTGCAATCGAGCCACTTCCAACTGGTGTTGTTGAGGGCGGATATGAATTCGTAAATAAAGTCACTGGTGGCCGCGTTCCTCGCGAGTACATTCCATCAGTCGATGCAGGCTGTAAAGAGGGAATGACATCAGGACCACTTGCTGGCTACCCACTTACAGATGTACGAGTAACTCTTCTTGATGGTGCGTATCACGATGTTGACTCATCGGAGCTCGCTTTCAAGATTGCTGGACTTGCAGCGTTTAAGGAAGCGGCAAAGCTTGCCGATCCTGCGATTCTCGAGCCAGTGATGCGTGTCGAAGTTGTTACCCCTGAAGATTTCATGGGTGACGTCATCGGTGACATCAACAGTCGTCGTGGCCAAATCCAGGCCATGGATGAGCGGTCAGGTGCCCGCGTTGTTAGGGCGCTAGTTCCATTGTCAGAGATGTTCGGCTATGTCGGAGATCTCCGCTCTAGAACTCAAGGTCGCGCGAGCTATTCAATGGAGTTCGATTCGTATGCCGAAGTACCTGGCAACGTAGCGAAGGAAATCATTGCAAAAGTTCGTGGCGAATAAACCCCCTAGCACTAAAAAACAAAATAAATAAAGACCCTAATAACTAAGCACTAGCAAACGAAAGAGGAACCAAAATGGCAAAGGCAAAGTTCGAGCGGACAAAACCGCACGTAAACATTGGCACCATCGGACATATCGATCACGGTAAGACAACTCTTACTGCTGCGATTTCTAAGGTGCTGCACGATAAGTACCCAACTCTTAATGCAGCGACAGCGTTCGCTGATATTGATAAGGCGCCAGAAGAGCGTCAACGTGGTATCACAATCTCTATCGCTCACGTCGAGTATCAGACAGAGAAGCGTCACTACGCACACGTTGACTGCCCAGGTCACGCCGACTACATCAAGAACATGATCACTGGAGCAGCACAGATGGATGGAGCAATCCTCGTCGTTGCAGCTACTGATGGTCCAATGCCACAGACTAAGGAGCACGTTCTCCTTGCACGTCAGGTAGGCGTTCCATCAATCGTTGTTGCACTTAATAAGTCAGACATGGTTGATGACGAAGAGATTCTTGAACTCGTTGAAATGGAAGTTCGCGAACTTCTCACTAAGTACGAGTTCCCTGGAGATGACACTCCAATCGTTCGCATCTCAGCACTTAAGGCTCTCGAAGGAGATGCTGCTTGGTCTGAAAAGATTATGGATCTTATGGATGCAGTAGATTCATTTATTCCTCAGCCAGCACGCGAAATTGATAAGCCATTCCTTATGCCAGTAGAAGATGTTTTCACAATCACAGGTCGTGGAACTGTTATCACTGGTCGTATCGAGCGCGGCGTTGTAAAGGTCAACGAAGAAGTTGAAATCGTTGGAATCCGTACAGATGCTCAGAAGACAACAGTTACAGGCGTTGAAATGTTCCGTAAACTGCTCGACGAAGGTCAAGCTGGCGAGAACGTTGGACTCCTTCTCCGTGGTCTAAAGCGCGAAGATGTTGAGCGTGGTCAGGTTGTCTGCAAGCCAGGGTCAATCACACCTCACACAGAGTTCGATGCATCTGCTTACATCCTTTCAAAGGATGAAGGCGGCCGTCACACTCCATTCTTTAACAACTACCGTCCACAGTTCTACTTCCGTACAACTGACGTAACTGGTGTTGTAACACTTCCTGCAGGAACCGAAATGGTTATGCCTGGCGATAACACTGAGATGTCAGTAACTCTCATCCAGCCAATCGCTATGGAAGAAGGTCTGCGCTTTGCTATCCGCGAAGGCGGACGCACAGTAGGAGCAGGTCGCGTAACAAAGATTAAGAAGTAATTGTTGAAGCCCGGCGGCATAAAAACCGCCGGGCGTTAACAAAAGTTTGACAAGAAAATTAATGCAGAATTGACGAAGATTTACTAAAAACGAAGGAGAACGACATGGCGGGACAAAAGATCCGCATTCGACTCAAGGCCTACGACCATGAGGTGATTGACTCATCAGCGAAGAAAATCGTTGAGACAGTTGAGCGCACTGGTGCAACGGTCGCGGGTCCAGTGCCGCTACCAACAGAGAAGAACACGTACTGTGTTATTCGCTCTCCTCACAAATATAAGGACAGCCGCGAACACTTCGAGATGCGCACACATAAGCGCCTCATCGACATCATCGACCCAACACCTAAGACTGTTGACTCATTGATGCGTCTCGATCTGCCAGCTGGCGTCGACATCGAGATCAAGCTCTAGGGAAAGGACGAGAAACATGACATATACAACTCAAGCTGCCGGCTCGTCCATCAAGGGCGTTCTCGGTAAGAAACTAGGAATGACACAGGTTTTTGATGCTAACAACAAAATGGTTCCAGTAACCGTTGTTGAAGCCGGTCCATGCGTCGTGACGCAGATTCGTACCCCTGAAGTAGATGGTTACTCAGCGGTGCAAATCGCTTTCGGTGCAATCGACCCAAAGAAGATTACGAAGCCACTTGCTGGCCACTTTGCTAAAGCTGGCGTAACACCACGTCGCTCAGTTGCAGAACTACGTACTCTTGATACATCTTCGTACACGGTTGGACAAGAGATTGGTGCAACGGTTTTCACTGCCGGAGAACTTATCGATGCAACTGGTACAAGCACTGGAAAGGGAACGGCCGGTGTTATGAAGCGCCACGGCTTCCATGGTCTTGGCTCATCTCACGGTGTTGATCGTAAACACCGTATGCCAGGTTCAATCGGTGCATGTTCAACACCAGGTCGCGTTTTCAAAGGAATGCGCATGGCCGGTGTTATGGGTGGAGTAAAGGTCACAACACAAAACTTGGTTGTGCACTCAGTTGATGCAGAGCGCAACTTGCTACTTATTAAAGGTTCAGTTCCTGGTCCAGATGGGCAACTTGTTTTCATCCGCTCTGCTGCAAAGCATGCGATCTTTGAAACAGCAAAGGCAGGTGCGTAACTCATGGCGCTTACTATTGAAGTTAAGAACGCTGAAGGCGTGAAGGTTGGATCAGTTGATCTACCTACAGAGATTTTCGACGCTCAGACAAACGTTCCACTAATCCACCAAGTTGTTACAGCACAACTTGCCGCTGCTCGCCAAGGTACTCAGAAATCTAAGAACCGTGGAGAAGTACGTGGTGGTGGTAAGAAGCCTTTCAAGCAGAAGGGAACAGGTCGCGCTCGTCAGGGTTCTTCACGTTCACCTAACCAGAAAGGTGGCGGTACAGCTCATGCAGTTCGCCCTCGTACATATTTCCAGCGCACACCAAAGAAAATGATCGCCGCAGCTCTATGTGGAGTTCTCTCTGACCGTCAGCGCAATGATCGCATTCACGTTTTAGATTCAGTTTCAACTGCGCCTTCAACTAAGGCGGCAATTGCAGCGGTTCGTCAGTTCAGCACACGTAAGAATCTACTCGTTGTTGTATCTCGCTCAGAAGATCTAGCGTGGCGCTCACTTCGTAACGCTGATGATCTACATCTTCTTGTTCCAGACCAGTTGAACGCCTACGACATTCTCAAAAGTGATGACGTTGTCTTCTCTGAAAGCGCAATCAAGGATTTTCTAGCCGGACCACGCAAAGTGGTTAAGGCTGTAGCACGCGAAAGCGAGGTCAGCGCATGAAAGATTACCGCGATGTTCTAGTAGCACCAGTTGTCTCTGAAAAGAGCTACTCACTACTTGATGAGAACAAATACACATTTATCGTTGCACCAGATGCTAATAAAACCGAGATCAAAATTGCGGTTGAAAAGGTGTTTGGCGTAAAGGTAGTCAGCGTTAACACTATGAACCGTCAGGGTAAGAACAAGAAGACCCGTTTCGGCGATGGAAAACGTAAAGACACAAAGCGCGCAATTGTGCAGGTAGCAGCTGGCGACCGTATCGACATCTTCGGAGGACCAGTTTCCTAGCCGGAACTGGACTTCTAAGAGAAAAGGATCATCATGGCACTTCGTAAATTAAAGCCAACGACCCCGGGTCAACGCGGCGCAAGCGTTCCAGATTTTGCTGAACTCACACGTTCAACACCTGAGAAGTCACTTGTTCGTCCAATCCACTCAAAGGGTGGACGCAACAATGCAGGACGTATCACTATTCGTCACCAAGGTGGCGGTCACAAGCGTGCCTACCGTCTCATCGATTTTATTCGCAATGATAAAGATGGTGTGCCAGCAAAGGTCGCTCACATTGAGTACGACCCAAACCGCACTGCACGTATCGCACTTCTGCACTATGCAGATGGAGAAAAGCGTTACATCATCGCGCCAAATAAATTAGAGCAGGGTGCAACCGTTGAAAACGGCCCAAAGGCAGATATCAAGCCTGGCAATAACCTGCCACTTCGTAATATTCCAGTAGGTACCGTCGTTCATGCAATTGAATTACGTCCAGGCGGAGGAGCAAAGATTGCTCGTTCAGCTGGCGCATCAGTTCAATTAGTTGCAAAAGAGGGTGCGTTCGCACAACTGCGTATGCCATCTGGTGAAATTCGTAACGTCGATGTGCGTTGCCGTGCAACCGTTGGTGAAGTTGGAAATGCTGAGCAGTCCAATATCAACTACGGAAAAGCCGGACGTATGCGTTGGAAGGGCAAGCGCCCATCTGTTCGCGGAGTTGTTATGAACCCAGTAGATCACCCACACGGTGGTGGTGAAGGCAAGACTTCTGGAGGTCGTCACCCAGTGACACCTTGGGGTAAGCCTGAAGGCCGCACTCGTAAGAAGAAAGCATCAGATTCAATGATCGTCCGTCGTCGCAAAACGAATAAGAAGCGGTAGGTAGGAGCCCTCATGCCAAGAAGTCTCAAGAAGGGTCCATTCGTTGATGGACATCTACTCAAGAAGGTAGATGCTCAAAACGATGCCAATACCAAGAACGTGATTAAGACCTGGTCGCGTCGCTCAATGATCATTCCTTCAATGATCGGACACACCATCGCAGTACACGATGGTCGCAAGCACATCCCAGTTTTCATTACCGACGCGATGGTTGGACACAAGCTTGGTGAGTTCTCACCAACTCGTACCTTCCGTGGTCACGTCAAGGGCGAAGATCGGAGAGCAACACGTGCCTAATACAACGCCAGACCTAGATTCAACTCAGGCTCCATTAATTGCTCGAGCAGTTTTGCGCGACATCCGCCATACGCCACAGAAGGCTCGACGTATTGTCGATCTCATCCGTGGCCAGCGCGCCGATCAAGCCTTATCAATTTTGAAGTTCGCCCCACAAGCTGCAGGTAGCGATGTGTACACACTTCTTAACAGCGCCGTTGCAAATGCAAAGGCGAAAAACCCAGCTATCCGCGATGCATCAGAACTGTGGGTAGTTGAAGCTCTCGTTGATGAAGGTCGCACAATGAAGCGCTTTCGTCCACGTGCTCAAGGTCGCGGATTCCGTATCTTGAAGCGCTCTTCACATATCTCTGTTGCAGTAAGTGATGTTAAAGCTGCAACTAAAACTATGAATGCCAGAAAAACTATCGTGAAGGGAGCGTCCAAGTAATGGGTCAAAAAGTAAACCCACACGGCTTCCGTCTCGGCATTACAACTGAATTTAAGTCACGTTGGTATGCAGACAAGTTGTACAAGGATTACGTCAAGGAAGATGTCGAAATCCGTCGCATGATGCAGAAGGGTATGGAGCGCGCTGGCGTATCTCGAATTGAAATCGAGCGCACACGCGATCGTGTCCGTATCGATCTACATACTGCTCGTCCAGGAATTGTTATTGGTCGTCGTGGCCAAGAGGCAGATATCTTGCGTCAGCGTCTCGAGAAGTTAACTGGAAAGCAAGTTCAGTTAAATATTCTTGAAGTTAAGAACCCAGAGATTGATGCACAACTTGTTGCACAGGGAATTGCCGAGCAGTTAGCTGCCCGTGTTTCATTCCGTCGCGCAATGAAGAAGTCAATGCAATCAGCGATGAAGGCAGGAGCACAGGGCATTCGTGTTCAGTGTGGTGGTCGTCTTGGTGGGGCTGAAATGTCTCGCTCAGAGTTCTACCGTGAAGGTCGCGTTCCATTGCACACACTTCGTGCCGATATCGATTATGGCTTTTACGAAGCGGCAACTACTTTCGGTCGCTTAGGTGTAAAGGTCTGGATCTATAAGGGTGAAATTATCGGTTCACGTGCAGAGCGTGCAGCAACAGCGCTAGCTGAAGCTCGCGCGCCAAAGCCAGAGCGTCGCGGACCACGTCCACCACGCCCAGCGCGTGGTGAAGTGACAGTTACGAAGCCTGTGGCTGCAGTCGAAGGAGCTAACTAATATGTTAATTCCACGTCGCGTTAAGCACCGCAAGCAGCACCACCCTTCTCGTAGTGGTGCAACAAAGGGCGGCAGCGCAGTTGCTTTTGGTGATTATGGTATTCAAGCTTTAGAGCCTGCATACGTAACTAACCGTCAAATTGAAGCCGCTCGTATCGCTATGACTCGTTATATCAAACGTGGTGGAAAAGTTTGGATCAATATTTATCCAGATCGTCCAATCACTAAGAAGCCAGCTGAAACTCGCATGGGTTCAGGTAAGGGTTCACCGGAGTGGTGGATTGCAAACGTAAAGCCAGGTCGCGTGATGTTTGAAATATCAGGTGTAACTGAAGCTGTTGCTAATGAAGCGATGCGTCTTGCAATACATAAACTTCCAATGAAATGTCGTGTTGTGAAGCGTGAGGAGGCATAAGTGGCTACTACAACTACAACTGAAGAGTTGCGCCAATTATCGGCCGAGGAGTTAACTGACAAAGTGCGCGAGATGAAGGAAGAGTTATTTAATCTTCGTTTCCAAGCAGCAACCGGTCAACTTGAAAGCCATGGCCGTTTAGGTGCGGTACGTAAAGAGATTGCACGCGTCTACACAATTATGCGCGAGCGCGAACTAGGAATCGGGGGAGCTGCCTAATGGAAACAGCTAATGAAGATCGCGGATTCCGCAAGGTTCGTGAAGGCGTAGTCGTGAGTGACAAGATGGATAAGACCATCACTGTCGAGGTATCAAATCGTGTAAAGCACGGTATGTACTCAAAGGTTCTCTCACGCTCACATAAGTTAAAGGCACATGACGAGGCAAATACAGCCGGCATGGGCGATCGTGTACTCATCATGGAAACTCGACCACTCTCAGCGACAAAGCGCTGGCGTTTAGTTGAGATTCTCGAGAAGGCCAAGTAAGGGCTGGTGGATAAGAAATGATTCAACAAGAGTCGCGCCTACGCGTTGCGGATAACACTGGGGCTAAAGAGCTTCTTTGTATCCGTGTGCTCGGTGGATCCAAGCGCCGTTATGCCGGTATCGGAGACATCATCGTGTGTTCCGTCAAGGATGCAATCCCTGGTGGACAGGTCAAGAAGGGTGAGGTCGTTAAGGCCGTCATCGTTCGTACAGTCAAGGAGCGTCGTCGTCCAGATGGCTCTTACATTAAATTTGATGAGAATGCCGCAGTGATCTTAAAAGCCGATGGCGAACCACGTGGAACCCGTATCTTCGGACCAGTTGCACGCGAACTTCGCGATAAGAAGTTTATGAAGATCATCTCGCTAGCTCCGGAGGTGCTGTAAAAAATGGCTAAGATTAAAAAGAATGACACTGTTTTGGTTATCGCTGGGAAAGATAAAGGCGTTACTGGAAAAGTTCTATCCGTTGACGGGGAGCGAATCCTCATCGAAGGTGTGAATCGCCAAAAGCGCCACACCAAAGAGTCAACTGGAGATCGCGGCGTTAAAGTTGGTGGAATCATCACCGTTGAAGCTGCAATTCACATTTCAAATGTCATGGTCGCAGATTCTGATGGCAAGGCATCACGCATTGGCTCACGTAAAGATGACGAGGGCAAAAATGTTCGTATCTCACGTCGCACCGGAAAGGACATCTAATGTCTACAGAGTTAGATGTACGTCTAAAGAGTAAGTACAAGAGCGCAATCGCTCCTGCACTTAAAACTCAATTCGGCTACAAGAACGTAATGCAGATTCCAAACCTGACCAAGATTGTGGTCAACATGGGTGTTGGTGACGCTGCTCGTGATTCAAAGCTCATTGAAGGTGCAATCCGCGATTTAGCAACTATTACTGGACAGAAGCCACAAGTTACTAAATCACGTAAATCAATTGCACAGTTCAAGCTTCGTGAAGGTCAACCAATTGGCGCGCACGTAACAATTCGTGGAGATCGTATGTGGGAGTTTGCAGATCGTTTGCTTTCAATCTCACTTCCACGTATCCGTGACTTCCGTGGTCTATCTCCAAAGCAGTTTGATGGCAAGGGTAATTACACTTTTGGGTTGACAGAACAAGTGGTATTCCCAGAAATCGAACAGGACAAGATCGATCGTCCACGTGGAATGGATATCACTTTCGTTACTACAGCAAAGAACGATGCAGAAGGCCATGCGCTATTAAAAGCCCTTGGTTTTCCATTTAGGGAGGCATAAGAGATGGCAAAAACATCACTGATCGTCAAAGCGGCTCGCAAACCAAAGTTCAAGGTTCGCGGCTATACCCGATGCAGCCGTTGTGGTCGTCCACACGCTGTCTACCAAAAGTTTGGAATTTGTCGCGTGTGCTTCCGTGAAATGGCGCACCGTGGTGAACTTCCTGGCATCACCAAGGCATCTTGGT
The DNA here is from genome assembly GCA_964358665.1 of uncultured Candidatus Planktophila sp. Lineage (GTDB taxonomy): Bacteria > Actinomycetota > Actinomycetes > Nanopelagicales > Nanopelagicaceae > Planktophila. The sequence goes on along the minus strand of CAYHOY010000002.1, from coordinate 120,525 downwards.
AACCCCACCCTTTTTTATCCAACTAACTACAACGAAATAGGTCCGAGAAGGAAACCAGTTCGAGAAAGGCCACGAGGCCACGTATGACAATGACAGATCCGATCGCAGACATGTTGACTCGTCTGCGCAATGCGAACTCTGCCTACCATGATTCGGTATCAATGCCGTCTTCATCGGTCAAGGTACGAATTGCAGCGATCCTTCAACAAGAGGGATACATCGCTGCATATCGCGTTGAAGAAGCAGAAGATGGAGTAGTTAAGAACTTAGTTCTTGACCTTAAGTTTGGCGCAAACCGTGAGCGTTCAATCGCTGGTTTACGTCGAGTAAGCAAGCCAGGACTTCGCGTTTATGCAAAGTCAACATCTCTACCAAAAGTACTCGGTGGATTAGGCGTTGCAATCATTTCAACCTCATCTGGTTTGCTTACTGATAAGCAAGCCAACAAGCAGGGCGTAGGCGGAGAAGTTCTCGCCTATGTGTGGTGATTGCTAATGTCCCGTATCGGTCGTATGCCAATCGCCGTCCCAAGTGGCGTCGAAATCACAATTGCAGGCCAGAGCGTTTCAGTGAAGGGTCCTAAGGGATCTCTTTCTCTAGACGTTGCCGAGCCAATTCAAGTCTCACAAACAGAGGGCGTCATCACAGTTGCTCGTCCAAATGAAGAGCGCTTAACTCGCTCTCTTCACGGCCTTTCTCGCACATTAGTTGCGAATATGGTTGAGGGCGTTACAAATGGATATACAACAACGATTGAAATCGTTGGTGTTGGTTACCGTGTCGCTGAAAAGGGCGCGAACCTTGAGTTCCAACTCGGATACAGCCACAACATTGATTTCCCAGCACCAGCTGGAATCACTTTCAAAGTTGAGACACCGACTAAGTTCCAAATCATTGGAATTGATAAGCAGAAAGTCGGCGAAGTAGCTGCCAAGATAAAGAAGCTTCGTAAGGCCGATCCATATAAGGGCAAGGGCTTACGCATCTCAGGTGAAGTCGTTCGCCGCAAGCAGGGAAAGACGGGTAAGAAGTAATGGCTATTGGTGTAAAGGTCCGCAAAGGTTCGGCAACAAATGCCCGCGCCCGTCGTGCTTTCCGAGTTCGCAAAAAGGTCTCGGGAACCCCAGCACGTCCACGTTTAGTCGTTTCACGCTCGTCACGTCACTTGTTCGTTCAAGTCATCGATGACACTGTCGGCAAGACACTTGCCTTCGCCTCAACAATGGAGGCAGATTTCCGTAACGATAAAGCCGACAAGAGCGCTAAGGCAAAGGCGATCGGTGCATTAATTGCAACGCGCGCTAAGGTTGCCGGAATCGATTCTGTCGTTTTTGATCGCGCCGGTAATAAGTATCACGGACGCATTGCAGCAGTTGCTGATGGTGCACGAGAGAATGGATTGGAGTTCTAATGGCCGCTAATCCAACTACTGCAGCTCCTGCAGGAAATGATCGCGCCGGTGCGGGTAAAGGTCGTGGCGAACGCCGCGAACGCCGCGATGATCGCGAAAAAGAAAAAAATCCATTTATGGAGCGCGTCGTATTTATTAACCGCGTATCTAAAGTTGTAAAGGGTGGACGTCGTTTCTCATTCACTGCTCTGGTTGTTGTCGGTGACGGCAATGGTCAGGTTGGAATTGGTTACGGAAAGTCAAAGGAAGTTCCACAAGCGATTGCAAAGGCAGTTGAAGAGGCTAAGAAATCCTTCTTTACTGTTCCACGTATTCAAGGAACTGTTCCTCACTCAGTACAAGGTGAGACTGCAGCTGGCGTAGTTCTACTGCGCCCAGCCAGCCCTGGTACCGGAGTAATTGCCGGAGGACCAGTGCGTGCAGTACTTGAGTGTGCAGGCATCACGGATGTATTGACTAAGTCACTTGGCTCTAACAATGCAATCAACATGGTTCACGCCACTGTTGCAGCGCTAAAGATGCTTGAGAGTCCAGCGCAAATCGCTGCTCGACGTGGTCTTCCATTAGAAGATGTTGCACCAGCTGCAATTATCCGCGCTTCACAGATCACAGTAGGTGTCTAATGCCACGTTTAAAAGTAACGCAAATTCGCTCGAAAGTTGGAAACAAGCCAGAGCAGCGCGACACACTTCGTTCATTGGGCCTCAAGCGCATTAACGATGTTGTTGTTAAAGAGGATCGTCCAGAGATTCGCGGAATGGTCTACGCAGTTCGTCACTTGATCACAGTTGAGGAGGTTGAATAACGATGACACTAAAACTTCATCATCTCCGTCCAGCCCCTGGTGCTAAGAAAGCTAAAACTCGTAAGGGTCGCGGTGAGGCATCAAAGGGTAAGACAGCAGGTCGTGGTGGCAAAGGAACTCGTGCCCGTAATCAGGTTCGTGCAGGTTTCGAAGGTGGTCAGCTACCTCTCGTAATGCGTTTACCTAAGCTTCGCGGCTTCAAGAACCCAGCTCGTATTGAGTACCAAGCAGTTAACGTCTCAACAATTAACGCGCTATTCCCTAAGGGTGGCGATGTAACTGTTGCAGATCTCATCGCTAAAGGTGCTGTTCGTGACTCTCTTCCGGTGAAAGTGCTTGGCAATGGCGAAATCGATGTAAAGGTAAACGTCACCGCTCATGCATTCTCATCAACTGCTGTAGATAAAATCACAGCTGCCGGCGGAAAAACCACCGTTCTTTAATCGAAGCAACATTTAATAGATAGAAAGAGTGGAGAAGATCAATGCTTTCAGCATTCGCAATGGCCTTTAGGACACCTGACCTACGTAGGAAGATCTTCTTCACCCTCTCCATCATGGCGCTATTCCGCTTTGGCTCAGTCGTTCCAACTCCAGGCGTGTCATACTCAAACGTTCAACAGTGCTTGGCCACGGTTGAATCGGGTGGTCTCTTCGGTCTAATAAATTTATTTAGTGGTGGAGCACTTCTCCAACTCTCGGTTTTTGCACTCGGAATCATGCCTTACATCACTAGCTCAATTATTATTCAATTGCTTACCGTTGTTATTCCTCGTTTCGAAACACTTAAAAATGAGGGCCAGTCAGGTACTGCAAAATTAACTCAGTACACACGTTACTTAACAATCGGCCTTGCAATCTTGCAGTCCACTGGATTGATCGCAGTTGCGCGTACACCAGGTCGTTTAATTGCAGGCTGTGATTTGGCCATTATTCCAGATACTTCATGGTCTCGAATTGTCACAATGATCTTTGTAATGACCGCTGGAACATCCGTAATCATGTGGCTCGGCGAACTCATCACTGATCGTGGTGTCGGTAACGGTATGTCAATCTTGATTTTTACATCTATTGCCGCGGGTTTTCCAAGTCAACTGTGGTCCATCAAACTTCAAAAGGGTCTCTTTGCATTCTCATTCGTTATGGCCGTGGGTGTTCTGGTAGTCGCCGCCGTAGTATTTGTTGAGCAGGCACAGCGTCGTATTCCAGTGCAGTATGCAAAGCGCATGGTTGGACGTCAATCCTATGGCGGAACTAGCACCTATATACCAATTAAAGTTAACCAAGCTGGCGTAATTCCAGTAATTTTCGCCTCCTCTTTACTTTATATTCCTTCACTTATTGTTAACTTCACAAATAGCCAATCAGCATGGGCGATATGGATTAGTCGTAACTTTGTAAACGGTGACAATATTATTTATGTACTTACTTATGCAGGTCTCATTATTTTCTTTACTTACTTCTATGTTGCAATTACTTTCAACCCAGATGAAGTTGCAGATAATATGAAGAAGTACGGTGGATTTATTCCTGGTATTCGTGCAGGCCGCCCTACATCTGAGTATTTACAGTACGTGCTCTCTCGAATTACGGCTCCTGGCTCTCTATACCTTGCATTAGTTGCCGTTATTCCGATTGGGGCACTCGTGCTCTTTGGTGCGACTCAGAACTTCCCATTCGGAGGTACTGCAATCTTGATCGTTGTTGGAGTCGGCCTTGATACTGCTAAGCAGATTGAGTCACAGTTGCAGCAGCGTTCCTATGAGGGATTCCTGAAGTAATGCGCCTTGTCCTGGTAGGTCCACCAGGCGCTGGTAAGGGAACACAGGCACAATTCCTAGCAGCGCACTATTCAATTCCGCATATCGCAACGGGTGATATTTTCCGGAGCAATTTGAAAGCCGGAACTCCACTGGGGCTTCAAGCAAAGAGCTTCATGGATCGCGGCGAATTAGTACCAGATTCAGTTACCAATGAGATGGTTAAGGCGCGCTTGCTTCAGGATGATCTTGGTAATGGTTTTCTCTTAGATGGCTTTCCACGTAATGTTTTGCAGGCCGAAGTTTTGCGAGCAAACTTGGCGGAAAAATTGACTCCACTCACGGCAGTCCTTGAACTATCTATCGACAATGATGAAATCATTGCTCGTTTATCAAGCCGTAGAACATGTAAAGAGTGTGGATTGCCAACTGTAAATAATGAAAAGTGCCCAAACTGTGGTGGAGATGTTTATCAGCGCGAAGATGACAAAGTAGAGGTTATTTCTCGTCGCCTTGAGGTCTATCAAGAACAGACTGCGCCGATCATTTCTTTTTATCGTAACGAAGGTTTGCTAATTACTGTGAGCGCAAGCGGTAACGTTGAAGAGATTACGATGCGTGCGATTTCAGCCTTGAACCGCGTTTCCTAGAGGAAAATATTTATGGCGATTCAATTAAAAACACTTGACGAATTAAAGATTATGCGCCGCGCTGGTTTGGTTGTTGCTCAAATACATCAGGCGATACGGGAAGTGATTAAACCAGGAATGACGACCGATGCACTTGATGTAATTGCAGCGGCAGTTATCAAACGCGGTGGTGCAACATCAAACTTCCTGAATTATCATGGCTTTCCCTCCACAATCTGCGTGTCAATCAATGATGAGATTGTTCATGGAATTCCTGGAGCAAAGTTAATTAATGATGGTGATGTTGTTTCAGTAGATTGTGGTGCAATTGTCGATGGATGGCATGGCGATGCGGCTTTTTCTATCGGTATAGGCAGAGTTGATCCAGCCGATCAAAAACTCATGGATGTGTGTGAACAATCCATGTGGCGCGGAATCGCCGCAGGCAAAAGCGGTGCCAAGCTAACTGACATTGGTTATGCGATCGAGCAGTACACGAATTCGCAGGGCAAGTATGGAATTCTGCGTGAATACGGCGGACATGGAATCGGTACCGAGATGCACCAAGCGCCCCATGTTTTAAATTTTGGTAAAGCCGGCCAAGGCCCAGAGATTGTTCCGGGGCTTGTTTTGGCCATCGAGCCAATGATCACTCGTGGCTCCGAGCGCACAAAGGTCTTGAGCGATGATTGGACCGTTGTATCGGTGGATAAATCTCGTGGTGCCCATTTTGAACATACGTACGCAATCTGCCCAGATGGTAAGCCATTTGTAATGACGGCTATAGACGGTGGCAAAGAACAGCTGGCTCGCTTAGGCGTAGAAATCTCAGAACTACTATAAAAAGTTATACGTACGTGATGAATTTTAGTAGATATTAAGAGTAGTTCTAGTAAATTTCTCTCAGCCCTCACCCTCGGGGGAAAAAGTGATGGAGAAATTAATGAAGAAAGTAGCACGCATCGGAGCTGCCGTAGCAGTTGCCACATTGCTCTTAAGCAGCGCAGGCATGTCCCAAGCCGCGATCAAGCCAGCTGAAAAAGCAACGGTTGGGGATGACTGCACTGCAGCAGCTGCCAAGATTGGAAAAGTTGCAAAGGGCCGTGGAGTAGAAGGCACAGATCTAACATGTTTAGTTGTACCAAATGGTTCTTATAAGGGCCAGACAAAATGGTGGTACAAAGATGTTAAGGCTCTAAGGAATATTGATTGGACTGTTCCCGCTAACCCAGGTGGATACTCACTAACTAGTGGTGCAATAAGCGATTCACTGAAGGCCGAAGAGCTACTTAGTGATTACACATCGACTTTTAAGCCAGGTGCGGGTGGATCTGTTGGTCTTGCAGCTTTCCAAGAGATCAAAGGCAAGCCAGAGGCGGCCTTAGTTGTTGGAATTGCATTAACAGGTGGAATGTACTCAAATAAATCGACTCTCAATCTTCTGAGTTCAACTCCGATTGCTAAGGTTTTGCGTGAATACGATGCAATCGTTGTTCCTGCTTCATCTAAGTACCGCACACTCAACCAGTTAATGGATGATTTAAAAGCTAAACCAAATGGTGTAGCAATCGCTGGCGGAAGCAAAGGTGGAATTGATCACCAGGTAATCGGACTCCTTGCTCAAAAAGCAGGCATAGATCCAACTAAGTTGAATTATGTTGTCTTCTCAGGTGGACCTGAAGTCGTGACATCTCTATTGAGTAACTCTACTCAAGTTGGTATCTCAGGCTCTGCAGAGTTCGCAGCATTTGTTGCATCAGGAAAGCTCCGTGTTCTTGGAGTTTCATCGGCTAAGAAGTTATCTGGATTCAAGGGAAAAACCTTTGTTTCCCAGGGATATGACTTGGTTTACGGAAACTGGCGCGGAATCATGGCACCAGCTGATCTCTCAAAGGCCGATTACATGAACTTCATTAAAGTAATCGACATCATGCACGTCTCTCCATCATGGAAGGCGCAGCTAGTAAAGAACAACTGGGATAACGAATTCGCAGCGGGAACGGACTTTAAGTCATTCCTTGAGAAGCACATCCCAGAGATAAATGCAGTTATGAAGGGTCTTGGAATTTAATTGATTCCAAAGATTTCTAAGCAAGGAAAGGGAGAGTTGGTATTTGCCAGCTCTCTCTTCTTGCTTGGAATTTTCGTCGCTTGGGATACCTCAAAGATGGAAATTCCACAGGGTTCATCGATTGTTAGCCCGCAAACCTTTCCATACATGGTCGCGCTTTTTACTTCACTCGTTGGTTTAGCGTTAATACTTGAAGTTCTACGAGGACGATATGCAACACCAGATGGGAACGAGCCTGGCGACCCGTTTGTTCCAGCAAATTTTAAAACGATGGCGATCTTGGCCGCGGCCATTGGTCTACACGTAATTTTATTAGAGATCGCAGGTTATGTTGTTGCCGCAACTCTCTGTTTTTGGGGAGTAGCTTTTGCATTCGGTTCACGTAAATACCTCAAGGACTTAGGAATTAGTCTAGCTTTTGCAGGTATCGTCTATTTTTCTTTTACTAAAGGCTTAAATATAAATCTGCCCTCTGGTTTTTTTGAAGGGGTCTTAGGTAAATAATTATGGGAAATAGTTTTGCAATGTTAATGGATGGCTTCCAAACTGCATTCACCCCAACAAATTTAATGTTTGGACTTCTAGGAACTTTTCTCGGAACCCTTGTCGGCGTTCTGCCAGGTATCGGACCTGCTTTAGCAATCGGACTCTTGCTTCCAATTACTTTGACGGTTAATCCAACATCGGCGTTGATTATGTTTGCTGCGATCTATTACGGTGCGATGTATGGCGGATCAACAACGTCAATCTTGCTCAACACCCCGGGTGAAAGCGGATCGGTAATTACAGCTTTAGAAGGCAACAAAATGGCTAAAGCCGGCCGAGCTGGTGCCGCCCTTGCAACCGCTGCAATTGGATCTTTCGTTGCCGGAACTATTGCGACATTGTTTCTCGCATTTGGAGCTCCAACGCTGGCCGAGTTTGCACTTACGATTCAACCGGCAGGTTACTTGTCATTAATAATTTTGGCTTTTGCAACAGTGGGAACTCTCCTTGGCTCTTCTCGAATCAGAGGGTTGGTGGCACTGTCCGTAGGTCTAGTAATTGGTTTAGTTGGAGCCGATCTACAGTCAGGCGCGTTGCGTTTAACTTTCGGAAACCTTAATGCAATCGATGGCATTGAAACCGTTACGGTAATTGTCGCCATCTTTGCACTTGGTGAAGCGCTTTACTTAGCAAGTCGTCACTCCCTTGTTCCTGTAGAAGTTCTAACAATGAAGGGCAAAGCTTGGATGACGAAGGAGGATTTTCGCCGTTCATGGAAACCTTGGCTTCGTGGAACGGCGATTGGTTTTCCGCTTGGAGTGATACCTGCAGGTGGATCAGAGGTTCCAACATTTTTAAGCTACGGCGTTGAAAAGGCTCTATCTAAAAATAAGGATGAGTTTGGAAAAGGCGCTATCGAAGGTGTTGCTGGCCCTGAAGCGGCCAACAATGCCAATGCGGCTGGAGTCTTAGTTCCGATGTTGGCACTTGGTTTGCCAACATCTGCCACCGCTGCAGTGGTTCTCGTTGCTTTTCAATCATTTAATATTCAACCTGGACCTATGTTATTTCAAACAAGCCCTGAAATCGTCTGGGGATTGATTGCATCATTATTTATCGGTAACGCACTTCTACTAGTACTTAATTTGCCTCTTATACGTTTTTGGATCTTGCTTCTCAAGATTCCTACCCACTATTTATACGCCGGTATTACAACTTTTGCGCTTTTAGGTGCCTATGCACTCAATAACTCAACCTTTGATTTACAAGTCGCACTTGCAGTTGGCTTTATTGGATATTTATTTCGGCGCTTTGGCGTACCAATAACTCCGCTAATAATTGGCGTAATCCTTGGACCCTTGGCAGAACTTTATTTCAAACGAGCACTGCAAATTAGTCAGGGAGATTGGCATATTTTGATTGATGGCAGTTTCCCTAAAGTCATTTATTCAATCCTGATTTTAGTAATCATAGGACCATTAGTTTGGAACTTTAAGAAAAAATTCGCAGTAAATAAGAAATAGATGTCAAGCGAAAAACTTCTACCTTGGGCCAAGCCGTTATTACTTTGTTCGACATTAACGCAAGCTACGATATATGTACTACGCCCGATGATTACTTATCGAGCTCTCGAACTAGATGCTAATGCCGCTCAAGTCGGATTAATTGCTGCAATCTATGCGCTCTTCCCTGTTTTACTCGCATTGCAGTTCGGCCGTTTAGTGGGACGGATTGGAGAAGGAAAGTTTATTATTGCAGGAACGATCACAATGATTCTCACGTCGCTCCTCTTAGTTTTCTCAAATTCATTAGTTCTTCTTGCAATTGCAACTTCTTTATCAGGTGTCGCGCACTTAGCGTGCATGCTTGGAGGACAAACAATGGTCGCACTTCGCACGCCACGAGAGAGCTATGACCGCTACTTTGGCTATTACACTTTTAGCGCATCTGTTGGACATATGATTGGTCCACTCCTTGCAACAGTTGTTGCTGGCTCAAATGGTGTTTTACCTAAATCAACTTCTAGCGCCTTTCTCCTAGGTGCTGTGCTATCAATTGCAGCTTTAGTTCCTGTTTTGAGTTGGCGTCGCGAGCGACCATCGGTGGAGGCTAAAACAAATGGTGAGGGAACCTATTCTGCGGCAATTAGATTGGTTCGAAAGCCTGGAATTCTTGCGGCGATCTACATTTCTTTAGCCATTTCTGCAACGGCAGATGTGCTCGTCGTCTTCCTGCCACTATATGGAAGCGAGAACAACTTCTCACCTTATGCCGTCGGAATTATCTTGGCATTGCGTGCTGGTACGACCATGATGTCCCGCTTTTTTCTTGGCCGATTGAGTGAGCGATTTTCGACGTATCAATTACTGATGTGGAGCACGTTAATTTCACTGATTGCATGTGGTGCGATGGCATTTGCAAAGAGTGTTATTTCACTAGCGGTTATAGTTTTTATTGCAGGATTTTCCTTGGGCATTGGGCAACCATTGACTATGTCATTGGTCGCACAAAAAACTCAACCGGAGGAACGCGCAATGGCTGTTTCTGCGCGATTGATGGGCAACCGCTTGGGTCAATTCATCGTCCCAGCAGCGGCAGGTATTCTCGCCGCCGCCTCCGGTGCTGGGGCGGTCTTTATTGGGCTTTCTGTCCTCCTCGGGAGCTCGATCTTCTCCGTAAGACGCCAATAACTGTGGCCTGAGTTACACCGTTGTAACTAATCTAGGCCGATTTCCCTTATTCAGGCCTGACCTCTAAACTATGACCTCGCTTGTTTCACGCTCAAACAGAATTGTAGGGACATATTGGCTAGCAAAGATGGCGCCATCGAAATGGAAGGCACTGTTTCTGAAGCTTTACCTAACGCGATGTTTCGTGTGGAACTAACTAATGGGCATAAAGTCCTCGCTCACATCAGTGGCAAAATGCGAAAGAACTACATTCGTATTTTGACTGCTGACCGTGTGATCGTTGAAATGAGTCCGTATGACCTTACAAAGGGTCGAATTATTTATCGTTATAAGTAACGAAGGAGCACAAAGACATGAAGGTAAATCCAAGCGTTAAGAAGATTTGCGATAAGTGCAAAGTCATTCGCCGCAAGGGTCGCGTCATGGTCATTTGCGAAAATCTTCGTCACAAGCAACGTCAAGGCTAAGTAGTAACTAACTCGTAATACGACTTCAGTAATTTTTTACTGAAGACCTCTGGACTGGTAGGCCAGAGAACAGTATTGCGGAGGACCTCCAGATACAGATAGGTAGATACATGGCACGTCTCGTCGGTGTCGATCTTCCACGCGAAAAACGCGTTGAAATCGCACTCACTTACATCTTTGGAATGGGTCTTACCCGTTCTCAAAAAACGTTAGCTGAAACTGGCATTAGTCCAGATACACGCGTTAAGGATTTGCAGGAGCCTGAGCTCGCAAAACTTCGCGAATACATCGAAGCAAACTTCAAAATCGAAGGTGATCTTCGTCGTGAAATTTCTGGCGACATCCGTCGCAAAGTTGAAATCCAGAGCTACCAGGGAATTCGTCACCGTAAGGGACTTCCTGTTCGTGGTCAGCGCACACATACAAATGCGCGTACACGTAAGGGTCCTCGTAAGGCAATTGCAGGTAAGAAGAAGGTGACTAAGTAATGGCCGCTCCTAAGTCAAAGACTGCCGCAACAAAGGGCAAAGTAAAGACTCGTAAAAAAGAGAAGAAGAACATCGCTGTTGGTAAGGCTTTTATTAAGAGCACTTTCAACAACACAATCATCTCTATCACTGATCCGTCGGGTGCTGTTATCTCTTGGTCTTCATCTGGCCAAGTTGGTTTCAAGGGTTCGCGTAAGTCAACTCCATTCGCAGCACAGCTTGCAGCAGAAGCTGCAGCTCGTCGCGCGCAGGAGCATGGCTTAAAGAAAGTAGATGTTTTCGTTAAGGGCCCTGGCTCTGGACGTGAAACTGCAATCCGTTCATTGCAAGCAGCTGGTTTGGAAGTCGGTGCCATCTCTGATGTAACACCTGCTCCACACAATGGTTGCCGTCCATGCAAACCTCGTCGAGTTTAAGGAAGGAAGAGAATAAATGGCTCGTTATACCGGAGCAGACTGCAAGCGTTGCCGTCGCGAAAAAGTAAAGCTCTTCCTTAAGGGCACCAAGTGCGATGGACCTAAGTGTCCAATCGAATCTCGTCCTTATCCACCTGGCCAGCATGGCCGTGGTCGATCAAAAGAGTCTGAATACCTATTGCAGATGCGTGAGAAGCAGAAGTGCGCACGTATCTACGGAGTTCTCGAAAAGCAGTTCCGTGGTTATTACGAAGAGGCAAACCGCAAGCAGGGCAAGACAGGTGAAAATCTTCTAGTCCTTCTTGAGACACGTCTTGACAATGTTGTATTCCGCGCAGGATTTGCAAAGAGTCGTGACATGGCACGCCAACTAGTGCGCCACGGTCACTTTCTTGTAAATGGCAAGAAGGTAAATATTCCTTCATTCCGCGTGACTCCAATGGACATCATCGATGTTCTTCCAAAGTCACTCGATCTCACACCATTTATCGTGGCAAGTGCTGAACTCGGCGAGAAGTCAGTACCGGCATGGATGGAGGTCGTTGGTTCGCAGATGCGCATCATCATTCACGGCGTTCCTGCACGTGCAGTCATCGACACCCAGGTTCAAGAGCAGCTAATCGTTGAGCTTTACTCTAAGTAATTTTTAAAACGCCCCTGACATTAAAACTCAGCGGGCATGCGGGCAGTACAGGTACAGCAAATGTGGAGATCAAATAGTGGATTTCCCCGAAACGAAGAGGAGCACCAGTGCTAATTGCACAACGTCCCACCCTCAGTGAAGAAGTAATTTCTGAGTCCCGCTCGCGGTTCATTATTGAGCCGCTAGAACCAGGCTTTGGATACACCCTCGGCAACAGCATGCGCCGTACATTGCTCTCATCTATTCCAGGTGCAGCAGTTACGAGCATTCGCGTTGAAGGAGCACTTCACGAGTTCACAACTCTTGAAGGCGTTAAGGAAGATCTCACCGATATTGTTTTGAACATCAAGAACTTGGTGCTCTCTTCAGATAACGATGAGCCAAGCGTCGTCTATATCCGCAAGTCAGGTGCTGGCCCAGTTACTGGTGCCGATATCGCTGTTCCAGCTGGTGTTGAAGTACATAATCCAGAGCTGCACTTAGCAACACTCAATGGCAAGGGATCTCTTGAGATCGAACTTACCGTTGAGCGCGGCCGTGGTTATGTCACTGCAGTTCAGAATAAGCAGGCTGGCGCAGAAATCGGGCGCATTCCAGTCGACTCAATTTATTCACCTGTATTAAAAGTCACTTATGCTGTAGAAGCTACGCGTGTTGAGCAGCGCACCGACTTCGATCGACTTGTAGTCGATGTTGAGACAAAATCATCAATGAAGCCACGCGATGCCGTTGCATCAGCTGGTCGTACATTAGTTGAACTCTTTGGTCTTGCTCGCGAACTCAATCTTGATGCTGAAGGCATTGAGATGGGACCATCTGTAATGGATGCCGCCCTTGCCGCGGATATGGCACTTCCAATTGAAGATCTTGATCTCACAGTTCGTTCATATAACTGTTTGAAGCGCGAAGGCATTCACACAGTTGGTGAGCTTGTTAACCGTTCAGAGGCTGACTTGCTTGATATCCGTAACTTTGGATCAAAGTCAATCGATGAGGTAAAAGCCAAGCTTGTCTCAATGGGGATGAGCATGAAGGATAGTCCAGTCGGATTTGATCCAACTCAGCACCAAAATTACAACGCATCGCTAGACGACGAGTTCGTTGAAGCAGAGCAGGCCTAGGAGATAAGCAAATGCCAACACCAAGTAAAGGTCCACGTCTGGGTTCAGGCCCATCACACGAACGCTTACTCCTACGCACTCTTGCAGAGCAGTTGTTCGAGCACGGCAAGATCACAACAACCGAGGCAAAGGCTAAGCGCCTGCGTCCACTAGCGGAGAAGTTAATTACTTTCGCTAAGAAGGGTGATCTTCCAGCCCGTCGCCAAGTTATGGCTCAGATTTCAAATAAGGGAGTAGTTCATACACTCTTTACTGTTATCGGACCTCGCTTTGCAACTCGTAATGGTGGATACACACGCATTACAAAGATTGGACCACGTAAGGGCGACAACGCTCCAATGGCGGTAATCGAAGTTTTAACTGAGAAAGATAACTAAGCCTTAACACCTTAGAAAAATATTCTTATGTCGGAGCCCACTCTCTATCCAGAGAGTGGGTTTCTTCGTTTAAGAATCGATTTAGCCTACGACGGAACGAATTATGCAGGGTGGGCTAGGCAGCCCGATCAACGCACAATTCAAGAAGAGATTGAAACGGCGCTCGCAAAGATTACCCAGAGCTCTATCGAAACAATAGTTGCCGGTCGTACCGATGCCGGAGTACATGCCAGTGGACAGGTAATTCATGTTGATGTACCTGAAAATTCCGAGATAAAGGAACTTCTCTTTAAATTGAATCGAATGCTCGATGAGGATATTCGAATTCTAAAAGTGACTGTGATGAATAAAGGCTTTCATGCCCGTTTCTCTGCCACCCTGCGAAGTTATACCTATAAAATTTTAGATGCCAATCAAGTTGTCTCGCCACTGCACCGCTTGGATGTAGCACCGTGGTATCGCACTTTAGATTTAGAGACACTTAATGCCGCAAGTGCCCTGCTTATAGGTGAGCATGATTTTGCCGCTTTTTGTAAGTTCCGAGAAGGTGCAAATACGTTTCGTAACCTTAAGCGATTTAATTGGATCCGGGATAATGCAGGCTACTTAATCGCAGATATTGCAGCCGAAGCTTTCTGTTACTCCATGGTACGCAACTTAGTTGGCGCAGTTGTTTGCGTTGCGGAAGGGCGAAATAGCTTTGACTGGATTTCTGCGATGTTGGCCAATAAAGAGCGCGTTCCTGACTCTCTTGTATTTGTAGCAAGAGGGCTAACTCTGCGCGATGTTGAATACAATGGAGCAATGGATAACGGTTAATGGGACACATCGATGTCAGTGGTGTCGATTACGCGCTTTCAGATGGGCGAGTGTTATTAAATAACGTTAGTTTTCGAGTCGGCGATGGCGCAAAAGTCGCACTGATTGGTGCAAATGGATCCGGCAAAACAACTCTATTTCGCATGATTAGCGGTGATTTAACCCCCGATTCCGGCCAAGTCTCTATCTCGGGCGGTCTTGGAGTAATGCGCCAATTCATAGGTTCGGTCCGTGATCACACCACCGTTCACCAGATGCTTTTATCAGTTGCGCCTAAAAGAATTCGCGACGCGGCAGAAAAAATTGAAAGAACAGAAATCGCTATGCATGAAACAGATACTGAAAAAGCGCAAATTGCTTATGCCCAAGCGATTATCGAGTGGGGAGATGTTGGGGGATATGAGTATGAAACTATTTGGGATGTCTGTTGCACTGCCGCTCTTGGTAAATCATTTGATGAAGTTGCAAAGAGAGAAGTAAATACATTATCTGGGGGAGAACAGAAAAAGTTAGTACTTAACGCGCTTCTTGAAGGTCCAGATGAGACGCTACTTTTAGATGAACCTGATAACTACTTAGATGTTCCATCTAAGCGCTGGTTAGAAGAAGTAATTAAGTCAACTAAGAAAACCGTTTTCTTTATTAGTCACGATCGCGAACTACTAGAAAATACAGTCAATCGCATAGTAACGCTCGAACAAGGTGCTGCTGGAAATACAACATGGGTACATGGTGGAAAATTTTCAACCTGGCACGATGCGCGAAAGGCAAGAAATGCACGTTTCGCTGAAATTTTGCTTCGCTGGGAGCAAGAGCACCAAAGGCTTAAAGATTTAGTACGTACCCTCCAGGTTCAGGCTGCAATCAGTCCGGATATGGCAAATAAATATCATGCGATGCAGACTCGACTTCGAAAGTTTCAAGAGGCAGGTCCACCACAGGCACCACCTGTTGAACAAGATGTTCGAGTCGGTCTTCGGGGAGGCCGCACGGGCTTGCGCGCATTAACCTTTGAAAATCTAACCCTTGAGGGCTTAACTCAACCATTTAACTTCGAAGTCTTTTTCGGTGATCGCATCGCCGTTCTTGGTAAGAATGGAACCGGTAAATCTCACTTCTTACGTTTAATCTCAGGTGATTCCACCGTCAAGTACTCTGGCAATTTTAAAATCGGAGCCCGCGTTGAGATTGGCTACTTCGCTCAAACACATTCACACCCAGAGTTTGAATCTCAGAGCTTGCTCGAAATTCTTTGGCAGATGTACTCACTGCAGTTAGGTCCAGCTAAAAGCGCTCTGCGCAAATATGAAATAGATCAGCAAGCTGAGCAACGCTTTGCATCCTTATCTGGTGGACAGCAAGCTCGTTTCCAAGTCCTTTTACTAGAGTTATCTGGTTCAACTTTACTTCTACTCGATGAGCCGACCGATAACTTAGATCTTGCAAGTGCTGAAAGCTTAGAGAGTGCGTTGGATCGATATGAAGGAACAGTAATATCCGTGACCCACGACCGTTGGTTTACGCGAGGTTTCACTCGCTTCCTAGTCTTCGGCAGCGATGGTCAGGTTTTTGAGAACCCCGAGCCTGTTTTTGAGTTTTAAAATCTGGTAAAAATCTGCGAGCTGACCCTTCTTAACGAATTTCTGGAAGAAGTTTAATCCAAGGGCGTCAATTGATAATGAGTACTTCGGCCACCAGCAGGCGCTTTCATTAACAAACCTTTTATTATGAGATCAGTTATATCTCGCAGCGCCGTATCTGGTGAGCATTTATTTATGATTGCCCATTTATTGCTCGTTAGATTTCCGTTAAATCCATCTAGCAATTTGTTAATCATGGTGGATTGACGAGGATTCAAAGTTGTACCAGCCCATTCTTGCCAGAATCGAGCTTTAGAAAGCACCTCATTGAGAGAATCCTCTGCACCCTGCAATGCACGTAAAAGGATTTCGAGAAACCATTCCAGCCAATGTGTTACTTCAAGGGATTCTCTTTGCGTGCGTTCGAGCAGATTGTAATAACCCTTTCGTTCCTTTCGTATTTGTGCAGAGAGACTGTAGAACCTTTGTGCTGAATGTTCACTCCGTGCAAGTGCCATGTCACACACTGCGCGCCCAATGCGACCGTTGCCGTCCTCAAAAGGATGGATGGTCACGAACCAAAGATGTGCTAACCCTGCTTTAACTAATGGATCCAAACCTTGCTCTTGGTTGAACCAATGTAAGAAGTTGGTCATTTCTTTTGGTATCAATTGTGCAGGTGGTGCTTCAAAGTGCACGATCTCACGCCCCATCGGCCCTGAGATCACTTGCATCGGCCCTTTTGTGTCATCGCGCCAATCGCCTACTCGCATCTCTACATCATCGCTATAGCCATTTGGGAATAACCCCTCATGCCAACCAAAAATCCGATCACTTGTTAACTCTTTCTTGAAATTTTGTGTTGCATCTAAAACCATGTTAACAACACCGTCGACGCGGCGATCTTGAGGTGCGACGGCCGCTGACTCCATGCCTAATCGTCGAGCCACTGACGAGCGTACGGTTTCGGGGTCAAGTAACTCACCCTCAATCTCGCTGGTTTTTAATACTTCGCTAGTCAACATCGTCAATGTTGACTCTTCGCTCAGACCAAAACCGATATTTCGCATTCGACCCTGTAATAAACCTTGGGCGTGGTGCACCTGCGATAAAAGAGGGCTCAGCTGTTGAGAGTCATAGTGCCAGCGTGGCCAGTCTGGCAGCTGCCATATATATTTCTTTTCTCCGCGGTTCATGCGGAGAATATACCTCTTATTCTCCGCAGAGTCCATTTATTTACCGCAGTTATTGCGGAGAATAACCTAATTCATGCGGAGAATGGAGGGGGAGAAATCTCAATCACTCCGATAGTTGGTTGCAAAGGTTCTCATGAAAATGCATAAATAGGCTGGTTTTGACCCATCTGGTGCGTACAGGTACCCTTACTCCTCTGCGCTCCTTAAGGGCGCTTAATGAAATAACTCGAAATAGAAGGTAGGCAAGAGCGTGCGTACATATAGTCCAAAAGCCGGTGACGCAGTCCGTGAGTGGCATGTCATCGATGCGCAAGATGTGGTCTTGGGCCGTCTTGCAACACATGCCGCCGTTCTACTTCGTGGAAAGCACAAGACAACATTTGCTCCACACATGGACATGGGCGACTTCGTCATTATCATTAACGTGGAAAAAATCGCTCTGTCAGGTAACAAAACAAATACTAAGTGGTCACATCATCACTCTGGTTTTCCAGGCGGATTAACATCAACTGTTTACGGCGAGCTTCTTGAGAAGTTCCCAACACGCGCCGTTGAAAAAGCAATCAAGGGAATGATTCCTAAGAATCGTCTTGGTCGTGACATCGCATCAAAGCTAAAGGTTTATGCCGGTCCAAACCACCCGCATGCTGCACAAGCTCCAAAACCATATGTATTCGAACAAGTTTCACAAATAGTGAAGTAAGGGATGGAAATGTCAGAGAACACAACTTTTAACGATCTCGATGAGAACGAAGTTCCTACTTCATACACATCATCAACTCCAGCGGCTGCAACTAACCGCCCGGCAATTAAGGCTCCAGGTGGCGGCACAGGTCGTCGTAAGGAAGCCGTTGCCCGTGTTCGCTTAACTCCAGGAACCGGTAAGTGGATCATTAACGGTAAAGCACTTGAGAATTACTTCCCAAACAAAGTTCACCAACAATCAGTCTCAGAGCCATTTCGCACGGTAGGTGCTGAAAACCAATACGACGTTTTTGCGCGTATCAATGGTGGCGGAGTATCTGGCCAAGCTGGTGCACTACGTCTTGGCGTTGCACGTTCATTGAATCAAATTGATGAAGAAGCAAACCGTCCAGCGCTAAAGAAGGCTGGATTCTTATCACGTGATGCACGTGTTATCGAGCGCAAGAAGTACGGCCTTAAGAAGGCTCGTAAGCGTTCTCAATACAGCAAGCGCTAATTTACATTTAAGTAAAGGAGTTCCAATGGCACTCTTTGGTACCGATGGAATTCGTGGCTTAGCCAATAGCGATCTCACCGCTGAATTAGCACTTGATCTCGCAGTTGCCGCTGCGCATATATTGGTGGAAAGCTCATCCAATAGAGATCACCGACCAACGGCGATTGTGGGTCAAGATTCGCGCGCATCTGGAGAGTTTTTAGAGGCGGCTGTTGTGGCGGGGCTAACAAGTGCCGGAATCAATGTCTATCGAGTTGGTATTTTACCAACACCTGCGATTGCATATTTAGTCGCTGAATCTAAAGCCGATCTCGGCGTCATGATTAGCGCATCCCATAACCCAATGCCAGATAATGGAATTAAATTATTTGCACGCGGTGGAGGCAAGTTAGATGATGCAATTGAAGCACGTATTGAAGCGAGAATGGGCGAGGATTGGAAGCGACCAACTGGTCGCAGCGTTGGACGTGTAATAAATGACGACACTGCACCAGAGCGATATTTGACCCATCTTTTGGCCTCGGTTGAAACTCCACTTAAAGGTTTAAAGGTTGTCGTTGACTGCGCTAATGGTGCGGCATCAAGTGTGGCACCTGAAGCGTACCGTCGAGCCGGTGCCGAAGTCATTGCAATCTTTAATGAACCAGATGGCTGGAATATCAATGAAGAGTGTGGGTCTACCCATCTGCATCAACTCCGTGCAGCGGTATTGAGAGAAGGCGCCGATGTTGGTATTGCCCACGATGGTGATGCCGATAGATGTTTAGCAATCGATGCCACCGGAAATGAAATCGACGGAGATCACATTCTGACGATTTTGGCGCGTGGCTTTAAGGCGCGTGGCAAGTTAAAGGGCAACACAGTTGTTGGAACGGTAATGAGCAATTTGGGTTTTATGCATGCGATGCGAGATTCAGGCATTGAAGTAGTTACGACGCCTGTTGGCGATCGTTATGTATTGGAAAATATGATTGCTAACGATTATTCATTAGGTGGCGAGCAGTCGGGACATGTGATTATGCGCGATCTAGCTAATACTGGCGATGGAATACTAACGGCGTTACAACTTCTACAGGAAGTTGTTCGGACAGGTAAGGTTTTGCAAGAGCTAGCCGCAACAATGCAGCGTATTCCGCAAGTTCTGATAAATGTGCGAGATGTTAAGAAGGAGAGTCTCCACGCATCAGCGCAGATTTCATCGGCGGTGCAAGCAGCCGAGCTACGACTTGGAGATAGCGGCAGAGTCTTGTTGCGAGCATCGGGTACAGAAGCCCTCGTCAGAGTCATGGTTGAGGCTGCCAGTGATAACCTTGCCGAAGAAATTGCTAGATCGCTAGCAGATGTTGTTAGAGCTGAACTGGGGTAGATACATATATGTGCGGAATTGTGGGTTACAGCGGGCCACAATCTGCCATTACGCCACTCATTGAGGGTTTGCGACGACTTGAGTATCGTGGTTATGACTCTGCAGGAATCGCACTTGGTGTACCGGGTAAATTATTTATTGAAAAAAGAGCGGGCAAGCTTGTAAATTTAGAGAACGCACTCGATGCTTCACTTCCTGTAGTGCATTCGGGCATCGGGCATACTCGTTGGGCAACGCACGGCGGACCAACTGATCGAAATGCACACCCTCACCTTGATAATGAGGGCAAATTGGCAGTTATTCACAATGGAATTATTGAAAACTATTCCGAACTTCGTAAAAACTTAGAAGCTCGTGGACATGTTTTTTCCTCCGAGACCGATACTGAGTCAGTAGCTCACCTGCTCAGTGATCTTCGCAAAGAACGACATGGTGATTTATCGGCGGCGATGCGCGAGGCAGTTAAAGCGTTACGTGGCTCATTTACCCTTGTCGCCATGCATGCCGATGCCCCTGAAGTTATTGTGGGAGTGCGTCGCAACTCTCCACTTGTAGTCGGCGTTGGCGTTGGCGAAAACTTTTTGGCTTCCGATGTTGCAGCTTTTATTGACTATACCAAGCGGGCCATAGAGCTCGGCCAAGATGAAGTTGTAACGATCACACCAACGAGCGTAGAGATCACCGACCTTGAGGGCGTAGCAATTGAACCCAAGGAGTATGAGATCTCCTGGGATGCTATCGCTGCACAAAAAGGTGGCTTCACCCACTTCATGTTAAAAGAAATCTTTGAACAACCAAAAGCCGTTGCCGATACATTAATTGGCCGCTTAAGTGATAACCAGCAGATAGTTTTAGACGAGTTACGTATGAGCCCCGATGAGATAAGAGCACTCAAGAAAATCACGGTAATTGCATGCGGCACTGCCTATAACGCAGGAATGGTGGCCAAATATGCCATTGAAAAGTGGGCGAAAATTCCGGTAGAAGTTGAGATTGCTAGTGAGTATCGTTACCGAGATCCAATCATCGATAGCGGGACCTTGGTAATTGCCATATCTCAATCAGGTGAAACGATGGATACGTTGATGGCCGTGCGCCATGCTAAAGCGGCCGGGGCTCGAGTTTTAGCAATCTGTAACACTAACTCCTCGACAATTCCACGCGAATCAGATGCCGTCTTATATACCCATGCAGGACCAGAAATTGCCGTCGCATCTACTAAAGCGCTATTAACGCAAAT
Source organism: uncultured Candidatus Planktophila sp. (assembly GCA_964358665.1). GTDB lineage: Bacteria > Actinomycetota > Actinomycetes > Nanopelagicales > Nanopelagicaceae > Planktophila. The sequence goes on along the minus strand of CAYHOY010000002.1, from coordinate 99,760 downwards.
GATTGCGGTATATCTCATCGGCCTACATTTAGCCCAAGTTAATGGTGCACTCAGCGATGCTGAAGTTGTAAATTTATATAATGAATTACTTGAGCTCCCAGGAAAAATAGAGCAGATTCTTGAAACCGTAGAGCCGCTTCGTGAATTAACCCGCAGTTTTGCTGACAACAACATCGTGTTATTTCTTGGCAGAAATATCGGTTATCCCGTTGCCCTGGAAGGCGCACTGAAATTAAAGGAGCTTGCATATATTCATGCCGAAGGTTTTGCAGGAGGCGAACTCAAGCATGGTCCCATTGCATTGATTGATATTGGAACTCCTGTTATTGCAATACTGCCGGCAGGCCACGAGCACGCACTTGATGAAAAGATGCTCAGCAATATTCAAGAAGTAAAAGCTCGAGGTGCCCGCGTCATAGTCATCGCAGAAGAAGGTGCACATGTTGAAGGTGCTGAACATATAATTCGGATCCCGATTGTGCCTGCACTGTTTCAGCCAGTGCTTGCAACCGTGCCGCTACAAGTCTTTGCATACGAAATGGCCGTAGCTCGTGGCAATGATGTAGATCAGCCGAGAAATTTAGCAAAATCAGTTACGGTTGAATAAATGCGTAAAGCTCAAATGTTTCGTGCTTTACGCTGGTCGGCGCTCCTATTCGCAGGCTTTCTCGCTGTAACACAACAGGTTTTATTCAATGGCCCACTTGTCAATTTTGATAGGGATGTAAACCGAACGCATCGACCGCAGTTTGAGGGTTTTGCTGGCTTTCTACTAAGACGTTTAGATGACTTAGGTGCACGTTGGTTAACTACAGTGATACTAATAATTGCAGCTTCATATATCGCTTACAAATTCAAAACTTGGCGCCCACTTAACTTGGCTCTTTTATCTCTACTGGCACTCAATTTTGTAGTGGGGGTTTTCAAAATATTTCTTGGACGAACTAAACCCCGCGATGGTATTGATTTACTTCATGCCGGCGGAATGTCATATCCGAGCGGTCACGCATCTAATGCAGTTCTAACATGGGGAATTTTGGCTTATATAATCTATAGATACGCCCGCGTTGATAGGTATCAAGGTCGCCTAGCTAGTGCAGGAGTTGTGACAATTTCATTAACCGTTTGCGTGGTCTCACTCATACGTCATACGCATTGGTTCACCGATTTACTAGGTGGACTTTTTATAGGCAGCGCACTATTAGTGGCAGTAATTGCAGTAGATCGCTACGTTCCTTCTAAGAGTCAACTGCACTAAGATTTCATGCATGATTGATGGGATTGGCATCGATGTGGTCGATATCGAACGCTTTAAATCCTCACTTGATCGAACTCCGGGCCTGCTTGAGAAGCTTTTTACGCAAGGAGAGCGCTCTAAACCAATTGCTTCACTCGCCGCCCGCTTTGCGGCAAAGGAGGCTCTCGCTAAGGCAATTAGTGCTGGCAAAGGCCTTGCTTGGCACGATGCTGAAGTAATAAACCTTGAGAGCGGTAAGCCTGTTTTCCTATTCCGTGGAGAAATCGCCGATTTAATTGATGGCGCAGATGTCCACCTTTCGCTCTCGCACGATGCTGGTATCGCATCGGCAATGGTTATCGTGGAGCGAAGGTAATGGAGCACAGGGCCGAAGCACGAATCGATGTCGCTTCGATAATTGCCAATCTCTCAACATTGAAATCAATAAGCGGTGTTGATTTATTAGCTGTCGTTAAAGCCGATGCATATGGTCATGGTTTAATTGAAGTTGGTTTAGCGGCTGAGAAAGCTGGAGCTAATTGGTTAGGTGTCGCCTTACTTGAAGAGGCGATTGCACTTCGAACTCACGGTGTTCGAATCCCTATTCTTGCTTGGTTGCTGCCTCCCGGATCTGATTTCAGAGCGGCCCATAGCCACGATATCGACGTAGCAGTCTCTTGTTTAGCCACGCTAGAAGAGATTTCTGCATTAAATGTTAATGCACGAATTCACATCGAGGTCGACACTGGAATGAATCGCGGAGGATTCCTCGATGAATGGCCCGAACTATTAAAAGCAGATTTTTCTTTTGTAGATGTCGTAGGCTTCTTTTCACATTTTGCCCGTGCAGATGAACCAGAGCAAAGCCAGAACTTCGATCAAATCAATCGCTTTCATGAAATGCTCGCTCAATTGGTGAGTGTTGGAGTTAACCCGCCCGTCAAACACCTCTCTAACTCGGCTGCAGTATTGAAAAACCATAAAGCGACCTTCGATTTAGTGCGCACAGGAATTGCTATGTATGGACTATCACCCGATGTAAAAAACCTTGGCGACAGTGCCAGATTAGGATTAAAACCTGCAATGCAACTACGCGCAAAACTTCATTTGGTGAAACAAGTACCAGCTGGCTCGCCTATCGGATATGGAGCGAGTGCAGTTACGGAGTTCGATACACAGCTTGGTATTGTTGCGATGGGGTATGCCGATGGAATCCCACGAATTGCGCAAGGTGCTGGCGTTTTTTTCAATGACAAACGTGCGCCCATTATCGGGAGAGTATCTATGGATCAATTTGTAGTGGATTTAGGTCCAGAATCCACGGCTAAATCCGGGGATTGGGTAGTAATTTTTGGCGATGGCAGGCACGGCGAGTACACGGCCGATGATTGGGGGGCATCCTCGGCTTCAATTAACTACGAGATAGTTACACGAATTGGTCCAAGGGTGCCTAGAATCTATGCACCTCATGTCTACTAAAACTGCAACGTTGCACGTCGAGGGAGTCTCAATCTCCTTTGGCGGTCTTCGGGCACTCAATGATGTCTACCTTGAAGTCGGCAGCAATGAGGTCGTTGGTCTCATTGGCCCAAATGGCGCTGGCAAGACCACTCTATTTAATGCTCTGTGCGGACTTATCGTTCCAGATAAGGGTAGATTTTTTTTACAGGGTGAGCGTCGTGATTTTCCACGCACAGATGAGTTAGTTGATCTTGGAATCGCGCGAACGCTACAGGGAGTCGGTTTATTCGGGGATTTAAGCGTTCTAGAAAATGTAATGATCGGTGCACAACACTTAGCGAAAACCGGTTTAGTCTCGGCTGCGCTCGCCAGAAATATTAAAGATGAGAATCGAATTCGCGACAGGGCACGAATCGCTCTCGAGCGCGTCTACGCAGGTGGCCTTGCTGATCGTCGTGCCGATACTTTGTCGTATCCCGATACTAAACGTGTTGCGATTGCACGAGCTCTGGTGAGTGAACCGAGAATTTTAATGTTGGACGAGCCTGCCGGTGGATTAGGGGTACAAGATATCGAGTGGATGAATACACTCATCCGAAATTTGAGCACACAGATGTCGGTGCTATTGGTTGAGCATCACATGGATGTAATCATGTCAGTCTGCAGCAAACTATATGTACTCAACTTTGGAGAAGTTATCGCAAGCGGCAGCGCCGAAACAGTCCGACGAGATCCAGCGGTAATAGCAGCATATTTAGGAACGGTGAATAAATGACACTCAATGTTTCTCATTTAAGCGTTCACTATGGTGCCATACGTGCAATTAACTCACTCTCTTTGGCGATACCAACTGGAGCACTGGCCGCAGTAATTGGCTCAAACGGGGCTGGAAAGACGAGTTTATTACGAGCAATATCTGGTTTGAATAAGGCCTCGCATGGAAAAATTAGTTGGATGGGTGAGTCAATTCTTGGAGATAAACCCGAGATTTTAGTAAGAAAAGGAATTTCACATGTATCCGAAGGCAAATCTGTAATACCAGAGCTCACCGTCAAAGAGAATCTTGAGTTAGGTGCTATTTGGCGACGTGATAAAAAAGAGATGATTGAAACTCTTGCCCTAGTGGTTTCAATTTTTCCGCGCCTTGGTGAGCGATTGTCACAAAGAGCGGACACGCTTTCAGGTGGTGAACGCCAGATGCTAGCTATTGGGCGTTCTTTGATGTCAAAACCAAAACTACTTCTTCTCGATGAGCCTTCGCTCGGTTTAGCCCCACTCGTCGTTGAGCAGATTTTTCAAACAATTCGTGACTTAACTACATCAATGCGTTTGACCGTTGTGTTAGTTGAACAAAATGCAATGGGTGCTCTCAGAATTGCAGATTTAGGAATCGTTTTAAATCTTGGAAAAGTGGTTGCAGTTGATCATGCACAAGCGCTCATTGATGACCCAGCAGTGCGCGCTGCTTATTTGGGGTATTAACTATGCAATTACTTAACACAATTTTAATTGGCATTACAGCTGGCTCTATTTATTCGTTAATGGCAATTGCATTTGTATTAGTCTGGCGAAGTACAAGAGTCATAAATTTTGCTCAAGCCGGCATGGCCTTACTCTCAACTTATTTTGGATATGAAGCAGTAACCCGAATTGGATCATTCTGGCTCGCTTTACCGATTGCGATGCTTGGCGGAGCCATATTCTCTGCACTTGTGGAAGTAATTTTAATGCGTGTTTTAGTTAAACACTCATCCAGTGGTCCGATCGCCGCCGTAGCGCCAATTATTGCCACCCTTGGATTATTGGGTTTAATTCGCTCGGTTATTGCAATGATTTGGGGAGGTCAAGATTTACGAATTCCCCCACCTGTTTCCAATAATGGTTTTACGGTCAATGGTGAAGTTTTAGTTTTTTCTCCCTTAAAACTACTTATTTTAATCACCACGTTGATCTTGATGGCTTTACTAACTCTACTTTTTCAGCGAACTAATCTAGGCCTATCGCTTAGGGCATCGGCATACGCACCTGAAATTGCGCGTCTTTCTGGAATACGAGTGGGTCTCATAAGAACTCTAGGATGGGCTTTAGCAGGTGCGGCAGGTGCGGTTGCAGGAGTTTTTCAGACCGTCAATGGAAATGGTAATTTCTCACCTGACTCAATTGAGTTCTCATTGCTTCTAGTTTCAGGGTTCATTGCAGCAGTAATCGGCGGTCTCGATAGTCTGCTTGGTGCAGTAATCGGCGGACTCTTTTTAGGACTGGTGATCTCATTTGTTCTGATATATCTCAACGGCGGACTTTTCTTTATCGCTCCTTTTGTGATTTTATTATTGGTTCTCTTTATACGCCCTCAGGGAATAATTGGAGCAAAGGTGGGGCGCCGTGCATAAGTTAAAACCCCGCGCACATTTTGCTTTATTTCTTATCTTTGGATTTCTCTTATTCTTAGCTAGTAACCGCGTTGATGAACTACGTGTATACCAAGGTGCATCAATTGCAGTATTTGTTATCGCTATCTCATCTCTCATTTTACTTACCGGCTATTCAGGTCAAGTCTCACTCGGACATGGCGCTCTCATGGCAATTGGTGCTTATAGTGCAACGCTTGCGCGCAATGAATTTCAAATTCCAATCATTGGAACTTTTTTTATTGCAGTTTTGGCAGCGGCCGTTGGGGGTGCACTTCTTGGCGCTGCAGCTGCACGGCTATCTGGTCCGTATTTAGCTGGCACGACGTTGGCGCTAGCGATTGGCCTGCCATCACTTGCCAATCAATTCTCTATCCTCGGCGGAGAGCAAGGTCTTCTCTTTGATGTTGGATTTCCACCCCTTGGTTTAGGCGAAGATTTCACGCAATATAAGTGGTTCTTTTGGATCGCGGCCTTAGCAGCGCTGATATCAACATGGTTACTCAGCAATATTTTGAGCTCTCGATATGGTCGAAATTGGCGCGCAGGCCGAAGCAATGAGGTCGCTGCCCAGATCTGCGGCATTAATACCGGTAGAAGCAAGATTCTGGCCTTCACCATAAGCGCCGGGATTGCTGGCCTAGCTGGCGCTCTGTTATCCATGACAATTGGAACTGTTTCTCCAAGCGCCTTTCCGCTCGCCCTCTCATTTGCACTCTTGACCGGGGCGGTTCTCTCTGGCGTAAGTACCCTCTCAGGCGTCATGATTGGGGCAGTGACATTGGTGGCAATCCCAGAGATTGCCGATGTGGTGGCACACCGCATCGGAAGCTCCGAGAACATCACCACAAATTTGCCAGGCTTTATAGTTAGTGCGCTCTTGATTGTGACTGTTCTATTTGTACCCAATGGACCAGTCGAACAACATCGAGCACGTGCAGCTAAAAAAGCGGCAAAGAAAAAGTTGTAAAGCTCTATCCAAACCCTCGATGGAAGGAAACACATGAAAGCAATGAATCGCCGGAGACTGATCTCAGTTTCTGCGGTACTAGCCGTAGCGAGCTTGACTGCAACTGCAGTTCCGGCAAACGCGAGAGAAGTTGGAGTTGGGTCATCTGAAATCAAACTCGGAATGACACTTCCAATGACCGGAGCAGCATCCCTTGGTTACAACAAAATCCCAGGAGCCGCGAAGGCTTACTTCGATTATCTGAATGCAAATGGTGGAGTCAACGGTCGCAAAATCACTCTCATAGTTAAAGATGATCGTTATGTTCCAACTGAGGCAGTAGCCAAGACTAACGAACTGATCTTAAAAGATAAAGTGATGGCTTTGCTTGCACCCTTAGGAACTGCGAATGTTAAGGCAGTTGCTTCTTCGCTTAACCCAGCTAGACGTGGCGTTCCAGTTCTATTTGTGAATACTGGATTTAGCGGCTTTGCCGATGTGAAGAAGTACCCAACCACGTATGCAATTTTACCTTCATATATTATGGAGGCCAAGATTATGGGTGAGTACATCAAGGATAACTTTGCGGGCAAGAAAATTGGCCTGCTGTATCAAGATGATGACTTTGGTAGCGATGCGCTGGCAGGTTTTAAAACTGCCGGAATCAACTTTGCAGTAAAAGTTCCATATGCATCAGGCTCACAAGGCGCTGCAGCTGCTGCGGGTTGGATTACAAAGTTCAAGGCCGCTGAAGCCGATGTCGTAATTCTCTTCGGAGTATCGAGTGCAACCTCCGCAATGCTCGGCACGGCTGCTGTGTTGAAATATGCACCGCAGTGGATGCTTGGTTCAGTTGGTGGAGATGCTACAACTATCAAGCTAACCGGAGTTCCAGCTGGCGTTCTATATAACGCCATTGGTTTTTCACCGGTGCCAGCTACTACTGATATGAATGATGAGTACATCAAGCTCTTCTCAGATATTTATGCCAAAGCCGTTCCGGGATCAGTCTTTGATCTCAACGTTTTACTTGGTATGAACACAGCCTTCATGACTGCTCAAGCACTTAAGGCTGCTGGACAAAATCCAACGCGTAAGTCATTGATGGCAGTTCTAAATACTAAGGGCGCTACTTTAGCTAATTCTGCGCTTACTCCAGTTGGATACTCAGCTAAGAGTCACGTAGGACTAACTGGCTACTGGGTTGGCAAGTACTCTCCAACGGGAGACCTACTTCCACTTGGTGGAACGTATGTCACCTACACAACCGATTCAGGCACAGGCGCAGTTGTTAAATCAACATACAAGCGCCCAGCAATGCCAGCGAAGGGATTACCAAACTAATGAGACTAACTTCAGCTAAAACGCGAATCTACGCACTACTTAGTGCGAGCGCACTCGTAACTGGAATCATTGTTTCGGTCCCAGTTGCAGCTAACGCTGCACCTGCATGCGATGGAAAATCTCCAGTTCAATCATGCGTTGGCGTGACATCAGATGGTGCTCCGTATTCAATGATGGTTCCAGCTAATTTCAACGGAACTGTCGCTCTGTACTCACATGGATATCGTTACAACATTGATATTCCAGTTGGAATTCCCCTGATTGGTGGATACAAAGTTACTAATACACCAGAGCCTATTCCGGGTGGAAATGCTGCAGTTGCACAGTACTTATTTAGTCAAGGTGTCGCGGTCATGGGTTCTGGTTTTGCCCGACAAGGGTGGAATCCAGATTCGGCGATAAAGACAAACGTTGAGTTAATTGGTGAGTTCAAAGCAAAGTTTCCAACTACGACAAAAGTGGTTGCTTGGGGTTCATCCCTAGGTGGAGTTATCACTCAGGGACTTGCAGAGAAGTATCCAAATCTCATCTCTGCAGCTGCACCCATGTGCATGGCCGACAATATTCCAGCTGAGCTAACAATGGCTGGAGATTTCTTGTGGGGTCTTAAGGTGCTTTTCGATCCAACAATTAAGGGCGGTAATTATTCGGCAGGGGCGGCAGGTAATGCTGAGGCTTATGGCGATTTAGTTAAAGTCTTTACGGTTATGGGTAAGTTGCAGGCATCGCTTTCCACTAATGCTTGGCCAGATACATCATCTGCCACAGGTAAAGCCTTAGCTGCCGGCGGAGTTCCACCTCGCAGCGCACTTTTGCTGCTCGGTTTAATGTCTGGACTTCCAACGCAATCGGCTCACTTCGACTCAATTAGAGGACCAGAAGGAGCTCTAAAACTCTCATTCCCATTAGCAATTAGTCCCGCGTTAGCAATTCTTGAAAATGGAACTAATGCTGCAGCACTTGCAGTGCTTGCAACACAAGATGTTGAACTTCAAGCGGGGGGTGCAATCTTTGATAACACAATGACTGATTACGCTGCTCGAATTGAAAACGAGCGAGTTATATTTAACGCGGCTCTTTCCGGCAACACAGTTATCGAAGCATTACTCGGCGCACTCTCTACTGCAAATCCGGGTGCACCACGCGCCGTTGGAAATGCAGCTGCAATTGCAAAGATGAATGCACTCCATAGCAATACCGGAAAAATAAATGTTCCAACCATCCTCATGACAGGTGTTGCAGATCCAATTACACCTGCAGGTGCCTCACAGCGCATCGTTGATGCCTATGCCCAGCAATTTGCAGATGAAAAATTAGCTGCCTTTGCTGCATATAAGACAACTAGGTCTTACAATGGACCTACCAATAAGCTACTGATGTTGTGGAACATGACGCCAAGTAAGGGATACACAACCTTTACAGATGCGGGTTCTCCAATTACAACAACTCCTGCAGCTTCCGGCACTAACCACTGTAACTTCACATCTGCACAGTTAGTGCTTGTTGCGAAGAGTTTGGTCAGCGCCGGACTCACCGGGAAGTTGCCATCAGGTGGCCCAATCGTTTCAGCAGGCCGCAAGGCTGGCAATCTCGTTGTCGATCGGAACTTCTCTGTACCACTGCTTAAGTACTACAACCAGTAATAAGTAAAAAATCGAGGGAAATGACGGGGGTCTGGCCGAAAGCCAGACCCCCGTTTTCCTTTACTCTTGAGCCCTCATGATTACCGCCGCCAGTGCCGAAGAGATGTTTAATATCGGCAAAAAACTATCGCCGCGTCTAAAGCGGGGAGATTTAATTCTCATAAACGGTCCGCTTGGCGCTGGTAAGACTGTATTAGCCCAGGGCATCGGTAGTGGTCTAGGAATCACGGATATCACATCGCCAACCTTTGTTATCTCACGAGTACATAAAGCAGTCTTACCCATGATTCATGTAGATGCTTATCGCCTACTAGATACCGACAATCCCAACCTCTACATCGATGATTTAGATCTAGACATTGATAACTCAGTCACGGTCATTGAATGGGGTGGCGCGGAGTCGGCACGTTTGAGTGAATCTCGTTTAGAGATCACAATCGATAGAAGTGAAGAGATTAGAAGAGTTGAAATCAAAGCAGTGGGAGAGCGTTGGGCAGGTTTTTCACTATGACGATTTCTTTAGCTATTGATACATCGACCTCTAGAACCTGCGTAGGAATTATTCAAGCCGGTGAATTACTCTGGAGTGGCTTTAAAGATGGAGCAACTGCACACGGTCCAGCTCTTCCCGCATTAGTGCAGGAAGGGATCGCTGGTCGCACAATTGATGAAGTAGTAGTTGGAATGGGACCGGGACCATTTACAGGTCTGCGCATTGGAATCGCATTCGCACACAGCTTTGCCTTAGCCCGCTCTATCCCAGTACGCGGTATTTGCTCACTCGATGCTATTGCAGCCCAAGTTCAGTCTAAGGATTTTATTGTTACCGTAGATGCGCGGCGCAAAGAGGTGTATTGGGCTCGCTATTTTGACCGAGTTCGGGTGGGTGAACCTGCAGTTAATTTTCCAGCTGCAGTAGAGGGCACTGAAATTTATAGTGATCTATTTCCTGATTTGCTAGCAATGGTCTCACTTAGCGGCAATATCACTGAACCAATTTACTTGCGCCATCCAGATGCAGTTGCAACGGCGGATCGTTAAATGATTAGGTATCGCGATGCCAATGAATTAGATATTCCCGTTTTGGTTTCACTCGATAAACTTTTGTTCCCTTACTCACCTTGGTCATCTGGCCAATACAGAGAAGAGATTTCTGCTTCAACCCGACATTTTATTGTTGCCCTTGATGATGCACAAAGCATTATTGGATATGCAGGTGTTTTTGCACCAGGGGGAACCGCTGCAGATATTTTGACTGTAGGTGTTATTCCAGAGCATCGCGGCCAAGGAATTGCTAGAGCGCTAATGGCCCTCATCACTGAGTGGGCAAAAGCGCAAGACTCAAACGCGATGATGTTAGAAGTAAAGATTGATAACCTGGAAGCGATTTCTTTATATGAATCCCTTGGATATTTGAAGTTAAATATTCGGAAAGATTATTTTGGCAGTGGCCTGGATGCGTTAGTGATGCGGAAAGATTTAACATGAGTGCGCCAATTGTCTTAGGAATCGAAACTTCGTGCGATGAAACCGCCGTCGGAATTGTTCGTGGGCGGAGTTTATTAGCCAATGTCATTGCATCCAGTGTCGAAGAGCATGCACGTTTTGGTGGTGTTGTTCCAGAGATTGCAAGTCGCGCACATCTTGAAGCGATGCAGCCAACGATTACACAGGCATTGAAGGATGCCAATATTTCATTAAGCGATATCGATTCCGTTGCCGTTACTGCGGGTCCAGGATTAGTCGGTGCACTCTTAGTTGGAGTTGGAGCGGCAACTGGCTTGGCACTTGGCTTAGATAAACCAATCTTTGCTGTAAATCACTTGGCTGCGCACATTAGTGTTGACGCCCTCACTCACACAGAAACATTGACTCCAACAATTGCTTTGCTCGTAAGTGGCGGGCACTCATCACTGTTGCAAGTCGATGACATCACTGGTTCGATTACTAAACTCGGTGCCACGATGGATGATGCCGCGGGTGAGGCTTTCGATAAAATTGCACGTGTGATGAAGTTAGGTTTTCCTGGTGGCCCGACTATTGACGCTCTCGCTAAGACTGGTGATGCCGATTCCATTAATTTTCCGCGAGGGCTAACAACATCTAATGATTGGCAAACTCGTCCATTTGATTTCTCATTCTCTGGCTTAAAAACCGCCGTTGCTAGATATTTAGAAGCCACCCCTGACTACGCAAAGGCAGATGTCGCGGCATCTTTCCAAGAGGCAATTGTTGATGTACTACTTCTCAAATCACTTGCGGCCTGCAAGGCTTCAGGCATCGATTCTTTGGTGATCGCTGGAGGAGTCGCGGCTAACTCACGGCTTCGTGCCGTGGCCGAGGCGCGTTGCCAAAAGGTGGGCATCCGCTTACGAATACCGGTACCGGGTCTTTGTACCGATAACGGTGCCATGGTCGCCGCCCTGGGCTCTCTCATGGTCGCCGCAGGTCGAGCACCCAGCCCTATTGCCTTTGATGCCGATTCCAGCCTGCCAGTAACAACCGTGAGCGTTTAATCCTCTTCGCTTCCATATCCCTTTTTAATCTGTTCCCAGGGAATTGACGGGGAAGCGTCCTTAAGGGAGGCCTCGATCGAGGCAAGGTCTTCCATATCTTCAAGTGCAGATAAGAGCTCCTCATAGCGTGAAGGGCTTACAACCACCGCCGCAGGAACACCATGGCGCGAAATGGTAATTGCCTGAGTTTGGGCATCATTGATGAGTGTTGGAAGGTTCCGTCGAGCCTCGTTTAAGGGGATTGATTCCATGCTCAAAGACTAGAGCGAAAATAAAATTATGTACATAATTCGCCTAAATCTCCGATTTGCTGGCGGGAATATGCTCGCCTAGAGTTGGCGTTAGCACTCACGGGTCCACACTGCTAACGGGCCTGCACGAGGAAATCAACGCACAAGAGGAGCTAAACACATGGCAATTAAGCCACTAGAAGATCGCATCGTCATTAAGACTAATGAGGCTGAGACAACAACAGCGTCAGGTCTTGTAATCCCAGATACAGCAAAAGAGAAGCCACAAGAGGGCGTAGTTCTCGCCGTTGGACCAGGTCGCTTTGATGACGGCGTTCGAGTTCCAATGGATGTAAAAGTTGGAGACGTTGTTTTGTACAGCAAGTACGGCGGAACTGAAATCAAGCACGGCGGAGATGACCTCTTGGTGCTTTCAGCTCGCGACATTCTCGCTGTAATCGAGAAGTAGATGGGAAAGTCTCTTCAATTCGATGATCACGCACGTCGTGCGATGGAGCGTGGCGTCAATATTCTTGCCGACACCGTCAAAGTAACGCTAGGACCAAAGGGTCGTAATGTTGTTATCGCTAAATCTTTCGGCGCACCAATCATCACAAACGATGGCGTAACAATTGCTAAAGAGATTGAACTCTCTGATCCAGTTGAAAACATGGGCGCTCAGTTAGTTAAAGAAGTTGCAACAAAGACTAATGATGTTGCCGGTGACGGAACTACAACTGCAACAGTGCTTGCACAAGCAATGGTTAAAGAGGGTATCCGCAACTTAGCCGCTGGCGCACAGCCAATGGAGATTAAAGTTGGAATCGAAGCGGCAGTAGCTGCAGTCTCTGAAAAACTTAGCGCACAAGCAACTCCAGTCAATGGAAAAGCTCAGATTGCAGATGTTGCAACTATCTCGGCACAAGATCGTGCAATTGGAGATTTAATCTCAGAGGCTTTTGAAAGAGTCGGCAAAGATGGCGTCATCACTGTTGAGGAAGCATCAACTACTGGCTTAGATCTCGAGTTCACTGAGGGAATGCAGTTCGATAAGGGCTACATCTCTCCATACTTTGTAACCGATCAAGATCGCATGGAGGCAATCCTTGAAGATGCTTACGTGCTTATCTCGGCCGGGAAAATCTCAGCCCTTGCTGACTTACTTCCAATTCTTGAAAAGGTTTCGGCTTCATCGAAACCACTTTTAATTATTGCCGATGATATTGAGGGAGAAGCTCTCTCAACTTTGGTAGTAAACCGGATGCGTGGAGTTTTTGCATCTGCTGCCGTAAAGGCACCAGGCTTTGGCGATCGCCGCAAGGCAATGTTGCAAGATATTGCAACATTAACTGGCGGGCAGGTTATTTCTGCAGAGGTTGGAATGAAACTTGATGCAGTCACTTTGGAAGATCTCGGTCGCGCACGTCGCATCGTAGTTTCTAAGGATGCAACAACAATCGTTGAAGGCGCAGGAGACAAGGCGGCAGTTGCTGGTCGTGTTAATGAGCTTCGCAAAGAGATTGAAAACTCAGACTCCTCATGGGATAAGGAGAAGTTGCAAGAGCGTGTAGCAAAGCTTGCTGGTGGAGTCTGCGTTATTAAAGTTGGTGCACACACTGAGGTCGAACTCAATGAGAAGAAACACCGTCTTGAAGATGCAATCTCTGCAACACGTGCAGCAGTTGAAGAGGGAATCGTCGTTGGCGGAGGCGCTGCCCTTGTGCATGCAGCCGATGTCCTAGAGGGCGATCTTGGTTTCACCGGAGATAAGGCCGTTGGAGTTCGCTTAGTTCGCAAAGCCTGTGATGAGCCACTTCGTTGGATTGCAGAGAACGCTGGCCTTGAAGGCTACGTAGTAGTTGCTAAAGTCCGCGCGATGAAAGATAACGAAGGCTTTAACGCTGCAACTGATGTCTATGGCGATCTTGCAAAAGATGGCGTCATCGATCCAGTTAAGGTAACCCGTTCAGCGCTAGCTAACGCCGCATCGATTGCTGCAATGTTTATTACAACTGAAGCAGTTGTATTCGAGCGACCAGCCGATGCACCTGCCGATGCCGGTGGTAGCGGCCACTCACATGGTCCAGGTGGACACAGTCACTAAGTAGTTAAAAGAAAGAACCCCCGCAGATTTTTTTCTTTGGGGGTTCTTTTTATTTCTTAACTCAGGAGGAGAGTTAAAACTCAAGAGGCGTGATATAAATCTGTTTTCTCATCGTTGTTTATTATTCCTAATCGATCATCTTCAGATAGACCACCCCAAATCCCATAAGGCTCTTGCACAGCAAGTGCATGTGTGCGACAGGCCAGCATCACGGGACAGGTTGCGCAAATAGCCTTGGCGGTATTTTCGCGGTTACGACGACGAGGACCACGTTCGCCGTCGGGATGGAAAAACATCTCAGTCGGAAGATCTCGACAAAGACCCTTGTACTGCCACTCCCATTCATCGGCAACAGGGCGGGGTAATCTCGATAGCTCAGCCATGGCCCAACGATACAACCGCGCCATAGGTTGTTCAAGCCAATTCGAGCCATACCTTCTTCAAAAACTGCGGTTTGGAGTGGTGAGTAGGCCTAATTAGCGCAACGATAGGAGCATGGCGATCAACGAGGAGCTCCTGACGGTGGCGGCTGTAGCTCGCCGTCTAGGAGTAGCCCCCGCCACGCTGCGTACGTGGGATAGGCGATATGGACTGGGGCCGTCCCTGCATATTACTGGAGAGCATCGACGCTACTGCGCCTTGGATGTGGCTAAGTTAATGATGATGCGTCGACTCATTTCAACTGGTGTTGCACCATGCGATGCAGCTAAAAGGGCCAACGCGCAAGACGATGAAAATTGTTGTGAAGTGATTAAGCATGAGTTTGAAGCTCGCGATGAGTTAGTAGTGGCAATTTATAAAGCTGCCCAGAGTTTTGACGTAGAGTTTATTGAAAGCGAGCTGAGAAGAGATTTTGCCAAACATGGCGTGAACTCAACATGGATGCAAGTCATTACTCCAGTCTTAGTTTTAGTCGGAAAAAATTGGGAGGAGACTGGTAAAGGCATTGAAGTTGAACATTTACTATCCGAGATATTAAAGCGAATTCTCCGCGATTGTGTTCAAACGGCCAATAAGCCAATTAATGCGCGTCCAGTTCTCTTAGCCGCAGTAGGGGATGAGCTGCATTGTTTGGCACTTCACGCTTTAGCTGCGGCATTGGCAGAGCGAAGAATCGAAACCCATTTTTTGGGCTCACGAACACCATTAGAAGCAATTGCAGGAATGGTAACTCGATCCGCGCCTCCCGCAATTTTTCTCTGGGCCCAGTTGAAAGAAAATGCACACCCTGAGTTCTTCCAAGAACTACCGACAGTCCGCCCTGCCCCAAGAATTGTCCTCGGTGGCCCAGGATGGAATCGCGATGCATGTACGGGGGTTGTGGTCGTTGAGGATTTATCACAGGCCTGCCTTGAAATCGAGCGTGCTGTAGGAGTTTAAAGCCCCGATAGACTTCGCACCTTCACGAACTGCACAAATGAGGAGGCGCATTGAGCGAGAACGATAAAGTCGCGATGCTTGGGCTGACCTATGACGATGTGTTGCTTCTTCCAGATGCCTCTGATGTTGTTCCCTCAGAAGTCGACACAACCACTCAATTAACTCGCACAATTTCAATTTCCGTTCCTTTAATTTCATCAGCAATGGATACCGTCACTGAATCTGCCATGGCGATCGCTATGGCTAAAGCCGGAGGCATTGGCATTATCCATCGCAACCTGCCAATTTCCGATCAAGTAACGCATGTTAAGTTAGTTAAGAATGTTGGCTTGGCAGGTGCTGCAGTCGGTGTTGGCGATGATGGCTTTGCTCGCGCACAAGCCTTGATTGAAGCGGGCGTAGATGTAGTTGTGGTTGATACTGCGCATGGTCATCACCGAGCAGTTCTAGATGCAATTTCACGCATTAAAAAATTCTCACCAGCGATTCAGATTATCGGCGGCAATGTAGCAACACGTGCTGGTGCACAAGCACTCATTAACGCCGGTGCAGATGCAGTCAAAGTTGGAGTTGGGCCGGGTTCAATTTGCACAACCAGAGTTGTTGCAGGTGTTGGTGTTCCACAGATCACTGCAATTATGGAGGCTGCTAAGGCGTGCAATAAAGCCGGCATACCTCTAATCGCTGATGGAGGTCTTCAATATTCAGGTGACATAGTTAAAGCTATTGTTGCTGGAGCTAATTCGGTAATGCTTGGATCATTGCTCGCAGGATGTCAAGAATCCCCAGGCGAGCTTGTAGAAATTAGTGGAGTCAAGTACAAGGCTTATAGAGGCATGGGTTCACTTGGTGCAATGCAATCGCGCGGTGAACAAAGATCCTATTCGAAGGATCGCTATATGCAAGATGATGTTTTATCTGAAGACAAATTAGTCCCCGAAGGAATTGAGGGCAAAGTAATTTTTCGCGGTAGTGTTGAAGATGTTGTGCATCAACTAGTTGGTGGGCTCCGTTCAGGAATGGGATATGCCGGTGCTCCAGATATTCAAACTCTGCGCCGAGAAGGACGATTAATTCAAATCACTGCAGCGGGTCTGCAAGAGAGTCATCCACACGATGTGGCCCACGTGGCCGATGCACCTAATTATCAAACGAGAGGTCGCACATGAGTGAAATTGAGATTGCACCCGGAAAGCGCGCTCGCACCGCATACTCATTTGATGACATAGCAATTGTCCCAAGTCGTCGCACACGTGACCCAGAAGAAGTCTCAACGGCTTGGCAAATCGATGCCTACAAATTCGATTTACCGATGCTGGCAGCGCCAATGGACTCAGTCGTATCTCCAGAGACAGCTATTGAAATAGGTCGCCTTGGTGGCGTAGGAGTTTTAAACCTTGAGGGTCTGTGGACTCGCTATGAAGATCCGCGTATTCCGCTGGGCGAAATCGCGTCAATGCCAGATAAACATGCGACTCAACGCATGCAAGAGATTTATAACGAACCAATCAAACCCGAGCTCATTAAGGAACGGATCCAGCAAATTCGGGATGCAGGCATCACGGTTGCCGCCTCACTTTCTCCCGCGCGTACTGCTCAACTACACAAAGCCGTTATCGATGCGGGTGTTGATATTTTTGTCATCCGCGGAACAACCGTGAGTGCCGAACATGTTGCCGCTGAATCAGAAGCGCTGAATCTTAAGAAATTTATTTATGAGCTCGATGTTCCCGTAATCGTGGGCGGAGTAGCCACGGCGACGGCGGCACTTCACTTAATGCGTGCAGGAGCGGCTGGAGTGTTAGTTGGTTTCGGTGGTGGAGCAACACACACAACTCGTAAAGTCTTAGGCATCGAAGTACCGATGGCTTCGGCAGTTGCTGAAGTTGCATCTGCCCGACGTGAATATCTCGATGAGTCTGGTGGACGATACGTTCATGTAATTGCAGATGGCGCAGTTGGTCGAAGCGGTGATATTGCAAAGGCGATTGCGTGTGGAGCAGATGCGGTCATGATGGGCTCACCACTTGCAAAGGCGACCGAAGCACCTGGACTTGGCTGGCATTGGGGATCAGAGGCACATCACCAGGTATTACCGCGTGGAGAACGTGTATCAGTCGGAACCGTTGGAACGCTTGAGGAGATTTTACTTGGACCATCACGTACATCAGATGGCTCAATGAATTTATTTGGCGCACTCCGCCGCGCAATGGCTACCTGTGGTTACTCCGATGTTAAAGAGTTCCAGCGCGTAGAGGTACTTATCCACCGTGCCTAATGATCGTGGCGTATTAGTAGTCGATTTCGGGGCTCAATATGCCCAGCTCATTGCCCGTCGTGTTCGCGAAGCCAATGTTTTCAGCGAGATAGTTTCATCAACAATTACTGCGGCAGAAATACGTTCGAAGAATCCCTCGGCAATTATTCTCTCCGGCGGTCCTTCAAGTGTGTACTCTGAAAATGCGCCCAGTTTTGATGCGGAGATTTTTACCCTCGGAATTCCAACTTTTGGAATCTGTTATGGATTTCAAGTGATGGCAGTAGCACTTGGTGGAACGGTAACCCAGACTGGTAAATCCGAATTCGGCCGCACAGAATTTCATGTTGTGCCATCAACGAAAATCTTTTCAGAGCTTGAATCAGAGCAAAGAGTCTGGATGTCACACGGGGATAGTGTCACAACCGTACCGCCCGGATTTTCCGTCTGCGGTTCAACTTCAGATACACCAATCGCAGCATTTGAAAATGAAACAGGGCAATTAGCCGGAGTCCAGTTTCATCCAGAGGTTTTGCACACCGAACACGGCCAAGTAATTTTACATAACTGGTTAATAACTATTGCTGGGTGCCAACCAACATGGACGGCCTCAAATATCGCACAAACCGAAATTGCTAATGCTAAAGTGCGCATCGGTAACAAAAGAGTTATTTGTGGTTTATCAGGTGGAGTTGATTCTGCTGTTGCTGCCGCAATTATTCAACGCGCAGTAGGAAGTCAATTAACCTGCGTGTTTGTAGATCACGGCCTACTGCGCATGGGTGAGGCCGAACAAGTCGAGCGCGACTTTGTTGCATCCACTGGTGTCAACCTAGTAGTTGTAGATGCAAAAGAGAGATTTCTTTCGGCGTTAAAAGGTGTCATCGATCCAGAAGAGAAGCGCAAGATTATTGGGCGTGAATTTATTCGTGCATTTGAAAAAGCTGCACGCGATATAGCTTCAGGGGGCGATGTTGAATTCTTAGTACAAGGAACCTTATATCCAGATGTTGTTGAATCCGGCGGTGGGACAGGTACCGCAAATATCAAATCTCATCACAACGTTGGTGGCCTGCCAGATGATTTGAAGTTCTCACTCATCGAACCGCTACGTACTCTCTTTAAAGATGAAGTGCGGGCAGTTGGGATTGAACTCGGCTTGCCCCAAGAGATAATCTGGCGTCAACCATTTCCAGGTCCTGGCCTTGGAATTCGTATTATTGGTGAAGTCACTCAGGATCGTTTAGAGATACTACGTGAGGCCGATTCCATCGCCCGCTTTGAACTAAAGGCCGCAGAGCTCGATCGCGATATCTGGCAGTGTCCAGTAGTTCTTTTAGCCGATGTCCGTTCAGTTGGCGTACAAGGCGATGGCCGTACGTATGGACATCCAATAGTGTTACGCCCAGTCTCTAGTCAAGATGCGATGACTGCGGATTGGTCGAGAGTTTCCTATGAAGTTCTTGAGAAGATTTCGACGCGCATCACTAATGAGGTGCGCGAAGTCAACCGAGTCGTGTTAGATATAACCAGTAAACCGCCAGGAACTATCGAATGGGAGTAGGCACTCGATTCCGATGATAATCAGTACAATAGAGGCCTGCCAAGGAGAGTAGCGATGAAGAAGTTCTTTATTATTTGTATTTCAGCAACACTTATTGCAACAACACAATTTAATGTTGCAGCAAGTGCAGCCCAGAAATCGAAGCCTGTTAAATGCGTCGCGACTAAAGCAGTAGGTCATAATCCAAAAGTAGTAAAGCCAATGGAAAAACCGCTCACCAAACTTCCTAGAACTTTTAAGCTGGTTACTAACTGCGGGACAATTGTCATTACAACCGTAGGAAAAAAAGCACCCTGGACACTCACTGAAATGTCCACACTTGCAAAAGCCGGCTACTTTGATGGCTCTTTGTGTCATCGCCTGACTACTGCTGGAATCTTCGTTCTTCAGTGTGGTGACCCAACGGCGACTGGCTCTGGCGGCCCCGGATTCTCATATCCCGATGAAAATCTTCCGGCTAATGCGCTCAACAACTATCCAGCCGGTACTGTCGCAATGGCTAACTCAGGTCCAGGCACAAATGGAAGTCAATTCTTTCTAGTGTTTGCCAATACAACGCTGGGGCCTGATTACACAATTTGGGGAAAGATCACAAGAGGTTTAGAGATCGTAAAAGCTATCGCTAAAGCTGGAGTGAAAGGTGGTGGGGCAGATGGAACACCAAATACAAAGATTGCACTTACTAAAGTAAGTGTTAGCTAGTTGGTATTAACTATTTTAAAGGCCTCAGCAATGCGACCTTCTGCAAACCCAGCAGCAAGCGCGTTGCGTTGACCCCACTCACGAACCATCACCTCTAAATTCTCATTATGTGCAGTTTGTGATGCATGAGCATGCAGAGCCTTCATCTTCAAATCAAAAGTATCGGTGATGTCAACAAAGTGATCTGGGTTAGCAAAAGCACTCACCCAAACCTCTTTAACTCGCCATGGAGCAAGAGATTCTTCGTGAAGCAGATCGGTAAATGCAAAAGGATTTCGCGCATCGGGGTAAACAGCTTGAATGGCGGCCTCACCTGCTGCTAAATGATCTGGATGGCTAGCACCAATACGATCCCAGTTCCGTTCCGGGCTTTGGCAGACCAAGCGATCAGGTTGAGAGATTCGAATCTGTCGGACTAAATCTTTTCGTAGACTAATTGTCGGCTCTAGGTGACCATCAACATAATTGAGGAACGTTATGTCCGTAACACCAATGGCTGCACCTGCCTCGCGTTGTTCGCGTTGACGAATTGCTGGCATCTCCTCTTTAGTAAATCCAGACTCTTCGCCACCTTGATCACCATTTGTACAAAAGACATAAGCGACCTCAATACCTTTTTTAACCCATTGGGCAATTGTTCCAGAGGCACCAAAATCTGAATCATCAGGGTGGGCACTTATGACCAAGACTCGTTTGATCTCACTATCGGCAATCGGTTCCATTGCCGTAGCCTAATAGACTTAAGCTCATGGAGAGCGCTGAAAACTTATTATCAGAACTCAACCCCGCACAGATCGCCGCAGTAACTCACGCGGGAGGCCCTTTATTAGTTGTCGCCGGAGCCGGCTCTGGAAAGACCCGAGTTCTCACACGCCGTATTGCTTATTTAATGTCCCATCGAAATGTAGCCCCTTATCAAATTTTGGCAATTACATTTACCAATAAGGCCGCCGGAGAAATGAAAGCACGGGTCGGCGAATTGGTTGGTCCAGTTGCCCAATCGATGTGGGTTTCAACTTTTCACTCTGCCTGCGTTCGTATATTGCGACAAGAGGCGATGCGGTTGGGGTATAGCAACTCATTTTCAATCTACGACTCTGCTGATTCACTTCGTTTAGTGACTATCGTGGCTAAGGAGCTAAATTTAGATTCAAAGCGCTATCCCGCACGACAATTTCAAGCAATGATCTCGAACGCCAAAAATGAACTCATGGGACCTCAAGATTATGTAAATGCAACGAGCAACGCCTTTGAACAGGTTGTGGCCGATGTCTATAGTATTTACCAGCAACGTTTACAGCGTGCAAATGCAATGGATTTTGATGATTTGATTTTAAAGACGGTAGAGGTTTTACAGCGATTCCCAGAGGCAAAAGCTCGCTTTAGATCTCGCTTTCGTCATGTGTTAGTTGATGAGTATCAAGATACAAACCATGCGCAGTACATTTTGGTTAAAGAGTTAGTTGGAAATGACAATGAGGGATTAGCGCCAGCAGAGTTATGTGTGGTTGGGGATGCAGATCAATCTATTTATGGCTTTCGTGGCGCGACAATTCGAAACATCTTGCAGTTCGAGCTCGATTATCCAAATGCGACAACAGTTTTACTTGAGCAAAACTATAGATCAACACAAAACATTCTAAACGCAGCAAATGCCGTCATAACTAAGAATGAGAGCCGAAAGGAGAAAAACCTCTGGACAGATTCGGGTTCAGGCGCACTCCTTACCGGCTATGTTGCAGAAAATGAACATGACGAAGCGAGATTTGTTGCCGATGAAATTCGAGCGCTTCAACGAGGAGAAAAATCAAGACCTGGGGAGACCGCAATTTTTTATCGTACAAATGCACAGTCACGCGTCTTTGAAGAAGTATTTATGCGTGAAGCGTTGCCATACAAAGTCGTCGGTGGGTTGCGATTCTATGAACGCCGCGAAGTTAAGGATTTATTGGCCTACCTCAGAGTGTTGGCTAACTTAGAGGATGAGATTTCCCTCCGCAGAATTATTAATCTACCTAAGCGCGGAATCGGTGATACATCTCTAGATTACGTCGATCAATTTGCCAGAGTGCAAGGAATATCTTTTTGGGCGGCTTTGCTTAGATGTTCAGAGGCAACCGGCTTACCTGCTCGTGCAGCGCATTCGATTCAGGAGTTTACATCAATGGTCAGCGCTCTCAGTGTTTTAGTTGAAGCTAAGACGAGACCATCGGTAATCGTTGAAGCAGCACTCGAACAATCAGGTCTATTGAAAGAGTTGGCCGATAGCACTGACCCTCAAGATGAAGTCCGTGTTGAGAATTTAAAAGAGTTAGTGGCAGTTTCAATGGAGTATGAGGAGCGTGAGTTTGAAGAACTAAATGAAGATGAAGAGATTTCCTTGGCTGGCTTCTTGGAGAAAGTTTCCTTAGTTGCCGATGCAGACGAGATTCCTGAAGGTGATGATCATGGGGGAGTTGTAACTATGATGACGTTACATACTGCCAAAGGACTTGAATTTCCGACAGTATTTTTAACGGGAATGGAAGATGGAGTCTTTCCACACTCTCGAACTCTTGGAGAAAAGGATGAGGTGGAAGAAGAGCGACGCCTTGCTTACGTGGGCTTAACTCGCGCACGCAAACGACTTTATATTTCGCGTGCTGAGTATCGTTCAACATGGGGTGCACCCAATTACAATCCCCCATCGCGCTTTTTAAACGAGATCCCGGAAGATGTAATCGAATGGCGCAATGAGAGTTCAACTTCGCTATCTCCATCTTTGATAAAGCGATCTAGGGTTGCAACTTCACCGCCGCCTCGGGCCACTGGCAAGAAAGCGACCTCAATCGAACTGAGCGTCGGGGAACGTGTGTCACATGACACATTTGGTTTGGGCACCGTCATTTCAGTGGCAGGTGAGGCAGATAAGGCAGAGGCCACGATTCATTTTGGACAGTATGGTGAGAAGCGATTGCTGCTGCGATATGCACCCGTTGAGAAGCTCTAGGATTACCCCCTAATCATGATGTGGAGTACTCGTGGATCTATTTGAATATCAGGCCCGTGGATTATTTGAAAAGCATGGCGTCCCAGTTTTAGCTGCAGCAATAGCAACAACGCCTGATGAGGCCGAAGCGGCTGCACAAAAAATCGGTGGAAAAGTAGTCGTTAAGGCGCAAGTAAAAACCGGTGGCCGAGGAAAGGCTGGAGGCGTGAAGCTTGCAGAGAATGCTGCCGATGCGCGAGAAAAAGCAGGTGCAATTCTCGGAATGGATATTAAGGGCCACATAGTTCGTACCGTCATGATTGCAGCCGCGGCACCCATTGAAGCTGAGTATTACTTAGCAATTCTCCTAGATCGCTCAAACCGAACATTTCTAGTTATGGCCTCAGTCTCTGGTGGAATGGACATCGAAGAGGTGGCTCGCACGGCTCCTGAAAAATTAGCCAAGATTCCAGTCTCCGCTGTCGATGGAATAAGTGGCGCAAAGGCAAGAGAGATTGTTAGTGCAGCTAAATTTCCTCTTGATGTAGCAGACCAAGTTGCCGAAGTTTTATTGAAGCTCTGGGAAGTTTTTCAATCTGAGGATGCAACTCTGGTCGAAGTTAACCCACTCGTGAAGACTAAAGATGGCAAAGTTATTGCACTTGATGGGAAAATCACTTTAGATGATAACGCTGAGTTCCGTCAGAGTGATCATGCGGCTCTGGTCGACCACGAGGCAACAAACGAACTCGAAGCGGCCGCCAAAGCGAAAGATTTAAACTATGTGAAACTAGATGGACAAGTTGGAATTATTGGCAATGGCGCTGGACTTGTAATGAGCACGCTCGACGTTGTTGCATATGCTGGAAAAAAGCATGGCGGGGTTTTACCAGCTAACTTCCTAGATATTGGCGGAGGTGCTTCAGCTCAGATTATGGCCAATGGACTCTCGATTATTCTCGGCGATAGCGATGTTAAGAGTGTTTTCGTAAATGTCTTTGGCGGAATTACCTCATGTGATGCCGTAGCAACTGGAATTGTGCAGGCGCTTGAACTTCTAGGTCCTAAAGCCACTAAACCCATCGTTGTTCGTTTAGATGGCAACAATGTTATTGAGGGGCGTGCAATTTTAGCCAAAGCGGGACACCCATTAATCGAACAAGTCGACACAATGGATGGAGCAGCAAACCGTGCTGCAGAGTTGGCGGCGTTATAAATGGCAATTTTTCTCGATGAAAACTCGGTTGTAATCGTTCAAGGCATGACAGGCTCTGAGGGGACTAAACACACTCGTCGTATGTTGGCATCTGGAACCAAGGTCGTTGGAGGAGTTACTCCAGGAAAAGGTGGACAAATCGTTGATATCGACGGTCACCAACTTCCAGTCTTTAATACTGTCGCGCAGGCTATTAGTGCGACAGGGGCAAATACTTCTGTTGTATTTGTTCCACCAAAGTTTGCTAAGGCCGCGGTCATTGATGCAATTGATTCAGCTATGCCACTAGTAGTTGTTATTACAGAGGGTATCCCGGTTCACGATTCCGCAAGTTTTTATGCCTACTCAGTAAGCAAGGGAACTACGCGCATTATTGGCCCTAACTGTCCTGGATTAATTAGTCCTGGGAAATCTAATGTTGGAATTATTCCAGCCGACATTACAGGTGCAGGTCCAATCGGCTTAGTTTCAAAATCTGGAACTCTCACATACCAAATGATGTACGAACTTCGTGATATTGGTTTTAGCACTGCAATTGGAATTGGTGGAGATCCCGTTATTGGAACAACTCACATCGATGCGCTACGAGCATTTCAAGATGACCCAGATACAACGGCGATTGTTATGATTGGTGAAATCGGCGGCGATGCTGAAGAGCGGGCAGCTGCATTTATTGCAGAGTATGTAACTAAACCCGTGGTCGGATATGTTGCCGGATTTACTGCCCCCGAAGGTAAAACAATGGGACATGCAGGTGCAATTGTCTCGGGCTCTTCTGGAACTGCACAGGGAAAGAAAGATGCGCTTGAGGCTGCCGGTGTAAAAGTCGGTCAGACCCCAAGTGAGACCGCTCAGTTGTTGCGCGAAATCTTGGGGCGCTAAAGAAAATGTTGTCACGCGTACTTGGGTCGACTTTGACCCAAGTGCTGCGAAGTGTTGCTTTAGTTTTACTCCCAATCTCTTTTTTAGCCTTACTGGCATGGGCTACAGCGGGTAGCGCCACTGGAAACACGGGAGATCCATTACGCGCAGCGATATGGATGTGGCTGGGTGCCCATCACATTCCATTCACACTTGCTCTACCCCCAGCAAATGCCGCTGGATTTCTATCCTATTTGCCACTCGGAGCCTTAATAATTCCCGTCTTAGTGGTTAGAAATGGGGTGGCACGACTCTTTGATCGATTAGATGGAAATCCATCACTTCTCACTACAGCGCGAGTTCTTTTTGCCATTCTTTACAGCGGGATTGGAACTCTCTTTGCATTCTTTAGTTCGACTTCGGGAGTCAAACCAATGTGGTATCTGGCCCCCATTTTCTTGCTGCCGATAACTTTGATTAGCGCGGCAAGCGTAGGCCGTCGATTAATTTTTGGACAGGCAATTCTTTATAGCACTCGAATACTCTCACTCTTATTAGGTATCTCATCAATTGTATTTGGGGTATTAATCTTTATTAATCTCTCCACAGTTGAAAGTTTAACTGTAGTTCTTGAGCCTGGAATTGTAGGAGGGATTTTACTGTTACTTCTTAACATTCTCTACATTCCAAATGCAGCAATCGCCACACTTAGTTACTTTTCAGGAGCAGGCTTTGCAATTGGCACCGGCTCAATAATTTCGCCGCTCAGTTATCACCTCAATTCAATTCCAGCATTTCCATTGTTAGGCGCACTTCCATCCAGCACATCTCGTTTTGCACTATTTGGAGTTTTAGTCATTGTCTTTTCAGGTGCGCTACTTGCAAGTTGGACAGTGGCGCTAAGTTCGAAGATTCTGATTCAATCACTATTTATATCAGTGGTTGTAACTGCACTCATTGCATATACCGGAAGTGGCGCCTTAATTACTGAGGCCATGTCTTCAATGGGTGTGTCACCATGGAAATTCACTCTCGCAGTCAGCGGAGAATTAATAGTTGGAGCCCTACTCGCACTCTATCTTCCGCGAATTGGGAGGCGATAGTGGCTTGCAGGTTAGTAATTTTAGCGTCAGGAACTGGCTCTATTGCTCAAGCAATAATCGATGCCCACGAACTAGATATCGATGTTGTGGCAGTTCTAAGTGATCAAATTGCCTCTCAAGTTTTAGAGAGAGCGAAAACCGCTGGAATTCCGAATGAGTGCATTCCGGTTGGTAATTCACGAGATCTGTGGAACCTCGAAATTATTGAAAAAACCGCGGCATTTGAACCAGATTTAGTTGTCAGTGCAGGTTTCATGCGGATATTGCCACCTGATTTTGTACATCGTTTCCCCACTATAAATATTCATCCCTCCCTGCTGCCCGATTTCCCGGGGGCTCATGCCGTGCGCGACGCTTTGGCTGCTGGCGTGCTAACCACAGGTTCAACTGTTCACTGGGTTGATGCAGGTGTCGACACTGGTCCGATAATTACACAAATGCAGGTTCCTGTATTTCCAGATGACGATGAAATAACTCTTCATGAGAGAATTAAGAAAATTGAACGAGGTCTCATGGTTACGACAATCGCCTTAATCCTTCCAACACTGGAGCAACATGCCTGAACTAAAACCTATACGCCGTGCCTTAATTAGCGTCTATGACAAGACACGTCTTCTGGAGATAGGAAAAGTATTGAGTGATGCTGGAATCGAAATTCTATCTACTGGTTCAACTGCGGCAACGCTATCTTCAGTGGGTATTCCAGTAACAGAAGTAAGTGCGTACACAGGTTTTCCGGAAATCATGGGTGGCCGAGTAAAGACGCTACATCCTCGTGTCCACTCCGGAATTTTGGCCGATCACAATAACCCCGACCACATGGCGGCGATTGCTGAATTAAATATTGATCCATTTGATTTAGTCATTATTAATCTCTATCCCTTTGCGCAAACTATTGCATCAGGGGCCAGTTTTGCTGAATGTATCGAACAGATAGATATCGGCGGACCTTCAATGTTGCGCGGTGCTGCAAAAAATCACGGCTCAGTCGCAGTAATTAGTCAAACATCTCAGTACGACGCGTTGATTAACGCAGTTAAAGTTGGTGGATTTACATTAGACGAGCGCCGGGCGTTAGCACTTAACGCTTTTAGGACAACAGCCGAATATGACTTAGCAATCGCTACTTGGCTGGGGCACAGTGAAGAACTGCCCGATTGGTTCGGTCGCATTTACCATCGCGAAAACACGCTTCGCTATGGGGAAAATCCCCATCAAAGCGCCGCTATTTATTCGAGTGGAGCTGCCGGAATTGTCGGGGCTGTTCAATTACACGGCAAAGAGATGTCATTTAATAACTACACCGATGCCGATGCTGCTTGGCGCGCAGCCCTAGATCACAAAGATCCTTGCGTAGCCATTATTAAACATGCAAATCCATGTGGAATAGCAACGGCCAGCGATATTGCAGCAGCTCACAAAAAGGCACACGACTGTGATCCAGTCTCTGCCTTCGGCGGTGTTGTTGCAGCTAATCGTGAAATTACTCTGGAAATGGCAAGCCAACTCTCTGAAATATTTACGGAGGTTGTTATAGCACCGAGTTATGCGGCAGGTGTAGTAGAACTTCTTGCAAAAAAGCCATCGATTCGAATTCTTCAATGTGGTGTTTCAGAGATTTCCTCCACTGAGATGCGTCCAGTATCTGGTGGAACTTTGTTGCAGCAAATGGATTTAATTGATGTGCCGGGTGATTCACCAACGAACTGGAAGCAAGTCAGTGGAGAACCAGTAAGTGCAAACCTCATAAAGGAGCTCGAGTTTGCTTGGAGATCGGCGCGCGCAGTTAAAAGCAATGCGATTGTTTTAAGCAGTAATGGCGCATCGGTTGGAATTGGAATGGGACAGGTTAATCGTGTCGATTCTGCGCGCTTAGCGGTAACGCGTGCGGGGGATCGGGCACAAGGATCGGTCGCAGCAAGTGATGCCTTCTTCCCGTTTGCCGACGGCCTACAAATTTTGCTCGATGCAGGCATTAGCGCGGTGGTCCAACCTGGTGGAAGTGTTCGCGATGAGGAAGTTATTGCAGCTGCTCAAAGCGCCGGCGTTGCGATGTTTTTCACAGGAACACGCCATTTCTCTCACGCATAGGGCTGCAATAGGATTGCTCGTATGAGCGCACAGATTTTAGATGGCAAGGCGTTTGCAGCGTCGATTAAATCCCAACTCGCAGTTCGAGTAGTAGAACTTAAGTCTCGAGGAATTACGCCGGGACTTGGCACAGTATTAGTTGGCAATGACCCTGGCTCACACTCATATGTTGGTGGAAAACATCGCGACTGTCATGAAGTTGGAATTAATTCAATTCGTGTAGACCTCCCTGCCGATGCAACAGAGGCCGATGTCATGGCCGCAATTAAAGATCTCAATGCATCATCAGAATGCACTGGCTACATTGTGCAACTTCCTCTGCCAAAAGGGATTAATACCCAGCGAGTGCTAGAGGCAATTGATCCATCTAAAGACGCCGATGGATTGCATCCCATGAACTTAGGCCGATTGGTCTCTGGCTATGACGCGCCTCTGCCATGTACTCCGCATGGAATTGTTGAACTTCTAACGCATTACGGAATTAATACTAAAGGCGCTGAAGTGACGGTAATTGGACGAGGACTCACAGTTGGTCGACCACTTGGATTATTACTCACGCGTAAGCAAGAAAATGCAACCGTCACGTTGACCCACACCGGAACTAAAGATTTGCTCACTCACACTAAAAACGCAGACATTATTGTTGCGGCTATTGGCCAAGCACATTTCTTAAAGGCCGAGATGATTAAATCTGGCGCAGTTGTAATTGACGTAGGAATATCGCGTACCGATGCTGGCCTGCTTGGCGATGTGGATCCGGGAGTAATGAACGTTGCATCGTGGGTTGCACCAATGCCAGGTGGAGTCGGTCCTATGACGCGTGCGATGTTGATAAAAAATGTAGTCGATGCATGCAGTTAAATAACCGCGCATTAGGGGTTTTTAGCAATACCTCGATACTCATTGGCATCGCCTTGGGCATGGTCGGCATTGTGCGAGGTGGGTCACTTTTTATCGCTATCGGAACGGCTGGTGTAGCGTTGAGAGCACGGAGTTCGCGTAAGTTTGACTTTTATTTTCCACTTATTATTGCAGTCGCTCTATTTGTGCTGGCAGTTGCACTTCCTCGCGGGCGGTAGAGTTGGCTTAGTGCCACGCATAGTTAGCAGAGGGAGTACGCCATGGGCGGAAAAGTTACAGTAGTCGGTGCAGGTTTTTACGGTTCAACAACCGCGCTTCGTTTAGCTGAATACGATATCTTCGACACGGTAGTTCTGACCGACATTGTCGAAGGTAAGCCAGAGGGTTTAGCCCTAGATATGAATCAATCTCGATCCATTGAGGGTTTTGAGACAAAGATTATTGGAGCAACAACTACTGCCGAAGGTGGCGGGTATGAGGCAACGGCAAACTCAGACGTTGTAGTTATTACTGCCGGACTTCCACGCAAGCCTGGCATGAGCAGAATGGATTTAATCGGAGTAAATGCCGGAATCGTTCGCGGCGTTGCCGAAAATATTGCAAAACATTCACCTAACGCCGTCATAATTGTTGTATCAAATCCACTCGATGAGATGACATCCCTTGCTCAACTTGCAACGGGTTTTCCTAAGAACCGCGTGATGGGTCAAGCGGGAATGCTAGATACTGCCCGCTTTACTAACTTCGTGGCTGAAAAACTTGCCGTTAAAGTTAGCGCAGTTAAGACTCTCACACTCGGCTCGCACGGTGACACGATGGTTCCAGTTCCAAGTCGCTGCACAGTAAATGGACAGGCACTCAGCGATCTCTTATCTCAGGTCGAGATTGATGAACTAGTTGATCGCACTCGTAACGGTGGCGCCGAAGTTGTCGCACTCCTAAAAACTGGCTCGGCGTACTACGCACCCTCTGCCGCAGCAGCACGTATGGCTAAAGCTGTCATTGAAGATTCCGGTGCCGTTATGCCGGTATGTGCATGGGTAGATGGTGAATATGGAATCTCTGGTGTCTATCTTGGTGTTGAAGCCGAGATTGGTCGCAATGGAGTTAATAAAGTTGTTGAAAGTGCACTCACAGAAGTAGAAGTAGCAGCCCTTAAAGCCGCCGCTGAAGCCGTGCGTGCAAAACAAGCCGATGTCCAAACACTCTAAATAGGGAGCCCAACGCATGGCCAAGATCAAAGTAGAAGGAACCGTAGTGGAGCTAGATGGCGACGAGATGACTCGAATCATCTGGCAGTTCATCAAGGAGTCATTAATACTTCCATATTTAGATGTAAACCTTGATTACTACGACCTTGGCATGGAAAACCGTGATGCAACCGATGATCAGGTGACAATTGATTCAGCACATGCGATTCAAAAACATGGCGTGGGTATTAAGTGTGCAACTATCACGCCGGATGAAGCCCGCGTGGAAGAGTTTGGCTTAAAGAAGATGTGGAAATCCCCTAACGGCACCGTTCGTAACATCTTGGGCGGCGTAATTTTCCGTGAGCCGATCATCATCAGCAACGTTCCACGCTTAGTACCTCACTGGACTAAGCCAATCGTTATTGGACGCCATGCATTCGGCGATCAGTACAAGGCTACTGATTTCTTAGTACCAAGTGCCGGTAAGTTAACAATGACTTTTGTTCCTGAAGATGGTTCAAAGCCCATCGAATATAACGTCTTTGATTTCCCATCATCGGGTGTTGCCATGGGCATGTACAACATGGATGAATCAATCCGCGACTTTGCTCGAGCATCACTTAACTACGGCCTTAACCGTAACTTCCCGGTCTACTTGTCAACTAAAAACACAATCTTGAAGGCTTACGACGGTCGTTTCAAAGATATCTTTGAAGAGATTTTCCAGGCAGAATTTAAAACGGCATTTGATGCTGCTGGTATTTGGTATGAACACCGTTTAATCGATGACATGGTTGCGATGTCACTTCGCATGGAGGGTGGATATGTCTGGGCATGTAAAAACTATGATGGTGACGTCCAATCTGACACGGTTGCACAGGGCTATGGCTCTCTTGGGTTAATGACATCAGTGCTAATGACTCCAGATGGAAAGATTGTTGAATCCGAAGCCGCTCATGGCACGGTGACTCGTCACTACCGTGAGCACCAAAAAGGTAAAGCAACTTCGACGAATCCAATTGCATCAATATTTGCCTGGACACGTGGATTGGCGCACCGTGCAAAGTTAGATAACAACGCCGAACTTGCTGCATTCTGTGCGACCCTTGAGCGCGTATGTATCGAGACAGTTGAGCAGGGAAAGATGACTAAGGATCTCTCCCTCTTAATTTCAAAGGATGCTCCATGGCAGACAACGCAAGAGTTCTTAGGCTCAATCGATGAAAACCTTAAAAAGGCAATGGCTTAAGAGGCTAGACCCTAGAAGAGAGCAACTATGGGACACCGACCAAGACTATTCTCTTCACGAAAAGGTCGAACGATACTCATTACTGTTGCACTAATAAGTTTTGTGCTTGGAATCACTAAGATTACAAACACTCCAAGTTCTAATAAGAAGCTTGATTCATTTGGAGTTTGCAGTGGCTACAGTCTGAGATTATTGGATCAGATTCCCAAAGGCGCTTTAGATGCTGTCTACAAATACTTGCAGGGTTATCAACCCGTGACAATCTTGGGTAATTTCTCCGAAGTTGATCCAGTATTGGAATCAAGCACGCCTCATCGCTGCCCCGAAGTGGAGTACATGCCTTCGTCGACGATAGAGGCTGCCGCTGCCCGAATTAACTACTCCGGAAAAATTCCTCCAGGGGCAACAATGGCGTTCATGGTTGGCGTCGACCATGCAGTAAAAACTGCTGCTTACACTGGAAATGATCCGATAATTGCCGAAGGGATTAAGAATAATCCCTATACAACCAGCAACATCATTGTGGCGTTTTATCCAGATAAAGGTTGGATCGGCGTCTATGACGATCCAGGTACCTACGGTGGCTTTCATAATTGAATTTGAAGACTAATTCTCGCCTCTCAGCGAAGAAATCGCGAATTACCTATTTCATTTTCCTTTAAGTCACTAAATTCCGAATGGAGCAAGATACAGATAGAGTTAAGGCATGGAAATTATTGAAATAACTAAAGCACCAGAAAATGCAGGATCTCACTCATGTCGTTGCGGAGAAGAGAGCTCATCTAAGTTTCCAGAGCTCGATGCAACGCTGATTCCACATGAAATTCGACACCCTGCAATTTTCGGAGCTCTCGAATCGCTCAAGGCTGGGGAGGGAATGGTTTTAGTTGCACCCCACAAGCCGATTCCTTTGCTTGCTCAAATTGAAAAGAAACATCCAGGAAGCTATTCAGTTGAATTTTTAGATGAAGGTCCAGATAAGTGGCATATTGAGTTCGTAAGAAATTAAGGTTTGGATTTAGATGGCCACTAAAGTCTTTGTCGTCGATGATCATGAGCTTGTTCGAAAGGGCTTAATAGATCTTATCGACGCTGAAGAGGATTTGTCAGTGGTCGGAAGTGCGGCAAATTGTGAAGATGCTGTGGCTAATTTTGCTGCTTTAGATGCTGATGTAGCAGTTTTAGATGTCCGCTTACCAGATGGAAATGGCATTGAACTCTGCCGAGAGTTAATCAGTCTCAAGCCCGAGTTAAAGGTTTTAATGCTCACTTCATTTCAAGATGATGAAGCTCTACTTGGCGCAATTCTTGGTGGCGCAGCCGGCTACCTCATCAAAGATATAAAGAACCTTGAGTTGTTGGTCTCAATTCGTAAAGTAGCATCGGGAGAGAGTTTTCTAGATACTAAGTTAATATCTTCAGTGACCAATCGACTACGCGAGAATAAGAATCCAGCAAGTGAAATTTATGAGTTAACCGATCAAGAGCAGCGAGTTCTTGAGTTTATTGGCGAAGGTATGACTAATAAAGAGATTGCTAAAAATATGTTCTTAGCTGAAAAGACGGTTAAGAACTATGTTTCTTCGCTTCTTAGAAAATTAGGCCTTGAACGTCGCACGCAAGCGGCAGCTATGGCGGTACGGTTAAGGGTTGGTAGAAGCTAAAGTCCAGCGCGCCACATAGTTCGCGTTCCTGCAACAGAGTCTTTAGTAATCTCAAACTCTCCACCTCTGGCAACTGCCCGCCGCTCCAGATTAAGCAACCCACTTTTTCGCTCGCCGGGGACATAGCCTTTTCCGTTATCTACGACCCGAATTTCGCAGTACGTCTGGTTAGCAAGAACTACCAGGTCAATCTTCGTAGCATCTGAATGGCGAATTGCATTGGTAATGAGTTCGCGAATAACTGGAATCACCTGGCCAGCTAACTCTTCTCCGATAACAGTATTGACAGGACCTATAAATGAGTAAGAGATTTCAAATCTGGCTGTTGCACTAAGAGATACAACTTCATTCGTAATCAATGTGCGTATATCTTCGTTGGGATGTTCATCTTGAAGTTCAAAGATTGTGGTTCGAATCTGTTGAACAGTAGAGTCAAGATTATCCAAAGTACTTTGAATTATTGCCAGAGCTTGCCCTGAAATTGAAGGATCAGACTCAATTGATTGCAATGAAATTCCCGATGCAAATAGCCTTTGAATAACAAGATCATGTAAATCGCGAGCAATGCGTTCACGCTCTGCTAAAACGCTTACTTGGTTTTGTGCAATGTGGCCGCGATAACTATCAATTGCAATACCTGCAGCCGATGCTAAAACCACTACAAGTTTTTCATCCTCTTCAGTAAAACTCTTTCCATTACGTTTTTGTGTCAAATAGATACTTCCATAGAGCTCTTCGCGTATTCGAATCGGAACGCCTAAAAATCCCGACATTGCAGGGTGGCCTTTAGGAAAGCCAACCGACGATGGATGCTCACTAATTACTGGAACGCGAAGCGGTTGCGGGACTTTAAGTAAATGTCCAAGTAAACCTTTGCCTTCAGGGAAAGTATCGATCTCATCGGCGGTTTCATCGCTCATGCCAACGTATGTGAAATCCTCAAGTGCTCCATCGGCAGTAATTGAGCCGAGGGCACCGTACGTGCAATCGGTGATGAGGACAGCATTTTGAATCAAGCGCTTGAGTGAAGTCTTTAAATCCTCACCCTTTGCAACATCCATGACGGCCTCAGAGAGCGCGCTAAGCCGGGTGACATCCATGGCAAGAGTCTGCCGAAGATCACCCGGAATGACGAGTTTGCTTTTAACTTCTAGCTTCTGCGCCTTTACGTGTGTAGAACCACCATGCAATGGCCGTTCCTACTACAGCAAAGAGCGCGACACCTTGGAAGAAGCCGGCAGGTGCCATAAGTGAGAGTAGAACACCAAAGATAAAGGGACCAAAGGCGGCGATTGCACCGGTCCAGCCCAGCACACCGCCTGCCTGTCGAGGTTCAAAGATCATCGGCATCTGCTTAAACGTGCTGGCATTGCCAACCCCGGCGAAGAAGAAGATCGCCATCATTCCCCAAAAAAAGCTCATAAAGTCATCACTGCTTGCTGGAGAGAGTTGGCCAGAAGTAAAGAATGCTGACACGGCGATACCTACACCGGATAAGAAGGTAAGAACTCCTCCACCTAATCGATCGGCAATTGGTCCACTAATTACTCGTGCTGCAGAGCCAACTAGTGGTCCAAAGAATGCAAACTTTACCGGGTCGGGCGCATTTGCGAACTCTCCAAAGAGATTCTTAATGAGTAGACCAAACTGCGCAGAAAATCCTGCGAAAGTTCCAAAAGTCATAAAGTAGAGAATTGTCATTAACCATGTGTGCTTGTTGTTGAAGATATCTAGTTGATCCTTAACACCACGTGAAGTAACAGGGACCGACTTCAAAAACTTCCAAGAGATGATAACTGAGAGAATTACAAAGGGAACCCAGACGAGACCGGCGTTTTGGTACCAGACTGATTTATCAATTCCTTTTACCTCATCGACAAATCGCTGTGGCGCACCGAGAGTTGCACCGAACATTGCCGAACCAACAATAATTGGAGTGAGGAATTGAATAATACTTACGCCAAAGTTTCCAACGCCGGCTTGAATACCGAGGGCTAAACCCTGTTTTGATTTAGGGAAGAAATAAGAGGTACTCGGCATAAATCCCGAAAATACTCCGCCACCGATTCCAGAGAAGAAGGCAAGAATCAAGAGCGCAATATAAGGAGTTGATGGTGAGCGCACAGCAAATGACCAACCAACGAGTGGAAATATAAGCAGAGCTGTTGAGTACGTTACTAATTTACGCGTTCCTAAAATTGGAGGCAGGAACATCCAAATTAATCTAAGACCACCACCGGCAAGTCCAGGCATGGCAGCTAACCAGTAGAGCTCGGCCTTTGAAAGATCAAAGCCTAAGTTATTGAGTTTTGGTGCTAAAGCTGAGACTAAGAACCAGCTCATGAAGCCAAGTGTTAAGGCATAGGTTGTTACCCACAGTGTTTTCCAGGCAATTGCGGACTCCCACTTTCCCTCGGCATTTGGATCCCAGGATTCGAGCCACTCAGTGGATTTATTTTTTTGGGCAGACATTTCAATCTCCATTCAGATCAGGGTTGCGAAAATCAATTTTGTGTTTGAGTTTAGGACTTGCTTGGTGCAACATTTTTACTATTACGACGTGCATCCAAACTGTTGCGATGAGAGTTAATAAGAAGAGAACGACAAAGGTCGATTGAGGCAGGCCAGTCCAACCTCGGACATAAACGAATAGTGGTGGTAGCAAGAAACCACCTAGCGCTCCGAGCGTTCCAACAAGTCCACCAACTGCACCGACATCGTTAGGGAAGTACTCCGGAATGTGCTTAAAGACAGCTGCCTTACCAATACCCATAGAACATCCGACAATAAAAAGTAGAGCGGTAAATGGCACTACTCCTAAACTATAGGGCAAAACCTCTCTTGGCCCATCGGGTGTATTTAAAACGATGTAACCAAATGGCGCGGCTAAGAAAAGCAGAGCGATTAACATGGAAAGAAAAGTTCCATACATTAGGCGACGTGCCCCTATTTTGTCAGATAAATAGCCACCAAGTGGGCGAAGCAGAGAGGCGGGAAAGATGAATAGCGCGGTTAAAAGCGCGGCATTCTGTAGTTCTAATTCATAAACCGAGACGTAGTATTTTGGCATCCAAGAGGCAAGGGCGACATATGCTCCAAATACGATCACATAGTAGAAAGAAAATCTCCAGACCTGCAAATATTTCAATGGGGCAAACATGGTGCGTAATGGACGTGATGCCTGTAGGTGTTCAGAATCTGCCGGAGTAAATAACTGTATTGCTATAGCTGTAAGGACTAATAGCACTGCATACAAAGCAGGCACGAAACGCCAGCCACCGGGGATGATTCCACCAAGGTAAGAACCGCCAATTGTGCTTGCAATAACTGCCGGTCCAATAAATTTTGTTGCCGATGCACCGACATTTCCTGCGCCAAAAACACCGAGCGCAAAGCCCTGTCGGCTGCGATCAAACCAGTGCGAGTTCCAAGCAATTCCAACGCTGAATAAATTTCCGGCAAAGCCGACAAAGAATGCTAAAACAAGAAGCCAGGTATATGTAAGTTCAATATGTGCCAAGAGATAGGCAGGGATAGAGGTAACCAGCAACATAACTACCGTTACTTTTTTACCACCAATTCGATCTGCAAGCACACCTAAAAATAATCGCCAGATTGAACCGTTGAGAATCGCTACCGATGAGAGCCAAGCTAGCTGAGAATCAGAGATTCCAAACTCTTTTTGAATTGGAATTCCGAGCACTCCGAACATTAACCAAACTGCAAACATTAAAGTAAATGCAAATGTTGAAAGTGCTAGCACTCTCCCTGAACCGCTGCGTTGCGACATGAAACCCCCTACTTTCTAAACAAATCCTAAGGAAAGCGTGGTCCATTAGGGCTAGTGAAAATAGGGTCTTTGTACCTATATTGAGGCGGGGTTTTGCGAGAGAGAATTGCAACATGAAAAGCAACGCGCCCTCAGGAATAGATATTGAAGAATCACTGGTCAAGCTCGGACGATATTTTTCAAAGGGAGTTGTCTCTGATGATCTTCGTTCGATTACAAAAACTGGTGGGCGTGAAGGTGATGATTTCTATCGTGATCGTTGGAGTCATGACAAAGTAGTTCGATCTACACATGGAGTTAATTGCACGGGATCATGTTCATGGAAAGTTTATGTTAAAGATGGAATCATCACGTGGGAGACTCAACAGACTGACTATCCATCAGTTGGACCAGACTCTCCAGAGTACGAACCTCGTGGCTGTCCACGTGGTGCAGCTTTTTCTTGGTACACATATTCACCAACGCGAATTCGTTTTCCATATATTCGGGGCCTGCTACTGGATATGTATCGCGAAGCTAAATCTCGCCTTGGTGATCCAGTGTTGGCCTGGGCCGACATCATGGATGATCCAATTCGTCGTACAAAGTATCAAAAGGCGCGCGGTAAAGGTGGATTAGTTCGTGCTCAGTGGGGAGAAATCTCTGAAATCATTGCAGCTGCACATGTACACACAATTAAAAAGTATGGCCCTGATCGCGTCTTTGGTTTTTCGCCAATCCCAGCAATGTCGATGGCATCCCATGCAGCAGGTGCACGCTTTATTTCACTCATGGGTGGCTCGATGCTCTCCTTTTATGATTGGTATGCCGACCTTCCTGTTGCATCTCCGCAAGTATTTGGCGACCAAACCGATGTTCCAGAATCTGCCGACTGGTTTAACTCCTCGTATTTAATTATGTGGGGCTCGAATGTTCCAGTAACTCGTACCCCTGATGCCCACTTTATGACTGAGGCTAGATACCGTGGTCAAAAAGTAATTGCAATTAGCCCCGATTACGCCGATAACACAAAGTTTGCTGATGAGTGGGTTGCACCGCATCCAGGTACCGATGGCGCACTCGGTATGGCAATGGGACATGTTATTTTGAAGGAGTTTTTTGTTGATAAACAAACTCCACGATTTACTGAGTATGTAAAAAAGTTCACCGATCTTCCATATTTAGTATCACTGCGTGAAAAAGATGGTGCATGGGTACCTGATAAATTCCTGGTCGCATCTGATTTAGGCGACACGTCAGAGGGTTCAAAGTTCAAGACTGTAGTTCTAGATTCAAGCAACGGTAAGACATACATCCCCAATGGATCTCTGGGTCATCGCTACAACGATGATTCGATGGGTAAATGGAACTTAGATTTAGAGGGCGTAGATCCACTTCTTAGCGTTTATGGTCGAGACAATGCATCTTCTGCACCAATTCTTCTGCCTCGCTTTGATATGGGACAGAAAGAATCAGAGAGTGGTGGAGTGCTTCACCGCGGGGTGCCAACGATTCAAATTGGCGATAAGAGAGTCACAACTGTCTTTGATTTAATGCTCGCGCAATATGGTGTTAGTCGCGAAGGTCTAGCCGGTGATTGGCCAACCGACTACACCGACACAACTCCGTACACGCCGGCATGGCAAGAGGAAATCACAAATGTTCCAGCAGCTCAAGCGATTCGTATAGCTCGCGAGTTTGCACAAAACGCCGATGAGTCCGAGGGACGCTCAATGATTCTTCTCGGTGCCGGTACAAATCACTGGTTCCACTCTGACACTATGTATCGAACTTTCTTAGCTCTTGTTACTTTAACGGGCTGCCAAGGCGTTAATGGTGGGGGATGGGCACATTATGTTGGTCAAGAAAAATGCCGCCCCGTAACAGGATGGGCGCAGTTAGCTTTTGGCGCCGACTGGGCACGTCCTCCACGCCAAATGATTGGCACTGCTTTTTGGTATGTATCAACGGATCAATGGCGCTATGACGGATTAAAGTCTGAACTCCTTGCAACGCCTCTTGGCGAAAATCGCTTCGAAAATATGAGCGCTATTGATGTTATGGCCAAGTCTGCGCGAATGGGTTGGATGCCTTCCTATCCATCGCTTAATCGCAACTCATTAGATTTAGTTGATGAGGCTCGCGCATTAGGGGTAGAGCCTTCGGCTCACGTTGTCAGCGAGTTAAAAAACGGAAATCTAAAGTTTGCAATAGAGGATCCCGATGCGCCAGAAAACTGGCCGCGTGTATTAACTGTATGGCGTGCAAATATTCTCGGCTCTTCAAGCAAAGGAAACGAATACTTCCTTAAGCATTTACTGGGTACTGACAACTCGGTACGTGCTGAAGAAAACGGACCTGACGCCAGACCACGTGATGTGAAGTGGCAAGAGGATGCACCAGAAGGAAAGTTGGATCTACTTGTCTCTATCGATTTTCGAATGACAAGCACCGGTTTATTTGGAGATATTTTGTTGCCAGCGGCAACGTGGTATGAAAAGCATGATCTATCGAGCACCGACATGCATCCCTTTGTTCACGCCTTCACACCAGCAATTAATCCACCATGGGAAACCAAGACCGACTACGACATCTTCCAGATGCTAGGGCGCCAAGTTGCCGAAGCGTCAAAGGGGCATCTGGCCGAGCGCGAAGATATTGTCGTTGTTCCACTTCTACATGACACTCCAGATGCAATGGCAAATCCAAGTGGAGTTGTTGAGGACTGGAAAGATGGAAAGGTAGAACCGATCCCAGGTGTGACAATGCCAAAGTTGGTTGTTGTAAAACGCAACTACGCGCAGTTAGGTGAAAAAATGGGAGCTCTTGGCCCATTGCTAGATCAACTGGGTACTAATACAAAGGGTGTTCCAGTCAGCGTTCTACCTGAGATCGAATTATTGCGCCACAAAAATGGCGTTATCTCTCATGGAGTGGCCGAAGGCCGACCATCACTTGCTCGCGATGTAGATGCCTGCGAAACGATTCTGGCGCTATCGGGTACAACTAATGGACGAATCGCAGTTGCGGGCTTTAGGGCGTTAGAAAAACGTACTGGTCAACAACTCACTGATTTAGCTCTAGATAATGAGGGTAAGCGGATTACATTTGCAGACACTCAGGCCAGACCAGTGCCGGTTATCACAAGTCCCGAATGGTCAGGCTCTGAACATGGTGGCCGGCGATATACCGCATTTGCAATAAATATTGACCGGTTAAAGCCATGGCATACCCTGACGGGTCGACAGCATTTCTTTATCGATCACGATTGGATGAGCGAACTCGGCGAGCAGATGCCAATCTTTAGGCCGCCGTTAAATATGCATCGCATTTTTGGAAATCAAGGCGAGCAAAAAGAAAAAGAGGTCACGGTTCGATACTTAACTCCACACTCCAAATGGTCTATTCACTCTGAATACCAAGATAATCTTTTTATGCTCTCACTCTCACGTGGTGGGCAAGAGATTTGGATGAGTGTCGAAGATGCCGAAACAATTGGTGTTAAAGATAACGAATGGATTGAGGCATATAACCGTAATGGTGTAGTGGTTGCTCGTGCATGTGTTTCGCACCGTATGCCCGCCGGTACAGTATTTATGTATCACGCTAAGGATCGTGTTGTAGATGTTCCTTTGGCGGAAACTTCAGGCAAGCGCGGAGGGATTCATAATTCGTTGACGCGATTAATGATTAAACCTTCGCATCTCATCGGCGGTTATGCCCAACTTACATTTGCGTTTAACTATCTTGGACCAACTGGTAATCAGCGCGATGAAATAACTGTTATCCGACGACGTTCACAAGAGGTGGAGTACTAATGAAGGTCATGGCCCAAATGGGCATGGTGATGAATCTCGATAAGTGCATCGGGTGTCACACATGTTCGGTAACGTGCAAGCAGGCGTGGACAAATCGCACTGGAATGGAATATGCCTGGTTCAACAACGTCGAAACGCGCCCCGGTCAAGGCTATCCACGTGGTTATGAAGATCAAGCCAAAGCCAAGGGTGGCTGGATTCGTACCTCACGCGGGCGGCTTCGCTTAAAGGCTGGTAGCCGTGCACGTCGATTGCTCTCAATCTTTTCAAACCCCCGCATGCTTAACATCAAGGATTATTATGAGCCTTGGACGTACGAGTACGACAATTTAATCACCGCTCCTCTGGGACAACAGACTCCAGTTGCTCGGCCTAAATCTCTTATAACTGGAAAGCCGATGAAGATTGAGTGGTCTGCCAACTGGGATGATGATTTAGGTGGCGGACCTGAGAATATTGAGAAAGATCCAATCCTTAAAAAATTAGCAGAAGATGTTACAACGAAAATAAAACTGGCATTCGAACAGACATTTATGTTCTACCTGCCTCGCATCTGTGAGCACTGTTTAAATCCTGCATGTGTTGCAGCTTGTCCATCAGGTGCCATGTACAAGCGCGCAGAAGATGGGATTGTTCTAGTT
The DNA here is from genome assembly GCA_964358665.1 of uncultured Candidatus Planktophila sp. Lineage (GTDB taxonomy): Bacteria > Actinomycetota > Actinomycetes > Nanopelagicales > Nanopelagicaceae > Planktophila. Next base: position 58,531 of record CAYHOY010000002.1, on the reverse strand, counting down.
GATCAGCAACAATGTCGTGGTTGGCGGATGTGTGTTTCTGCCTGCCCATATAAGAAAATCTACTTCAATCATAAGACCGGAAAGGCAGAAAAGTGCACGCTCTGTTATCCACGACTTGAACTTGGTTTACCCACGGTCTGTTCAGAGACATGCGTTGGTCGTCTGCGCTATCTCGGCCTATTCCTCTATGACGCCGATCGCGTCACTGAGGCAGCGTCTACCGAAAATGAAAAAGATTTATATCAGGCGCAACTCGATTTAATCTTGGATCCGAATGATCCTGCAGTCCTTGCCGCTGCCCGTGCCGAAGGTATTCCGGAGGATTGGTTAGTTGCAGCTCAAAACTCACCAGTCTATAAACTCGCAAAGGTTTATAAGATTGCGCTACCACTACACCCTGAATATCGCACTCTGCCGATGGTTTGGTATGTACCCCCATTGTCTCCAATTGTGGATGTATTAAGTGAAACTGGTCATGACGGCGAAGATGCGGGCAATCTATTTGGTGCAATTAATGCACTTCGAATTCCACTCGCCTATTTGGCCGAGCTCTTCTCTGCCGGCGATGTCGAAGTTGTTGAATCAACACTTCGTAAACTCTCGGCAATGCGCTCGTATATGCGCGATATTAATCTGGGTCGTGAACCTCGCCCAGAGATTCCCGCCGCCGTTGGCATGGATCAAGAATCGATCTACGAGATGTATCGACTTTTAGCGATTGCAAAGTATGAGGATCGATACGTGATACCTGCAGCTCACGCTGAACAGGCTAAGGGTCTTGAAAACATGGGGCAGAGTTCGGGTTGCTCACTCGATGGCGTTGACCTTGGACCTAACTCGGGGCCTTTTGGTCAGGCATCTGGAAACCCAGTTCCCGTTACGATTGAAAACTTTCACATCATGAAGGATAGGCAAACAAAGTGAGTAAAGAGATCGCACGTGCTATCGCTGCACAGTGCCTTATTTATCCAGAGCAGGCCTTCATCGATCGATCCGACGAACTAGTAAAACTAGCGACTAGATTGGAGCCAAAACTTCGCAACCCATTGCTTGCCTTTCTAAAATCCGCCTCTGACATGCCACTTAACAAACTGCAAGAGCACTACGTCGAAATTTTTGACATGCGCCGAAAGTGTTCACTTTTTCTAACGTCGTGGACGCATGGTGACACACGTAACCGTGGAATGGCTTTGGTCTACTTCATTGAAATCTACAAACGCTGTGGTCTCGTGCTTAGCCCCGAGGAATTGCCGGATCACTTAGCGGTCGTACTTGAGTTTGCTGCCTTGGAAAATCCACATGAAGGAGATTTACTTCTTGGTGAACACCAAGCGCCGATTCTTCTTATTAAAGATGCTTTGCATAAAAGTGGATCCATCTATGCTGGTGTATTGGATGCCGTTGTTGAATCATTGCCTGAAATGACGCCAGAGATTGAAGCGAGAGCAAAAGCGCTTGCAATAGCTGGTCCACCAAAAGAGTTTGTGGGTTTAAGTGGAGCAGTTGCCGTTGCATTAGAACCATTTTCATCCCATAAAGATTTCTCATTAGAAGGAGTTTCACGATGAGTTCAACGAATATTCTCTTGTGGTCAGTACTTCCATATATCGCGATTTTTTCATTTGTTATTGGTTTGATGTGGCGCTTTAAATACGACAAGTTTAATTGGACGACACGTTCTTCCCAGATTTATGAAGGCAAGCTCTTAAGCATTGCCGGACCCTTATTTCACTTAGGCCTCTTTGCCGTTATAGGAGGACATGTTGTGGGGCTTTTGATTCCACAAAGTTTCACTGATTCACTGGGATTGAGTCAGGAGAAGTATCACTTAGGTGCAGTAGTAATGGGAGGTGCTGCCGGGATTGCAACTCTTGTCGGTATTTCACTCTTGATTTATCGTCGCCGAACAAAGGCAATGGTCTTTGCGCAGACAACTAAAAACGATAAAACAATGTACATATTCTTAGTTGCAACACTATTAACGGGAAGTGCTGCAACGCTTTCAAGTGCCGGTGTCATAGGTGAAGAACACAATTATCGGGAGACTGTTGGACCGTGGGTTCGATCGATTCTTACTCTCAACCCCAATGGTGAACTCATGATGGCCAGCCCGGCCGCTTTTAGGATTCATGCAATCGTTGGAATGAGCCTCTTTATTATCTGGCCTTTTACTAGATTAGTGCACGCATTGAGTGCACCAGTTGGATATTTGTTCCGTCCATCAATTGTCTATCGCACTCGCGATGGTCGTGGCGTTGCCGGTAACCGTAAAGCCCGTCCAGGGTGGGAGCGCACTAAGTATTAATCGAGATTAAAAAACCCGCGGACTAATATGGTCCGCGGGTTTTTTAATGTAGAGATTAAATACGCTCTCCAGTAATTGAGCTAAACAAGTGCACTGCAGATGGAATTGCAGTAACGGCAATTGTTTGACCCGCCTTTGGAGGATTCTTTGGATCCCATCGCACGATGATCTGTGCACCTTCATCGCCTGCATTTGCAAACTTCACATTTGTATCGGCTGGCTTTCCATACACAAAGGCATCTGAGCCAAGCTCTTCAACAACCTCTACAAGTACATGGAAGCCATCGCTAGCTGGAGTAAAGCCCTCTGGGCGAACTCCAACAGTTACTTGGCTACCTGCAGATACTGGAACTGCTATTCCGAGATTTCCAAGCATTGCCTTGCCATCGACGATAGGTGCGTTAAGTAAGTTCATGGCAGGAGAGCCAATAAATCCAGCAACGAAAGCATTTGCTGGATTGTCGTAAAGATTTCGCGGTGTATCTACTTGCTGTAGCAAACCATCTTTAAGAACTGCAACGCGATCGCCCATTGTCATAGCTTCAACTTGATCGTGTGTTACATAAACAGTTGTGATTCCAAGTCGACGCTGTAATGCAGCGATCTGCGTACGAGTTGCTACGCGCAATTTCGCATCAAGGTTTGATAGAGGCTCATCCATAAGGAAGACCTGTGGTTCACGAACGATTGCGCGACCCATTGCAACGCGCTGGCGTTGTCCACCAGATAAAGCTTTTGGCTTGCGCTCTAGGTATGGCTCAAGATCGAGCAGCTTTGCCGCTTCTAATACACGACGTTCGCGCTCTTCTTTTGGTGTGCCCGCAATCTTTAATGCGAAGCCCATATTCTCTGCAACGGTCATATGTGGGTACAGTGCATATGACTGAAAGACCATCGCAATATCGCGATCTTTTGGTGCAACATTTGTTACGTCACGATCGCCGATTAAAATTCTTCCTGCATCGACTTCTTCTAACCCTGCCAACATACGAAGTGAAGTTGATTTTCCGCATCCTGATGGGCCTACTAAAACCAAAAACTCACCGTCATTGACAGTGAGAGTTAATTTATCCACTGCAGGTGCAGTGGTGCCTGGATAGATACGTGATGCTGCGTCGAAAACTACTGATGCCATGAGATTTCTCTCCTTCTCCGGGCAGGTACGTGCCCGACGGTCCGAGGATGAAGGTGATGGCCGGTTGGCCAACGCTGGAAAGAGTACGTGAAAATAGGATCAAATGAAAGGTCACAGAGCGTGGCCTATACTTTCCCGCATAATGGAATCTCACTCGTTGGGCGCTTTGTTGGGCGATATTGCAATAGTCGCGGCCTTGATTCTCGCGGCCTCTCTCTTTGTCGCCGCCGAGATCGCCCTCATCTCACTCCGAGATAGCCAGATTCGCCAAATCGCCCTGCGTGGAAAGCGCGGCGCTCGCGTTGCAAAATTAACTGAAAATCCCAACCGTTTCTTAGCCGCTGTCCAAGTAGGCGTGACCGTCTCTGGATTCCTATCGGCCGCCTTCGGCGCTGAAAAACTTGGCGGGTATGTGATCCCCTGGTTAGAAGGCCATGGTCTTTCCACTGGTCTGAGTACGACCCTTTCAATTATTGGCGTGACGTCAGTAATCGCATATTTTTCACTGGTCTTTGGCGAACTCGTACCGAAACGTCTTGCACTCTTTCGCTCCGAGGAGGTTTCCCTGGCATTGGCTGGATTTATCGATGTCATCGCAAAGATATTCCGACCAATAATCTGGTTACTCTCTCACTCAACCGACTTTGTTGTACGCATATTTGGTGTTGATCCAACAGAGCAAAGAAGTGCGATGAGTGAAGAAGAGCTCCTTGATTTAGTTGCAGGGCATGCCGCATTAACCGCTGAAGAGCGTGACATCGTTGAAGAGGTTTTTAACGCATCTGAGCGACAGATTCATGAGGTCATGGTTCCGCGCACTGAAGTTGATTTTATGGATGCATCGCTCTCTGTTGGTAAGGCGATTGAATTAGCCGTCGATAAAGCTCACTCGCGGTATCCAGTCGTTCGTGGCTCATCGGACGAAGTCGTTGGATTCATTCACGTACGCGATTTATTGGATACTTCGCTTGCAAGTAAATCGACCAAAATTGTAGAACTCGTTCGCTCGATATTGTTCATGCCGGGCACCAAAGGAGTTTTACCTGCTTTGACTGAGATGCGTCTGCAAGGCCAGCACCTTGCAATCGTGTTGGATGAGTACGGTGGCACCGACGGCATAGTCACATTGGAAGATTTAGTTGAGTGCTTAATCGGTGATATTCGAGACGAATATGATGAAGTAGATGCCGATCTCTTTGTAGAACCGCGGACAGGTGACTTTGAGGTCGATGGCTTGATATCGATCGAGGATTTAATCGAGCAGGCCCAACTTGAAATCCCAGATGGCCCGTATGAAACTGCCAGTGGATTTGTGATGCATTATTTAGGTCGAATTCCAAAAGAGCATGATGTCGTAAACCTCGTCGGCCTGCGCATTACAGTGCTTTCCATGGAGGGCAAGCGCGCTGGCCAACTATTGATCTCCCGCACAACTTGAGGTGTGAAAGAATCACTCCATGGCCATGAAGCGAGTTTTCTCAGGTATTCAACCCACAAGTGATTCCTTTCATCTAGGCAATTATTTAGGCGCACTTAAGCAATGGGTTGAACTTCAAGAAGGGCACGATGGGTTTTACTGCATTGTAGATTTACATGCCTTATCAGGTGAAATTGAGCCAACGCTTCTGCGAAAGCGAACTTTGTCATCTGCAGCGCAGTTAATTGCACTTGGAATCTCGCCGGAAAAATCAACGCTATTTGTGCAGTCGCAAGTTCCACACCACAATCAACTAGGTTGGATAATGGAGTGCTTGGCAGGTTTTGGTGAAGCAAGCCGAATGACGCAGTTCAAAGATAAGTCAGCTAAAGGCGGAGCAGATTCGGCCCGTGTAGGTTTATTTACATATCCAATGTTGCAAGCTGCCGACATTTTGCTCTATCAAGCCAATCTGGTACCCGTTGGAGAAGATCAGCGCCAACACATTGAGTTAACTCGAGACTTAGCTGGGCGTTTCAATACTCGCTTTGGCCAGACATTTACAATTCCAGAGAACTATATTTTGAAGAGCGCTGCCAAGATTCAAGATTTACAAGATCCCGCTTCAAAGATGAGTAAGTCATCGAGCTCGCTCGTCGGAGTTCTTGAGATTATGGATACTCCTGAGTCGATTGCTAAGAAAATTAAGAGTGCAGCCACTGACACTGGACGCGAAGTTACATTTGATGAGAAGGAAAAACCAGGAATCAGTAATCTTTTAACGATTCATAGCGCTTTGTCGGGTCAAAGCATCACCGCGCTTGAGAGTGAGTTTGAAGGAAAAGGCTATGGCGATTTTAAAGCGGCAGTTGCCGATGTTGTTGCTGAACATCTACGTCCAATTCGCGCTAAAGCGCTAGAACTTCTAGAGGATGATAAACATTTGGTTGATCTTTTGCATGTGGGGGCGGTAAAGGCGCGCACCATTGCGATAGAAACCCTCGAAAAGGCCTATAAAAACCTCGGTACGGTCGCTTAATACCTTCAAGGCCAGGTTGAGGGTTCCAAATCGTTATCATTGTGATGCAAATTCCACGTGATGAGACTTGAGTTTATTCATGCGTAACTATTAGGCTCGCTAGTACAAATCAACCTTCTATGACACCTTTCGAGGCCGCATAGGAGACCCCTTGGAGGAAAATTGAAGAAGATATTTCGTCTTGTAGCAGTCGTAGCTGCAACAACTCTTGCAGTAACGGCATTTGTCGTACCATCTGCATCTGCAAAATCACATGTAAAAGTAGGCCTTGCTTATGATATCGGCGGACGTGGCGATAAGTCATTCAACGATTCAGCAGCAGCTGGTCTTGATCGGGCTAAGAAGAAGTTTGGCGTTACAGCTAAAGAAGTAACAGTCACTACTGGTTCAGATTCAGAGCGCGAAGACAAGCTCCGCTTGCTTGCTGAAGCTGGATACAACCCAATCATTGCAGTTGGATTTCTTTATGCGGGTCCAATTAAAGCCGTTGCATCAGACTATCCAGATACACAGTTCGGAATCATTGATGATGCATCTGTAGATCTTCTCAACGTTGCCAGTCTTGTATTCGCTGAAGAACAGGGTTCATACCTTGCTGGCGTTGCTGCAGCACTCGCATCAAAGTCAGGAAAGATCGGTTACATCGGTGGAGTGCGTATTCCATTACTGCAGAAGTTTGAAGCAGGATTCGTTGCTGGAGTTAAGGCAACTAAGAAGAGTGCAAAGGTAGATGTTAAGTACGTAACTGAGTTCCCTGATTTCTCTGGTTTCAATGACCCAGCTAAGGCAAAGGTTATTGCTAAGGGCATGATCGATAAGGGTACGGATGTTATCTACTCTGCCGCTGGCGGTTCTGGTGCAGGAAACTTTGCTGCGGCAGAAGAATCCGGTAAAGCAGGCAAGAAGGTTTGGACTATCGGAGTTGACTCTGACCAGTACCTTTCAGCATCTGCTGCACAGAAGAAGAACATGCTTACGTCAATGCTCAAGCGCGTTGATCGTGCTGTCTACGATGTAATTGCAACATCTGTTGCAGGTTCATCAGTTAACGATGTTCTAGATGCCAAAGCTGGTATCTATGGCCGTCAATACAATCTTAAACTTAATGGCGTTGGCGTCTCGTACTCAGGTGGATACATCAACAAGTACAGGGCAGCAATTAACAAGGCAGCGGCAGCAATTAAGTCCGGCAAAGTTAAGGTTCCAACAAAGCCATAATTCTCTTACGAGATAAGGGTTATAGGTAGTGGCGTTTGGCCCAACAATGGAGTTAAATCTCCTTGTTGGGCCAAACGTTTATATTCACATTTAGAGCTTTTTAAAGGAGAGTAAAGCGTGTCAGTTGCAGTTGAACTACGGCACATCACAAAACGCTTTCCTGGTGTTATAGCTAATAAAGATGTCTCGATGAGCGTAGAAACTGGCACTGTTCATGCTTTAGTGGGCGAAAACGGGGCCGGTAAATCTACGGTCATGAAGATTTTGTATGGAATGCAACGTCCAGATAGCGGCGAAATTTTAGTGAATGGAAGCGCTGTTCATTTCAAAAATCCAAATGATGCAATAGAGTCGAGTATCGGCATGGTGCATCAACACTTCATGTTGGCCGATAACTTCACAGTTCTTGAAAATATAATCCTTGGCTCAGAACCAAAAAAAGGAATAACAATTGATTTTGTAGAGGCCCGCGCAAAGATTATGGCCATGGCCGCGCAGTATGGACTTGAAATTGATCCCGATATTCTCGTTGAGGAGTTGGGAGTTGGTCAACGCCAGCGCGTTGAGATTTTGAAGGTTCTTTACCGCGGTGCACGAATTTTAATTTTCGACGAGCCAACTGCAGTGCTTGTTCCTCAAGAGGTCGATGATTTGTTCAACGCCCTTGAAGGCCTTCGCGCCGAAGGTATGGCGATCATCTTTATCTCCCACAAGTTAGATGAGGTCCTTCGTGTTGCTGATGATGTGACTGTTATCCGAGCAGGATCTACCGTTGCCCAAGTAAAATCGAAGGATGTCACTGCTCGCCAACTTGCAGAGCTCATGGTTGGAAGCGAACTTCCGCAACCAACTACGCACGGTGTCACCCGTAGAGAGCAAACCACTCTTGCCCTCAACAATGTAACAATTGCAACATCGACCGGAAGTCGCAATTTAATCTCTAATATCTCCTTTGAGCTACATGCAGGTGAAGTTGTTGGTATTGCCGGCGTTGAAGGAAATGGTCAGGCCGAACTCGTTGAAGCAATCCTTGGTCTTCGCGAGTACACGGGGTCAATCTCTTTTAATAACACTTCAATTGATCATTTGAGCGTTGCACACCGCCATGATTTAGGTATCGGATTTATCCCTGAAGATCGCCAACGTCAAGGATTAATGATGGACTCACCATTATGGGAGAATCGAATTTTGGGGCACCAGCGCTCAGCACCTGTTATGCGTGGTTTTATTTTAGATAAGAAAGCCACCATCGCCGACACCGCCAAAATCATGGAAGAGTTCGATGTCCGCGCCCCTGGTCCCCACACTCTTGCTACCGCCCTGTCCGGTGGAAACCAACAGAAATTTATCGTGGGCCGTGAAATGAGCAAAGCTCCAGCCTTACTTGTTGCATCTCACCCAACACGTGGTGTTGATGTTGGAGCCCAAGGTGCTATCTGGGAAGAGCTTCGTCAGGCTCGTGAAAAAGGGATGGCGATTGTTTTAATCTCTGCCGACCTAGAGGAGCTCATTGGAATGTCTGATCGCTTATTAGTTATGTTGCGTGGGGTCATAACTGCCGAACTCGATCCAGCAAAAACCACTCCGGAGCAACTCGGATCAGCTATGACGGGTGCAGCATGAATAAATTTAAACTCTCAAGAGTACTGCTTGCTTTAGCTGCCCCATTTGCCGCAGCTGTTGTATCAATCGTTATCTCCTCCTTGGCTGTTCTTGCAACTAAGAAATCCCCTATGGATGCCTATAGAACTATGTGGGAGTTTGGAACAACTTCAGGATCACTTATGCAGATGCTCAACGTTGCGACGCCGTATTACATCGCAGCGATAGCTATTGCAATTACATTTCGAGCCGGCCTATTTAACATCGGGTTAGAGGGTCAACTTCGTTTAGGTGCGATGTTCGGTGCCTACTTAGGGGCCATGTTTGTTCTTCCTCCAGTAATTCACGTGGTTGCGATTATGGTAATTGCCATGACTGTTGGTGGACTCTGGGCTTCGATTGCCGGGTATTTAAAAGTTAAACGTGGGGTCAGTGAAGTTGTTTCAACAATCATGTTGAACTTATTAGCTGGAGGATTATCCTCGTATTTACTTGCAAATCACTTTGCAGATCTGTCGACGGCATCGAACAACTTGTCTACCAAAGCGATTCCAGCATCTGGCCAGTTTCCGAATTTAATGCCTCTTTTAAATAAATTAGGTGTTGAGGATCAACCGGGTAGCGGAGTTTATGGAATGCTTGTTTTCGCGGTAGTTCTTGGTATTATTTTTTGGTTTGTCATTAACCGGACGCGTTTTGGATTCGAACTTCGTGCATCGGGTGCGAATCCAATCGCTGCGCGTGTGAGCGGTGTTAACTCTAAGCGAATGACATTTGTTGCCTTGGCATTATCTGGAGCTGTTGGTGGACTCGCCGGCTTGCCCGCAGTTTTAGGTGATACGCATGCATTTAATATGGGCTTTCGAACCGGAATTGGTTTTACTGCAATCGCTGTGGCTCTTCTTGGCCGAAATAGCGCCGTTGGAATGGCGATTAGCGCACTCCTATTCGGCTTTCTCGAAGTCAGCTCTAGGTCACTCGAACTTATCGATATCGCACCCGAAACCTATGTAATTATGCAGGGTTCAATTCTCTTGTCATCGGTTATTGCCTATGAAGTTGTTCGTCGATACAAGATAACGCTGCAAAGTAATGAACTTGCAAAGGCGGTTCAAGCATGAACACTAAACTCTTAAAGACATTGCGGTATGGCCTGCTTTTGGTCTTAACCCTCACAATAATTCGCGTACTTACCGGTGCCTCAGAGTTAACGAGTGTGGGTACTGCATCGGCCGCGCTTCTGCTTTCGGTTCCAATCGCTTTAGCTGGTCTTGGTGGCTTATTTTCAGAGCGTTCAGGTGTAGTCAATATCGGCCTTGAGGGAATGATGATTATGGGCGCGTGGGCTGGTGGAATGATAGGAGCAGATCACGGCCCTTGGGTTGGTCTCATTGCTGGGGTCTGCTTTGGAACCGTAGGCGCACTCTTACATGCAATTGCGACGATTTCATTCGGCGTCGACCATGTTGTCTCTGGTGTAGCCATCACAATTATTGCAGCTGGTTTAGTTCGATATATATCAACGATTTTTTATAAGAGCGGCGCCTGGCTCGGACCATCACAATCTCCGGATTCTGTCTCAATCGGGACAAACGGAATTCCAATACTCTCTGGCGGAAAATACTTTGGATGGCAAAGCCCTGATCTTCTTAGTGATCTCGCACAAAAACAGTGGTTTTTCATCTCAGATCTGGCAGCAATTCTTCGTGGTTTAACTGGCGATCTCTCGTATGTAACGATGATTGCAATGGCGCTAGTTCCCTTATCTTTCTTCATTCTTTGGAAGACCGCCTTTGGTTTACGCCTTCGCAGCGCAGGAGAAGCCCCCACTGCGGCAGAGTCATTGGGTGTAAATGTTTATAAGATGAAATACGCCGGAGTTTTAATCTCTGGTGGTCTTGCAGGGTTGGGAGGTGCCTTCTTAGCCCTCGTTGCGGCAAATCACTATCAGGAAAATCAAGTCGCTGGTCGTGGATATATCGGTCTTGCCGCACTCATATTTGGAAACTACCGTCCAGGTGGAATCTTAATGGGCGCCGGTTTATTTGGTTTTGCCGATGCCCTTCAACTTCGAGACTCAGAATCAATTCATGCACTTATTTTGTTAGTTGTTCTAATTTTGTTGGTACTTGTTATTCGTGATGTTCGAAAAGGTAATTTGTTAAAGGCTGCGATTACACTGACATTCGCCGCGCTTTCTCTGTGGTATTACTTAGCAGTTGATGAGCTTCCAGGTCAGCTCGTAACTATGACTCCATATATAACGACGCTCATGGTTATGGCGGTGGCATCTCAGAGGCTTCGAACGCCGGCCGCCGACGGTATTCCATATCGTCGCGGTGGTATGCGATGAGTGAGATCAATTGGGATCAGCTTCACATCGCCGCCGTTGCTGCGATGAAAACCGCATATGCACCATATTCAAAATTTCCAGTTGGCGTTGCAGCTCTTGTTAGCGATGGGCGAATAGTCAGTGGATGTAACGTTGAAAATGCGAGTTATGGTTTAGGTCTATGTGCTGAATGTGGGCTTGTATCAAACTTGATTGCCACTGGCGGCGGTCGACTCATTGCAATCTCATGCGTAGATGGACAAGGTAACTCACTAGCTCCATGTGGCCGATGTCGCCAATTATTATTTGAGCACGGTGGATCTAATGCGCTGTTGATGACCGATGATGGGCCACAGACAATGGCAGCAATGTTGCCGTGGGCATTTGGTCCAGATGATTTAAATCGAAATGAGGAGTAATTGTCACAACTAGAAGCTTTCTCCGCAATTGAAATAATTACTGCCAAACGTAACCGTTCTGTACTCACTGATTTACAAATTGACTGGATTATCGATGCCTACACCCGCGGTGAAGTGGCAGATGAACAAATGTCTGCCTTGCTGATGGCAATTCTTCTCAACGGCATGGAGCTCGGCGAAATTTCGCGCTGGACCGATGCGATGATTAAAAGTGGTGACAGGATGAACTGGTCACCACTCTCACGGCCAACGGTAGATAAGCATTCAACTGGAGGCGTTGGCGACAAAATTACTCTGCCTTTAGCTCCGCTCGTAGCATCATTTGGAGCAGCTGTTCCACAGCTCTCTGGCCGCGGTCTTGGTCATACAGGGGGAACTTTAGATAAGTTGGAATCTATTCCTGGCTGGCGTGCAAATTTATCGAATGCTGAGATGTTAAAGGCGCTGCAAGAAGGTGGCGCTTTCATCTGTGCCGCTGGAGATAATTTAGCACCGGCCGATAAAAAACTGTATGCCCTGCGCGATGTAACTGCAACGGTTGAAGCAATCCCACTCATTGCCTCCTCCATTATGAGTAAGAAAATCGCTGAGGGAACAAGTGCACTTATTCTTGATATTAAAACCGGTGGTGGAGCATTTATAAAAGATCCCCAAAGAGCTAAAGAGTTGGCACATGTCATGATTGGACTTGGAAAGAGGGCCGGTGTAAAGACATTGGCCCTTGTTACCGCAATGGATGTGCCGTTGGGATTGACTGCCGGTAATGCTTTAGAAGTGCGCGAAACACTTGAAGTCTTAGCCGGCGGTGGACCAGCAGATGTCGTGGAGTTAACTCTTGTGCTTGCACGCGAGATGCTAGAAATCGTTGGAATTTCTGGAGATGATGTGGAAAGGGCTTTAAAAAACGGGAAGGCAATGGACTCTTGGCGTCAGATGATTAGCGCGCAAGGTGGAGATCCCGATGCAAAACTTCCAGTAGCCAAAGAGAACCTCGTAGTTACCGCTGAATCCTCCGGCACCATTTTGGCGATGGATGCAATGAAGGTGGGTATGTCGGTTTGGCGGTTAGGTGCAGGCAGAACACGTCAGGGCGAGACTGTACAAGCTGGTGCAGGCATTGAGATTCATGCCAAACCTGGTGATTTTATTAAGGAAGGGGCACCGCTCTATACACTGCATACCGATACACCGGCCGCTTTTTCCCGCGCACAAGAGTCGCTAGTCAAAAGTGTTGTCATAGGTAATTTACCTTCGAATGGAAAGATAGATAGATTGCCACTTGTAGTTGAACGAATCACCGATTAAGGGGCAAGAAAAATGGGAATGAATAGCACGCCTAGTGCAGATCAAATTAAGCGCATTCCAAAGGTCATGTTGCACGATCATTTAGATGGCGGACTGCGCCCGCAGACGATCATTGATATTGCCGCTGAAATTGGTTATACATTATTACCCACTCAGGATGCAGCTGAACTGGCTACTTGGTTTCGCGAATCGTGTGACTCAGGTTCACTCGTTAGATATTTGGAAACTTTTTCTCACACAATAGCGGTTATGCAGCGCCGCGAAGATATTATCCGTGTTGCCCGCGAATGCGCTCTCGATCTTGCACGCGATGGCGTTGTCTATGCCGAAGTCCGCGGTGCTCCTGAGTTATTTACTGAAAAAGGCTTAACAATGGCCGATGTTGTAGAAGCAACCCTTGAAGGCTACAAGCAGGGTATGGCAGAGGCAAAGGACGAAGGTCATGAGATTGCCGTCTATTCAATTCTATGTGGGATGCGACAGAACAAACATTCACAAGAGGTTGCAGAGCTTGTTGTTAAGTACCGCCACCTTGGTGTCGTCGGTTTTGACATAGCTGGACCAGAGGATGGCTTTCCACCAAGTGATCAGAAGGAGACTTTTGATTACCTACGTAAAGAAAATGCGCACTTTACTATTCATGCAGGCGAGGCTTATGGTCTGCCTTCAATCTGGGAGGCGATTCAGCTTTGTGGAGCTGAGCGCTTAGGACATGGCGTACGAATTATCGATGATATTGATTTCTCAGGACCCGAACCGATTTTAGGTCAGCTCGCATCCTATGTTCGAGATCGGCGGATTCCGCTCGAGCTCTGTCCAACATCAAATCTTCAAACGGGGGCGGCTAAAAGCTACGCCGAGCACCCTATTGGGGCCTTGGCTAAACTTCGTTTTCGCGTAACTTTAAATACCGATAACCGCCTAATGAGTCAGACCTCTATGTCCTTTGAGATGAGTGAGGCAGTACAAGCCTTTGGTTGGGATTTGACAGAACTTCAGCGCGTAACGATTAATGCAATGAAGAGCGCTTTCATCCCCTATCCAGAGCGCTTGAAGATTATTGAGGGAATCATTAAACCTGGATATCAGAAAATAGCATCGGAGTAATGGTCGATTTTAATGATCCGGCATTTATTGCAGATCCATATGCTGGGTTAAAGGAGTTACGAAACTTAGGTAAGCCAGTGTGGCATGATGGTTTGGGGATGTTTTTAGCGGCTTGCCATCGTGATGCAAACGAGGTCTTTCGCAGCAAGTCTCTGGGACGTATATTTGTAGATAAGAAGCCTGAGTTCGAATGGGAGACGTTTAACTGGCTCCACTCAGATTCGATTCTAGATAGTGAGCCACCTAAGCACACACGTCTTCGCGCTTTGGTGGCTAAAGCCTTTAATCGAAACAAAATTGAGAGTATGCGACCGGCAATTGAACGCATTACCAATGAACTCTTAAATACTATTGACGTGAAAGTTAAGAGTGGTGAAAACTTCGACTTGATCGCCGATTATGCCGAACCTCTCCCAGTTAAAATTATCGCCGACTTATTGGGTTTTCCACAATCAGAAGAGCACTTGCTGCGCCCATGGTCACAAGCAATCGTTAAAATGTATGAAGTTAATCCATCATTGCAGTACCAAAGTGAAGCTAAACTTGCCGCTGGAGAATTTGCCGATTATGTGCGAACACTGGCGGAGGAGCGAAAAAGGAACCCTGGAACCGATTTAATTACAGACTTAGCAATGGTTGAAGAGAACGGCGAGAAGTTAAATATGCACGAACTCGTCGCGACCGCTGTTTTGTTGCTCAACGCCGGCCACGAGGCAAGTGTTAATGCATTCGGTAATGGAATGGTTGAAGTTCTGCGCCGGCCCGATCAGAGCGCACTACTTCGAAATGACCCCAAAGGCCTTACAGAGATGGCTTTAGAGGAGTTCATGCGCTTTGATGCACCTCTTCAGCTCTTTGAGCGTACGGCGACGAAAGATACTGAACTTGGGGGAGTTGCAATTGAAGCGGGCCAAAAGATTGCCGCCCTTATCGGTTCTGCTAATAGAGATAGCCAAGTATTTGAAAACGCTGACGAGATGGATGTAACGCGAGATCCAAATCCACACATCGGCTTTGGTGCCGGAATTCATTTTTGTTTGGGAGCCCCACTTGCTCGTTTAGAGATGGGAGTTTCATTACCGGCACTGTGGGAGAAGTATCCCGATATGTCACTTGCAAGTGAGCCAGTGCGCAGGCCAACCTTTGTTTTACGAGGTTACGAGAGCATAGAAATCTCTGTTTGATTTGGGTATGAAGATTGAGCACCCTTTTTAGTAACACTCAACGATGCAACTTTGATTCCAAGTGCGAGTGAATCTGCCGAACTCATTCCACTCGCTAAGGCATAAGCAAATGTTCCGACAAAGGCATCTCCTGCACCAGTTGTATCTACCACATTAACGATTGGGGCCGAAGTTCGGATAATTGAACCATCTGCGTTGATTAATGCAGCACCAAGAGAGCCAAGAGTGACTACTGAATTCTTACCCGGTCTAAATTCTTTTAGGATCTCATCACTAGTTGGAAGTTGCCCATGTAGCTCTCGAAACTCTGTCTCATTTGGAATTATCCAATCGCACAGATCTAATAATTCCTGCGAGAGATCTTGATATGGTGCCGGATTCAAAATTGTTATACATCCGCGAGTTTTAGCGGCGGTAAATACCGCTAAAGTAACTTCCTGTTTGATTTCGCACTGGGCAATGACCACGGATAGATTTTCAATGCTACTGATTGCGGCAACTGCGTTTGCGCTATCAATTTCATGATTAGCGCCGGGGATTATAATGATTCTATTTTCACCACCACCATCTACCCAGATATGTGCAACGCCAGTTGCCGTATCTGTGCGCGCAACGTAATACGAGTTGATACCTAAGGCAGAAAAGTTTGTCGCAATTGAGTCGCCAAAAAGATCAGTACCTATTTTTCCAACGAAGTGAACTTCAGCGCCGCAAAGCGCCGCAATAACGGCTTGATTAGCCCCTTTTCCTCCAAAACCAGTAGTGAAGAGATCACCAACGAGAGTCTGTCCAGGCTCTGGTAAAACTGGCGCATAGGCCGTTAAATCCATCATTGCACTTCCAACGACTGCGATTACTGCTTTACTCATAGCGCTAGGCTACCCCTTATGAGTAAAACTTCATTGATTCTAGATGTCGATACTGGTGTGGACGACGCCTTTGCCGTACTTTTTGCAGCACTTCACCCTGAGATAAATCTCCTGGGTATTACCTGCGTTGATGGAAATACGAATGTCGACCAAGTTGTTGCTAATACATTAAAGGTATTAGATGCGGCAGGAGCTGGTGATATTCCAGTTGCGCGAGGAGCGATTCGGCCATTGCTTGGGGTTTCTCAGTATGCCGAGTATGTACATGGCGCCGACGGTATGGGTGATCTTGGAATTGCTGCATCGAATCGCCGTGTTGATCCTCGTTCAGCTGTTGAGTTAATACGCGATTTAGTTGAAGCTTCTAAGGAGCCAGTAACTTTGGTTCCGGTTGCACCACTAACAAACATTGCACTCTTCTTACGTGCATTCCCTGAGAGCGCTAAAAAAATTCACCGAATTGTTTTGATGGGTGGATCGGCATCGGCAGGCAACGCAACGGCCGTATCTGAATTTAACATTTGGCATGACCCTGAGGCTGCGGCAATTGTCTTTCAAAGCGGAGTCCCCATCACAATGTATGGTCTTGATGTATTTATGCGTCCAGGAATTACCAGCGAGGAGGCAGTTCGCTTAAAAAACTCAACAACTCCAGCTGCGCAGTTTGCCGGCTCCCTCATAGAAGCTTTCATCGAGCGATTGCAATTGTCTCCAATTACTTTGGGAGATTTCGGTGCTGTCGCTACAGTAATTTATCCCGAACTATTTACTACCCAGATGTTTGATGTCGTTGTAGATACATCATCTGGTCCTGCTCGAGGTCAGACGATTTGTGATCGTCGCGATGCTTTTTTGAAAGATCTCGAGCCTCTCAGCCTTGTAGACTCAGCAAAAGTTCGAGTTGTGATGGACCTAGACGTTGAGGCCGTACGCCAATTGTGGCTAAAAACCATTGATAAAGGCTGGTCTTAGAGCCCTATCGGGTGCCAGACGGTCTTGTATTCCAAGAAAGCAAGGATTCGACCAGGATCGGCGGAATTAAAACTATAGATCCGCTTCAAGTTTTCAGCCCCAGCGATTCGAACTGCTCCATGTGCTTTAGTCGCAAGACCTGAAATATCAAAGCCATCGATATCCATGTGTGATGCCATCCATGGTGCAATCTCATCTTTCTTGCCAGTCAATATATTGATTACACCAGCAGGAACATCGCTCGTAGCAATTACTTCGGCAAAACTCATAGCAGAGAGTGGGGCTTTAGTGCTCGCTAAAACAATCACAGTATTTCCACCAACGATTATCGGTGCAATTGCATCTATAAGACCAAGTAAGGAGGGGGATTCAGGTGCGATTGCGGCAATAACTCCCATACTCTCCGGCACGGTAAAGTTATAGTAAGGACCTGCAACCGGGTTAAGGGCACCTGAAAGTGATGAAAGCTTATCGCTCCAGCCTGCATACCAGACTAAACGATCAACAGAGTCTGTGACCTCCTTTTCGGACTTGGCTTTCGTGATGCCAGTGACAGAGACAATTTCATCGATAAATTGTGAACGCCTTCCCTCTAACATCTCCGCGATGCGATAGAGGATCTGACCTTTGTTATATGCAGAGGCTTTATTCCAACCAGGGTGAGCGGCACGAGCTGCTACCACTGCATCCTTTAAATCTTTGCGCGAAGCAAGACATGGATTTGCAATAAACATACCTTTCGCATCTTTGATTTCATATGTACGGCCAGATTCAGTGCGTGGAAATGCACCGTTGATGTATAACTTATAAGTCTTTTTGACATCGATACGATTACTCATGGCTGACCCCCTTCAAATATGCACTTAAGCCATGTCGTCCACCTTCGCGACCCCAGCCAGACTCTTTGTATCCGCCAAAAGGAGATGTTGGATCAAACTTGTTAAAAGTATTTGCCCAGATGACACCTGCTCTAAGTTGTTGACTCGCCCACAAAATACGAGAGCCCTTCTCGCTCCAGATTCCAGCCGATAGGCCAAAAGGCGTGTTATTAGCCTTATCTATCGCCTCTTGCGGAGTCCTAAAGGTCAGAACTGAGAGCACCGGTCCAAAAATCTCTTCCCGCGCGATCCGGTGTGATTGCGTAACACCTGTAAAAATAGTTGGAGCAAACCAAAAACCCTTCTTCGGTAATTCACAAGGAGCGCTCCAACGCTCAGCACCTTCAGAATCACCAGTTGCCGAAAGCTCACGAATTTTAAGGAGCTGCTCTTGACTATTGATTGCACCTAAGTCAGTATTTTTATCCATCGGATCACCAACTCGAATCAGAGACATACGCCTCTTAAGTTTTTCTATTACTTCGTCGGCGACGCTCTCTTGTAGAATTAACCTAGAACCCGCACAACAGACATGGCCTTGATTAAAGAAAACTCCATTGACGATTCCCTCGATTGCTTCATCGATTGCGGCATCTTCGAAGATGATATTTGCAGCTTTGCCACCCAGTTCGAGCGTTACACTCTTTTGAGTTGGCGCAACTGCTCGGGCAATAATCTTGCCAACTTCAGTAGATCCAGTAAATGCAATTTTATCAATCCCCGGATGATTAACTATTAATGCACCAGTTGATCCATTGCCAGTAACAATATTTACGACACCGGCAGGAAGCTCTGCCTGCTGGCAGACTTCAGCAAATAGA
The DNA here is from genome assembly GCA_964358665.1 of uncultured Candidatus Planktophila sp. GTDB lineage: Bacteria > Actinomycetota > Actinomycetes > Nanopelagicales > Nanopelagicaceae > Planktophila. Next base: position 39,928 of record CAYHOY010000002.1, on the reverse strand, counting down.
AGTGCGGTAAGAGAAGTATTTTCGGCAGGCTTTAGAACGACTGTGTTGCCGGCAGCAAGTGCGGGTGCAACTTTCCACGCGAGCATTAATAATGGAAAGTTCCATGGAATGATTTGTCCAGCAACTCCATGTGGCTTAGTTGAAGTTCCAAGACCTGCAAACTCTAATTTGTCGGCCCAACCAGCGTGGTAGAAAAAATGTGCCGCAGCTAATGGAACATCTACGTCACGTGATTCACGGATTGGTTTTCCATTATCTAAAGTTTCAAGGACTGCAAACTCACGTGAGCGCTCCTGCATAATGCGTGCAATGCGAAATAAGTACTTACCTCGCTCTCTACCGCTCATTTTTGACCATGTAGTCGTGTATGCCTTGCGCGCCGCCTTTACCGCAGCATCGACTTCAGCCACACCGGCTAGGGCAATCTGGCTGAGGGTCTCTTCAGTTGCCGGATTAATAGTCGGGAAGTGCTTGCGACCTGCAACGAACTTTCCACCGATAAAGTGGCCATATTTGGGTTTAATCGAGACAATGGAGCGCGATTCGGGTGCAGGCGCATAATTAAATTTCATCGGGTCCTCCATTAATCGATCGTTACGTAGGCAGGGCTAGCGTAGTAGCCATCATCCATTTTCATACGTTGCATTAATAAATCATTGAGCAGGGCGCTAGCACCGATGCGAAAAAGCGATGGTGTAAGCCACTCCGGCCCAGCCGTCTCATTAACTAGAATTAACTGCTTGATGGCATCTTTAGTATTTCTGATGCCTCCCGCAGGTTTTACGCCGATTCGTGTTTGTGTCATAGAGTAAAAATCGCGTACAGCTTCAAGCATGACTAAAACCACTGGCGCCGTTGCTGCAGGTGCGACTTTACCTGTCGATGTTTTAATGAAATCAGCGCCAGCGGCCATCGCTAGGAAAGAAGCTTTTCTTACATTGTCATAGGTAACGAGTTCGCCAGTTTCAAAGATAACCTTCAAATGCGCTCGTTCACCACAGAGTTCGCGAATTTGTACAATCTCGTTGAAGACAGTGATGTAGTCACCACTGAGAAATGCCCCACGATCGATTACCATATCTATTTCAGATGCTCCGGCATTGAGAGCATCCTGAGTATCTTGGATTTTTACTGGCATGGAAGCTCGGCCCGATGGAAATGCAGTAGACACGGCAGCTACACCGACATGTGAGCCACCAATCAAATCAAGGTGTTTGCGTGCTATCCCGACCATGTCGTTGTATACACACACCGCGCCAACGCTAGGCACGGTTGAATCAGTGGGATCCGGGCGTACCGCCTTAGTGCACAAAGCTTGCACTTTACCTAGAGTATCGGCGCCTTCGAGCGTTGTTAAATCCACCATAGATATTGCGGTATCAATCGCCCAGCGTTTAGAGGTTGTTTTAATACTGCGGGTTGCCAACATTGAAGCACGTGCATCGGCGCCGACTTGGTCCACACCTGAGAGTGCCCCTAGATACTTCTTTAGTGATGCATCACTACCATCTACTAATCCGTAAAAACTCACGATAGCAATTCCTTTAATGGTGCTCGTAAACGATCAAGAACAATGTTTGCACGTGCCGAATCCTCTGCAATAACTTCAATGTAACACTTCATCTTTGCTTCGGTTCCACTTGGGCGAATGATTATTCGTATAGCGCCATCTAACCAAATGCGTAATCCATCGGTCGGCGGTAAATCATCAGTAGGTTTGGCTAGGTCATCTATAGAAGTGACAAGGTAACCAGCGATAGCCGATGGGGGTTGTAAGCGCAGATGACCCATAATGCGTCCGACTTGAGATAGATCAGTTAAGCGAATTGAAATCTGTTCTGTTGCATGGAATCCATGTCTGGTCCATATCTCATCTAATAAGTTCAGCAATGTTTTATTCTCGTGCGCCAAGTCAGTCGCAATTTGGGCTAATTTTATCGCCGCCGAAATTCCATCTTTATCATTGACGGTAATGGAATCTACTGCATAGCCGAGTGCTTCTTCGTAACCAAATGTAAGTCCATCGATTTTTGCTAGCCATTTAAATCCTGTAAGTGTCTGCTTGAACTCTAAGTTGTAATGGGCTGCAATTTTGCTCAGAATCGTTGAAGAAACAATTGAATTGGCAAGAATTCCTTTATTCGTTTTACGTGCCATAGATTCGCCAAAAATAGCGCCTAACTCATCTCCACGTAGCATTCGCCAACCGGAAATTGGATCATTAACTGCGGCGGCACATCTATCGGCATCTGGGTCATTTGCAATGACTAAATCTGCTTCGTATGCCCGCGCGGTCTCCAGAGCTAAATCTATAGCACCAGGCTCTTCTGGATTAGGAAATGCAACAGTAGGAAAATCTGGATCAGGTTGTGCTTGGGCATCAACTAAAATTGGAGATGGAAAGCCGGCCTTCTGAAATACATGTGACAAAGTTTCCGTTCCGACACCATGCATTGCGGTGTAGACAATCTTTAAATCACCAGGTCTATTAGCAATCGCTGCAGTGATACTGATGTACTTACTTACGATCTCTTCATCGACGATGCTCCATACATGGCCACGTGGTTGGCTGGCCAAAGAAGATATTGCATCTATGTGAGCGGCAATTGACTCATCGGTAGGAGAAACAATTTGTGATCCTCGATAATGAATTCCATCAACGGTTCCGCCTAAATAAACTTTGTATCCATTATCTTGTGGTGGGTTGTGGCTTGCAGTCACCATGATTCCGACGTCGCACTTCAATTCATTAGTTGCAAACGCTAAAACCGGAGTCGGAAGTGGGCGTGGAAGGACAAAGACTTTCATGCCAGCACCACTCATTATCTGCGCAGTCTCTTGCGTGAAATCCTCTGAACCGTGACGCGCATCGCGTCCAATTACTACCGAGGTTAAATGACGTTCTTTCATATATGCAGCAATAGCCGCGGCCGTGCGGCCAACAACCGCACGGTTCATGCCAGATGGACCCGGTCGCACTGGGCCGCGCAGACCTGCAGTACCAAACTGCAGAAAACCTGAAAACGAGGTTCGAAGTTCTACTTCATTGTTGGTATCGAGCCAACCCTGCACCTTGGCAGCGGTCGTTGGATCAGGATCGTCTGCAATCCACGCTTGTACTTCTTCTCGTAGCTCCATGTTCTTAGAATAACTTCGGGATTACGCCTTTGAGAAGAGCGCCCATGCGATCCGCGGCCGCTTTGCCAGCGGCAATAACCTCTTCGTGGTTGAGTTTTTCGCCAGTGACTCCGGCTGCGGCATTTGTTACCAGTGAAATACCAAGAATTTCAGCACCTAACGCGTGTGCAGCAATTGCTTCCGGAACGGTAGACATTCCCACTAAATCACCGCCCATCGTCCGCATCATGTGAATTTCCGCAGGTGTTTCATATGTTGGACCGCGCCAATGAACATAGACACCTTCATCGAGAGTTGCATCCTCACGCTTCACAATTTTACGGATTCGCTTGCTGTAAAGGTCGGTGAGATCTACAAAATCCGCGCCCGATAAAGGTGAAACTGCAGTTAATGAGATGTGATCACGAATCAAAACAGGCTGTCCAACACTGTACTTTGTATTTATTCCACCGCATGCATTTGTCAGAATGATTATTGTGCAACCTGCCTTAACCGCAGCGCGAACACTATGAACTACGGGTTCAACGCCTTTGCCTTCATATAAGTGTGTGCGCCCTAGAAAAACCAGGGCGCGAAGTTTCTTTCCCACAGCTTCGATTTCATAAGAACGAACTTTTCCAGAATGTCCTTCAACCGTTGGTGGTAAAAAACCAGTTAACTCTTCAGCATTACATTCAAAGGATGGTGTGCCCAAGGCATCGACTGCGCTCACCCAGCCTGAGCCCATGATGAGCGCAACATTGTGAACGGAAACTCCAGTCTTTTGAATAATTTCTTGGGCAGCTGCGCTCGCTGCAGCCATTGGGTCGCTATAGAGGAGTTCGCTCGAAGTCATACATCAATAATGTCACACAGTGTGGTGCCACTTGAAACCGTGGCTCCGATGACGGCAGTGAGGTTAGTTATAACACCAGATTTATGGGCCATAAGTGGCTGCTCCATCTTCATCGCTTCAAGCACGATGATGAGATCGCCCTCATTAACCTTTGCACCTACTTCGACCGCGATTTTTACCACTGTACCTTGCATAGGACTTGTTAAGCCGGTGCTATTAGAAGCACCGCTCATACCTGCCTTAGCGCGATGACGTTTAATTAAAGGCTTAGGCGCATGAACTAAAATTTCAAAACGCTTGCCATTGACTTCAGTGACCAAATGCTCTGGCGCCATGTGGCTTTGTAATGGCTCGATTGAGGCGGTAAAAGCTGGAATCGTATTTGTGAACTCATTTTCAATATAACTGGTGTAGACCTTGAAATCTTCAGTAAAAGCAGGGTCATTAACAATTGCCCGGTGAAAAGGCAAGGCCGTTGCTAAACCATCGATTGTGAACTCCGCAAGCGCTCTTCGTGCCCGTTCAATTGCCTGCTTGCGAGTCGCCCCTGTAACTATTAATTTGGCAAGAAGTGAATCAAAGTTACCGCCGATAGTGTCACCACTTTTGAAACCGGCATCAACACGCACACCAGGTCCATTCGGAGTTGCCCACTTACTTATTCGACCTGGAGCTGGCAAAAATGATCGCCCAGGATCTTCACCATTGATACGAAACTCAATTGAGTGGCCGCGAATAATTGGATCATCAAAACCCAGCGGTTCACCCATTGCAATTCTAAACTGTTCTCGTACTAAATCTATTCCGGTGATCTCTTCGCTGACCGGATGCTCTACCTGTAGACGTGTATTCACTTCAAGAAATGAAATTGTGCCGTCAAGGCCAACTAAAAACTCGCATGTACCCGCACCAATATAGCCAGCCTCCTTCATGATTGCTTTGCTAGAACGGTACAGCTCTGTATTTTGAGCATCGGTTAAGAATGGTGCAGGCGCCTCTTCTACTAATTTTTGATGGCGGCGCTGTAGCGAGCAATCGCGGGTACTGATCACTACGGCATGGCCATATTTATCAACGAGAACCTGAGTTTCAACATGTCGAGGTTTATCCAAATAGCGCTCAACAAAACACTCACCGCGACCAAATCCAGTGATAGCTTCGCGCACTGCAGAGGCAAATAACTCTGGGATTTCCTCCATGGTTCGAGCAACTTTCAAGCCGCGTCCACCACCGCCATGGGCTGCTTTAATTGCAACTGGTAAACCATGTTCTTTAGCAAAAGCAGTGATTTCTTCATGTCCAGCAACGGGATCTTGAGTACCTGCAACTAGAGGAGCTCCTGCCTTTGCCGCGATTTTGCGCGCAGAAACCTTGTCACCCAATGCTCGAATCGCAACTGGTGGAGGTCCAATCCAAATTAAGCCAGCATCAATAACGGCTTGGGCAAACTCTGCATTCTCAGATAGGAATCCATAACCAGGATGCACGGTATCAGAACCAGATGTAATTGCGACGGCAATTAACTTTTCTATATTTAAATAAGTTTGAGTTGCCGTTGTTCCGGCGAGTGAATAGGCAGCATCTGCCATTCCTGCATGAATCGCAGTGCGATCTTCATCTGAGTAAACGGCAACGCTCTCTAAACCATGATCTTTACATGCGCGAATCACTCGAACCGCGATTTCTCCTCGGTTTGCTATTAATACGCGCTTCATTGCATCACCTTAGCCTCTGGCCATGAGTATCCGAGTTGGAGAAATGCTCTTCGAAGAAAAGGCATTGAAATTCCTACAACATTTGTGTAATCACCTTCGATTGAGGGGATGAACGGCGAACTAAAGCCATCGAGGGTAAAACCACCAGCAACATGCAGAGGCTCACCGCTTGCGACATAGTCATTAATTTCATCATCGCTCATCTGGTCAAAAGTGACTTTGGTCGTGACAATGCTTGAAATCTCACGATCTTTAGTCGTATCGATGATGCAGTGACCGGTATGTAAGAACCCTGAGTTACCTTGAACGCGTTTTGCGCGCGCTATAGCGATTTCGGGAGAGCCGGGTTTGCCAAGGGATTTTCCATCGAATTCGAAGGTTGAATCGCAGCCGATAATAATCGCCGGGAAATCGATTTGCTCACGAATTGTGTGGGCTTTAGTAATAGCTAGGGTAATTACCATATCTGACGGGGAGAGTGCATTAATAAATTCACTCTCTTCATCGACATGGCTGACCATAATGAGGGGTTTCAAACCTGCCGATTCCAATAGACGGCGACGTGAAGTAGATGCTGAAGCAAGGATAATCTTTGGCATGGAAGTTTTAATTAACTCTCCCGTATCGGAAATTAATATTCAAATGCGTTCGTAATTGTGGAGTACCAAATGCGCTCTTTCGAATGACTGGCTCCAACTCTTCACGCTTATGGTGAGACATCGCAATTTCGATTGCGATTGCCTCTTCGACAGTGGGCTCTCCCTTTACGATTTCGTACTTCATTACAGTGGAATATTTCCATGTTTGCGCGCCGGCAAAGTATCGCGCTTAGTTTTCAAAGTCCTAAAGGCTTTTGTGATGTAGGCACGTGATTGATTTGGTTCAATTACGGTATCGATCGTGCCGCGCTCGGCTGCTAGGTATGGATTAGCTAGCGATTCGTTGTAATCATTCACCAACTCCGCTCGCTTACTTGCAGGATCTTTAGAGTCGGCCAGTTCTTTTCGGTAGAGAATATTTACCGCGCCTTGTGCGCCCATAACGGCAATCTCTGCACTAGGCCAGGCAAAGTTAATGTCACTGCCAAGATATTTTGAACCCATGACGATAAAAGCTCCACCGTAAGCTTTGCGAGTTATGAGCGTGACAAGCGGAACGGATGCCTCAGCATAAGCATAGAGAAGTTTGGCACCACGGCGAATGATTCCATCCCACTCTTGCTCAGTACCGGGTAAAAACCCTGGGACATCAACAAGGGTGAGAATGGGAATATTGAAAGCATCGCAAAAACGCAAGAAACGCGCCGCTTTTTCACTTGAGTTAATATCAAGCGTGCCAGCTAATTGCGAAGGTTGGTTAGCAATAATTCCAATTGATTCACCTTCGATGCGAGCAAACCCCACGATTATATTTGGCGCATATAGTGCGTGAACTTCTAGGAATTCAGCCTCATCAACGAGCGCTTGTATTAGAACCTTCATGTCATATGGTTGATTAGTATTATCGGGAATTAACGAATCGAGTGCGAAATCTGAAGGTTTTTTATCTAACGATTCAGTTGGTGGAAGATGTGGAGCGCTATCCATATTATTTGAAGGCAGATAAGAAAGCAGTGCTTTTACATAATCGATTGCGTCGGCCTCGTTTTCAGCCAAATAATGGGAATTACCAGTTTTAGTGTTATGTGTGCGTGCTCCACCAAGCTCTTCCATATCTACTTCTTCGCCAGTGACCGTTTTAATGACATCTGGTCCTGTGATAAACATATGTGAGGTTTCATTAACCATAACTGTGAAGTCAGTCAAAGCAGGTGAATATGCGGAGCCGCCAGCGCAAGGGCCGAGTATCAGTGATATCTGCGGAATTACACCCGAAGATCGAGTGTTGAGTCTAAAGATTTTTCCATAACCAGAAAGAGATGCAACACCTTCTTGAATTCGCGCTCCGCCTGAGTCGTTAATTCCAATGAGAGGGATTCCACTCTTTAACGCAAAGGCTGCAATCTTTACGATTTTTTCTGCGTGTACTTCACCGAGTGAGCCACCCATAATTGTGAAATCTTGTGAGTACAACGCGATTGGGCGGCCATCTACAGTTGCCGTGCCAATAACTACGCCGTCGCCATACGGCCGATTTTTCTCCATTCCAAACTGCGTTGAACGGTGACGTGCAAACTCATCGATCTCAGTAAATGATTCGTGATCGACGAGCATCTCAATGCGCTCGCGGGCCGTGTTTTTACCTTTGGCATGTTGCTTCTCAACTGCACGCGCCGAGCCTGCATGAACTGCTTCCTCGACTCGCGCACGTAAATCTTCGATTTTTCCAGCAGTTGTATGCAGATCACGGCTCATACCCCTACGGTACTAGGCGTGGACACTGAAATGCTAAGCACGCCCCTCGACAGTTCGATAATCAACGCCGCAGTGACGCAGTACTGGCGAGTAAGCGTGGTTGAACGGACTCGTTCAACTCAGAGCGATCTTGTTACTTTGACCCGAGCAGGAACTGCGTCTTCGGGTGATGTAATTGTCGCTGAATATCAAAGCGAAGGACGCGGCCGCTTATTGCGTAGTTTTGATGCGCCACAGGGAACCGCGCTTTTATTTTCATTGTATATACAACCAAAACGCATTCTTGATGATTGGGGTTATATCCCCTTGATAGTTGGAACCAGTCTTGCGCACGCGCTTTCCGATTTTGGTGCGAAGTTAAAGTGGCCTAATGATGTTCTCATAAATGAGAAAAAAGTTGCGGGCATCATTGCTGAGGCTACAAATGATGGAATCGTAATTGGAGTCGGAATAAATGTTGGGATGCAGCTTCACCAACTTCCGGTGCCAACCGCGACTTCCTTACTAATTGCAGGAGCACGCAATGTGACTCGCAACCAGTTACTGGTTGAATTTCTTAATGGATTTGAGGAGAAATTCCTCGCATGGGACGAAGGTGGTGATGAGATCGCTGCCGACTACTTAAAATTGAGCGCAACCATTGGGCGTGAAGTTCGAGTGGAGTATCCACATGGTGCGAGTGAGAATGGTTTGGCGGTTTCAATTTCGCACAGAGGGGAGTTAGTTTTAGCTTCTGGCCGGCATGTCCAAGCCGGCGACATAGTTCATCTACGATAATCCAGTGAGTGATTCTTTTCCTACGGTCGGGATAATGGGCGCAGGACAACTTGCCCGAATGAGCGTTGGGCCAGCCACAGCCCTTGGAGTCCATCTTCTCTTATACGCTGCCGATACAAAAGACAGTGGAGCTCAAGTGGCACAACATGTCATCGGAGATTATGCAGATGTGGCCAGCGTTCTTGAGTTTGCTAAGAAGTGTGATGTTGTTACTTTTGAGCATGAATTAGTCCCATTGAGTGTGATAAAAACCCTTGAAGCTAATGGTGTTGTAGTCAGACCAAGTTCCAGCGCCTTCATTTATTCTCAGGATAAAGCGGCAATGCGTAATAAATTGATCAAATTTCCAGCACCAAAATCTAGGGTTGTGACAAGCGCATCCGGAATTAGTGAGTTTCCGCTAATTGCAAAAGCGATCTCTGGGGGCTATGACGGACGGGGAGTCTGGAAAATAAATTCTGAGAGTGAATTGAATTCAGTAGTTGCACAGCTCGGCAAGGTGTTGATTGAAGAATTAATAGAGTTTGATTATGAAATTGCCGTAATGGTTGCACGTTCGCCTCATGGGCAGGCAACAACATGGGCACCCACACAAACCGTACAAGTTAATGGAATCTGTACGTTAACAATTACACCTGCGCCACACATGAGTGCTGAACTGAGTACGAAAGCCCAGAAATTAGCTTTAGAGATTGCTCAAGAAGTAGGTGTTGTAGGCGTAATGGCCGTAGAAATGTTTGTAAAGGGTGATGAATTATTTATTAATGAACTCGCAATGCGTCCTCATAACTCAGCTCACTGGACGATTGAGGGATCGGTCACGTCTCAATTCGAGCAACATTTACGTGCAGTATTAGATCTGCCACTAGGCGATCCTTCGATGTCGGCACCCTTTGCCGTAATGGGAAATATTCTGGGGTCGGACAAGAGTGATATGTATAGGCCGTATCTTCACCTTATGGCACGTTGCCCCGGCCTGAAGTTTCATCATTACAAAAAAGATGTGCGCCCAGGTCGTAAAATTGGCCATGTGGTTCTTTTGGGTAGTGACGTCATAGAATTAACTCACGAAGTTCAGCATGCCCTTGATTACATGAGTGGAGAAATTAATGAGTGATGTTGCGATAATCATGGGTTCAGACTCTGATTGGCCCATCATGGAAGATGCCGCCAAAGTATTAGATACGTTGGGGATTTCTTTTGAGACCGATGTTATCTCTGCTCATCGCATGCCCCTTGAAATGGTCGAGTTTGCACAAAAGGCGGCAGTAAAGGGATTTAAAGTAATCATTGCCGGTGCCGGTGGCGCAGCGCACCTACCAGGAATGGTTGCCTCGCTTACGACCCTGCCAGTTATAGGCGTACCGATTGCCCTTAAAAATCTAGATGGAATGGATTCACTGCTCTCAATAGTGCAAATGCCTGCCGGAGTTCCCGTAGCCAGCGTTGGAGTCGGTAATGCAAAAAATGCCGCACTTCTCGCTGCACGCATTTTAGGAATTTCAGACTCCATAATCTCGGCGAAGGTGAGTCAAGGATTAATTGATTTGAATCTCGAAGCCAAAGCTAAAGGTGCAAATTTAGTATCTCGTCGAAATCAAAAGACTGGGTTTTAGCTAACGCGCTTCATATTCAATTGCTGGACAACGATTCATGACAGTTAATAAACCTGCCGACTTGGCTCGTGCAATTGCCGCTTCGTCGATTACATCCAATTGAAGCCATACGGCTTTTGCACCGATTGCAATTGCTTCATCGACTACTTTTCCGACCAATGAGGAATTTACAAAGCAATCAACAACGTCGACGTGAAAAGGTATCTCACTTAAATTTTTATAACCGGTTTGGCCATGAACAACTTCCGCACGTGGATACACGGGTATCACTTGATGGCCTTTGTCCAGCAACAATTTAGAAACACCGAAAGCTGCTCGAGCGGGATTGTTGCCCAATCCAACTACCGCCCATACCTTCATTGCTAGGAGGGCATCGATGGCTTCACTCTCGTTAATCTGTACGACCTAAAGCATGGAACTTCCATCCAGCGTTGCGCCAGAGTTCACGATCAAGGGCATTTCGACCATCAATTATGATTTTGCTCTTTACTAAATCTCCGATTATGGTCGGATCTAACTCCCGGTACTCTTTCCACTCTGTTAGGTGAAGGATTAAATCTGAACTCTTTATACATTCGTGCACGTCATGGGTAAAGGTAAGATTTGGAAAACGCTTTTGGGCCGGTTCAATTCCTTTAGGATCATGAATTACCACATGTGCACCTGCAGCATGGAGCTGCACTGCGATATCTAGCGCCGGAGAGTCGCGCACATCATCACTATCTGGCTTAAAAGTCGCACCTAAAACCGCAATTTTATACTGAGTTAAATCCTCTGACAGATCACTTCGGACAACATCGATAACACGTTGACGTGCGCGCAAGTTGATTGCATCGATCTCACGTAAAAATTCAAGTGCCTGTTTAGCACCGAGCTCTTCTGCGCGTGCCATAAATGCGCGAATATCTTTAGGTAAGCACCCTCCACCGAAACCAATGCCAGCTTGCAAGAAGCGGCTTCCTATACGCGGATCGTAGCCAATGGCTTTTGCAAGGATAGTTACATCTCCACCTGCTGCCTCGCAGACTTCTGCCATTGCATTAATAAAAGAGATTTTTGTTGCAAGGAACGAGTTAGCTGCGACTTTAACTAACTCCGCCGTAGGAAGATCGGCCCGAATCCATGGTGTACCAAGAGCAATTATCGATTGATAAACATCTTTCAGTATCTGCTCTGCACGATCGTTAGCAACTCCTACGACAAGTCGATTTGGTGTCAACGTATCCTCAATGGCAAAACCTTCACGTAAAAACTCCGGGTTCCAAGCCAGGTCGGCTTGGGGTGCAGTTTTAATGAGTTGCTCGCGAAGAGCCTGCGCGGTACCGACAGGTACCGTAGATTTACCTACAACAAGTGCGCCGTCTTTTAAATATGGTGCGATTTCAACGACTGCGGATTTAACATACGTTAGATCAGCAGCTAATCCATCCTTACTTTGAGGAGTTCCAACGCAAACAAAGTGAACATCAGCTTCAGCAACCGCTGAAAAATCAGTTGTAAAATTTAAACGGCCAGTCTTAATCTCTTGGGCTAATAGAGTATCGAGTCCTGGTTCATAGAAAGGGAGCTCACCACGTGAGAGCATTTCAACTTTTTTTGGATCCGTATCGACGCCAATGACGTTGAAGCCAAGCGATGACATGCAAGCAGCATGAGTGGCTCCCAAGTAGCCGCAACCGATGATGGAGAGAGTTAATTTAGTGCTCATAGCCTTACTTTAGTGCCCCGCATGGATTTTCAGCCGCGGTCCGAGTCTTAAATTTATCGACCAAAATAGGCTTAGGAGTTGCACTTGATGAAGCCGATGGTGAAGGTGTGACTTCATCGATAAGCGGTAAATCTAACCGCATGCGATTGAAGAGATCTGGCGCAAGTTCTTTGTCCCAAATCACTACAGAACCAACTCCATCTACGCGAGCATTTGCGTTGCTCAAGGGAATCGTAAGTGTGCGCACTTTACTTGCCGAAAGGTTTTTGAGTTGCTTAGCCAAAGTTAGTAAATCATTACTATTGAGTTGAGAATCAGTTTTAACCGTCGCGATTGCGGAATTAAAGAAATTAATTAATTTAACGGGATTTAGTAACACACCAGTGCTAGTAAGCTTTCTTAGAACGGCACTCATGAATTGTTGTTGACGTTGCATCCGTCCAAGATCGCCCATTCCATCAAAGTCACGCGTTCGAACATATTTCAACGCCTCAACTCCATTAAGCGTATGAACTCCCGCACTCATGACTAAGTGACTCTTTGGATCGTCAATATCTCTCTTTGAGCAGACCTCTATACCTCCGAGTGAATCGACCACTCCCGCGAACCCTGCAAAGCCGATCTCAACGTAATGGTCGATTCGCACTCCAGTTTCATTTTCAATTGTCTGGATTAAAAGTGGAGCACCACCCCATGCAAATGCGGCGTTAATCTTGCCGTTAGCGGCAGGAATTATTCGATCTTTGTAGATTGATGATTGGTGCTCTGGAATAGTTACAAGCGAATCGCGCGGTATTGAAATAATAGTTGCCTTATCGCGTGCCTTGCTAATGTGTACAAGGAGCATCGTGTCCGAACGTGCACCAGCGGCAGATTTAGTTGTTCCAACACGTAGAAGTCGTGACTGCTCCTTGGTGAGTCCTTCGCGAGTATCTGAACCAACTAAAAGGTAGTTAAGTGCAGTCGATGGTTTTTCTGGGCGCTTATCAAGGGTGCCAAAGACATCTACACGGTTAATAGCGCTACTGATCTGTCCCAACCCCAACCAGGATATGGCAGAAATTACGACAACGGCCAGCGAGAGTGATGTAATAATCCGAATTGTCCGCGTCGCTTTCACAGGCGAAGACTACTTCAGCGATACGGTGGTGGGGTTATGACGACATCAGCAAATGAGTTATATGGCTCACCGAGGCGAGAAATATCTGTAATTCTTCCGGTACGCAACGAAGCCTCTTACTTAGAGCGCTCTGTGAGCTCGATATTGGCTCAGGATTTTCAAGGGCCGCTCGAAGTGATTTTGGCCATTGGGCCATCACATGATTCGACTATGGAAATAGCACGTGGAATTGCACAGCTGGATAAGCGTGTGGTTATCGTTGAAAACCCTTCTGGCCGCACGGCAGCTGGATTGAACCTTGCAATCGTACGCTCTCAGTACTCAAATATTGTGCGCATCGATGGCCACTCAGAAATTCCACATAATTATTTAACTTTGGTGCTCGAGATTCTTGAACAGAGCGGCGCAGTAAATGTTGGCGGTGTTATGGCAGCAGTCGGCAATAATTTATTTGAGCGCTCGGTTGCCCGCGCTATGCGAAGTCCATTGGGCGTTGGTGCATCTCGATTTCATACGGGAGGTGCTGCTGGTCCAGTTGATACCGTGTATTTGGGGGCATTTAGGAAAGAGGCTCTCATTGCTATCGGTGGTTTTGATGAACGATTTACTCGAGCACAAGATTGGGAGCTAAATTTTCGATTGCGTGCAAAGGGTGGGTTAATTCACTTTGATCCACGGCTAGTAGTTACATATCGACCTAGATCAAGTGTTAGTGCGCTTGCTCGCCAGTACTTTGAATATGGTCGTTGGCGCCGCGTAGTTTCCCGTCGTCATGAGGGAACGATTAATTATAGATATTTGGCGCCACCTTTTACTGTAGTTGTCACGACACTTTCAATGATTCTAGGTATTTTAGTTTCGACGACTTTTCTACTACCCGTCCTCATTTATGCGCTCTTTATTCTTTTGGCATCGCTTGTAATTGGAAAATCTTTAGGTGAAATTCTTTCGCTGCCGCTGATTCTTCTAACTATGCACTTGAGTTGGGGAACCGGTTTTCTGACCTCGCCAAAGTCTCTTGCACCGTAAGGTAGCCTTACCTCCATGAGCGAACCTATGCAGGTATATGAGCCTTTTCGCGCCGGCCTGCCCCCGCTCATTCGATACTGGAAATCGCTCTGGTCCCGCCGAAGATTTATTGCAGAGTATTCGCGTTCTGAACTTCGTGAGCAACACTTTGATTCACTTTTTGGTCAATTGTGGCTAGTTTTAAACCCGCTCCTACTTTCCGCGGTGTATTTTTTTCTTATTATCATTATCCAGGGCTCTTCAGATGAAACGCGATATGCCCACTTGACGGCCACGCTCTTCCTTTTTTACTTAGTGGCCAACTCGCTTACTGGTGGAGTTAAATCAATTACGGCGGGCCAACGGCTCATACTCAACACGGCCTTTCCACGAATTATGCTGCCAATTTCAGCGGTCGTAATTGCGGTTTCCAAGTTCCTTCCTACCCTCTTGGTATTTTTCATCATTCGCACGGTTCTAGGTATGCCTTATACCTGGGAGATGCTTTGGGCTTTTCCGATTTTATTAATTACAATTTTTCTGGCTCTTGGTTTGGCAATCACGATTTCATGTATAAATGTATATTTTCGCGATATATCTAGCTTCTTGCCATACATGACGCGAACTCTTTTATATCTCTCGCCAATCCTCTATGAAGCATCCGCCCTTAAACCACAACTTTTGGCAATAGAGGCATTTAACCCACTCTTTCCAATTCTTGATAGTTGGTCTCGCACTTTAGTTCACGGGCAAGCACCACAGGGCTCAAGTTTACTTACGGGTTTAGCGTGGGCTGCAGGAGTATTTTTCATTGGGACTTATTTTTTCTTATCAAGGGAGCGCGAATTTGCTGTCCGCCTCTAACTCGCATGTCACAAATGAGATCGCTGTTTCAGTTCGCGGTTTAGGACTTACGTATAAGACCTCAATAGATCAACGCCCAACTCTTAAGGCGCGCGCCAAATCATTAGGTCGCGGCAGTAAACATATTCGTATTATTCAAGCGCTCGATGATGTGAATCTTGATGTTGAGTATGGACAAGTTTTGGGAATAATCGGAACTAATGGCGCTGGAAAATCATCAATGATGCGCGTTATTGCAGGAATTATTCCACCTACAAAAGGGCGAATTGAAGTCTTTGGAAGTGTCAGCACGTTACTGGCTTTAGGTGTCGGTTTTAACCCGTCGATGTCAGGGCGGGACAATGTATATCTTGGTGGGTTAGCCGCAGGGATGTCTCGTGAAGAGATTGAAACCCACTTT
Organism: uncultured Candidatus Planktophila sp.; assembly: GCA_964358665.1. GTDB lineage: Bacteria > Actinomycetota > Actinomycetes > Nanopelagicales > Nanopelagicaceae > Planktophila. Next base: position 24,393 of record CAYHOY010000002.1, on the reverse strand, counting down.
CAAGAGATAGCTGAATTCTCTGAACTGGGAGAGGCAATTGATGCCCCTATGCGCACATACTCATCTGGAATGTTTTCTCGATTAGCATTTTCAGTGGCGGTAACTGTGCGGCCAGACATTTTAATAGTTGACGAAGCGCTCAGTACTGGGGATGCAAAATTCAAAGAGAAATCTCTCAATCGTATGAAAGAGTTGAGAAGTGACGATCGTGCACTTATTTTGGTGAGCCATGCGATGGCAACCTTACGCGAAGTCTGCAATGACGTGGTCTGGATGCATAAAGGAAAGCTAGTCCAGCGCGGCAAGCCAAATGAGACCATCAGTGCCTATCAAGAGTTTTTACAGGTCGGAAAGAGTGCAGCCCTCGATGAGGATGTATAAACCACTACTCGTAGCAGTTATATTTCTTACCGCCTTCTCAACCCCGACATCAGCTCAAGAACTACCTGCAGAATTTACATTTCGCGGTTCAGGGTATGGGCACGGCGTTGGTATGTCACAAATGGGTGCTCGATCTATGGCTTTGGCAGGAAAAACTTCAACGGAAATTCTGCAATACTTTTATAAAGATGTATTAGTGGAGCCCCTTGATGATTCAAAGATTCTAAGAGTCAATATTGGACATCTCTTAAGCAGCACAAAAATATCCACAAAAACACCGGGAGCAATAGTTCAATTATTTAGTGGCGATATTGGTAGTCAGATAGATGCACTTCCAATTGCGGTTTTTTCAGCTGGAGCCTCACTGAATCTTTCAATTCTTGGCTCGAGCGTTGTGCCTAATGTGGTTATTGAAAAAAAATCAAATACCTTTGCAAAGAATCGGAGCTTTACTATTCGATGGAGCGGTACACGATATTTGGAAGGGGTCGACTCACTTATATCTGTCACTCAACTTGGTGCAACTAGGAAGTATCGATATGGCCAAATGGTCGTGAAGGCAGTCAAAGACAAAACCCTTGGATTTAGGTTAGAGCTAACAAATGCTGTACGTCTTTCCGATGAGTATTTATGGGGTGTTAGCGAAATGCCTTCCTATTGGCCAATCGCTGCCCTGCAGGCACAGGCAGTGGCATCGCGATCATATGCTTTAAGTAAAGCTGGAAAATATCGAGCGAGTTGTGATTGTGACTTATATGGCGAGATTTCAGATCAAAAGTTTTTGGGGTATGCAAAGGAGATCGAATTTAAATATGGAGTAATTTGGAAAGGCGTTGTAACAGAAACTGCAGGATTAGTAATTACTCAAGCAAGTCTGCCAATTACTGCATATTATTTCTCATCCTCAGGCGGTAAAACTGAATTGGCGATAAATGCATGGGGGAGTAGTAGAGCCTTTACGCAAATAGTGGATGATCCAGGTAGCCTAGACATCACTCTTAATCCGCGATTTGCAGTGTGGGATCGTAAACTCTCCCAGGCAGTCGTTGCCAGAGCATTCTCGCTTCCTGATGTAGTTCAACTAGAAATTCTGACTAGAAATGAAAGTGGAACTATTGGTCAGATTCGAGCAACATCGAGTTCTGGCCTTCAATTCACGCTTCGTGGTGAAACTTTTCGGAGTCGAACTAGAATCCCATCGGCTTATTGCGACTTAGTTGGCGTGCAGAATTGAGTTAAGGCCACCCCAGGTACCACTTCGACTTACCACTTCTAATGCGCCATCTAATGAGTTACGTCGAAATAGTAAATTATTTGAACCGGATAGAGCAGCAGCTTTAACAACTTGCCCATCGGGTAAGCGCAGTTTTGAAGATGCAGTGATGTAAGTTCCAGCTTCAATGATGCAGTTGTCACCAAGAGAAATTCCACAACCCGAGTTTGCGCCGAGGAGAGTTTTCTCTCCAATCGATACAACCTCTTTTCCGCCGCCACTCAAAGTGCCCATTATTGAAGCTCCACCGCCAACATCGCTGCCATCGCCAACGACTACGCCAGCTGAAATTCTTCCTTCGACCATTGATGTACCTAAAGTTCCGGCATTAAAGTTAACGAATCCCTCGTGCATTACGGTTGTTCCTACTGCTAGGTGTGCACCTAATCGAACCCGATCGGCATCAGCGATGCGCACTCCACTAGGAACTACATAGTCCACCATTCTTGGGAACTTATCGATTGAAAAGACAGTTACATGCCCATTCTTTGCGCTAAGACGGGCGCGTGTGAGCTCAAAACCCTCAACGGCACACGGACCAGCCGAAGTCCACACTACGTTATTGAGAAGACCAAAGATTCCATCAAGAGTTACGCCATGTGGTTTGACCAAACGATGTGAGAGAAGATGAAGGCGTAGATAGACATCAAGTGCCGAGGCCGGTGGTACAGAGAGATTTATTTCAACGCTAGCGATTTCACGGCTGACTTCACGCGCATCATCCTTGCCGACTAAGGCAAGTAATTCACTCGGCACTTCAGGATTGAGTGGGGCCAGAGCTGGCGCTGGAAACCATGCATCCAAAAGCTTTCCATGCGACATTGTCGTAATTGCGTGGCCAGATGCAATGGTGTTCATGTGCTAAGCCTAACCCCTATCCTTTCTCATATGCGTATCGCAGTCTTTTGCTCCTCCTCGCCAAGTATTGATCCAAAATATGTAGATTTGGCCTACCAACTTGGAGAAGGCATTGGCTCTTTATCATGGGAGCTCGTAACTGGAGGTGGCCATATTTCAATGATGGGTGCAGTATCTCGGGGTGCGCGTGCAGTGAAAGGTCGTACCGTCGGCGTAATTCCACAAGCGCTAGTTGATATTGAGTTTGCTGATCACGAGAATGATGAATTACACATTGTGACTACGATGGGTGAGCGTAAGGCGATGATCACAGATATTTCTGATGCCTTTATTACGTTACCGGGCGGAGCAGGCACCCTTGAAGAGTTCTTTGAAATATGGGTTGGCCGTTATTTAAAATTTCATAATAAGCCGATTGTAATTCTTGACCCATTTGGAATTTATGGTCCATTACATGAGCTGATTCTGCATCTTGAGGAAGAGAGTTTTATCAAGCCAGGTATGCGTGAAATAATAACGTGGACCAATACTGTCGACGAGGCCCTGAAAGCGTGCAAGCAATGAGAAGTAATTACCTAGCAATTTCTCTCGTAATAGATGCACCGATTCAATCGGTGTGGGATGCCCTGGCGGATTGGGAAAAACAGGGCGAATGGATGATCGCGACGAAGGTCTGGGTTACTTCGACAATTCAAGAAGGAGTTGGAACAAAAATAAGCGCTTTTACCGGAATAAAATCCATAGGGATCTTAGACACAATGGAAGTAACTTCGTGGGTTCCGCCCTTTGTGTGCGATGTTCTCCATACGGGAGCAATTATTAAAGGGGTGGGTAAATTTGAGTTACATGAAATTAGCGCTACCCAAACACGCTTTGACTGGTCGGAAGAGGTCAGAGCTCCTCGTCCATTATTTCTCGTGGGTTTTCCTGGGCTATATATGGGTGTGCGAATTTCACTAGGGCGTTTTGCTCGAACATTCCGCTAATTCATCCAATTCCTCAAGTTACTTAAGCGGCCAACTCGTAACGCCTGACCAGTAGCCTTGTCCCCATGAGCGAGCCCACTACCTTGGCAGAGCTGCTCGCATCCCTATCTGAAGAGGAGCGCTGTATTCTGACCATGCATTATTTGCGCTCTATGTCAGCGATTGAAATTGCCGAGCTCTTAACCGTTCCCGTACGGGCCGTAGATGCGGTAATTGCCACTGGGAAGGCACATTTAAGTGGATTTATAGGCTTCTAGCGTCAGATAGAACGAGGAGTTAGGACGATTTCCCACTAACCCACCATGTGCGAGATACTTCTCCTCTTGCAGTTCCACCACCAATCTTTAAGAGGAGTCTCCACATGGCAGCCATGAAACCCCGTACAGGTGATGGTCCAATGGAGGTTACCAAGGAGGCTCGCTCTCTCGTCATGCGTATTCCTCTGGAAGGCGGTGGCCGCCTGGTCGTTGAGCTCAACCCAGAAGAGGCTAATAATCTGAGCGCCGCACTTCATGCCGCAGTCTCTTTAGTCAAGAAGTAAAGGCGTCGCAGGCGATAGCCTTTTACGCATGTCTTCGATACTCACCAGCGCACCAATAGAGATATCTGCGGCTACGTCTGCACATGCGATAGCCCTGGCATATCTAAGTAAAAGCGAAGGGGAGTTTTCGTTTACGGCTCCAGGGAATTTGATTCAGGATATTGAAAAGCATTTCGCAATAAATTTAGAAGACGAGCTTTCATTTTTTTCACCAACGGGTAAAGCGGCTGAGATATTTGAGATTCCTGTTAGTGAAGCCAACTCACGTACTGAGCGCATCTTTTTGATCTCTGCAGGTGACGGCTCAACAGATTCTTTAAGAACGTGCGCAACAGCAATCGCCCGAAAAGTTCGTGGGAAGAAAATCACCGTTTATTCGGCGTGTGCTTTAAATAAAATCGATATCCAAGCACATGCGATTTCGCTTACGATGGCCGCCTACCTGTGGAGTTTAAAGAGCGGAAAGCCCGCTGATGTTCCAACATTTCTCATAGCAACTGATGATAAGGAGACAATAAATGCTGCTAATGCTTTTGCGAAGGCGATTACGCGCGCTCGCGATCTGGTTCATACGCCTTCTAATATTAAAACTCCTGAGTGGATGGCTACAAAGGCGCAAGAATTCGCACAATCCAACGGATTAAAAGTCAAGGTCTTAGCCGGTAGAGAGTTAAAGGAGTTCGGTGGATTACGAGCAGTTGGTAATTCCTCACCTGTGCCAGGGCCGCGCTTTATAGAAGTCACTTATATGCCAAAGCGCAAAACGAAAGCAAAAAAACCACTTCCTCATGTTGTTCTCGTTGGTAAGGGGATTACTTTTGATACCGGCGGTGTTTCGCTAAAACGCCCTTACGATTCAATGATCCCAATGAAGTCAGACATGGCAGGGGCCGCAGCAATTCTCGCAACTCTCACAGCTCTTGAAGATTTACAACCCGATGTTCACGTTACCGCGCTAATGATGTGTGCCGAAAACGCCATCTCGGCTACTGCCCAAAGACCTAGTGATGTTATTAAGCATTACGGCGGAACAACTGTTGAAGTAATTAACACAGATGCCGAGGGTCGGCTTGTTCTTGCTGATGGCTTAGCTTATGCAGATATTAATTTGAATCCCGATTATTTAATTGATATTGCTACTCTTACTGGGGCTGCAACTCTTGGACTCGGTAGAACCTTTGCTGCCATGTATACGCGCGATGATCTACTTGCCTCCTCCTTTGTTAAGGCTGGTTCAGATTCAGGTGACCGTGTTTGGAGAATGCCACTCATTGATGACTATCAAGACTCACTGAGAAGTGATATCGCAGATTTTAATCATTCAGCAAATAAGGCCGACTACTCAGCTGGCTCAGTGACGGCAGCGCTGTTTCTAGAGCACTTTGCCGGATCTCGCCGCTGGTTGCATCTAGATATTGCAGGTACCGGACGCAGTGAAGTTGATGCAGGTGAAAATCCAAAAGGTGGCACAGGTTTCGGTGTTCGTTTGCTGACAACGTGGATAATGAGCCTTTAGTGAAAATAGATCCGCACTCTTACGCTGAAAACTTTATTGCCGAAGATCACTTTAAATCTCAAGCCCGTGCGAGGGGTCTAGAACTAGGAGCAGTTGATGTAACTCCGGGTGCTGGCGCATATCTTCGTCACCTCGCCTGTACATTATCTGCGCAATCAATTGTTGAAGTGGGCACTGGATCAGGCGTTGGAAGTTTATGGCTACTTGACGGGATGAGAATCAGCGGAACATTGACCTCTATTGATGATGAGATGGAACACACTCGAATAGCAAGGTTAGCCTTTAGCGATGCAGAAATCGCACAGACTAGGGTTCGACTTATCACTAATCCAGTACTCGATGTCATTTCAAAGCTCACTGATCGTGCATATGATCTCGTTGTTCTGCGACACAATCCTGAGGATTTGGCCTTCGTTATCTCTGAATCTCACCGTATTTTACGAAGCGGCGGTGCGCTCGTAATTGATAATTTCTTTGGCGGTTCAAAGGTCTGTGATCCAGCTCAACGTGATCCAAAGACGGTTTCTCTTCGCGATGCTGGGAAAATCATTAAAAATGACACAGAGCATTGGGTGAGTACCTTGATTCCTGTCGGAGATGGTTTGTTAGTTGCCACTAAGTTGTAGCAGAATAAATACATGATCTTTCCCCGTAAAAAAACGAGCGAATTCGTATCCCCCTGGTGGGAAGCTCCAACCTCTAAAAAGAGTTCACGAGGTTTTACCGTCCTCATTGCTTTACTTGCAGGAAGTGTTGGGGGTTTCTTAGGAGTCAATTCTTCGGGAGGAACCTTCTTTTACAATGCGAACATTGTTTCATCAACTAGCACCATCGAGCGCGCACCTAATTCAGTTGCTGGAATCGCAGCACGAGTGCTTCCGTCAGTTGTTTCAATTACAACTCGTTCGAGTAGTGGAGGCGGAACTGGCTCGGGATTTGTCATTGATAGCTCCGGTTATATTTTAACTAATAATCATGTCATTTCCTCCGTGGCCGAAGCAGGTGGGACATTGCGGGTAACGTTAAATAATGGTGATGTTTACAACGCAACTGTGGTGGGCCGAGATGCATCTTATGATCTAGCGGTCTTAAAAATTTCAGGTTCCAACTTCCCAGCTCTGCAATTCGGCGATAGTGACAAAGTTGAAGTAGGAGATGCGGTAATCGCGATTGGTTCACCGCTTGGCTTATCAGGAACGGTAACTCTCGGAATCATTAGCGCTAAGGATCGACCAGTCACTGCCGGTGGATCGGCCGAGGAAAATTCATTTATAAATGCACTTCAAACCGATGCAGCAATTAACCCTGGTAACTCAGGTGGTCCACTTGTTGATTCAACTGGTGCCGTTATTGGAGTTAACTCGGCGATAGCATCCTTGGGTGCAACCTCTCAAACTGGTTCAATTGGTTTAGGTTTTGCGATACCAATCAATCAGGCACGAACAACTGCCGACCAGCTGATAAAAACTGGCAAGGCTACGTATCCCGTACTTGGTGTTTCACTCGATATGAATTTCACGGGTTTAGGAGCCCTCATTGCTAAATCAAAATCAGCTTTGTTGGCTGGAGGACCGGCGCAACTGGCTGGATTACAGCCTGGAGACATCGTTATTGAATTTGAGAATCGAGAGATCACTACTGCCGCAGAGTTAATCGTTGCTGTGCGTGCAAAGAAAGTTGGAGATGAGATAACGCTCGTCTATGTTCGTGGTGGAAAAGAGTTTTCTGCCACTTTGACCTTAATAGCTGCCGCAAGCTAGAGGCTCATTCTTAGATAGGCTACAGGCATGTTCTTTGATATTGGTGCTGGAGAACTCATGGGTCTTGCAATTTTGGCGATGATACTAGTTGGCCCGGAACGGCTGCCAAAAGTTGCAGTCGAAGCGGCAAAGATGCTGAAGAAACTTCGTAATCTTTCGCAGATAGCAACAGCCGAACTTAAAGAGAGTTTAGGACCTGGATTTGAGAATTTGCAACCGAAAGACTTGCACCCAAAGGTTTTCGTTAAAAAACAGTTGGCTGATTTAATGGAAGAAAAACCAGTGTCTAAGACTAAACGCCCTGAGGCGCGAATCGACCCAGATCTCATATGAATCTTTTAGATCGCATTGCAGAAGCCTTAATGGCTGTACAAGATCCCGAACTCCATCGGTCTATTACCGATCTTGGAATGGTCGAGGACGTTAATGAGTTAGATGGAAATGTTTCGGTTTCGATTTTATTGACAATCTCGGGTTGTCCGATGCAAGACAGACTGCGCACAGATATAACAACGGCGGTTTCTAATATTGATGGAGTTAATAGCGTACATTTAACTTTCGGAGTTATGTCACAAGCCCAACGCGATAACGTTAAGAAAATTATGCGTAATGGACGAGAAAAATTTATTCCATTTGCGCAACCAGAATCATTGACCCGAGTAATCGGTATTGCTTCAGGAAAAGGAGGCGTTGGAAAATCTTCGGTAACAGTAAATCTTGCCGCCGCCGCAGCCATGAAAGGCCTGCGAGTTGGAATTTTAGATGCCGATGTGTATGGCCATTCGATTCCTAGATTAATGGGGCTTATGGGTCAACGCCCAACTGCGATTGACCAAATGTTCATCCCACTTGAATCTTTTGGAGTGAAGTGCGTTTCTATGGAGATGTTTAAACCAGAACGTAGCGATGCCGTTGCATATCGAGGACCGCTCTTACATAGAGTTCTTGAACAACTTCTCTCAGATGCTTATTGGGGTGATTTAGATCTTTTGCTGATCGATCTCCCACCTGGAACCGGCGATTTAGCTATCTCGCTGGGTCAGTTAATCCCAACCTCAGAGATTTTAGTAGTAACTACTCCTCAAGTTGCTGCAGCTGAAGTCGCTGAACGTGCCGGAAGAATTGCGCATCAGATTCATCAACACGTAGTTGGAGTGGTGGAAAACATGTCGGAGTACATTGATCCAGCAACTGGGGCATTAATTTCGCTCTTTGGATCTGGCGGCGGAGAAGAAACCGCACAGCGTTTATCTCAATTAGTTGGCAGTAAGGTTGCGCTACTCGGAAAGATTCCTTTTAGTGTTGATCTTCGCATGGGAGGTGATGCAGGCGTGCCAGTAGTCATCTCTGATCCGAACTCTGCCAGTGCATTAGTACTGTATGAGATAGCTGAAAAATTAATCAAGCGGAGTAAATCTTTACTCGGAGTTCGATTGGGAATCGCTACGTAATTCTGTAATCAACTCTTTACTTAGATCAGATAATTCGCCTCGCACAAAATCGCGTGTTGCAACCTCACCTAATGAATTTCTTAGTGCAGCAATTTCACGAGTGAGATATTCGGCATCAGCAATACTCCGATCGTTGCGAGCTCGATCTTCATTGAGCTGAATTCTGTCGCGATCAGCCTGCCTATTTTGTGCTAGCAGAATCAAAGGAGCGGCATATGAAGCTTGTAAAGAGAGAATCAAAGTTAAGAAAATAAATGGATAACCATCAAAGCGTAAATCTTTAGGCGCAGTGAAGTTCCAAGCAACCCAGCTAAAAACAAAGATCGTCATATAGACCAAGAAGCGGGCCGTACCTAAGAAGCGGGCAAAGCGCTCAGAAAGGCGTCCAAAGGTCTCTGGATCAAAATTAGGTCGCAGTGAACGTCGAGATTCACGTGGAGTATCTAATCCAAAGTTTCGTGCCATCTTCACCCCTCCTTATAGGCAACTGGAGATTTTTCTCGATGATCATTTCGCCAGTTTTCAGGAAGTAAATGATCGAGCACATCATCGACTGTAATAGCGCCAAGTAGTCGTCCATTGGCATCTACAACCGGTAATGAGAGCATGTTATAACTAGCTAGGTGTGAGGAAACCTCATGCAGAGATGCTTCCGGCCTCACACCGCGAGAGTCTGTATCAACAATAGCTCCAAGCAGAGTCGAAGGAGGCTCTCTTAGTAAGCGTTGGTAATGGACCGTACCTATGAAACGGCCAGTTGGAGTTTCCAAAGGTTGGCGGGCAATAAAAATTTGTGACGCTAAAGCAGGTGAAATCTCTTGTTGCCGAATGGCGGCGAGGGCATCGGCTACTGAGAAATCAGCACTCATAACAATCGGTTCAGTCGTCATCATTCCACCCGCAGAATAATCTTCATAGTTCATTAGCCGCATAACATCTTCTGCATCATCTGGCTCCATTAGTTTGAGCAATGCTTCAGCACGTTCCTGTCCGATTTCGCGAAGCAAATCTGCGGCATCATCTGGATCCATCTCTCCAAGAACATCTGCCGCACGTTCACCTTCAAGTTCGGCTAAGAGTGAAACACGATCATCTTCATCCATTTCTTCTAATACATCGGCTAAACGATCATCTGCCAGTGCTCCTGCAACTTCTACACGACGTTTGGCAGGTAAGTCTTGCAAAACAGTAGCCAAATCAGCGGCACGCAGATTTGCCAAAGTTAAAAGTAAATTAGTCACTCCTTGGTTTTGTTCCGGCTGGGCAAAACCGATAACTTCATCCCAAGCAACTGTTGAAGTAGCACCTTTGCGGCGAAGACCACGCCCCGGACGCATGATGTGAACTCGCGTGATTAGCCAATCACCGGCTTGGTTTAGCTCCATTCCCATATCTTCCACAAGAACCGCTTCACTCGTTGCGATGAGTGTGATTGAACGATCAAGCATGTCTCCAAGTACCAATACTTCACCAGGACGGGTTTCATACCGACGCATATTGAGCAAACCTGTAATAACCACGGCTCCACTTTCAATTGAAGTGATTCGAGTAATTGGAACAAAGACACGGCGTCGTAATGGAACTTCAACTACAAGACCCAAGATTCGCGGAGGAAGATTATTGGTCCGAAGCGTCGCTACCGCATCCCTGACCTTTCCGACTGGATCACCGTTGGGATCAAAAACCGCGGTGCCTGTAAGACGGGCAAGAAATACTCGTTTTAAGAGATTGCTGCTCATGGCTTAAGGGTACCTTTCTCTCATGGCTAAGGGCGAACAATTGCAAAACATGGAACACATCCGCGATAGCCATACAGCAGTTCCTGCTAGACCTGATTTGATTCGTTTAGGTATTGGGATCATTGGAGTTGGAACATCTGGACCACTTATTGCCATGAGTGCTATGCCAATAGTGAGCTTAATTTTTTGGAGAAATTTGGGTGGAGCGCTATTGACACTTCCATTCGCCATACGTCACCGAGCTCATCGTGATGGTGTTAAGTGGTCAATCATTGCCGGAATTATTCTAGCCTTTCACTTCGTAGCATTCTTTCTAGCAATGCGCTGGACAACGGTGGCAGCCGGTACCGCACTCGTTGCACTGCAGCCAATCTTTGCCGCGCTCTTTGTAAAAGTGGGCGGCGGTCATATTCCATCAAAAGTTTGGCTGGGAATGATCGTAAGTTTTTCGGGGGTCCTGCTGATTTCAGGAGTCGATTTAAATATTTCTTTTAAATCATTTCTTGGCGATGTGTCAGCATTGATTTCAGCCGCCCTCGCCGCCTTATACATGATTGCGGGTTCGAGAGCGCAAAGAACTCTAGAAACCGCGACCTACACGACAATTTGTTACTTTGTCTGTGCAATGAGCGCACTACCTATGGCAATCTTTTCGGGAGTTGAGCTCTTTGATTTCACTGCCCGTGAATGGTGGATTGTTATCGGATTGATCCTAGGTGCTCAAATTCTTGGACACACAATGTTTAATTCCGCACTCAAACGTGTATCGCCAGCAATAGTTTCATTGATAATTTTTTTTGAAGTTCCAGTTAGCTCAATTCTTGCAATGTGGTGGATAGCACAACGTCCACCCTTAGGGATTTTGCCCGGAATTGCCTTAATCCTGATTGGTTGTGTTTTAGTTGTTTCCCGTACTCGAATTGCTCAAGTGGAGGTAACACCATGATTGATTTGCATACTCATACAAACAAGAGCGATGGGACAGATTCTCCGCGTGAACTAGTTAATAAAGCGATTTCCCTCGGAATAAAAGTTTTAGGAATCACCGATCACGATACGACAGCCAGTTGGATTGAGGCTACCGAGACGGTACGAGGAGAGATTTCACTCGCCCTCGGAAGTGAGATCTCATGTCTAACCGAAGATGGAATTAGTGTTCATATGTTGGGTCTTCTCTTTGATGGTGGCCACAATGAGATGCAGGTAATGCTTGAGGAGACCCGAGATGGCCGCTTACCTCGCATGCGTAAAATGATAGAAAAGATGCAATCCGCGGGAATTGATATTTCAATGGCCGACGTTGAAGCTGCGCGACCAATTGGTGCAACCCTTGGGCGACCACACTTAGCCGATGCACTTGTAAACAATGGAGTTATTAAATCTCGAGATGAAGCATTTCAAGGGATGCTCAATAATGATTCAATTTTTTACGTCTCCCATGCCGCGCCAACCCCGGTTGAGGCTGTTCGCATGATTCGTAGCGCAGGGGGAGTTGCAGTCATAGCCCACCCATTTGCTTCCCTAAGAGGTCAAATTTTAGATGCATCGAACTTTCAGGATTTGGCGGCTGCTGGATTACATGGCATTGAAGTCGACCACCGTGACCAAAATCCAGATGAGCGAGCGATGTTACGAGTTATAGCCAAGGAACTTGAACTAGTCGTAACTGGTGCCAGCGATTATCACGGCAGCGGTAAACTAAATTCATTAGGGGAGTATCAAACATCACCTGAGCAATGGGAAAAGTTAGAGTCACTGGCAGATCGACGAAGGGTGGTAAGAGCATGAACGTAGTGCAAGTAAGTGCGATTACATTTGCAATCCAGTCTTTTGTCACTCTCTTTGTAATTATGGATCCACCAGGAGCAACACCAATTTTCTTAGCTCTAGTTTCCAAGAAAAGCCCTAAAGAGCGCCGTATGCTTGCGATGAAGGCGGCAGCTGTTTCATTCTCTGTAATTACCCTTTTTGCATTATTTGGAAGATTTATTCTGAGCTATTTGAATATTTCAATGGCCTCCCTTCAGGCAGCCGGGGCGCTCTTGTTATTGCTCATCTCTCTTGATTTGTTAACTGGAGGAACAGGTGGAGGAAAGAGCGATAGTTCAAATGCAAATATTGCGCTTGTTCCACTCGGAACGCCTCTTCTTGCCGGCCCGGGTGCAATTGTTGCGACGATGATCTTTGTGCAAAGCGCTGATACAACACCGAAGGTATTTGGGTTAATCGCCGCGGTAGTTGGAGTTCACATCGCTATCGCAGCGGTATTAATGGCCTCAACCTCAATTTTAAAATTAATTAAGGAGGCTGGAGTCACTTTGGTGGCACGGATTGCAGGTCTACTTCTGGCCGCAATCGCGGTTCAAATGCTCGTTGACGCGATTCGAGTATTTGTCGTAGCTTAGTTTTCTTTAAACTTCTTAGTTCTTGTTCGAGTACGTTCAACTTTTTCTTGTGGAGCTACAACTTTGCCTCGCCCAGAGTCCCTACGTGGAGCTGTGGCCGTTTTACTTTCAACTCTGACGACCGGCTTGGCTTTAATCATTCGGCCCGTCGATCCCGTTGGAATATTAAGAACTTCAAATAAATGTGGTGATGACGAGTAAGTCTCTTCTGGCTCTGCTAAACCAAGTTCAAGAACCTGATTAATCATTTTCCAGCGAGCTAGCTCGTCCCAATCTACAAAAGTTACTGCGATTCCATCGGCACCTGCTCGAGCAGTTCGACCGATACGGTGGACATATGTTTTTTCATCCTCTGGGCATTGGTAGTTAATCACATGCGTGATTCCCTCTATATCAATGCCACGAGCTGCAACATCTGTTGCGACGAGAACATCTGACTTTCCTGCTTTGAAATCACCGAGTGCTTTTTCTCGTGCGCTCTGACCTAAATCGCCATGGATTGTCGCAGCCCTAAAGCCACGGTCGATGAGATCGTCAGCGGTTTTTTGGCACGTACGTTTTGTTCGGCAAAAGACAATAGTCGGTCCTCGCCCATCGGCTTGCAAAATACGGGAAAGCATTTCAATTTTATCCATTGCATGCGCACGCAACACATGTTGTTCAATTCGACTGACGACCGCGCCTTCATCCTCACTCTCTTGCGTACGAATATGAATAGGTTGGTTCATGAAACGTCGCGCAAGAGCGATGATGTCCCCGGGCATAGTGGCCGAAAAGAGCATAGTCTGTGTGCGCTTAGGTGTATTTGCCAAAATCTTTTCCACATCTGGAAGAAAGCCTAGATCGAGCATTTCATCGGCTTCATCAAGGACAAGTCGCGAGACTTCTTTTAATTTCAACTGACCTTGGCGCGATAAATCTAACAAACGGCCAGGGGTTCCAACCACAATTTCAACTCCAGTGTTAAGCGCTTCGATTTGTGGTTCAAAGGCTCGGCCCCCATAAACTGCGAGAGTTCGAATTCCACGGTTGCTAGCTAACTCTTCAATATCTCGAGTGACTTGCGTACACAGTTCACGAGTTGGAACCACGATTAATACTTGCGGCATTCCCTTATGTGCGAACTCTGCCCACTCAACATCGTCAGGCGCAATAACTCTTTCGATAACTGGAATTCCAAATGCTAGAGTTTTTCCTGTACCGGTTTTGGCTTGACCAATTACGTCGCCATCTCCAAGGGCAATAGGTAATACCATCTCTTGAATTGCAAAAGGTGCGATAAAACCATGGGCGTGCAACGCCTCGATAGTTTGCGGTCGAAGTGGAAGCTCGGCGAAAGTCAATGACACGTTAGGCGGCGCCGAAGCCGACGCGACGCGATGACGGGTCGCCAACTTGGACGAAACCAATCTTGTCGGCCGGAACGATAATTTCGTGGCCTCTAATGTCACTAAGTGTCAGCGGGGCTCCAGAAGTTAGAGCTTGCGTCACGGCACTCTTTATTTCAGATGTGGTCATTGCACTCTCGAAAACCATGTCACTTGCAACGCGAGTAACAGCGATGCGGACCTCTGATTTGACGGTAACTTCACTTTTCTTTACGTTCATAGGTCCAATGCTATCGGCCTTTAATTGCGTGGAAAACCAGAAATACCTCTCCACATGAGGTTGTTAACCAGTTCAACTGCTTGTTCTCTAGTCAAAGTGCTATCTCGATCCAACCAATGGCGTGCGGTGACTTGGGCATATCCAATCATTCCTACTCCAAGCAACATGGAGGCCTCCTTTGGAAGACCTGTGTCAATTGAGATCACTGCACTTGCTGCCGCGGCACAGTCATATGTCATTCGATTAAGGCGCTCACGTACTGATGGTTCGACACTCATATCACTTTCAAAGAGCAATCTAAAGGCTTCGCCCTCCCTCTCAATGAATGCAAAATAAGCATCAACTGTTGCATGTACTCGGTTGGCATTGTCAGGCGTAGATGCAATCGCCTTTTGAATTTCAAAAACGAGTGAATCAATGTGCAAATCCAAAACAGCAAGATAGAGTTCAAGTTTTGATGGAAAATGTTGATACAAGACCGGCTTACTTACATTTGCCCGTTCGGCAATCTCATCCATTGCCGCTGAGTGGTATCCAGCGACCGTAAATACTTCAAGGGCTGCTTTAAGCAGAATTGCACGCCGCTCGTCTCGAGGTAAACGGGCTTGATTGGATGTATCTGCCTTGGTCATTGGCGTAATCGTAGAGGGAGTTTGATGATTTATGCTAATACTTAGCACCAGAATTAGTAGCGACCATAGAGCAGTTACGGCAGGATTGGAGTGCTATGAAACTTTCACCCCTAGTTGATGCAGGCGCCGCACTCAACGTCGATGAGGTGCGAAGATATAGTCGTCATGTTCTCATTCCGGAAATATCAACAATTGGCCAACAAAGAGTTAAAGCGGCGAAAGTACTGTGTGTCGGTGCGGGAGGATTAGGCTCTCCAGTTTTGATGTATTTAGCGGCAGCAGGTGTTGGAACCATTGGAATAGTTGATTATGATGTAGTCGAAGAGTCAAACCTACAACGACAGATCATTTACGGGCAGAGCGATATTGGATCGAGTAAAGCAAAAAGTGCCAAGAACAAGATTGCCGAAATTAACCCTTACATACAGGTGATAACGCATGATGTTCGCTTAGATAGGTCAAATGTATTAGAGATTTTTAAAGGTTATGACTTAATCATTGATGGTACAGATAATTTTGCAACACGTTATTTAATAAACGATGCGTGTGTACTTTTACATAAGCCATATATTTGGGGATCAGTACTTCGCTTTGACGGGCAGGCCAGTGTATTTTGGTCGGAGTATGGCCCTTGTTATCGCTGCCTTCATCCAACACCGGCGTACGATGTTCCTAACTGCGCAGAGGCAGGGGTCTTAGGCGTTTTGTGTGCTTCGATCGCTTCAATCCAAGCAACAGAGGCGGTCAAGCTCATCATGGGAATCGGTGAGCCGCTCATTGGTGCACTAATTATTTATGATGCTCTGTCTATGAGTTTTCGAAAAATTGAGATCAAAAAAGATCCAGCTTGTGTTCTGTGCGGGGCAAATCCGACACAGAAGGGGCTAGTAGAAAACTACGAAGAGTTTTGTTCTCCGGCCGGAGTAACACATTTAAGTGTTGATGAGCTGAAAACGAAGATGGATAGGGGTGATGATTTTCTCCTTATAGATGTACGTGAAGCTAGTGAATTTGAAATCGTTCGTATTCCTGGCTCAGTTTTAATACCACTTGGGCAGTTCATGGATGGAAGCGCTTTAGAAGATTTACCTAGAGATAAGGAGATAATTCTGCATTGCCATGTGGGAGGACGTTCTGCGACTGCACTCGCAATACTTAAAAGCGCTGGCTTTAAGGATGTCACGCATGTAGAGGGTGGAGTTCTTGCCTGGGCCCAACACATCGATACGACATGTACGGTGTACTAATGAGAGATTCTTACGAAGGTTTTCGAATTCTTTTAGTGCACGCCCATCCTGATGATGAGACGATAAATAATGGTGCGACAATGGCACTGTATGCAGCTCGAGGCGCCAAAGTCACGCTAGTGACCTGCACACGTGGAGAAGAGGGAGAAGTTCTTGACCCTGGTTTATCGCATTTGGCAAGTGCGCACAATGACACCCTCGGCTCCCACCGTGAGTTAGAGCTAGCCAACGCCATGGTCGCTCTGGGCGTGAGTGATTACCGATTCTTGGGTAATTTTCGAGATAGCGGAATGATGGGGAGCCCAACAAATAATGGGGCGAGTGTTTTCTGGCAAGCTGATTTAGATGTGGCTGCACAGCTACTCGCAACAATAATTGATGAAGTTCAACCACATATTTTAATTACTTATGATGAAATAGGTGGATATGGTCACCCGGATCACATTAAGACCCATCTCGTTGCGATGCGAGCGAGCGAGCTTTCACAATGGCAGATTCAAAAGATTTATTGGAACACTATGCCCAAGTCGGTTATTGCAGCAGGCATCGCGGCAATGAAAGAGGTTGGTTCTGATTTCTTCGGAACTGACAATGTTGATGACATTCCATTTGCCAAAGACGACTCGTTTGTAACTACATTGATTGATGGAAATGAATTTGTTGAGGCAAAAATGGCGGCAATGAAGGCACATGCAACACAAATCGCATTGGACGGTCCATTCTTTGCGCTCTCAGATAACTTAGGTTTGCAGATTTGGGGACATGAGTATTACACGCTTGTGCGCGGCGAAAAATCTGCGCCATTTGATAGCGATGGTCGGGAAAGTGATTTGACTTCGGGAATAACTTTGTAGTGAAGTTTTTTTACTCAATATTTCTCGGGGCGGCTTTGGGTGTTGCCTCTATTTTTATTCATGCCTCTGTCCCGCCAGTTGGATTAATACTGAGTCTTGCCGCTACGGGCACCGGAATTTGGAGCATTGGACGCATGTGGGGGAGACGATCTCTAAAGGTGATCGCAAGTTTCATCTGGACTGTGGTTGTCTTGCGTGCAGGCTTTCCCGGTGCAAGCGATGAGTATTTAATTGCGTCCAACTCGGTTGGCGTGTCACTGATAAATATAGGATTCCTTGTCTTACTTTTGGCGATTTTTTTACCAAATTGACTCAAAGAATTAGGGTTTTATGCCGGTTGTGGGTTTGGCGATTACTTCACGCCAAATAAAAATCTCATCATGAGAGAATTCAATTAATTGATTCTCTTTATTTCGCAATGAGTGCGTACTCTCTAATATCCCCACAATGTCGCGAAAACCGCCTTCGGGGTCGTGGAGGCGGATTGTAAGACGCCTGCCAATGAGGGCTTCGAAACGGAGTTCGAGCAGGCTCGCCATAGGTCAACGATAAACCTTCGCTTCAATATCGCACGACAGTGGGCTATTCGATTAGAATCAGCCACGTTCATTATTATTCAATCTGGAGGCTAGAGAGTGACATATATTATTGCCGAGCCGTGTGTCGATGTTAAAGATAAGTCCTGTATAGCTGAATGCCCAGTGGACTGCATCTATGAAGGTTCACGTATGTTATACATCCAGCCAGATGAGTGTGTCGACTGCGGTGCATGCGAGCCAGTCTGCCCAGTAGAAGCGATTTATTATGAAGACGATGTACCAGCCCAGTGGAGCGAGTTTGGCAAAGTCAATACCGAGTTTTTTGTTGAAATTGGATCACCTGGAGGCGCGGCCAAAATGGGTCCAACCAATAGTGATCACGCACAAGTAACTGCTCTGCCCCCAAAGAGCGAGTAGTAATTCTTGCGTGAGCAACTCCCAGATTTTCCTTGGGATGCATTGGCTCCATACGGGGAAATTGCACGTTCGCATCCCGATGGAATCATAGATTTATCTCAAGGAACTCCGGTAGATCCAACCCCAGAATTTATTCAAAAATCCTTTCGCGATGCTTCGAACTCTCCTAGTTATCCAACCACTGCCGGAACACCCGAGCTGCGGGCGGCAATTCAAGAGTGGGCCACTCATCGACTGGGTGCAACCGGTGAGTTTGATGTACTTCCGCTCATTGGTTCGAAAGAGTTAGTGGCATGGCTACCAACAATTCTTGAATCACGGAAAGTTCTTATTCCAAAGATTGCTTATCCGACATATCGCGTTGGTGCCTTGATTGCGCAGGCACAATCGATTGAAGTTGATATAGATGCAACAACATGGCCATCTGCGGATTTGGCATGGCTGAACTCACCATCTAACCCTACGGGGCGAACCCACAGTGTTGAAGAAATAAAGGCGTGCATCCAATGGGCGCGCGCCAATAATTCAATTTTAGTTTCAGATGAGTGTTATGTTGAATTTGATCACTCTGCAACTTCTTACTCTGTCTTATCTCAAAGCGGCGGCGACAATAGAAATATTCTTGCCGTTCATTCGCTTTCCAAGCGCTCCTCCATGGCAGGGTACCGAGCCGCATTCATGATTGGCGATCCAGTTCTTATCGCTCGCATCCGTGAACTTCGCAAACACGCAGGAATGATGGTTCCCCTTCCGGTGCAGAAATCAATGACCGTTGCGCTCAGTGATGATCACCATGTTGCCGAGCAGCGTTCTCGTTATAACGCACGTCGAGACGTGTTGCGTCCAGCACTTGAGGCAGCTGGATTTCGAATTGAATTCAGTAACGCAGGTTTATATCTGTGGTGTACACGTGGTGAGGATGATTGGCAAAGCGTTGATTGGCTTGCACGCCGAGGCATATTAGCCACGCCGGGCAGTTTCTATGGTCTTGCAGGGGCTCGTCATATTCGATTAGCTATGACGGCAACGGATGAGCACATTAATTCCGCTGCTCTTAGATTGAAGGCTTAGTTCTGTGGCCGTAGGTATTCTCTTAGTGGGTGGTTTTGGTACACGTTTAATGCCACTCACTAAGCACGCTCCTAAACCAATGCTCACTGTGGCAGGTTTGCCAGTGACTGAACACCAACTAGCTATGGCAAGGGACGCTGGTATCACTACGGTAGTTCTAGCAACCTCTTACTTAGCTGAACTTTTTACTCCATATTTTGGAGATGGATCGCCATGGGGAATGAAACTGTTATATGCCGTTGAAAAAGTACCACTTGGTACAGGGGGTGCAATAGCTAATGCCGCACAGTTGTTAAATACCCAAGAATCAATTGTTGTTTTTAATGGAGATGTTTTGAGTTCGCACAATTTGAAAGAACAAATTCGCCAGCACGAGGAGCATGGTGCCGATGTAACACTTCATTTGACGACCGTTGAAGATGCACGGGCCTATGGGTGCGTACCTACTGATGAATCTGGCCGAGTGACCGCTTTTCTTGAAAAAATGGAGAATCCAATTTCGCATTCAATAAATGCTGGTTGCTATGTCTTTAATCCCAGCATTGTGGATGCAATTCCTAAAGACACAGTGGTTAGTGTCGAACGTGAAATTTTTCCAAAGCTTATATCTAGTGGTAGACAAGTATTTGGCTTTATAGATAATTCATACTGGTTAGATATTGGTACTCCAAAAGCGTTATTGCAGGGTTCACGTGATTTAGTTCGAGGGTTAAGCCACTCATCTGCATTTTCTGTGGCTGATATTGGTTTCCATAATAAACACTCACTCATCATGGCTACTGCAGAAGTTGATTCCAGCGCAATAATTGATGGAGCCTCATGTATTGGCGCGGATTCGCAAGTTGGAGCACAGGCACATATAACTGGTTCGATTATTGATCGAGGAGTGATTATTGGCGACGGCGCTCGAGTGATTGATTCATTCATCGCAAGAGGTGCAGTAGTGAGTCAAAATTCGCACATTGAGGCCTCTTTTGTGACCAAGGATGAGATTCTGCCTATTCCAGAGTAGTTTTTTTTGAATTTGCCCTACCTGCCCTCTACTTTCACTTGACATATTCGACTTACACGCGTGTAATTCACTCTTAAGTAAGTCTTTTCCACGAGGGATGAGACACAAAGCTGTTAAGGATAATCGGTATGCCGATCCGACCTGAAGCCACAAACTCCCCTGTCCCTACAACTGGGCCAAAAATCACCTTAGTGAGCGGAGAGAACATTGAGCTCTCCTGGCAAGAGCGCTCGCTATGTGCCCAAACTGATCCCGAAGCATTCTTCCCTGAAAAGGGTGGCTCAACTCGAGAAGCCAAGCGCGTCTGTCTCTCCTGCGATGTTCGATCTGAGTGCCTTGAGTACGCACTTGCTCACGACGAACGTTTTGGAATCTGGGGCGGATTATCAGAGCGTGAACGTCGACGCTTAAAGCGTCGGTCTGCGTAAGCTCGCTGTTTTCTAAGGGTCAATGTCATGGCTGAAAAGGCCGCACTAGGCCGGCATCGCGTTAGCGCGATTATCGTTTCACACGATGGACAAGCGTGGTTGCCGGAAACTGTTGCAGCTCTTGCATCGCAGACTCGACCACTCGATTACATTGTTGCCGTTGACACTGCATCCAAAGATTCTACGCAACAACTTCTCAAGGCAGCACGAATTCCAATACTTGACGCCGAGCGCAAAACTGGTTTTGGTGAAGCAGTATCACTGGGTGTTGATTCTTTGAAACCAGTCCAAACTGAAATGATTGAATGGATTTGGTTAATTCATGATGACTGTGCGCCTTCTCCAACAGCACTTGAATTCTTACTACAAGCAATTGAGGACCGCCCTCAAGTAGCAATGGTGGGACCAAAACTTCTTGGTTGGCACGATCGCACTCACTTGCTCGAAGTGGGAGTAAGCATTGCGGGTAATGGCGCTCGGTGGACAGGTCTAGAACCACTTGAATATGACCAAGGACAACGCGATGGAATCCACGATGTTCTTTCAGTTAGCACAGCCGGTGCATTAATCAGAAGAGATATATTTGAAGAGATCGGTGGCTTTGATAAGAATTTAGCGCTCTTTCGTGACGATGTTGATTTTGGTTGGCGTGCTCGGGTGGCTGGACATACGGTTATTGCAACTACTTCGGCAGTTGTTTTCCATGCTCAGGCAGCTGCGAGCGAGCGACGAGTGGTTGATGTAGAAGGTGCATTTTTGCATCGCCCGCTCTTGCTCGACCGTCGAAATGCTGCATATGTACTGCTCGCAAACTCCTCTTGGTGGATGACTCCATGGCTTGTGGTTCAACTTCTCAGTTCGGCGATGGCGCGCTCGGCCGGTTATTTATTAGTAAAACTCCCGGGATATGCAAGTGATGAATTACTTGCAGTTGCATCACTAATTGTTAAACCAACAATAATTTTTAAAGCTCGCAAAGATCGTAAAGCAAAGCGATTCGTGTCTTCACGAATAGTCTCGGGATACATTCCACCAAAGTGGTCGCAGGTTCGTCTTTCGACTTCACGCTTGTTTGAGGCAATTCGTTCTCGATTACTTCCAGATAGCGGTTTAGCATCGGCATCGATACTAGATTCAGTGGAAGATGAAGATTTACTTGTACCAACTAAAGGAGTGCGATGGATTAATCTCTTTAAAAAACCCGAGGTAGCAGGTTTTATTTTTCTATCCTTGATAACTCTTGTTGCATCTAGAATGCGCCTCGGATCTCTAATTGGTGGAGCGCTACCCATGTCACCAGATGGCGCGCGCGATTTATGGAAAAGTTACTTTGAATCCTGGCATCAAGTCGGAATGGGCACGTCTCAAGCTGCACCACCATGGATTGCCATTCTTGCACTGTGTGCGACCATATTCTTTGGGAAAGCAGCGGTTTTCCTAACGCTTTTCTTTCTCGTAGCACCGATATTGATGATGTGGTCATCTCTTAGATTATTTAAAAAGAGTACCCAAAACATGTGGATAAGCGTCTCAGCCAGTTTTATCTATGCTATTTCTCCCGTCGCAATTGCGGCAGTTAATTCTGGACGCCTTGCCACGGTGGTCGCCCTCATAATCGCGCCACAAATTCCAATTCTTTTAATACACTGGAAAGAAATTGAGTTACATTCTTGGCGTCGGATTTTCTTAATAACTTTAGTAGTTGCTGTGTTAACTGCGTTTACACTCGCAGTTTTTGTGATTCTCTTAGGTCTTACTCTGTTTGCACTGCATGGCGATTATAAGAGTTTTGTTGTCGATAAAGGCAAGCCACTCTTCCTGGAGCGTCTTAATAAGCGTTTGACGCTTCTATTGGTGCCATTCTTGCTTACCGCCCCATTTTCATTTGAAGCCCTACTTGCACCCTCAAAATTCCTGAGTGAGCCCGGACTCTCCGTTGCCGGTGGCGGAGCTCATCTTGTGATTCTCGGAAACCCAGGTGGAATCGGCTCACTTCCATGGTGGTTAATCAGTCCCTTGCCGCTTATTCTTTGTGTCGCACTTTTTTCTTCGAGTAAAGCCAGAGTGATTGCCTTATTCGGCACTGGTCTCCTGTCTGCCGCTGTTTTCTTCTCATCTTTTTCAATAGCTACACATGGAAATTCAGCGCCATTGAGGACTTGGGTGGGAATTTTCTTAGTTGGAGCAACTGGAGCAGCCTGTTTGGCGGGCGTAGTAATTCTTGATCGTTTGAGATCTGTTCTGATTACAAGTAATTTTCATTTTCGTCATATTTTAGCGGCACTACTGCTTCTTTTCTCACTGGTGTATTCAATCCTAACGTTAGGTTGGTCTGTTTCAGCGGGAGCGAACTCGCCCGTTCAAAGTAGCACTTCAACAGTAATGCCAGCTTTCTTAAGTGTTGAGAAAGACACAAAGACTCTCGTGCTGCGAGAGATCGGGAACAAAGGCTCAAAAAGTATTCAATATTATATTTCGCGTGGGAAGGATATTTCGCTGGGAGAGCCGGATCTAGCGCCACCGCAAATCAGTGCGATTGTTGCCGCAACACGGGCACTGATAGATGGCTCTGGTATTTCAAGCAGTAAAGTTCTTGCAGAATTCGGAATCAAATACGTATTTGTAAAAACCCCGTTTGATAAAAATATTATTCGCACAATCGACGGACTCGGTGGATTTACTCGTGCCTCTGCAACTTCGGTAGGAGTAGTCTGGCGTGTAGAGGGCGTGACTGGTCGGCTTGTGTTGATAGGAAAAGACGGAGATCGCGAACTACTTGAAGCTGGTGAGATCGGGGCGCGAGTAATAGTTACCCACCCCGGAAGAATATTGCTTACGGAGAGTTATGACCGTTCATGGCTTGTTCTGCAAAATGGGCTTCGCTTGGAACGCGTGAGAAGCGACCTAGGCTTACCTCTCTTTATTGCAACGCAGTCAGGAGAGATCTCGCTCTTACATGATGGCACGATAAGGCGCGCCTGGCTCTCTTATCAATTAATTGCTTGGATCATTGTAATCATTGGTGCCACACCATCCGGACGAAGAAAGCGCGAAATTTCGGAGAAGGAGCTGGCATGAAACGATCGATTGTCGCGCTCTTGGCTCTAGCGCTCTCCTTTACTCTAGCGACGCTATTAACCGTAACAACTAAATCCTCCGTTTTCTCAGAGATATATCCAGAAGTTGTGTGTCCACCAACGTTAAAGGGATTATCGTCACAAATCTCAATTGCTTCAGTTAAAACTCAGTTTCAACGTCTAGCAACTAAAAGCACAAAAACGATTCCATTTAATGTTCTTCGATACCCGGTAATTAAAGATTCACTAATAGTTTCCGCACTTGGAACCACTCCAGTCATTTGGCAGAGTCGCAGCGGTAGTTGGGCGGGAGGCGCGCTCTGCACAGCTCCAATATCCTCACAATGGTTCGTAGGAGGAAGTTCCGATGTGAGAACTCGAGGGAGCATAGTTTTAATCAATAGCGGGTTGAGCGCAGCAATTATTGACCTACACATTTACTCTGAAAATGGTAAGCAGCCGCTCGTTTCAATTAATGTAGTGGCCAAAAGTTTAAAGATTGTCTCATTGGACTCACTTGCAACGGGTGATAAATCTTTGACTGTCCAGGTAGTTCCTCGTTCGGGGCGAATTAATGCATTTATGATTGACGAACTTG
>CAYHOY010000001.1:0-168324 GCA_964358665.1 uncultured Candidatus Planktophila sp. | reverse complement strand
AATATGCCGCATATGCAACCCAGGTAATAAAGGCCCATGTCTCTTTTGGATCCCAACCCCAATATCGACCCCAAGCGCTCTCAGCCCAAATAGCTCCGGCAATAACAGCGAAAGTCCACAATGGGAAGACAAATGCGACTAAGCGATATGACAATTGATCGAGATATTCAAGAGTTGGTAATCGTTTGGCCCATGGAGTTCGTTCGCCTTTTGACTCCATTGAATCTAGATACAAGTAGGCCGCGGCAATTGCATTTGCAAGTAAGAACACTCCGCCCGAAATAATCGCTGCCGAAACATGGATAACTAACCATGTTGATTTAAGTGCCGGGACTAATGGGGCACTAGGTACATAAAGAACAGTCACGGCTGTGCCAAGAGTTAATAAAACTGCAATTGAAACAAGTAGGCCCAACCAGCGCACATCATATTTGCGAAGCGCGGCCAGATAAGCACCTGAAAATGCCAATGCTCCAGTTATTGAAAACTCATACATATTGCCCCAAGGGACGCGTCCTGCAGAAATTCCTCGAGCGATAACGCCGGCGAAAAGAAGTAAAAATCCAAGACCCATCATTGCCGTTGCGATTCGCGCAACTTTTTCTGTCCGCTTAAAATCGAAAGTTTGACTGCTTGTGGCATTTGGAATTCTTACCGCCCAAGCCGTCTCAATTGCATGAGCGAAAAAGGAGATGGTGTAAACCGCCATTGAAGAATAGATCAAGTAGTTAGAAAGGTAGGCCCAATTACGTGACATTTAAATCTCTCCCTTTAATACACTTATTAACTTATTTAACTCTTGCTCTAAGCCTGGCGCTGCATTCTTAGCTAAACCTGCAACTTCTATTTCACTTCCAAATCGAATCCAAATTCGTCGTCGACGAGTAAACAAAGATGCAAGTAGTCCGAGGATGGCAACAATAGCGCCGAGAAGGGCATAGTTCTTGCCAGGATCGTCGACAAACGACAAGTTCACCCACTTCATATAGCCCTCAAAAGTTATTGAACCACCGCTATATTCGAAAACCTCACCTGGCTTCAAGGATTTCAAACCAATCTGCTGCATTGAAGAAGTATCAATCCGATAAAATGATTGTGGAATACCGCTGTCTAGGCCTAAATCACCACTCCAGACAGATAGTAGTAAACGCGGGTCTAGTGCTTCTGGAAAAACGCTCATTGCTCCATTGCCATTACTACGTGCATACGTTGGTACAAAGGATCCAAGAAATCCCACTTGTGGATTTGCATCTGGAGCTTTAATCGCACCTATCGACCGAAGATTTCCATCTTGCGGTAGAAATGGAATTGGGCCTTGCAAAGCTATAGAGCCCTCTGAATCTCGAACCGTCACGACAGGAGAATATCCATTTGCCTGAAGGTAAATTCTTGTACTTCCAATCGTCAATGGCGAATTCACCTTTATTACTCGCTTTTCAGGAGTTGAGAGATCTCCTTGTCGAAGCGTGATATTGAGTGTGTAATCTTCAGGTGCATTTGTTACAACGTTATACTTGGCATCAAACTTATCAACAGTCACAATAAAATTCGCAAGCTTTCCATCTTTGAAGAGTTTTCCGTAAGTTAATGAGTCATAACTTGTTGGTGTGTTAACAAAACGTTCACCAACATTCAAAATTGCTTCACCACGCATTCCAAAGAGCGAGGAAAAAGAGATTCCTAACAAAATTAGAATGAGTGCCAAGTGGAAAAAGAGATTGCCAGTTTCACGCATAAAACCCTTTTCGGCAGAGATAGTTCCCTCTTGTTCAAGGATTCTAAAGCGATTAGCCTTAAACCAGCTTCGTGCTAGTTCTAATTCCCCCCCATTAGCAGCCCAAGTCGAGAAGAACTCCATTCGATTAAGATTTTTTGGTGTAGGTGGTGGAAGTGCACGCATGGCATGAAAATGTTCAATTGTGCGCGGGAGCACGCAACCAATCAGAGAGATAAAAAGCAGGATATAGATAGCGCTAAACCAAGGCGAACCATAGACATCAAAGAGAAAGAAGCGATCCATCCATTTTGAGAGATCTGGCGAATCCTTGAAATATGCCCCTACAGCAATTGGGTTCTGAGTCCTTTGAGGGATAAGCGAGCCCGGCACTGAGGCAATACCAAGGAGCATTAAGAGAATTAACGCAGTACGCATGCTTGTTAACTGCCGCCATCCATAACGCAGTAAGCCAACACTATTCAGTTCTGGAAGTTGTATCTCTTGGCTCATTTAAATCACCGGAATAAAACCTGAAATAAGTGAGCGAAGTGAGTTCATGGTCTGACCCCAAACACCAGTGACTTGCAAAATCCCAATCACAATCAGAAAGACGCCACCGATTTTTGAAATTAAATCTCCACGGCGCACCAGAAATGTACGTAGTTTTTCAGTACGATCGAGAAATAAGCCTGATGCGATAAATGGTAAACCAAGTCCTAAGCAATACCCAAGAGAAAGAACTGCACCTCGCAGTGCACTTGACTCCTGAAATGCCAAAGTTTGCATTGCCGCAAGCCCTGGTCCAATACAAGGAGTCCAGCCAACACCAAAGAGGAACCCAAGCAGTGGCGCACCGACTAATCCGCCGGTCGTTTTCATTCGGGGGCGAAACGTAGGTGACATTGGAAACTTGCCAAGAAAAAGTAGACCTAGAAAAATAGTCAGGACTCCAAGAATTCTTGAAATTGTTTCCTCTTTGGAGGCGAGTTGATTTCCTAACCCGCCAAAGATTGCCCCATACGAGATAAATACTGCGCTGAAACCTAGAACAAACAAGAGCGAACCCAAGAAGACTTTACCTCTATTTGACGAAAATCCTGCAGCAAAAGAGAGATAGCCGGGTACTAGTGGTAAAACACATGGGGAGAGAAAGGAGATAAATCCAACTACAAAGGCTATTGGAAAAGCAGCGACCAGGTAGCCATTAAGAATCTGTTCGATAAGAAAATCTCTCATTCAACGCTCACTTGTTCAATTAATTTAGTGAGTGCGGCAACGGTAACTTGGCCAGAGATGCGTGCTGCAACCATTCCATTTCTGTCGATTACAACGGTGGTGGGAATTGCATTTGCGGATAATGAACCTTTAAAACCAATCAAAATTGAGTCATCAGTAAGAGTCGGGTATGGAATTGAAAATCTGCGCTCAAAAGCTTTAGCAGAGGCGAGATTATCTCGAGTAAGAATTCCGATAAAGGTTACATCGCTGTATTTCTTGGCTAGCGCTACCAATGTTGGAGCCTCTGCGCGGCACGGTGAGCACCATGATGCCCACACATTGACGACCGTTACTGCACCGACTGAATAAATATAGTTTTCCCCAGACAGAGTCCTACCCGACATCGCTGGTGCTTGTATACGTTTGTCAGGTTTCATAAATACAGTAGAACCATCTCCAGAAACAAAACTCTCCTGCGAACTCGAAGCTCCACCACCGCCGCAACTTGTTAAAATAAGTGCTGTTATGGCAATACCTACATATGTGTGGTACTTCTTCATTATCTCCTCGCAGGCAATAGGTGGCGTGCAGGTTCGGAGTACGTTAAGCCAGAAATTAAACCCTCACTATCAAAATGAATACTTGTAACAGATGCTAATGAACACTCGCGTTTGCGAGGATCGTGCAGCAATCGACGGTTCTCAATTGCACTTCGCAGTATCCAAATGGGAAGTTGGTGCGATACACAAATAGCATCTTTACCTTGTGCCCCTTCGCGAGCGGCGAAGATTGCAGCAAGCATTCGTGTTATTTGCTCTTCATACGGCTCTCCCCAAGAAGGTTTCCAAGGATTCCATAAGTGTCGCCAGGCTGCTGGGTGACGCAAAACTCCGTCACCAACCCCAAAAGCTTTGCCTTCAAAAATATTTGCCGCCTCAATTAACCTTTCATCGGTTGTAACTGCCAGATTGTGTGATCTAGCGATTGGGGCTGCGGTTTCTTGTGCACGTTGTAAAGGTGAAACATGTAAAGCCCCGAGATCAATTGATTTTGACCAATCTCCTAAAACCATTGCCATCTCTTGGCCTCGTTGCGAGAGTTTCCACCCTGGCTGTCGACCGTAGAGAATTTTGGCTGGGTTTTCTACCTCACCGTGACGAATTACATGGACCGTTGAACTCATTGGGCAAGCATAAAGCCTCTCTTGTGGACCAAGTTAGTTAAGGTAGTGACATGGCACTCATAGCGAAGCGAGCAGCCTTTTTTGATGTCGACAACACGCTAATCCGTGGATCAACTATCTACTTCATTGGTCGCGGCATGTATCAGAGGGGCTATTTCACCAAGAAAGATATCTCTCGATTTGTTCTGGCAAATCTGAGATTTCGCTTAACTGGAAAAGAAAACAAAGAGGAGATCGCTCGTTACCAAAAATCAGCTACGGATTTTATTGGCGGTCACTCTGTGAAAGATATAGAAGCTATCGCCCAAGAGATTTATGATGAGTACGTATCTCCAGCCATTTGGCAAGGCACAATTGAGATCGCACAAAAGCATCTTTCAAACAATGAAGAAGTTTGGTT
This sequence comes from uncultured Candidatus Planktophila sp., assembly GCA_964358665.1. Classification (GTDB taxonomy): domain Bacteria; phylum Actinomycetota; class Actinomycetes; order Nanopelagicales; family Nanopelagicaceae; genus Planktophila. The sequence continues at coordinate 163,806 of CAYHOY010000001.1, read as the reverse complement.
AGTCACAGCCGCCCCGGAAGATATGGCTGTATTGATCGCAAATCGTTTGGGACTTACGGGCGCTCTCGGAAGCAAAGCTGAAATTAAAGATGGTGTATACACTGGCGCGATGTTAGGTACGTTATTACATGGAAAGGAGAAGGTAATTGCTATTCAAGATTTAGCACAGCGGACAGGCTTAAATCTTGCCGAGTGTTATGCATATTCAGATAGCCACAATGATCTTCCATTGCTGCAATCTGTAGGTCATCCATCTGCAATTAATCCCGATGCAATTCTCGGACTTCGAGCAATGGCCGAAGGTTGGCCAATTTATGATTTCCGCAAAGCCCGTTTCATTGGGCGGGCGATCTCCCCGCTGGTCGTGCGCTTAGCAGCGTTGGTTAGTTGGTTAACTCCCCGCAGAAAGAGGAGTTAATTACGCAATAAGTACTAAAGCCCAGTAATGTTAGCAAGTTATGGAAATGCGGGCTTTCTCCGACTACTTACGTAGTATCGATGACGCTGCCTTTTTGAAGTTATTTACTGCCAGGCCTGATTTAGTTACTCCAGTACCTCCAGATATCACATCTCTCTCGGTCCGAGCTTGTTCAGCGCCCAGTTTAGCGCGGGCGATTGACTCGCTTAACCAATGGCAGTTTCAAGTATTAGAGGCAGCTGGCACACTCAACGAACCCTTTTCAATCAAATCATTAGTTGCACTAACCCATAAAACAGCTACAAGTGCTCTCGAGCATTTAATTGCTATCGGTCTTGTATATCCATCCAATGATGGAATGCGTCTTCCATCTCAACTTCGGGATTTAATTGGTAATGAGCCGGCAGGACTTGGCCCTATATCGATGGCAAAACTTAAGCTGGCAGATTTAGAGAGTGCACCAGCCGACGCGAAAAAAGTATTGGAGCGTCTTATTTGGGGTCCACCCCGTGGCAGCGTTGGCGACATTAAAAACCCCGGACCTGGAGTTGCATGGTTATTGGAGCGCAAATTCTTAGTTCCCTTGGATCAACGCACTGTTATTTTACCGCGCGAAGTAGGTTTATACCTGCGCGGTGGGAAAACGCACAAGGAAATGTTAATTGCTGCACCAACCTTATCTGGAGTTAAGCGAGATGAACGCCAAGTCAATCTTGCAGCAATTGCAAATATATCAACGGTTTTACGTTGGGTTGAAGAGCTACTTAATTTCTGGGCGGAAGAGCCTGCAGATGCGCTTCGAGCTGGAGGATTAGGAGTTCGTGATTTAAAAATTATTGCAACCCATCTCGGACTCGACGAATCATGTATGGCATTCATTGTTGAATTAGCGTACTTGGCCTCTTTAATAAGTATCGATGCAACCAATCGGATTATGCCAAGCAATAAATTCGACATTTGGTTGATGCAAACACCATCAGATCGTTGGCAAGCGATTGCATCTGCATGGTTAATTACTTCGCGTGTTAGTGGTTTAGTTGGACGGGCTGAAGCGAAGAATGTTGCCGCTTTGGGACCTGAACTGGATCGTGTTAACGCTGCACGTGTGCGTGCGTTAACACTCTCAATTCTTGCTCAGCATGAGTCGCTCGCACCTGACAGTAAGAGTTTTCATGAGTTACTTGCTTGGCGCGCGCCGGTGCGAAGAAACTCCTCTTTGCAAGAAGAGCTAGCCACTTGGACTCTTCGTGAAGCTGAGTGGTTAGGAATCACGGGCCAAGGTGCAATTTCAAAGTACGGAGTACATTTCCTAAACGGAGAAGAATTGGATTTAATAAATAGAGACCTGCCTAAAACTGTGGACCACATCTTGATTCAAAGCGACAATACGGCGATTGCACCAGGACCACTAGAACATGAAATATCACAACAATTAGCGATTATGGCCGAGATTGAAAGTCGCGGAGGTGCAACGGTTTATCGCTTTAGCGAAGCTACTATTCGCCGCGCGTTAGATCATGGAAAAACGGGCGATGAGATTAGAACTTTTTTGGTCAAGACCTCTAAAACACCTATGCCGCAGCCACTTGAATACTTAATCTCTGACGTTGCCAAAAAGCACGGCAAGTTGCGTGTTGGGAATACATCATCTTTTATCCGCTGTGAAGATACTGCACTGATCGCACAAATAATGCTTGACAAAAAATTGGAGATACTCTCACTTCGCCGAATCGCACCTGAAGTTGTTATCTGCGATCATGATGCCAATGAACTCATGCGCCTTTTACGGGAATCCGGGTATTTACCGGCAGCCGAATCTTCCAATGGTTTGATGTTGATGGGCACTCGTGCAAATCGAGCATTGACTAAGCCGCGGCCGCCTCGTGTCATCGGCGAAATCGAGATTCCGAGTGAGGATTTGTTGAACTCTGCTATACGAGCAATACGCACTGGTGAAAAATCTACCCATAAGCAAACGCGTTTGCGTCAAGTTGCTAATGAAGCTTTAGGCGCTCTTCCTCGTAGCACCGCAAATGAAACCATGGATTTAGTAAATAGATTTATTATTGAAGAGAAGTCACTCTCCATCGGATATGCCGATAACAACGGTTCGGTCACTCACAGAATAATTGATCCAATTCGGGTCAGCGCTGGATCATTAATTGCCCGTGACCATGCAACTGGTGAAGTTCAATCCTTTCGAATTCCACGCATCACCGGCGTAGCGCCGATATAGGATTACCTTATGCTGACCGCGCTAGAAAAACTTGTTCGTGTTGAATCTCCAACTGAGGATTTAGCAGCATGCCGTGAAGTTATGGATTGCGCTAGCCAGATTGCTCATGAACTTCTTGGTACTCCAGCACAGATTCAGGAGATTAATGGCCGCCCCATTTTTTGGTGGGGTTCACTTACTCCAGACGTGATTCTTCTTGCACATTTGGACACGGTCTGGCCTAAAGGATCTTTTCAGCCTTTATGGAGCGTTACTGGAAAGGCCGCGACTGGACCTGGAATCTTTGATATGAAAGCTGGTTTCATCCAAGCCTTATATGCGATGGTGGGGATTCATGGTGCGGTGGCTCTTGTAGCAACAAGTGATGAAGAAACTGGCAGTGCCGCCAGTAAGGATTTTATAAAAGAGATTTCTTCTAACGCTAAGGCGGTTCTAGTTCTCGAAGCTTCATTAAATGGAAAGGTTAAAACTGGCCGCAAAGGCACTTCAATGTATCAAATATCGATTCATGGCAGGGCATCTCATGCTGGACTTGAGCCTGAAAAAGGTATTAATGCGACCGTTGAAATGGCTCACGCAATTCTCAAAATTTCGAGCTTAGAAAATATTGATCTCGGCACAACTGTGGTTCCAACAATGTTGCGGGCTGGCAACACAACAAACACCGTTCCAGATTTAGCAACTCTTGACATTGATGTCCGATCTTTTTCGATCTCCGAACTAAATCGAGTAGATGCGCAGATTCGGGAATTAGTTTCAGTAAATCCATTAACTCGATATGAAATTATCGGTGGATTTAATCGCCCACCTCTTGAAACTGCATCGACAATGACTTTATACGAACGAGCAGAGAAAGTTGCCAAGGTTTTAGGTATGTCGCCACTAGGACACGCATCCGTTGGAGGTGCAAGCGATGGCAATTTTGCCGCAGCTACGGGTGTTCAAGTATTAGATGGTCTGGGTGCAGTTGGAGATGGCGCACACGCTGCACATGAGTGGGTCGACATAACAACCCTGGAAAGTCGGAGCGCACTCTTGCATGCCCTGATAGAGGATATTCTCAATGACTGATGGCCCGCTGATTGTTCAAAGTGACAAGACTTTACTTCTAGATATCGATCATCCTCTCTCAACTGAGTGCCGGCGAGCAATTGCTCCATTTGCTGAACTCGAAAGATCTCCTGAACACATTCATACCTATCGCCTGACACCGCTTGGGTTATGGAATGCACGTGCGGCAGGTCATGACGCAGAGCAAGTTATCGACACTCTAATTAAATACTCCCGCTATGCCGTGCCTCATTCAATTTTAATTGATGTAGCAGAAACAATGTCTCGTTACGGGCGTTTGCGATTAGAGGCCGATCCCGTTCATGGCTTGATTCTTGTCACGACAGATACTGCCGTACTGGAAGAAGTTATCCGCGCACGAAAGATTGCTCCACTTCTTGGTGCACGAATCGATGCTGAAACTATTGCAGTCCTGCCCAGTCAACGAGGAGCGATTAAGCAATCACTACTTCGCTTAGGGTGGCCCGCTGAAGATTTCGCGGGGTATGTGGATGGACAGGCTCACCCAATTGAGTTAGTTCAAAAGGATTGGACAATTCGCCCGTATCAAGAGCTAGCCGCGGAAGGGTTCTGGCATGGGGGTTCAGGAGTTGTTGTTCTCCCATGTGGTGCTGGAAAAACAATAGTCGGTGCTGCAGCAATGGCTCACGCAAAGGCTACGACCTTAATTTTAGTTACAAATACAATTGCAGCTCGTCAGTGGCGAGAGGAACTCTTGCACCGAACAACGCTTAATGAAGATGAGATTGGTGAGTACTCAGGAGCAAAGAAAGAGATACGTCCAGTAACTATTGCAACGTACCAAGTTATGACTAAAAAGAAGAATGGTGTGTACGCACACTTAGATCTTTTTGATACTCATGACTGGGGTCTGATTATTTACGATGAAGTGCATTTATTGCCTGCGCCTATTTTTCGATTCACAGCCGACATCCAATCTCGTCGCCGCTTAGGTTTAACCGCAACACTTGTGCGCGAAGATGGTATGGAGGGTGAGGTTTTCTCCCTCATTGGTCCTAAGCGATATGACGTTCCTTGGAAGGAGATTGAATCGCAAGGTTATATAGCTCCGGCTGAGTGTATAGAAGTCCGTGTCAACTTAACGGAAGAAGAAAGGCTCTTGTATGCAACGGCCGAACCCGAAAATCGATATCGCGCCTGTGCGACTACCCGTACAAAAAGAAACGTCGTAGAAGAGCTAGTTAAAAAACATGCTGGTGAGCAGATCTTGGTAATTGGTCAGTACATTGATCAATTGGATGAGCTCTCAGAAACCCTTGGTGTTCCGCTTATAAAGGGTGACACACCAATTAAAGAACGTGAAATTCTCTTTAATAAGTTTAGGTCCGGCGAAATTACATGTTTAGTTGTATCTAAGGTCGCTAACTTTTCTATTGACTTGCCCGATGCGACGATTGCGATTCAAGTTTCAGGTGCATTTGGTAGCCGACAAGAAGAGGCGCAACGTTTGGGACGAATTCTTCGACCAAAATCTGATGGCCGAAGCGCTAAGTTTTACTCGGTAATTTCTCGAGACACAATTGATCAAGACTTCGCACAAAATCGTCAGCGCTTCTTAGCCGAACAGGGATATTCCTATAAAATTATTGATGCCGACGATGTTTTTCAAGGGAAGATCTGAAGCGTTCTGGATCTACTCTGAAAAAATCGTGGTGCTCTCCATTTATGTGTATTACGGGAATCTGCTCTCCATAGAGTCTCTCTAGTTTTTCATCTCCGTCGATGTAAATCTTCTCAATAGTAAAATCTAATTCGGAGCGCATTGATTCCAAAAGATCTATCGCCGTATGACATAAATGACAGCCATGGCGGGTAAAGACGGTGACTTTGCAAGCACCAACCCTGTCAATTTGCTTAGAGAATTCGCTACCGCCGCTATTGACCATGGTGAAATCATCTCACCTTGGTAGTGTTTACGCTTATGTGGGGTTTCAACTTTAGGAAGATACGGGCAGCGGTAGTAATTACTGCACTCGCTGGATCACTTCTGAATGCACCTACAGCCGAAGCTCTCTTCTTAAAAACTCCCGGAGTTCAATGGGGCCATATTTATGCAGGTACAAGCCCAGTTACGACCACTACTCCCCGCACAAAATTCGCCGTTGGTACGGCAAAATCAAGTTTCAATGTTACTTACAATAATTTTCCGGAGTGGGCTAAAGAAGAGGTTCAAGGCGCGGTCGATATTTGGACGGCGAATTTCGCTTCGACTGTACCTATTAGCGTGGATGCCTCATGGGGCCGTTCTAGTTCGTGGGGGATTCTCGGTAGCGCACGTCCTGTTAATTTCTTTTCATCTTTTGCTGGAGCACCAGATCCATCGCTCTGGTACACGTCAGCTTTAGCTAATGCACTTTCTGGGAAAGATTTGGATAGAGCTAACCCCGATATTATTATTCAAGTTAATTCAAATGCTGGTTGGAACACACGCGGAGATGGTCTGCCAACTACGCAAGAGTACGATTTAGTCTCGGTTTTCTTACATGAAATTGCACATGGTCTCGGCTTTCTATCTAATGACGCCTACGACGCTAATTTCGGAGTTGCGAGCCTTGATCAACCGACTCCATTCGATGCGTATGCTCAAACGCCTGACAATCTTCGTTTAGCGGATTTACCAACTCCATCACGAGAGCTAGCGGTTGCACTCACTTCCTCCCTTGTGTGGTCTGGTGAAAATGCAATTAGAGCTAACAGTGGAGTTAAGCCAAAGTTGTACACCCCATCTCGTTACGAATTTGGATCTTCTGTAAGCCATTTAGATGAAGCGACATTTTCAAATTCTGGACTCGACTCGGTAATGACTCCAAATCTAGAACCTGGGGAAATCTTCAAGGAGCCGGGTCCGCTGCTTCTTGCGATGCTGGAAGATATGCGAACGAAGCCACCAGCAGGTATTGCCACCGCTTTGCCACAACCACCCCGTAATGTTCAAGCCTTTACCGCCGATACTTCAGCGCTCATATCATTTGACCCACCCGTAAATCTGCGAACTGCGCAAATAAGTGAGTACATTATTAAGAACGTAAAGACAGGTGTAGAAAAAAAGGCAATTTCTAGTCCTGTCGTAGTATCTGGATTAAAGAACGGAACTTCTTACACATTTAGTGTTGTTGCTAAAAATGTTTTAGGGCTCTCAGAGCCGGCAATCACCAAAGCTGTAATCCCGCAAGCTGGCTGGAAGAGCAAAGTCTTAGATGGCAGAGCCGATGGGAAGTCCGTTGCAAGCACAACTTTCAATGGTAAACCCGCAATTGCTTATACCGACTCAAAGAGCGGCGACTTAAAAATTGCGACCTTTGACGGCAAGACTTGGAAAAAGACAACGGTCGATGGCGCAGGTGGCACAGGTGGTCGTACATCAAACTCAATAAACAGCAGTATTTCGCTGTGCGTTAACGGCAGTGGAACCAGACAAACTCTTCATATCTTCTACAGCGATTCAACTGATAAAGATCTCCGCTATGCAGCATTTAACGGGAAGAGCTTTACTTTCGAAGTAGTCGACGGTGATGGTCCACAGGTCAATGACTATGAAGATCCAATTCGCGTCCGTACTTCAAGTGATGTAAGTGTCACAAATGCTTGCGTAGCAACTGCGAGCGGGGTCCAAGTCTTTTATCGCGATGAGAGCCAAGGTATTCTTTTAGGCGCGGTAAAGGAGAAGAACTCTCATTGGGTTTATGAGTTGGTAGATGGTGATCGTACAACTGATGGACGATCCACTGGTGATGTGGGCTTTCATTTACAAGCCATCTCTGCTAATTCCAAGGCTTTTCTTCTCTACGACTCAGTGGTCAGTGTTAATCAAAAGAATGAGATCTCAGCAGGCGCTGTGCGGGTCGCCACACGTTTTGGAAATAATGCAGCGGCGTGGAGTTACCAAACTCTAGATGTATCTACGGATGAGGCATCTGTTTTTGGCTATGACGTTGCTTTAGCCAAAGTAAATGGTGACGTCATGGCAGCGTGGCTTGCAACATCTACCGCCTCTTTTCCAAAACCCGATCAAATTCGTTGGGCCATGCTTAGTACGCCACTCACAATCTCGAAGATGACTACTGAAAATTTCGGTGCACCAGGTGCTTACTTATCTATTGATGGAAAGACTATTGTCTTTAACTGTCAGGATCGTCTCTGCGCTCTGGATACAAGTAAGAAAACAGCTGGCCAATCTGCAATTCGTTTAGTTCGCAGCAACCAAGAAGCTGAACCTACCAAAAGTGCCTGGGTCAATGTTAATAGAGTTAAATATTTGCTTGCCACAGTTAGTAATAAATTAGCCTTATTAAAACCCTAATTACTTACGCTAAATATGGAGATTGTCTGAGCGTTCTGTGTCAGACATAAAATCCCCAACTCTTTAGAGTTCGTTATTGCAATGATTTCCCTCTGATCAGAAGGTGCATATGATGCCTCAATTATTGTGCCCTTGGAATCAAATTTTAGAAGAATCGGTTGAGGTACTTTCGGCGCCCACCTTTTTAACTGTGAAATAACTCCCGAAGATGCAAATAGGGCATACGTCGAGCCCTGAGTAAATACTGGACCAGTAGAGAGAAATCTATATGTCCAAGAGGGAACATAGCTCTTCGTAAACTTAGTCACCGCACTCTCAATTTTTTTTCCAATAACAACTTCGCCACCTAGTAGAAAAGTAGGTGTAGCGCTATTCCAGTTTCGCTTAGCCCTAATGGCAGAGCTGCGAATAACGGTTTTAATCGTATTTGTTTTAGATAACTTAACGATTACGCCATCGACAACTCCAGCTAGTTTTTTACCGCCGATAGTTTCAGCGCTGGCACCTGTGAGCGTGGTACTGCCATCGACATTCCGAACTACGGAATCAAAAGTCGTTGATGTTTTACCGATAAAAACTGGGACCCCGAACTCGCCTAACAAGCTAACAGAGACCACAAAGCCCGAACTTCCCTTTGAAGCTTGAGCGATACCAACAAGGGAAATCCCTTTCTTGTCTACCGCGATTGCTGTGATAAGTACTGGCGAACTTTGTTGGGATGTAAAGAGAATTGGTTCCGTTGATCCAGCTGGAATCTTCCAGAGAGCTAAAGCGTTTAAATCAGGGTGAAATACCTCTGAAGTTACGGTGACGCTATCTGGATTGAGCGCAGGAGAAGGCAATGGTGCGGGTGTTGGGCGAAGAAGAGATGTTGCACCTGCAATCCAAATGTTTCCTTCACTGTCTATAACCCCTGAAGTTGCAATGGATGGTGAGTTTGGATCGAGTTCAATATTCCACAATGTTTGACCGTTAACATCGATAGCGCGAGCGAAGGAATTTTCACCTGATGTCCCGTACAGAACGATCGAAGTACCAGCTACCAAGAAACCAGCGGTTCCTTCGCTATTACTTATTGATGTAACTAACTTTAAAGGTTTAACGGCAATTTTATTCGGAGCTGAATGTGCCGGCGAAATTACTACAAAAGTTGAGATTAATACAAAGGACAAAAAACGCTTCACGCTAGTTCCTGCGAGCGATTGTGTGCGGCTTTCATAGCCCTGGCAACCATCGTCGAAATCTGATCGGTGTCAAAAGATGCCAATGCCGCAGCGGTTGTCCCATTTGGACTTGTGACATTTTCACGCAAAGTAGAAGCTGATTTTCCAGAAATTTCTAATAATTTGGCAGCGCCAAGCATGGTCTTTACTGTCAACTCTGTCGCAATTTCATGCGACAGGCCGAGCTCTTTAGCGCCATCCACCATGGCTTCCACGAATCTGAAAAAATAGGCCGGCCCAGATCCGCTAGTAGCGGTAACGGCATCTTGTAGCTCCTCATCAACTTCGATTACTTTACCGACTGCGCCTAAGAAGCCAAGAACAAATTCACGTTGTTCTGCACTGACAAGATTGCAACATGAAATCGCTGACATACCGGCTCCGACCAAAGTCGGGGTATTTGGCATAACGCGAATGACTGGGTTAGCGCCAGTCCCGATGAGATCAGCGATATAACTAATCTTCTTCCCTGCGACGAAGGAGATAATGAGGCACTCTGGGAGAAAATCTGCTTTTATCTCTTCTAATACGCCAGTAATATCCTGAGGCTTTACAACGAGAAGTAGCACTTGAGCAGTTGACACGTTGTCGTCGATCTCTGCGACATTAATCCCGTATCGGTTACTGAGTTCATCGCTTCGATCTTTTCGTTTTTCAGAGATAGTTATATTCTTCGGTGATACCCCATAAGAAATCAGCGCAGCAATAATCGCTTCGCCCATTACGCCAGCGCCGATTACACCTACTGATATCGACTTCGTCATTGTGCAAGCCTACCTGTTAAGCGTGTAGGCTCTGCGTCTATGTCCGAAGTAAAGCCAGGTTTTGCGCGTGATTGGGTTGAGTTCTCAAATCCAACCGATCCTGAGGAAATTTTTAAGTGCGACCTTACGTGGTTAACCTCTTATTGGACTTGCATTTATGGTGATGGTTGCCAGGGTGTTTTTAAAAGCCAACCTAATGCGGGTTGTTGCACCGAAGGTGCGATGTACACCGATGAAGATGATGAGGCGCGCACTGATAAGGCCGCGGCATATTTAACCCCAGAGATGTGGCAATTTTATTCAGAGGCTCGACCTAAGAAATTAGGTGCAAAACTTCGCATCTCCGAAAAGGATGAGGATGGCGATCGTAAAACTCGCCGAGTTGAAGATGGCTGTATATTTTTAAATCGTAAAGGCTATGAAGCTGAGGGTTACACGGGATCATTCGGTTGCGTACTTCACCACTTAGCTATTAAAGAGAATAAGCACTTCGTGGATACGAAGCCTGATGTTTGCTGGCAGTTGCCACTTCGTCGGAGTTTTGAAACTCGGGAAGTTGGCGAGCGCGAATACTCGATCACTGTAATTGGTGAATATGAGCGTCTTGCATGGGGAGATGGTGGAGATGATTTTGATTGGTACTGCACTAGCAATACGGACGCCCATGTAGGTACCGAGCCCGTATACATTTCAAATAAATACGAACTTCAGAAACTAATGGGTGAAGTTCCTTACGCCGAACTTGCACGCCTGTGCGATATTCGTATGGCTGGAATCCGCGAGGCCCAATCACGCTCTCTCCCACTCTTCGTAATTCAACATCCAGCAACGCTGGATGCGGCGAAGAAATAGTCAGTCCTTAGTTCTAGGCTCTTCCCATGGCTAAAGTTGAAAAGGATCCATTCCGCTGCACTGAGTGCGGATGGGGTTCACAAAAATGGGTTGGGCGCTGTGGAGAGTGCCAAGCCTGGGGCTGTGTCGAAGAGATTGCCGCACCTAAGAAACTCTCACTTGTGCCGGGCCGTGTAACACATACAGCAACGCCAATTGGAGACGTCGATCTATCTGCCGCTCATGCACGCCCCACTGGAGTCTCTGAACTTGATCGAGTTTTGGGTGGCGGTTTAGTTCCAGGCGCGGCGATTTTATTGGCGGGCGAACCAGGTGTTGGTAAATCTACACTTCTTCTATCAGTTGCAGCACAAACCGCATCTAAAGGTCTATCTGCACTTTATATAAGTGGTGAAGAGTCGGCTTCACAAGTTCGCTTACGCGCAGAACGAATTAAAGCTATCGACCCTCTTTTGTATTTGGCATCTGAGACAGATCTAGGTGCCGTTATCGCACATATCGATGCCGTTAAACCACAGCTCGTCATTATTGATTCTGTACAAACTATTGGTAGCGCAACTGCCGATGGTTCGCCTGGCGGTGTTACACAAGTTCGCGAAGTTGCTGGGGCATTGATTCGAATCTGTAAAGATCGCGACATAACTTTATTATTAGTTGGTCATGTTACAAAAGATGGATCAATTGCCGGTCCACGTTTGCTCGAGCACATAGTTGATGTTGTCTTGCAGTTTGAAGGCGAGCGCCACTCGCGGCTGCGTTTGATTCGCGCAATAAAAAATCGTTTTGGTGCATCCGATGAAGTTGGTTGTTTTGATTTAAGTGATGCCGGGATCGAATCCGTATTAGATCCGACAGGTTTATTTACTTCTCGCCACGCCGAACCAGTACCAGGCACGTGCGTGACTGTGACACTTGAAGGTCGCCGACCTTTACTTGCCGAGATTCAAGCCCTTGTTAGCCAGGGACGTGAAAATGATTTCGGAAATGCTCGCCGAGTTGTATCAGGTCTTGATTCTGCCCGTACATCAATGACATTGGCCGTCCTTGAACTTCGTGCCGGCGTGCGAATAGGTGGACGCGATGTGTATGCAGCAACCGTTGGCGGAATGAAGATGTCCGAGCCCGCCGCAGATTTAGCGCTAGCTCTGGCCGTCGCCTCTGCCGCTAAAGGCCTGGCTCTACCATCTGATTTAGTCGCAATCGGTGAGGTCGGTCTGGCCGGCGAGATTCGAAAAGTCAGCGGAGTTAATCGCCGGCTGCAAGAGGCCTACCGCTTAGGTTTTAAACGCTCATTGGTACCGGCTGGATCAGAGACGAAGATTGATGGCATGGAGATAGTTGAAGTATCTCGCCTTGATCAAGCCCTCTCACGGGTAAAAATTACTGGCGAATGAACCCATTTGAGCAACCGATAGTTACGTGGTTTAAAAAAAATAAAAGAGATCTGCCTTGGCGCGATACTTCGCCATGGGGCGTCATGGTTAGCGAATATATGTTGCAGCAAACTCCAGTCATCCGAGTATTACCTAAATGGATTGAATGGATGGATCGCTGGTCAACTCCGGCTGATTTAGCTACAGCGACGCCCGCTGAAGTAATTACTGCTTGGGGTCGACTTGGCTATCCCCGACGTGCACTGCGTTTACATACAACTGCACAAATTATTGCCGAGGATTTCAACAATGAAGTTCCGGAGGATATTCACACTCTTCGACAACTGCCAGGAATTGGTGAATACACTGCGGCGGCAATTTCCGCCTTTGCTTTTCAGAAACGCACACTTGTCATGGATATAAATATTCGCCGATTGTTAACGCGCGTTATAGATGGCAATGAACATCCGACATCTGCACCTACATCGAAGGAAAAAGCCGAGCGCCAGAGGTTAGTTCCAATCAAGGATGCACATATTTGGGCAGCTGCAACCATGGAACTCGGCGCTGTAGTTTGTACGTCCAAGAATCCAAAGTGTGAACAGTGCCCAGTTATTGACTTATGTAATTGGCGCCTTCTTGGATATCCAAAAACTGATTTGATTCGTACATCTCAAAGTTGGCATGGCACCGATCGCAAATGTCGTGGCACAATTGTTCAAGCGCTTCGAGAAAACAACTCACTGACTGAAAGCGCGATAAAGAAACTCTGGCCAGATGAATCACAAGTTGATAAGGCATTAGTTACTCTTCTTGAAGACAAACTAATTCAGTCAATTTCCCGCAGTCGGTATAGACTTCCGCAGTGATTCGATATGCTCGTAAAGAGGATTCCCCACGCATTCTCGCGCTTATAAAAGATCTTGCCGAGTATGAAAAAGCCCCATTAGAGGCCAAAGCAACGCTCGAGCAGATAGAGGCCTCGCTCTTTTCAGCTAACCCGCAAGCTTTTTGCCATGTTGTCGAAGCCGACGGAGTTGTTGTTGGAATTTCAGTCTGGTTTCTAAATTATTCAACGTGGCTCGGTAAGAGCGGAATTTACCTTGAAGATCTCTACATAGATCCGGCTTATCGCGGAAAGGGCTTTGGTCTCACACTCTTAAAAGAGCTCGCGAAGATATGTGGCGAGCGCAATTACGAGCGGTTGCAGTGGTGGGTCCTGGATTGGAACGAGCCCGCGATTGAGTTCTACGAATCCATTGGCGCTGTACCCATGGATGATTGGACTGTATTCCGTGTGAGTGGAGATGCCCTCAAAAAACTCGGTGCAGCATAACGCGACAATATCTATCCTGATTTTTTGAGCTGCAGTTGCAAATACTAGTGGTGGAAGTACTGAAAGACAGACGGCTGCAAATAAGTAATCAGACTAATTTCTTATGGACAGCCATAGCGAGAGAGTACTTGAAAATTTGTGGGAAGATTAGTATATGAACCAATTCGGCACAATTATGGCCTCTGAAATCTCCGAAACCCCCAAGGTCTTTAGGACACTACTTGAAAACAAGGATGCCTTTGCTTCTATCAAGAATGTGTTGATCGAAGAGAAAATTCAATCCGTACTCATTCTAGCTCGTGGAACATCTGACAACGCCGCTCACTATTTAAAATATTTAATTGAAACACAAATAGGTCTTCCAGTTGGCCTTACTTCACCATCATCAGTGACTGTTTACGGTTCAGTGCTCAAATATTCACATACATTGATCATTGCAATCAGCCAGAGTGGTCAATCTCCAGATCTTGTTAAGTTTGCAACAGCGGCACGCCAATCAAACGCCTATCTGATTGCGATGACCAATGATGATAAATCACCGCTGGCAGCAATTGCCCACCATCATTTCTCATTGCTTGCTGGACCAGAATTGGCAGTAGCGGCAACTAAGTCATACAGCGCGCAGTTATTAATTTCATACTTATTGGTTGCAGAATGGACAGGCAAAAAGATAAATGTCGAGCAGATCATTAGCGAGGCAACTCGAATTGCCCAAACCACTGGTTTAGTAAGCGAGGCCGTAGATGCCACATCTCGCGACAAAGAGGTAGTAATTCTTGGTCGAGGCTTTGCTTATCCAAATGCCCGTGAAGCCGCCTTGAAGATTCAGGAAACCTGCAAGATTTCAGTGCAGGGATTATCAACCGCCGATTATCTGCATGGCCCAATCTCTGCGCTAACTTCCGATACACAAGTCTTTATTGTTGCTCCTTCACACTTGCCAGGACTTTCAATATCCGAAGCCACAGTAAAGATTCGCGCAATCAATCCCCGTATCTTCTGGATTGGAAATGGTGGGACACCAAAAGGAGGCGACATTGTAATACCAGGCTCAAATTGTGACGATGAAATAACCTCAACAATTGTTGATGCAATAGTTTTGCAGCGATTTGCGCTGGAGTTTTCAGTAGCATCTGGCTTCAACCCAGATGCACCTTTGGGGTTAAGCAAAGTTACTCTCACAAATTGATTAGTGAAACCTTTTTTTCATTGGGTTGATACTCTAGTAAATCTGCTCGCATACCAACTCTTATTGCACCTCGGTCCGTTATCCCTAGTGCTTGTGCAGGATTAGTCGTTGCCATTCTTACCGCGTGAACAAGTGAGATTCCGCATTCATGTATTGCATTAATAAAACTTTGCGAGACTGTAATAGTACTGCCAGCTAATTTCGAATTTGAATCCAATCGGGCAACTCCATCGCGTACTTGTACCGGCAATTTTCCAATTACATACTCGCCATCAGTTGATCCAGCTGCAGCCATAGCATCTGAGATAAGTATTACTCTGGACCCTATGGTCGTAAGAATCTCTGATGCTGTTTCAAAAGGAACGTGGTGGCCGTCAAGAATAAGTTCAACTAAAAGCCTTTCCTCATTTAATACAAAGTTTGCAATACTTTTTTCATCACGCTCTTTACTCATTGCATTTAAGAAGTGGGTGACTATGGTTGCACCACTATCGGTACCCGCAGCCGCATCTGAATAGTTGCCATCAGTATGTCCAATTGCAACTTTGATGCCCTTATTTACTAAGAATTTAATCGCCTTCGATGCACCATTTAGCTCAGGTGCAACTGTGATCATTTGAATTGCACCTTTTCCGAGAGTTACCAGCTCTTTAAGTAGATCTATTTTTGGTTCTAATAAGAGTGAAGATTCATGTGCACCACAACGTGCATGCGATAAATAAGGACCCTCAAGATGGATTCCAAGAATTTCACCTCGAACAAAAAAAGGAATAAGTCGCAGTATCTGATTTTTGAGATCCTCAATCGACTCAGTTACTAAAGAGGCCACAATGCCTGTGGTCCCAAAGGAGCGATGAGTTGCTATAACTTTTTCAATTTCACTAGTTAGATGGGCAGAAAAATAACTTCCCCCTCCACCGTGAGCGTGAATATCGATAAATCCAGGAATTAAAGTTCCTTCGATTACGGTGTCGGGTGCGACATGAAATCCCTGAGAAATATCAGAGATACGGCCCTGAGTTACCTCCACCCAAAAATCATCTGTCAGTTTGTCTCCTAGTACTCCGCTTCGGGCTTGAATGATCACATGGAGACTTTATCGCTTTAATGCACTTTACATGAAAGTAAGTTGATTGCAATAGGTGAAGTTGGCTTAGCTGGTGGAATTCGCAAGGTCAGTGGTGTTAATCGCGGGCGAATGAATCAGTTAAGTAAGCGTTATAGGATTGATGAATGAGCTTTGTTCCAGATCTTGAAGAGATTCTTGGAACCTCATTGATTACCGATCCAGATATTACTGCATCATATTCAAAGGACCAGGCGCCTTTTGCGCCGTTCACGCCTGCAGCCGCGGTTCTATTGGCTCGCAGCAGCGAGGAAATATCAAAAGCATTGGTATTTTGCTCTGAGCGCAAAATCCCAGTTGTTACACGTGGCGCTGGGAGCGGTCTTTCAGGTGGCGCGAATGCAGATTCTCAATCTCTGGTTATCTCGTTAGAAAAAATGAATCAGATTCTTGAAATTGACCCGGCTAATCAATTCGCTCGGGTGCAAGCAGGTGTTTTTAATGCGGATCTCGACATCGCGGCAAAAGAGTTTGGGATGGCTTATCTTCCGGATCCAGCTAGTCGCGATTGGTCGACCCTAGGTGGAAATGTTGCAACCAACGCTGGTGGGATGTGCTGTGTCAAGTATGGAGTTACATCTCACCATGTACGTGCATTAACAGTTGTTTTGTCATCTGGTGAAATTATTGAGGTTGGAAAATCGACTAAGAAGTTTGTAACCACTTTAGATTTGATGCACTTGTTCATTGGTTCAGAAGGCACACTTGGTATCATTACAGAAATTACTTTAAACCTAGTCCCCCGCCCAAATTCTCCTGCAACTTTAATTGCAACCTTTCCAAATATCGTCCTTGCTGCTGCTGCATCTACTGAACTCTTAAAGTATCGTCCTTCAATGCTTGAAATCCTTGATCAAACTACTTTAAACGCTGTTGAACAATGGCACCCTCTCGGTTTTGAGGTAGCAGGTTCAATCTTGCTGATGCAGCTCGATGAAAACTTTGAACTTGGCGATGCGGCGATAGCAACCTGCGAATCCCACGGAATGATTGATGGAATGTTCTCGACCGAAGCGAGTGACGCTGCAGATTTAATTCGAGTGCGCAAACTGGCCTACCCTGCCCTTGAACGTTTAGGTGCGGCCCTTTTAGATGATGTCGCCCTTCCAGTAACTAAGATTGCCGAATTCGTAGAGCGAGTTGAAGCACTCGCGGTAAAACATGATCTAACAATTGGAATCTTTGGCCACGCCGGTGATGGAAATATGCACCCAACGATTGTCCATGACCATGGCGATATTGAGGGTGAAAAGCGGGCCATATTAGCGTTTTCTGAGATTGTAAGAATCGCTCAATCTCTTGGTGGGACCGCAAGCGGCGAGCATGGTATTGGATCAATTAAACGAAATCTAGTTTCAGATGAAATATCTCAAACTATTATCGATATCCAGCGGGGGGTTAAAAAATTACTTGACCCCTCTGGAATATTAAATCCGGGCAAAAAACTTCCCTAATGAAGTTTGGCGTGAAATTCCTTTATGTATGGCATTAGTAGCGCTTGAGTTGGGATTATCTCCAAATCAGTGTGAAGTCGATTAGTAAGCATTGTCATTGCACTTTCATGTGCCGGTGAGACTACAAGAGCAACTCCTGTAAATCCAGTATGACCATAAAAACGTGCGGCACACGTTCCGTAGGTGTCTGTCCAACTCATGAAGCCAAGATGGAAATCGATATCTACCCCATCTGCGGTGAAATACTCAAAGTGTTGAGAGTTTAGAAGCGAATCACAATAAACCAGTAGATCCTCGGTGTTAGAGAAAAGACCGGCGTGAGATGAAGCTCCTGCAAATAAGTGAAATGCGTTTCCATCATTAACTTCACCTGAGAGAATGTGTGTACGCCACCTATCAAAATCCTGAGCATTTTCAATAACAGGATATGGAAATTTACTTTCAACCATCGCCTTTTCGAATCGATCACCGCGCGATGTGGCTGCAACATTATCCATATCCTTAGCGGTTGCGAACTGCATGGAGCTCAACGGCAACTTACTAAGCACCAACTCGTCAATGCTTTCGATTAAGTTTTTCTCGGTAACTGTTGTTATGACTTTACCAAGTGTGATAAAACCTAAATCTGAATAGTGCCGTGCTTGATCGATACCATATCGAATTGGTGTTGTGGCAATTAACGTATGAGCAGAATCAGGCTCACTTGCCGATATATACAACGGTTGCCATTCCAATAAACCAGCGCGGTGCTGGAGAAGATGGCGCAGGGTTATTGCCTGTTTTTCACTTGTTTTCCAGGTTGGTAGAAATTTTGAAACAAAGTCATCAACACCTAACAAACCTTCTTCAACTAACGCCATTACCGAGGAGGTCGTAGCAATAATCTTGGTTAGAGAGGCTAAATCAAAGTTAGTGCTCTGTTTCATCTCTAGAGGGTGGTTTAGATCCAATGAATTTCTATATCCATTTGCTGAAATCTCATGTGCTCCCGAGATAGATGTGCCAATAACCACTCCCGGAGAACTCATATCGTCACCATACTCTTGGCATAGCGAAAGCGAGTATTACTCGCCCACCATGGCGCATCTAAGTCATGACAATAATCTGCTCGATGTGCCCCAGCAATTAGAATTGCCGCTAGAACACTTTTGTCGCCCTCCATCATGGTTCCAATAGAAAAATCAACTTTCAATTCCTTAGCTCGAGCAATAATCTCAAGAGCTGGAGTGATTCCACCACTCTTTAGTAGCTTAATGTTAATTAAGTCTACGGAATTGAGTTCATGTAACACCTCTAAATCTGCAATTGTATGTAGCGCCTCATCTGCCATAATCTTTGTACTACATTTCTGACGTATTTGAGCCAATCCAATCTTATTCGTGGCGGCAATAGGCTGTTCTAAATATTCAATCTCCAAACCCAGTCTTTCAATTTCCTCCAAAAAAGCGATGCTCTCATCAACGCTCCAGGCTTGATTAGGATCGACGCGAATCCCAACCTCTGCTCCAGCGATATCTCGGATAAGTTGAATCTTATTTACTCTTGTCTTCATGTCTTCGCTTCCTAGTTTTATTTTGAATGTAGAAAACTCGGTGCGCGCCGCCAAAAGGGTGGGAATATCTGAAATCCCTGATAGTGGAATAGTCACATCACTTTTAACCTGAGTTACAAAACAACCTAATATCTCTTTCAGACTCTTTCCACTCACCACCGCCTGAAGTTCATATAGTGCCAAATCAACTGCTGATTTAGCACTATTTGTTGCTTGAACTTGGGCGATATGTGTGCGATAGAAATTAGCTGCTCCTTCAAACTCCTTATCAATCAGGGCCTTCCTTAGCTCAAGATCGAAATCAGATTGAATCAAAGCTGTTGTATCGCCAGTAATGGCTGGTGTTTCAACGGCCTCACCGAAAACTTCGACTCCATCATCGGTCTTGATATGGAACTCAAGAACTGAAAGTTCATTTATGCTTCGAAGTGAAGTCGAAAAACTAGTTTGTAATGGTTCTCTTCTAACTCTGTACGAAGTTTCTACTATTTTCGTCATAGTATTGACCTCATGGAAATATTGGTTCGCCCAGCCACTGAAACCGATCTCATCTTGCTTGTTAGAATTTTTAGGGCATGTTGGCTGACTTCATATAAAGATATTCTCACACAGGCAGTTCGAGATGAAATGACGCAAGAGCGGGCGAATGAGATGTGGACACTCTCAGTCCAACCGCATCCCGACCGAACCACTTTTGTCATTGAAGAAAATGGTGTCACCGTTGGAATGGCACGTGTCGGTCGTGACATAACTAATGGTAGGCGTGGCCATCTTTTTTCCCTATACGTACACCCCGATAATGCGGGAAGAGGTTTAGGCAAAAATCTATTGAAAAAAGTGTTGGCATTTTTGCGTGAGGCTGGGTTTGAGGAGATTTCGCTCTGGGTTTTTAAGAACAATGTATCGACTCAAAAACTATATTCCTCGTTTGGTTTTCTTGAAACTGGGCAGGAGCGCATTGATGAGCGTTGGAAAAACACGGAAATTGAAATGCTTGCACCATCTAAATTATTTTAACTCGAACTGGTTTTATTAAGTTTTGTGTTGGAATCGAAAAACTATCTTTACCCGGAGTCAGTGATCCTAGAATTCTCTCTCCACGGGCACCCGTACAACTTGGTACTTGACCTGCATGACCTTTCATTGATAGAAAACCGATCAAGGCAAAAGTCACGCCCTCTTTAGCGCGCGGATCAATGCCTAATGCACTCATTAAAAGGACTTCGCAGTTCGGGAGTCGCTGCGTCAGTCTTGCCATAAGCACCGGATTAGCTGATCCACCACCTGCTACATAAAGTTTTGCTAACTTGAATTTTTCAACCTCTAGCGCAACTGTCTCTACCGTTAGTTCAAGTAGAGTTGCCAAAAGATTGGCAATGTTCCATGTATTGACTTCTCCAGCGCGCTCGATGATATACGGAAGATGAAAGAGTTCTTTTCCTGTCGATTTAGGCGCAGGAAGATCATAATATGGCTCAAGCAGGAGTATTTTGAGAAGTTCTCGATCTACATTTCCGCTGCCAGCGAGTGCACCTTGCTCATCAAATGACTTCAAACCTTTTGAATGAGCAGAGATGGCCGCATCCATTAATCCATTTGCTGGACCAATGTCATAGGCGATTGAAGTTAAATCTTTCCCTGCAACGGTAATATTTGAAATACCACCTAAATTGAGTGCACCCTCTGGCTTTTCGCTTGCGCTAAAGAGCAAGTGGTCAAGAATACTAACTAATGGTGCGCCGTGTCCGCCTGCTGCCACATCACGCGAGCGAATATTCGATAGAACAGCAACTCCGGTTGCTTCAGCGATCCAAGTAGGCTCACCCAACTGCAGAGTTCCCTTGGCTTCATGTGCTGCATTAATCCAGTGAAATAGAGTCTGACCGTGTGAGACGATGAGGTCGGGTTGAAAATCAAAGCGCTTCATAACCACTAGGGCCGCACGTGAAAACTCCTGTGCAATATATGTATCCAGAACACATACGCGCTCCATCGAGATTTTGCGCGGTGGCATTGAATCAGCTATTAAATCATGGAGTTTTTGCGAGTATTCGACACTAGAAAATCCAATCTGCTTTATTTCAATTGTGTCGCCAACTTGCTCAAATTCGCAGCAGGCTATATCCATGCCGTCATAGGAAGTTCCTGAAATCATTCCAATTATCTTCATGCTTGCACCTCCATGCATGCGACTAAATGTTGTGAGCTAATTTCAATCAGGGTTTGTGTAGCAAAAGTGCAAGCTGGGGTAGCTTTGATGCAGCGAAGATGAAAAGCGCAGCCAGTGGGTAAGTTTACCGGATCTGGAACCTCGCCTTCAAGTGTCTTTGCTAATGACTCCGGATTTCCTATAACCGTATGGTCAGGCATTGCTTGTATAAGCGCTTGAGTATATGGATGCTTTGGATTATTGATGACCTGCTCCCATTGACCAAACTCAACAATTTTACCTAAATACATAACGGCAACTAGGTCACTGATATAACGTATCATCGCGAGATCGTGGCTAATGAAGATGTATGTAAGATTTAATTTTTCACGCAAATCAATAAGTAAATTCATGACCTCGGCTCGAACAGATACATCTAGTGCAGAGACAGGCTCATCTAAGACCAAAAGACTTGGCTCGGCAGCGAGTGCACGAGCGATGCTCACGCGCTGTCGCTGTCCACCTGAAAGTTGATGTGGATATCTATGCTTTAAATCATTCGCTAAACCAACTAGTGCTAAAAGCTCTGATACTCGACTATTAATCATCTCCTTTTCTGCCAATTTATGAACTGAAAGAATCTCACTGATTGCATCACCTATACGTTGCCGTGGATTCAGAGATGAGTATGGGTCCTGAAATACTAATTGGATAGCAGATTTCTTGGTAGAAAAGCTGCCTTTATTTACATCATGTATAGGAAGGCCATTCCATAAAATGCTCCCTCGATTTGGGGATTCAAGTCCTGTTACAAGTCGTGCCAAAGTTGATTTTCCGCAGCCACTCTCACCAACAATTCCGAGAGTTTTTCCTCTAGGAAGTGTAATATCCACGCCATTAAGCGCGTGAATGATGGTTTGGGTTGAGACTATTTTGTAGAGCTTCTCAACGTTCTTAATTTCAAGGTTCATTATTTACTCCCTATCGGGAAGAAGCATGCAACTGTGCTGTCATCCTTTGCTACTGAGAGTGGAATTTCATTATGGCATCGGCTCTGCACGCGCGAGCAACGAGCGGCAAAGCCGCATGAATTGCCTACTAACCAAGGCTTCTCGGGAACCCCTGAGATCGAAGTTAGCCGCTCTCTATTGGTGCCGGTAGATGTTGGAAGGGATGAGAGAAGTCCAGCTGTATATGGATGCTTTGGCCTTCTGAAAATCTCTTCGACCGTACCCGATTCAACTATCCGTCCTGCATACATAACATTGAGTCGGTTCACAAGATTTGCAACAACTCCCAAATCATGTGTTATCCAAAGCATCGACATGTCTCGCTTCTTGCGCGCATCCGAAACCAGGGCCAGAATCTGTTGCTGAATGGTGACATCTAAAGCTGTTGTTGGTTCATCTGCAATAAGAAGTTTAGGCGAAAGCAAAAGCGCCATAGCAATCATAATTCGTTGGCGCATTCCACCTGAAAATTCATGCGCATAACTTTCCATTGCACGGTTCACATCTGGAATTCCAACTTCAGAGAGAAGTGCTCTGACTCGATTATCCGATTCAGAATCAATTCCGTCATGAGAGGCGATTACTTCTAGTAACTGTTTGCCGAGTTTCATCACAGGATTCAATGCAGTCATTGGATCCTGATAAATCATTGCAATTTCATTGCCACGAATCTGTCGTAATTCTTCGGGTTTGAGAGTTAGAAGGTTTTTGCCGTTGAATAATATTTCGCCACTTACAACGCCAACACCTCTAGGTAAAAGTCCAAGAATTGAGAGCGCAGATAGGGTTTTCCCAGATCCACTTTCGCCAACAACGCCGACGGCCTCACCTGGATTAATATGAAATGAAACGTTGTTTACGAGTACCCGTGGATCTTGAATAGTTGAAATTCCTAAATCAATAACTGATAACAATGGTTGTACGGTCATGAGCTTCTCCGGGCTGGATCTAAGGCATCACGTAAGCCATCACCAACTAAATTCAATCCCACCACTACAATCGTTATAAAGAGTGATGGGAAGACCAGGGTCCACCATGCAAAGGCCGCGAGAGGTTGAGCTTCCGAGACCATTAAACCAAGTGAAGGGGTCGGTGGTTGGGTACCTAAACCAAGGAAACTTAAGCCAGATTCAGTCAAAATCGCCCAAGATAGCGAGAGTGCTATCTGTACAACAATTGGCGCAAAAACATTTGGAAAAACATGTTTTCTCAAAATTCGAAAGGATGAAAAGCCAAGGACTCTTGAAATTTTAATGTAGTCCATCTCTTTAACTGTTAAGACAGGACCTCGTGCTACACGAATAAATATCGGTGTGTAAACAACTCCAATTGCAAGAGCTGTGTCATACCAATCATTGCCGAGGCTAGCCACAATCGCTAAGGCCAACAAAATTGCTGGGAAAGCGAAAAATACATCACTTACGCGTGTTACTAATTGATCGAACCATTTACCAATATATCCTGCGAGAATTCCGAAAGGGACACCTAAAGTGGCGGCGAGAGTGACAGCGGTAATCGACACAGTAAGCGATCTGCGCATTCCCTCTAATGTTCGCGAAAATACATCTCTGCCAAACTCATCTGTTCCAAACCAAAAGTGGGCAGAAGGGCCTTGCAAAATATTCTCAATGTGTTGTTCGACTGGGTCATAGGGCGTTATACCAAAGATTGAACAGATGGCGACAATAATCATGACCAAAACTAGTACTGCGCCAACGATACCGCTCGTGCTTTGTAAATAGTAGTGAAGCGCGCCTTTTGCCTTCTCCTCTTTATTTCTCATTTTTTTATCCGAGGATCAATTTTACGATAGATAATATCTGTTGCAACATTAATTAATACAAACATAATGGCGAAAATCATGATGCTGCTTTGTACGGTTGCATACTCGCGCTTCATAATTGCATCCAAAATCTGTCGTCCCATTCCGGGAAGTGCGAAAATCTTTTCGACAATTACCGCACCACCTAACAAGTATCCGAATTGAATTCCCGTCATTGTCACAATGGGTATCAAAGAATTGCGTAAAATGTGTCTAAGCTGCACTGTATTATTTGGTACACCTTTACCATGGGCCGTGCGTACGAAATCTTTGTCAACAGTTTCAAGTAGCGCAGATCTTGTTGTGCGCATAACCGGAGCAGCCACAGCGATACCAAGGACAAGACCCGGAAACATCATCTGTTGGAAGTTCATCCAGGGGTTTTCCCACGGTGTCATGTACTCATAACCATTGGGAAAGTAGTGAAACTTATTAGCCATAATTGTGACTATTCCAGTGCTCAAGACAAATCCTGGAATTGCTAAGGCCAATAATCCAAATAGTTGGCCAGCGAAGTCCCTTGTACTCCCTGGCTTTTTAGCGCTAAACATTCCAATTGCAATCCCGAGAATTACGCCAAGCACAGTTCCAATAATTGCAAGTTCAATGGTTACTGGTAACGAGGACTTAGTAAGAGTGGCAACTGAAACGCCTGTGGAGTAGGCAAATCCAAATTTTCCCGAAAGGAAACTTTGCATCCAAGAGATGTACTGCATAAACAAGGATTGATCGATGCCATAGTAGACACGAAGCTCAGCTATCTGTTGTGGTGATAGCGCCCCTGTTTCAATTCCAAAGGCTCCAGTAATCGAGTCTCCAGGAATAACGCGAAGAACTAGAAATACGAAAACCGATATTCCAAATAGTGTTGTTAGTACACTGAGGGTACGAGAAACACCGGGGTACTTCATAATTCGTCTAAAGTTCATCGCTAGCTGCCTCCCATCCCTAAGCTGACATACTATGAAATTTCAAGAAAAGGGCGGTGTGTGAAATTAGATTCCACACACCGCCCTCATGTACTTACTTGAGGTCTACCTTACGTAGTTCAATTAATGAACCTGTTGCAAGCGGGATGAATCCCGTTACATTCTTCGTAGCTACGCGGTATTCGTATGGTGAAAACAGCCAAATCCATACAGCGTTATCTTCCAACTCATTTGAAATAGCCGTATAAGCAGCTTTTCGGTCTGAGTCGCTGCCCGATGATTTACCTTTAGCAAAGTTAGCATCGAGTGTCACAGATGAATATCCAGCAACTTTATTAAGGTTACCTGTTGATGTGAAGTAGCGGGTGTACATCGTGTCTGGATCGATACGACCACCATTGTTTGCAACAGATGATCCAAAGTTTCCAGCTAACCAGCGAGAAATGAAGGTTGAATCATCTACTGCGTCAATCTCCATTGTGATTCCAGCTTTAGCTAGTTGAGATTTCAAGCTTTGAGCTGTGCCTGAAGCAGTAGCAAACTGAGTTGGAGCAACCATTGTTTTGAACGTTAATCCATTTGGATATCCAGCATCGGTCAAATATTGCTTGGCCTTAACTAAATCAACATTTGGACATGGGCGAGATTTTGGATTCGATGCATAAGCAGGACTTGTAATTGGCCCAATCACTGCACCTTCACCTGATGAAGCTGTTTTCACAACTTCAGCGCGGCTCACTGCGCATTGAATAGCAAGTCGAACACCGA
Organism: uncultured Candidatus Planktophila sp.; assembly: GCA_964358665.1. Classification (GTDB taxonomy): domain Bacteria; phylum Actinomycetota; class Actinomycetes; order Nanopelagicales; family Nanopelagicaceae; genus Planktophila. The sequence continues at coordinate 138,213 of CAYHOY010000001.1, read as the reverse complement.
GCTTGTCGAATGGAGCTACTTTTGCATTTAGTTGAAGTGCAACATATGCCAAACCTGGAGTCTTATAGACTTTTAGGTTTGATCCTGCCTGCTTTGCAACAAGTGGACTTGTAATCACAGAGAACTGAATTGTTCCTGCATTAAGCGCAGAGATAATTGAAGCCTCTGTTGGGATCACACGGAATGTAACTGTATCTAACTTTGGCTTTCCTCCCCAATAGGTTGTGTTGGCTGTAAGTTTGACACTTTGACCAGGCTCCCAGGAAACATACTTAAAGGGACCAGTTCCGTTTACAGTTTTACCAACATTACCCTCTTTAATATCATCGCTCGAAAGCATGGCCATGTTAACTCCATCTAGCGCAGCTAAAATAGCCACGTTAGGAATTGTTAGCTCAAGCGTAACTTCATATCCTGCAGCGCGAATCGATTTAATTGTCAATATATTTGCACGTGCTGCCGCTTTCGTAGCAGGATCAAGAATTCGCTCAAGAGATGCTTTTACATCTAATGCATCAAAGGCTGATCCATCTTGAAACTTAACACCTTTGCGAAGGTGAAGACGTAACTGCGTTCCCTCTGCATTGAATCCCCATGAGCGGGCAAGACCTGATCGAATATCTAACTTTGGTCCTACTTCGACAAGAGAGCCATAAACAAGACCTAGTGCGCGAACTGTTGCAAAGCTAGTTGCTCGCTGTGGATCCAAATTATCGATATCAAGCGTTAATCCGATATTTAAATCTTTGCTAGCCGCTTGTGCTGGTCCTGCTGCAATGAGTGATCCAGAAATTATGGATACTGATGCAGCAATCGCCACCAATCCGCGGATGCGGCGTTGTGAGATTTTCACTTATTTCCTCCTCGTTTGCGATTTGATGGTTGCGAGCGCATACCCTCGTCTGCGTTCACTTTTGCTCCAGAACGACTACCAATGGCCGATCTAGACTCTTCAAGAGCTGACTTAGTGCCGCTCCAGTTTCTCTGTGCCAAAGCGACGCAGAGACAATCAACCACTGTTAACTGAGCAATTCTGCTCGAAGTTGCTCCAGAACGGAAGGTGGTTTCCCGAGCGGATGTATGAAGAACAAGGTCTGCTAACGCCGTTGCTGGCGCTCGTAATGCATTAGTAATTAAAATAATTTTTACTCCGCGTTTCCTAAACTCTTGCATAACTTCCACCACGTCAAGTGTTGTACCACTATGGCTAATCGCAACTAATGAATCTCCAGCTTTGAGCATCGATACCGATGTCAAGGCCGTATGTGCATCGCGCCATGCAACAGCGCTCTTGCCCTGTCGATTCAATTTAAGTTGTAGATCCATTGCAACAATTCCACTAGATGCTAAACCAAATATTCCAATTACTGGTGACTTATCCCAAGCATCAACCACGGCTTTGAAGTTAGTAACATCTAATCTTTCAGCAGTTGTTTGAATCGCTTGCGAATCTGCAAGCGCAATCTTCCTAATGATCTCTTCAATTGGATCTTCAATGGTTATTCCACTATCAAGCTCTGAAATCCTTGTACTACTAAAACCAATCCGGCTAACTTCGCTTACTAATGCCATTCGGAACTCTGGATAACCTTTATATCCAATTGCTTTACTAAAACGAACAACAGATGCAACAGAAGTCTTGCTGTAATCGGCCAACTGCGAGATATTCATCTGTGCGACTGCATATGGATCGTTAATTATGCAGTTTCCAATTGCTGCTTCGCTGGCATGAAAAGATTTAAATGAACTCTTTATCTCACCTAAGAGATCGCTGTACGAAGGGGTTAGGGGTGTTAGCGTTTGTGAATCTTTAGCCATAGCTCCAACCTTCATGAAAATATCCTTCAAGGAAAACCCCTAGTGGTGAAAATTATCGCTCATATGGGTATAGGTCAAGCCAGAAACGGTAACAAAATATCGTTATCTAACGCTCTGTCAGCGCTTCTCTAATTCAATTCGATGAGGCATGAAGGTCCTCTCGGGCCAATTCGGCAGCGCGCAATGAAATATCAACCGTTGAAATCGTAATCCTCATTCCCAAGAATTTCTCCATTTCGCGGTAAAGAATCTTAGAACTGCTCACACCGCCGGTGAATTTTACTGGAAGTGAGTTTAGGGAGAGATTGTTGTCGATGCGCTTAACTAATCTGGCTAAGTGTTCAGCGGCTTTGTGCAGAATCTCAATCGCCTCCCTATCCCCAGCATCGGCGGCTGTATCAACAACCTTACTTAATGCTGCAATTTTTGAACGATCGCTGGAATAAACGAATGTTTTTATTCCATCCCAATCGCAGATCTGTAATTTATCGAGGACTAGCTGAACGAAAGTACTTTTAGTAAACTCCATCTTCGATTCGAGGGCGTTTAATACATAGCGAATCGCCTCACGGCCTATCCAGTAGCCTGCACCTTCATCCCCTAAAAGATATCCCCAACCGCCAATCTTTTGGACTTCTCCCTTTTCATCAATTGCAAAAGCGACCGAACCTGTACCAGCGTACAAAAGGATTCCAGCGCCGTCAGTAAAGTTAGCGCGATATGCAAGTTCTATATCTGAAACTACAATCGCCTCTGCTGTGAACTTATCTCTCAGGATCTTTTCGATTGAGCCGTCACGGACAACTCCGGTAATTCCAAGATAAATTCTTGAAATCGATTTTCCAGAGATGCTTTCTTCAATTTCTCCAAGTATTTTGTTCATTCGATCCCTTGAAGTATTTCGATAGATGTGTCCATCCAGTGCCTCTTGTAATCCTGTAGCTACAACGTCTGATTCATTTATGAGACTCCACTTTGTCGCTGAAGCTCCGGCATCGATCCCTAAATAGAACATGTCTTAGCCTTTCACAGCGCCGGCTGTAAGTCCTTTAATGAACTGTTCTGATAAGACTAAATAGAGAACAATCAGAGGGAGCGCGGCCATTGTGAGCCCAGCGAAGAGAATGCCCCATTGAGATGCATATTGGCCAAAGAAGACGGTTAATCCCTGCATAATTGTCTTGTTTTCGGGGCTCTGCAAGAGCACAAGTGGTAAAAAGAAATCATTCCAAATTGGAATTGCCGAGTAGATTGCCACGATCGCTAGGCCGGGGCGCACTAATGGAGTTAACACCTGGCGCAAAAGTTGCAATTCTGAGGCACCATCGATACGTGCGGCACTATCTAGATCTATGGGAAGAGATCTGAAGAATCCGCTCATAATAAAAATAGCTGCAGGTAGTGCACCTGATGCATAAACCAAGATAAGACCAATATGTGAATCAAGGAGGTGCATCCATTTAAGTTGAATGAATAACGGCAAAATTGCGAGCTTGGCAGGTATCAGCATTCCTGTAAGGACAAAGCCAAAAACCAATCCATTGCCCTTGAATTCGTACCTGCCAAGAACGAAGCCTGCACCTAGAGCAAGAATCAAAATCAAGGTTAAGGATCCACCAGTGACAATAAGGGAGTTTTTCAAATAAATTACAAATTCACCATCTGACCAAACCTGCTGAAAATTCTCCCAGTGCGGATCCCTAGCTAAGACAAAGGGATTAGATGCAAAACTGCTTGTCTCACGCAGCGCTGAGTTAAACAAGAAAAATACGGGCATTAGAACCAAAACTGAATTCAGAATCAGTACACTTCGAAAAAATAATTTGGATGAGAAGGTAGCAATCACTGTGCAACCTCCCTCTTTCGTAGGAAGTATTGACCAACGCCTGCTCCAACGCCGACAATGACGAAGATAAAGACTCCTAAAGCCGATCCAACGCCGATGTCATTTGCATTGGAATCTACCGAGCCAAAGGAGAGTCGATAGAACATTAATGCCAAAGTGTCCGTTGTTCCTGCAGGATTTCCGTTTGATCCCCCTAAAACAAATGGAAGATCAAACCATTCAAATGCACCAATAAAAGTAAGAATGGTAATAATAGTCATAGATGGTGCCAGAAGCGGAAACATTATTTTCCGAAAAATTTGACCCTCTGTTGCGCCATCAATTCGAGCGGCTTCTAAGAACTCTTGATTAATTGCATTTAGGCCTGCGAGGAAAATAATCGCTGGAAAACCCACCCAGCGCCATAAATTAATAAAAACTAGAGTTGGCAGCGCAGTTGTCATACTACCTAGCCATGGCTTAGCAAAGGACTCAAAACCAATTCCGTTAATAATCTGATTAATAGGTCCATAGTAAGGATCAAGCATCACTTGCCACATGTAAGCCACAACTACTAGAGAGAAGATTACTGGCAAAAAAGTTACAGTTCTGAAAAATCTTTGACCGCGCTTCAATCTGAAAAGTGAATAGGCAATCAGGATTCCGAGAGAAGTTTGGATAACCATAATTGCAATGAATACGAGAACGTTATGCCGAAGTGCCATTAAGAATTGGTCACGAAATGGGAAGGAAAATAATCGCTGGAAATTTTCAAATCCAGCAAAGCCTTCGCGCTCAAATCCTGTCCACTTAAAGAATGCATAGCTCAAAATTGTTAGTGCGGGGACCGTGGTAAAGATAATTATTGTAAGCAGAGCAGGGGTCAGTAAAAACAAAGTAAATTTTCTCTGCTCATTTCTTAGACTCCCGACGACCACAAATACCCCCAAAAAATATTTAACTTCAAAATAAGGAGGAGCTTTGGGCGCAGAGTTGCCTCTGCGCCCAAAGCTTTAGTTCTTAGGGCTTACCTTTTTGTGGTGCGTACCAAGATGAAACAGCTGCCTGCACATCCTTGGCAAGTTGTTCCGGTGTTGTTACTCCAGCTACCAACTTCTGGAAACCAGGCTGCAAGATATTTGAGCTTGTCGGGGTTGCATAGCGAAAACCAACCACGTTTAAGAACGGAGTTCCAAGTGATGATCGACTTGAGTTTATTTTCTTTACTACTGGATCGGTGATCTTCACATATGGAGCTGTCGGGATGAAAGCGATTTCATCTACTAAGGCCTGCCCAAACTCCTTTGAAGCAAGGAAGTTAAGGAACTTCAAAGCGGCAGCCTTACTGGCAGTTTTCGAATTAATTGCATAAGCGCCATCTGCCCATGTTGAGACGTACTTAGGAGAACCAGGCGATTTTGCAACTGGTGCCATCCAGCCTGCTTGTAGCGATGGGTTCAAACTTCGGAAATATCCAAGCTCATAGTTACCGCCGAAATAAAACGCAGCCTTTTCATTTGCAAAAAGCCCTCGTGCTGTGTTGTAGTCGATTCCTTCAAAGCCTGCTGGCATATATGCAGCGAGATCTTTGACAGCCTTTAAACTTGCAACATATGCACGGTCAGTAAATGTCTTCTTTCCTGAAACAACATCATTAAAGAACTGAGTTCCACCATAAAATGTGGGTCCAACAGTTGCATGAAGCTGTTCTAGTGCAGGTCCATTACCGCCAGTATTTCCAAGTGGAAGCATTCCGGCAACCTTCACCTTATTAAATGCGTTAATCAACTGATCCCAATTTGTTGGAAGCGCTTTGACTCCAGCGGCTTGAAGCATTTCCGGGTTATAGAAAATACCCATAGCTGAAATTGCATACGGGTAGCCATACTGCTTCTTATCTTGATAGCCCTGCGCACCAGCGAGAATTCCAGCTGATAATTTTCCAAGAGCTGGGACATCCTTAACAGTTAGCGCCATGAAGTTACCTGCATCTGAAAGGTTTGCCATACCACCATAAGGGCGCATCTGAATGATATCTGGACCTTTACCGGCAGTGAGTGCGGTTGAAAGAATTGCGTTGTATTCAGTATTTAGATATGGCGTGAACTTAATTGCAATATCTGGATATTTCGCTTGGAACTTCGCGATTTGGCCTTCATAAAAAGCCTTATCTTCAGTACGCCAGCTCCAAAATGAAATTTCTGTTGCTGCGTTTGCAGGTAGTGCAGAAATTGCTGGAACAGCAATAGCTGATACAGCAAAAACCGCTGCCACCAAACCGCGTATGCGGCGTTGTGAGATTTTCACTTATTTCCTCCTCGTGTACGGGTTGATGGTTGTGCACGCATACCCTCGTCTGCGCTCACTTTTGCTCCGGTTCGACTCCACATAGCCGTTCTGGATTCTTCAAGAGCCGACTTGGTGCCGCTCCAGTTTCTCTGTGCCAAAGTTTTACCCTCCATGAAAATATCCTTCAAGGAAAACTCCCAGTGGTGAAAATTATCGCTCATTTGGGTGCTGGTCAAGCCAGAAACGGTAACGAAATATCGTTATCTAACGCTCTGCTAGCGCTTCTCTAATTCGATTTGATGAGGCATGCAGACGTTCACGTGCCGCCGCCGGATCAATATCGAGCAGAAGCATCAAAATTGCCACCTTTACCTCGTGCTCCGATAACTCCAGAGCTGTCGTCGCCTGTGCCTTAGAGGAGCCGGTGGCCTTCTCAATTATTCTGACTGCACGGTCCTGGAGTTTCCCATTGCTTATCTGCAAATCGACCATGAGATTTCCAAAAACCTTTCCTAGCCGAACCATTGAAATCGTAGAGATCATATTTAGAACAAGTTTCTGAGCTGTTCCAGATTTCAACCGCGTGGAACCAGCAAGTAACTCTGGACCTGAATCAATATCTAAAGCGTGATCACTTATCTTGCCAATTTCAGAATCAGAGTTACATGTTAATCCAATTGTCAACGCGCCGACACTCTTCGCATATTCGATCGCGCCAATTACATATGGGGTACGACCGCTTGCTGCGATTCCAACGACGCAGTCGAGTTGGCTAACGTTTGCAGATTTTAAATCGGCTACGCCGAGTTCGGGTTTATCTTCCGCGCCTTCAACGGCATTCTTAATGGCGCTGTCGCCACCTGCAATAAAGGCCAAGACCTGATCGGAGGAGACAGAAAAAGTAGGGCCGCATTCAGATGCATCTAAGACACCAAGTCTCCCAGATGTTCCGGCACCAATATAAATTAAACGCCCGCCCTGAAGCATCCGATCTATGATCGCATCTATTGCTTTTTCAATCTTTGGGAGAACTAAATTAACTGCCTTAGGTACTTCAGCATCATTTTCATTCATCGCTTGTAATAACTCGGATACCGTCATTACGTCTAGCATTTGAAATTTTGAATCGACTTGTTCGGTCCTTAACAGACCCAACTCTTGCTCGTCATTAACATTTGTCATAGTTTCAGAAGAATAGAGCAGATGTCCAAAACTATCTAGCAGTGGCGCATTCCTCTACACTTAATTCGTGATTCGGTTGGCTCGTAAAGAGGATTCCCCGCGTATTCTCGCGCTAATAAGAGATCTTGCAGAGTATGAAAAAGCGCCATTAGAGGCCAAAGCTACGCTCCAACAGATAGAAGAATCGCTCTTTTCACTTAACCCGCAAGCTTTTTGCCATGTTGTCGAAGTCGACGGAGTTGTTGTTGGAATTTCAATCTGGTTTCTAAATTATTCAACGTGGCTCGGCAAGCCCGGAATTTACCTTGAAGATCTCTACATAGATCCCGCTCATCGCGGAAAAGGCTATGGCCTCGCACTCTTAAAAGAGCTCGCAAAGATATGTGTCGAGCGCAATTACGAGCGGTTGCAGTGGTGGGTCCTAGATTGGAACGAGCCCGCGATTGAGTTCTACAAATCCCTTGGAGCTGTGCCCATGGATTCGTGGACAGTTTTCCGAGTTAGTGGAGATGCGCTAAAGAAGTTAGCCGTTAACTCTCAATCTCCGGGTCGGGATACGAACTTCTCCTAATGCCCTACAAAATACTCTTTCAAATATGAAACAAAGCCCCCTAGATTTACTAAGGGGCTTTGCCTGTTCATCACTTACCTAGCAGCGCCAGCTTCCTTTGCTCCTGGGACTTCAATCAATCTTCCGGATTCAACTTCGTATACGAAGCCGTGAATTGGAATGTTCTTGGGTACTAATGGATGCCTACGAATTCGCTCAACATCATCTACAACTGACTTATTTCGATCGGATATTGTCAACCAATCAATGTAATCACCTTCATCTGACCCTGGACCTTTACCTACATCGTAAAAACCTGACTCACCAAGTGCTGCTGTTTCAAGACTCTTTGAGAGCAATCCACGCATATCTTGATCAGTGAAGAACTCCATGCCGCAATTACTGTGATGAATAACAATCCACTCTTTAGTTCCAAGCAACTTATAGGAAATTACAAGTGAGCGAATAGCATCATCAGATGCCCGTCCCCCTGCATTTCGAATTACATGTGCATCTCCTTCAGAAAGGCCTGCATACTTTGCTGGATCTAAGCGAGCATCCATGCAAGTCAAAACCGCAAACTGGCGTGCAGGTGGAAGTGGTAGCTTTCCCTTTTCTCCAAAGCTTTCTACATATTTTTTATTTGCATCTAAAACCTGATCTAGAACTGACATTTAACTCTCCGAATCCCTAGTCGATTTGTGCTTACCGATTAACTTGGAGAATCTAGCGAAGTTGATTAGATAATAGAACTCAATAATAATGAGCAGGTGCAAGCAGCACGCACTTACTTTAATTAGAACCAAACTCAACTAGATTCGATTCATCACCTTGCAGTAATGAAGAAATTAAGCTGTCGGTGCCTCTTCGGTTAGATCCCCAGGTGTATCAGGAGTTTCAACTTTTGGAGCACCTTTAAAAGTAAAGATTGCTCCAGCGCCTTCGCCCTCAACATCTACAACGATTATTTCGCCAGCTTTAAGTTCGCCGAACAAAATTCGCTCTGAGAGTGCATCTTCGATCTCACGTTGAATCGTGCGTCGAAGTGGACGCGCACCAAGAAGTGGATCGTAGCCACGAGCTGCAAGAAGATCCTTAGCCGCTGGAGTTAACTCGATTCCCATATCTTTTGCTTGCAAGCGATCATCAAGGTTCTTAACCATTAAGTCAACGATTTGAATGATCTGATCCTTAGTCAACTGGTGGAAGACGATTACATCATCGATGCGATTCAGGAACTCTGGGCGGAAATGTGTTTTGAGTTCATCATTTACTTTGCCCTTCATTCGCTCGTAATTAGTCTGCTCGTCATCGCTGTTCGCAAAACCAAGACCGAGGCTCTTTGAAATATCGCGAGTACCGAGGTTTGTGGTCATGATGATGACAGTGTTCTTAAAGTCAACGGTGCGTCCCTGTGCATCTGTAAGGCGTCCATCTTCTAGAACTTGAAGAAGTGAGTTAAAGATATCTGGGTGAGCTTTTTCAATCTCATCGAAGAGAACAACTGAGAACGGACGGCGGCGCACCTTTTCAGTGAGCTGTCCCCCCTCGTCATAACCAACGTAGCCTGGAGGTGCACCGAATAAGCGGGATGCAGTGTGGCGCTCTGAATATTCAGACATATCCAGTTGAATTAACGCATCTTGATCTCCGAATAAGAAGGCTGCCAGGGTGCGTGAGAGTTCAGTCTTACCAACACCTGATGGACCGGCGAAGATAAATGAGCCACCAGGACGGCGTGGATCTTTAAGCCCAGCACGCGTACGGCGAATCGCTTGTGAGAGCGCTTTGATCGCCTGTTCCTGACCGATTACACGATTATGAAGTTCGTCCTCCATGTGCAATAAACGTGCAGTCTCTTCTTCAGTCAACTTAAATACTGGAATACCGGTCGAAATCGAAAGGACTTGCGCGATGAGCTCTTCATCAACTTCAGTGACCTTATCTAAATCAGTAGCTTTCCAATTCTTTTCTGCCTCATGCTTTTCAGTGATGAGCGCTTTTTCCTTATCGCGAAGTGCCGCGGCCTTTTCAAAATCCTGACCATCGATTGCCGACTCTTTTTCCTTGCGAGCATCAGCGATCTTGTCATCGAATGCACGTAGCTCAGGCGGGGCGGTCATGCGTTTAATACGTAGACGTGAACCAGCCTCATCAATCAGATCGATCGCCTTATCTGGCAAGAAACGATCAGAAACATATCGATCGGCAAGATTTGCCGCGGCTGCAAGCGCACCATCAGTAATAGATACACGATGGTGAGTCTCATAGCGATCGCGAAGACCCTTCAAAATTTCAATAGTATGCGCAACTGATGGCTCTTTAACTTGAATTGGTTGGAAGCGGCGCTCAAGGGCAGCATCTTTTTCAACATGCTTGCGATACTCATCTAAAGTGGTCGCGCCGATTGTCTGTAACTCACCTCGGGCAAGCATTGGCTTGAGAATGCTGGCTGCGTCGATTGCGCCTTCTGCTGCGCCTGCGCCAACGAGTGTATGAATCTCATCGATAAAGAGGATGATGTCGCCACGAGTTTTAATCTCTTTAAGAACTTTCTTTAGGCGCTCTTCGAAATCTCCGCGGTATCGACTACCGGCAACGAGTGCACCTAAATCAAGTGAGTACAACTGCTTATCTTTCAAAGTCTCTGGAACATCATTCTTGAAAATAGCTTGTGCTAAACCTTCGACGACGGCAGTCTTACCAACACCTGGCTCGCCGATTAAAACTGGATTATTTTTAGTACGGCGAGACAAAACCTGCATCACGCGCTCAATCTCATTTTCACGTCCGATTACGGGATCTAACTTTCCTTCACGGGCAGCCTGCGTGAGATTTCTGCCAAATTGATCTAGAACCAATGAGGTCGATGGAGTACCTTCTGCAGGTCCGCCTTGTGTGACCGCCTCTTTTCCTTGGTAACCAGAGAGCAGTTGAATAACCTGTTGACGCACGCGATTTAAATCAGCGCCAAGTTTTACAAGAACCTGTGCAGCGACGCCTTCACCTTCGCGGATGAGGCCGAGCAAAATATGTTCGGTGCCAATGTAATTATGACCTAGCTGAAGCGCTTCACGTAGTGAGAGCTCAAGGACTTTCTTGGCTCGTGGAGTAAAGGGAATATGACCACTCGGTGCTTGCTGACCTTGTCCGATGATCTCTTCAACCTGTGCGCGAACGCCTTCAAGTGAGATGCCTAAAGATTCAAGTGCTTTAGCGGCAACGCCTTCGCCCTCATGGATAAGCCCAAGCAGAATGTGCTCTGTGCCGATGTAGTTATGGTTGAGCATGCGAGCCTCTTCTTGGGCCAGCACAACAACTCGGCGAGCTCTATCTGTAAAGCGCTCAAACATTGGCTTACTCCTTCTTATTCAATTCATTAAGCCTAATACCTGATGGCGCTTTGCCGCGAGGCGGAATGGATTTGATAGTTATAACCCCAAGTGTGGGGCTTTTATGCCCACATTAGCCCCATATCTAGGCCAGAATCTTCAACATTCTCGTGTTTCCGAGCGTGTTTGGCTTAGCCGATTCAAGATCTAAGAATTCGGCCACTCCGGCATCATAGGAGCGTAGAAGCTCGGCATAAACGTCAGGGGCAACCGGTGTGCCCTCAATTACTTCAAAACCGTGACGGCCAAAGAACTCTGTTTGAAATGTAAGACAGAAGATTTTTTCGACTCCAACTTCGCGTGCTCGTTCAATAATTGACTCCAGAATTTGATGTCCAATTCCCTGTTTGTGGAGACCCTCTTGAACTGCCACGGTTCGTACTTCAGCTAAATCCTCCCAAAGAATATGCAACGCCCCACATCCGACTATAACTTCGTCTTGCTCGGCGACAATAAACTCTTGAACGCTTTCATAAAGTGTCACGGTCTCCTTTGAGAGCATTTGGCCAGGAGCGGCATATGTATCTACAAGTTTGCGAATAGCTTGTACATCTTTTGTTTTTGCAGGGCGAATAACGAGCATTATTAATCGCTTTCTGGTTTTACTAACGGGAACAAAATGGTTTCGCGAATTCCAAGTCCTGTGAGTGCCATAAGTAAACGATCTACTCCCATTCCCATTCCGCCCATTGGAGGCATTCCAAACTCCATTGCACGAAGGAAATCCTCATCTACTTGCATCGCTTCAAGGTCACCGTTGGCACCTAAAGTTGACTGTTCAACTAACCGTTCACGCTGAATAACTGGATCAATTAGTTCGGAATACCCGGTGGCTAATTCAAAACCATCGACATATAAATCCCATTTTTCGACAACACCTGGAAGTTCGCGATGTGCACGTACAAGTGGCGAGGTGTCAACCGGGAAACCCATAACGAAAGTAGGTGCAATTAACTGGTCCTTTGCTACATGCTCGAAAATCTCTTCAGCTAACTTGCCTGTAATCCATTTAGGGTCAATTTTTATGCCGAGCTTTGTAGCAATAGTTTTTAGCTCCAGCAGTGGAGTAAGGGCTGTAACGTTCTGTCCAACAGCTTCAGAGATGGCTTCATACAAGGAGATTTCACGCCACGTCCCACCCAGATCGGCCTGACGACCATCGTGATGTGTGACTACGTGAGAACCAGCAACTGCCATTGCCGCGTTCTGAACAAGGGTTTGTGTTAAATCGGCAATTGATTTCCAGTCGCCATAGGCCTGATAACTCTCGATCATGGCAAATTCTGGCGAATGAGAAGAATCCGCGCCTTCATTGCGGAAATTACGATTGATTTCAAATACGCGTTCAATTCCACCGACAACGCAACGTTTTAGAAAAAGTTCGGGGGCAATACGTAAATAGAGATCCATGTCGTAAGCATTCGAGAATGATTTAAAGGGCCGAGCAGTTGCGCCCCCATGCATTACTTGAAGCATGGGGGTTTCAACTTCGATGAAATTCGCCTTCGCAAAAGTATCTCGCAGTGAGGTCATAACTGCTGGCCTTAAACGCGCATTCGAACGCGCCTCAGGACGAACAATTAAATCCACATACCGCATGCGAACACGCGTTTCTTCTGACATAGGTTTGTGATCGTTAGGTAGAGGCCGCAAAGATTTGGATGCCAATTTCCAAGAATTAGCAAGGATTGAAAGTTCGCCCCGTTTGGATGTAATTATCTCGCCAGTAACAGAAACTATGTCGCCTAAATCAATATCGGATTTCCAAGAGTCAATCGATTCTTGTCCAACTTTATCCAAGGAAAACATTGCTTGAAGTTCGGTGCCGTCACCTTCACGAAGAGTTGCAAAACAGAGCTTTCCTGTATCACGTTTAAATATTATGCGCCCAGTAAGGCTTTCGGTGATACCCGTTGCAGTATCAATTGCTAGTCCGGAATGCAATTCTCGAACTTCCAACAAAGATTTTGTCCTTGGCACAGAGACGGGGTATGGCTCATTTCCACTTTCAATTAATGCCGCCCGTTTTTCCCGACGAATACGCAACTGCTCAGGCAAATCCTCTTCGGGGGTTAGATTTTCATCGTTCATAATGGGGTGGAGTCTAACGGTTCATGCATTTCGTTCGTGAATTAAGCGAAGACCAATGAGCGTTAAATCTGGTTCGTGATCGGTAATAGTTTCAGAAACTCCAATAATCAATGGCGCTAATCCGCCCGTCGCAATAACTTTTGGTTTACCGGAATATGACTGGGCTAACTCAGCGCATATTCGGTCAACAAGGCCATCCACTTGGCCAGCAAAGCCGAAAATTGTGCCCGACTGTAAGGCTTCCACAGTATTTTTACCGATCACATTTTTGGGTCGGACTAACTCAACTTTACGTAACTGTGCAGCTCGAGCGGCCAATGCATCCACTGAAATCTCTATCCCGGGCGCAAGCGCACCGCCCAGGAACTCTCCTTTGGGCGATACAACATCGAGATTTGTTGATGTTCCAAAATCTACAACGATAGCCGGACCTCCAAAAATTGTATGCGCTGCTAGCGTATTTACGATTCGATCTGCACCAATTTCTTTTGGATTATCAACTAGTAATGGGACCCCAGTTTTTATACCTGGCTCAACAATTGTTGTTCGGACATCGGAAAAATAGTCACTGATCATGCTTCGAAGTTCACGAAGCGTTGCTGGAACAGTTGAGCATATAGATAGGCCTGTAACCGTAAAATCCTCAACTAAAGAGCGATACTGAAGCCAAAGCTCATCGGCAGTACTTCGTGGATCAGTCTTTACCCGCCATGAACGAATTAGATTTTCCTCTTCAAAAATTCCAAGAACAGTGTTTGTATTTCCTACATCGATTGTTAATAGCATTAGGCACCCATTCGCATATTATCTATTAAGCGCACACCATCAATCCAACCGGCGATAATTGCACGCTTGTGTTTCGTTAAATCCGATGCCAGAGAGAAATTCTCCTCATCGATAATTGCTGCATAATCACATCTGAATCCAGCATCAGTAGCAATTGTTGTATCAATAATCTCTTGCGCGATTGCAATGGTAGGAGCCAATCGAGCTGCTGCCATAGCGCGGTAAATTACATTCGCACTAACTCGGCCGGTCTCACTTAAGCGTATATTTCGAGAAGAGAGCGCCAAGCCATCAAATTCGCGCACTGTTGGAACACCAATTATTTCAACTCCACTTTCCATCGCTCTAATAATCTGCAATTGCTGGAAATCTTTCTCGCCAAAGACCGCTGCTTCTGGCTTCACGATTTCAAATAAACGGCTTACCACGGTTACCACGCCATCAAAATGACCAGGTCGAGATGCTCCTTCATAAAGTTCGCCAATTGCAGCGGCTTTTAATAGGTTAATTTGGTTTGGATAAATCTCTTCGTAATCTGGCATCCAAATCTCGGTCGCTCCAGCAAGCGTTGCCAATTGAATATCTCGTTCGGGGCTACGAGGATATGCGGCAACATCATCGGCGCTTTCAAACTGCAGGGGATTAACAAAAATGCTAACTACAACATCTTTGCTAATGCTTCGTGCGCGTTTTATCAACGCTTGGTGACCCTTATGCAGGGCGCCCATCGTTGGCACTAATACGCTCATGTGGCTCCAGTCCTTTCAGGTACCGGGCGAAGTAATAAAAGTTTAAGGGTTAAGCGGCAATTGCGCCAAAAGTTGATCGACGCGTCCATGAATAAGTAGAACTGCATCGGCATCTATCTCAAGCCAAGGCTCCAATACAAATCTGCGTTCGTGCGCACGGGGGTGCGGGAGCTCTAACTCAGTGCTCTTACTCAAAACCCCACCATATTGAATGAGATCTAAATCGATTGTTCGTGGTCCCCAGTGTTCACTCCGTTCACGACCTAAGCTCTTCTCGATGCCCTGCAAGAGGGAGAGCAAATCCAAGGCAGGCAGTTCGCTCTCAATAATGCAGACTGCATTTAGATAATCGGGTTGAGCAGGCCCACCAACTGGTGCTGTTGTGTAGAACGAAGAAACACTAATAACTTCAGTGGACTCTCGCAAAAGCGATAAAGCTATTTCTAAATTCTCCAGCGGATTGCCAATATTGGCACCTAAAGCAATAACTGCTTTCATCGAGTGCGAGTAATCTGCACCGCAATATCTTTTAGTGAGGCAGATACTGGAGCTTGAGGTTTATGTACAGTGACTGAGACAGAATTGACTCTTGAATATGAATTTAAAATTCGCTCAGCAATGCGGCCGGCAAGTTTTTCAATGAGAGATACTGGATTAGTTGTAATTTCAGTGACAACCAAGTCGGTAATCTCGGCGTAGTTAACGGTCTCTTCAATCGAATCACTGTGCGACACTGCTTGAAGATCAATATTTAAAACTACATCCACAAAGAAATCTTGACCATTCGTGCGCTCATGCTCGAAGAGGCCGTGATATCCAAAGCCGTAGACTCCTGTAAGTAGAATTTGATCGCTCATTTAGACATCACATCTCTATGAGGCTTCACAGAGTGAACTCTAACTCCCCAAATGCCTGTTGTGGAGAGGCGCTTTGTGAGGGCGATACTTGCTGCTTCGCGTTCATCGGGCGTATCCCCGCCCAAGAAGCGTTTACGTGATGCACCAACTAATACTGGGTATCCAAGTCCTATAAACTCATCGATGTGATTGATAATCTCCCAGTTATGGAGAGCATCTTTAGCAAACCCGATACCCGGATCAATTATTAGTTTGTCCTTACTGATTCCTGCATCTAACGCCGCAGCAATTCGCCCCTGAAGTTCAGCAATAACTTCGCGAACAACATCGCGGTAAATGGCCATTGAGTTCATCTCTTTGGATTGTCCCCGCCAATGCATTGCAATGTAAGGAGTTTTAAGTTCTGCCGCTGCTGTGAGCATCTCTGGATCTGCTAATCCACCGCTTACATCATTAATAATGTGTGCTCCGGCGGTTATCGCAGCTCTCGCTGTGCTTGCACGCATGGTGTCGATACTGAGTTGTACTCCATCCTTAGCGAGTTCAGTTATCACAGGAATTACTCGATCTAACTCTTCTGCCTCACTCACGCGATCAGCGCCGGGACGTGTTGATTCGCCTCCGATATCAATGATATCCACGCCCTCAGCGATCATTTCACGTGCATGCAGTACCGCCTTATCAAAAGAGTTATAGCGTCCACCATCGGCAAATGAGTCGGGGGTTATATTGAGAATTCCCATAACTAACATGGTGATTATCGATTTGTAATAAGACTAATTGCCTCTGCACGTGTAGCCGCATTTAATAACGCGCCACGTACCGCGCTAGTGGTGGTTCTTGCTTGAGATTTTTTAACTCCGCGCATCGACATACACAAGTGCTCGCAGTCGATGATGACAATAACACCCAACGGATCGAGAATTTTAACAAGAGCATCGGCAATTTGAGTTGTTAAACGCTCTTGTACTTGAGGACGTTTTGCATAAACATCGACGAGCCGGGCTAACTTTGAAAGACCGGTGATCTTGCCGCGCGGGATGTATCCAATATGTGCAACACCATGAAATGGAGTCAGATGGTGTTCGCAGTGTGAAAACACTTCTATATCTCTAACTATCACTAACTCTTCATGACCGATATCAAAAGTTGTTGTCAGCACATCTTCAGGAGCTTGCCAAAGGCCACCAAAATTTTCTTTCATCGCACGTGCAACACGTGCTGGAGTATCTACTAACCCCTCTCTATCTGGATCTTCACCTAAAGCTAATAAGAGTTCGCGCACTGCACGTTCAGCTCGTGCCTGATCATAAGGTCCAGATGCGCGTCCATCATTGATAGAGACTTTACTTATCGACACGTGGGGCCTTCTTACGTCGTGTAGTTTTTTTCACTTCTTCAACAGGTTCATCTATTCGCATTGGAACCTCCACTGGTGGCTGATCCGAGGGAAGGCGTGTAATTGAACCAGTCCAAGCTGGACGAGCAGTAACCGATTTAACTTTCTTAAATATCTCAGCAATATCCTCCTTATTGAGAGTCTCTTTTTCAAGCAGTGCTAAGACCATCTCATCCAAAATTTCGCGATTTGCCACCAAAATATCAAAAGCCTCTTGGTGTGCATTTTCAATGAGTTTACGGATTTCACTATCAACTAAACCAGCAATACTCTCCGAATAATCACGCTGGTGTCCATAATCACGACCCATAAATGGTGCATCACTATTTGCACCTAACTTAATTGCACCAATTGCTTCAGTCATTCCATATTGGGTGACCATAGCTCGTGCCAATGCCGTTGCCTTTTCGATGTCGTTTGAAGCACCTGTTGACGGATCATGAAAAATCAACTCCTCGGCTGCACGACCGCCAAGAGAATAGGCCAACTGATCTAGAAGTTGATTACGAGTGGTTGAGTATCGATCCTCATCGGGGAGAATCATTGTGTAACCAAGTGCTCGACCACGCGGCATGATAGTAATTTTATGGACCGGATCTGTGTGCGGAAGAGCATGTGCAACTAATGCATGACCGCCTTCGTGATACGCCGTCACTCGACGTTCATCATCACTCATTATGCGTGACTTGCGTTGCGGCCCGGCCATTACTCGATCAATGGCTTCGTCAAGTTCGGTATTTGAAATTTCTTTCTTTTCCTCTCGAGCAGTTAAGAGCGCTGCTTCGTTGAGAACATTTGCAAGATCGGCACCAGTAAAACCTGGAGTTCGACGTGCATAATCAATAAGTTTGACATCACCGCTCAGCGGCTTATTTTTTGCGTGAACTGCCAAGATTGCTTCTCTCCCCTTTAAGTCCGGCCGATCGACAGCAATTTGACGATCAAAACGCCCAGGGCGAAGAAGTGCAGGATCTAAAACATCTGGCCTATTGGTTGCAGCAATCAGAATTACCTTGGTATTTTCTTCAAAGCCATCCATCTCAACCAAGAGTTGGTTAAGCGTCTGTTCACGCTCATCATGGCCACCACCCATACCAGCACCGCGCTGGCGTCCAACCGCATCGATCTCATCAACAAAAACTATTGCTGGAGCATTTAATTTTGCTTGTGTAAATAAGTCGCGTACGCGTGCAGCACCGACACCAACAAACATTTCTACAAAGTCGGAGCCTGAAATTGAGTAGAAAGGAACTCCCGCTTCCCCTGCAACGGCACGAGCTAGTAGAGTCTTTCCAGTTCCTGGAGGGCCAAATAGCAATACGCCTTTTGGAATTTTCGCACCAAGTGCACCATATTTATCGGGATTTGCTAGAAAATCCTTGATCTCCTGGAGTTCAGCAATTGCTTCTTCGGCACCTGCAACATCTTTGAAGGTAGTTTGTGGTACATCATTATTCTGAAGCTTTGCACGAGATTTACCAAATTGGAAGACTTTATTGCCACCCTGTGCTTGGCTCATCATCCAAAAAAAGAGAAAACCGATTAATAAAAATGGGATGATTGAAAAGAGAAATGAAACAAGAAGTGATTGCGATGGTACTCGTACATTCCAGCCTTTTGAAGGTGGATTCGAGGTAAGCGCATCAATAATTGTTGGCTCTTGCCTAGCAACATACGAAGCCTCTACTTTGCTCTCACCGTCAATAAAAGAGCCGGGTTTTAAGATTAAGCGAATCTTTTGATCTTTATCAACAACTTCGGCAGACTCCACATTTGACTGCGAAATTGCATCTAATGCTTGAGATGTTTCAATTTTAGTGTAACGATTTCCGGCAGATGTAATTTGGCCAAAAATGGAGACTGCAAAGATAGCGACCAGAATCCAAAAAAGTGGTCCCCGAAATATTCGACTGGTACGGGTAGTCGGTTTCTTAGGAGATGCGCCCCCAGTAAAACTTTTTTTCAGTGGGCTAATTTTTTCCCTCTTTTTTGCTGGTGGCTTAGTTGCTGACATATTATGGATTTCTCGTTTCTTGAAGGATCTATGAATACATGTGCTTAGCAAGCACACCTATGAATGGAAGGTTGCGATATTTTTCATCAAAATCGAGACCATACCCAACAACAAAATCTGGTGGGATTTCAAATCCGACATATTTAACATTCACATCAACTTTTGCCGCCTCAGGCTTACGTAAAATTGAGAGAATTTCAACACTTCCGACTCCGCGCGATTCAAGGTTTGCCTTGAGCCATGAGAGAGTTAATCCCGAATCAACTATGTCTTCAATGATCAAAACATTTCTTCCGGTTATGTCGCGATCTAAATCTTTTAGAATACGAACTACTCCACTAGATTTTGTTCCAGATCCATAGGATGAGACGGCCATCCAATCAATTTCGACGTGGCGTTGCATTGCACGTGAAATATCGGCTACTGCCATTACTGCACCTTTGAGAACACCGATCAATAAAAGATCTCTCCCCTCATAATCTTTATCAACGCGCGCAGCAAGCTCTTTTATCTTTGCTTGCAACTCTTCTTCGGTGACGACAACGCGCTCAATCTCTTGTGCAACTCCAGCTAAATCCACGAGGGCTCCCTTTGGGTCAGTTACGTAAGAGCGAAAGTCTGCCCGAAAAACGCTCAACCTTCACACCACCTGGCAGGTGAGCAGCCCCCTGCCCGCTCCAGGCCGTGATTAACGCCTCAATTGAGCCCACATGGTCAGCTGAAATCGAGCCTGCTGGGGCACCTGCAGCATAAATTGCCGCCCGAATGACCCTACTTCGGATAGCTCGAGGCAGATTAGCTAAGTAATCACATGCTAAATCGCTCAAATCTATCTGCCTGATTTCTTGCTCCGCCCAGGCATCAAGGGCATCTGCATCGTGGCGTAGAAGTTCGGCTGTGCGAGCAAGCGCATCAGAAATTCCAGGTCCGATCGTCTTTTCAAGGATAGGTATCGCTTGCATTCGAACACGAACGCGCGCAAAGTTTAAATCCGAATTATGAGGATCGGTCCATGCAGATAGACCAAATTCTTGGCACATACTTACCGTTTGTTCACGTGTAATAGAAAGTAGTGGTCGAATGTATTTTCCATTCCTTACCGCCATTCCAGAAAGTGAACGAGTACCTGAACCACGAGCCAGACCCAGTAAAACGCTTTCGGCTTGATCATCGCGAGTATGTCCCAAAAAGATTGCCGCTGCATTCAATGTGGTGCCTATTGAATCCAATGCTGCATATCTTGCTTTGCGCGCAGATGCTTCTAGCCCATCAGTGATTTCGACCGAAACCTTTTCAATTGTGGTTTCGATACCGAGGGATTTCATTTGTTCAACAACTTTGAGAGCCTGAACCCCAGATCCAGCTTGAAGCTGGTGATCTATGGTTACAGCTTGAAGTTGGATTGCAAACTTTGGGGCTTCGAGGGAGAGTGCGTATGCAAGTGCTAACGAGTCAGCCCCACCTGAAACCGCAACTATTATTAAATCACCGGCCTCAAAACTTTCGAGCGCGCTTCTAACTGCACTCCTGATCGCCGGTGCACTTGAATCCATACAGTAAGACTAGACCCGACCACCAAAAGGCATAAGGCCTTTAACGCTATAAATATTTGAGTACAACAAGCCTGCATTCTTTGAATTTGCCTCCCACATCATTCCGTTTCCGGCATAGATAGCCATGTGGTGAATGGTTGAAATTGTGCCCTTGTACGAATAAAACAAGAGATCTCCCGGCACTAATGAGTTAAGAGAAACATGCATCGTGTAGCCCGAATAAAGCGCTGAGTTAAGTCGATCCCAATTGGGCCAGCCAAGACCAGCAGATTTATACGCGGCATAAACAAGACCTGAGCAGTCAAAAGCATTTGGTCCCTCGTCGCCCCAAACATAAGGTTTTCGCGCTAGAACTTGTTTCTTTGCATACTCAACGGCTTTAAGGCGTTGTGCCTCTGACGTTCGAAAAGTTGATCGCCCTTTAAATCCTATATCCGGCCAAATTTTCGCTTGCCCCGCGGTCTGTGTTGCTTGATTAGCTTGCGCCTCTTCTAAGAGTGCTAACTGGCGTTGTTGCTCAAGAGTGATTCGTACTTTTCTAGCACTTAGCAACTCTTTCATTAGTTGATCTTGAACTTTCTGTATCTTAGCGACTTCTTTCGCCTGTTCAGCTTTCGCGTCATCGGCAACTTTCTTAGCTGCTGCGACTTTGTCCGTTGCTCTTTGTTGCTCCGCTGCTGCATCATCGGCGGCTAACTTTGCAGCCTCCGCAATTACTTCTGCGGCCTTGAATCGCTCCAAAGCAACTGTATTTTTAGAACCTAATGTACTTAACGTGCTGAGTTGATCCATTAGATCCTGTGGACCATTTGCACTGAGCAACGGCTGAATATCGCTCATGCTTCCGCCCAAAATATATGCATTTGATGCGAGTCTTCCAATAACGTTATGGGCTTCTGCAACTGCTTTTGCAGTCTCGGCAGCATATTTTGCCGCCGCTCGTGCAACTGCCTCGGCAATTGCTAACTCTCTTTGTGCTTTTACATATGAAGCAGTTGCGGCATTAGCTTTTGCTGTTAGCGTTCGAAGGTCTTGATTTGCAGCTGCCAATTTTGCGGCCTGAACTTCCGCAGCTTTTTTCCGCTCTTCTTCAATCTTTTTAGCAGCTTCAATTTGAGCAAGAGATGGTTTAGGGCTCTTTGCAATAGCTGGCGCAGTTGTTAACGTCAGTCCAGCAATCAGAGCAAGTGAAATCGCCCTATTCTGTTTCAAATCAAGACCTCCGGGGGAAGGTCTCAAGAATAAGTGGGCTCTCTTAAAAAGAGGGCTAATCCGTGCTGGTGTCCTTAATTAGATACGTCACGGCGTACAAATAAGATTGATGCAACTACGGCTCCAAGTGCTACGTATAAGCCTCCGACTGTTAATGCATGGGAGTACTCAATTCCAGTACCTATGCCGCGAGGTGCGCCACCCGATGCGATCGCAGCTAGTTGTGCCCCAGGCATCCAGTCTTCTAGCGAGTTTTTGACGGCAATCAGAAGATTTTCAACGATAAGCAGCCATAGAACTCCGAAAGAGATCGCGCTGATTGGAGAGCGCAATAGCAAACCTAAAACCATGCCAATTGTTCCAAACCCTATGACGGAGATGATTATGTTGATGAAGGTCGTCAATAAGGCATGTCGACCATCAGCACCAAACCAGAGATCAGACGAGACTTTTGCACGGGGAGCTAAAATCACCGATGCTGAAACACTGATAATCGCTGAAAGAACAATCATTACAAGCGCAAAAAAACCCATCGCAATAAATTTTCCAGCAAGGACACGCAAGCGACCTGGCTGACGAACCAAGATATTCCTTAATGTGCCATAGGTGTACTCCTGCGCCGTTTGTGCAGCAAAAACACAGAGTGCGATTATTCCCAAAAACCCGCCGACACTGCTAAAGCCTTGAACTCCACCTGTAGCCAGGGAGAGAACTTCGCGAGTCACAACGCGACCACGATCAGAGTTTCCTTGAGGTGAATCTATGAGCAAGAACAAGAGTGATGAGAATAAAGCGCTGAAAAATACGACGGCACCCATAGTTCCAAGAAACAGAGTTGGGCGACGTAATTTGCGAATTTCGGAGAAGACAATATTCCACATTATTTTTCACCTGTCATTTCAAAGAAAGTTTCTTCAAGATTAGGAAGTTGCGGCGTTAATTGTGAGAGAGTTATTCCGGCATCAAATGCCGCACGATTAAAATCAACTGCCCAACTTGCAGGCCCTTCTACATGCACTGCTCCATCTCGAATTACAGCCCGATGTCCAGCAATCTCTGCAATTGAAAGAAGTGCAACTAGGTCATCGTCACTTTCTCCTTTTGCGATGATGACGGGTTGCTGGCTCAGCATTAGATTCGTCATTTTGCCCGTGAAGACAACTTCACCTTTGCGCAACATAACTAAGTAATCGCTAATGAGTTCAAGTTCGGATAAGAGGTGCGAAGATACAAAAACAGAGGTTCCATCATTTGCAAGGGAGCGCAATAAAGCGCGCACTTCTTGAATGCCTTCAGGGTCCAGACCATTAGTTGGCTCATCCAACATCAATAACTTTGGATTAGGCAGCAATGCCGCGGCGATTCCCAAACGCTGCTTCATTCCCAACGAGTAAGTTTTGTACTTTGATTTAGCGCGATCGCCTAGTCCGACCTGTTCGAGCAGGTGTTGAACACGATCGGTTGAAAATCCACCGAGATTTGCTAGGTAGTTCAAATTCTCTTTTCCGCTAAGTGCTGGATAGAAGGCTGGACCTTCAATCATCGCCCCAACTCGCGGTAAATATTTCTCGGGATGCTTAATCGACTCACCCAAAATCTCGCCGGTTCCGCCCGTGGGTGTGATGAGCCCCAATAGCATTCTCATAGTTGTTGTTTTGCCCGAACCATTTGGACCTACAAAACCACAAATTGTGCCCAATGGAACCTCAAAAGTTGCATGAGATACGGCCATCCGCTCTCCGTATTTCTTACTTAAATCTGTAACAGAAATCGCAGTGTTAGACATATACCGAACTCTGCCACAATTAACCATGAGTACACCATGGGGGTACCGCCCCCGCAATGAGCGCGAAGCACCTCAATGGGATCTGCATCCTCAAACACATGCCGTCCGAACCGGACTTACCCGATCAGGATTTGGTGAAACATCTGAGGCGCTTTATTTAAATAGTGGATTTACTTATTCAACTGCCGAAGAAGCCTTCGACTCTTTTGCCGAAGAAACTGACCACTTTTTGTATAGCCGATTCCATAATCCAACGGTTGCCATGTTTGAAGCGCGCTTGGCGGCTATTGAAGGCGCAGATTTCTGCGTAGCTACAGGCTCTGGAATGTCGGCTATGTTTTCATCTCTTGCCTGCCTTGTTGAACAGGGTGACCATGTCGTTGCATCGGCGGCAATGTTTTCTTCATGCCATGTCGTTATAACAGAGTTCTTACCAAAGTGGGGCGTAACTTTCGAATTAGTAAAGGGTAATGATCCACATGTATGGGCAAAGGCGTTAAGTAAACCAACTAAAGCAGTCTTTATTGAAACGCCAAGCAATCCCTTAATGGAGATTGTTGATATCGCGATGGTGAGCGAATTAGCCCATCACGTAGGAGCAACGGTTATAGTCGATAACGTCATGGCTTCACCCGTATTACAAAAACCGCTTCAACTCGGCGCTGATGTTGTTATGTACTCTGCAACTAAGCATATTGACGGACAGGGCCGTGTTCTTGCCGGTGCAATTCTTGGCTCCTCTTCTTACATTCACGAAAAGTTAATGCCTTTTACCCGACATAGTGGTCCATCATTGAGTCCATTTAACGCATGGGTTCTCGTTAAATCTCTGGAAACAATGGAGATGCGAGTTGAGCGAATGGTTGCAAATGCCCAAACAATCGCCGAATTCTTAGAAGCGCGTCCGGAAATCAAATCAGTACGTTTTCCTGGCCTGAAGTCACATCCTGACTACGAGTTAGCCATGAAACAGATGACAGGTGGCGGGACTACAGTGGGAATTGAGTTTGTTGGGGATCAAGCGCAGGTGTTTGCCTTTATGAATAAACTTCGAATTATCGACATCTCTAATAACTTAGGTGACAGTAAATCACTTATTACGCATCCGGCAACATCCACACATCGACGTTTATCTCCAGAAGTCCAAGCTGAAATGGGTATCACGCCATCGGTATTGCGATTGTCGGTAGGTTTAGAGCATTCAAGTGATTTGATAAAAGATTTAACTCAAGCACTGAGCTGAGCAACGACAAGAACGACTGACAGTAAACTCAAATAAGTGATTGACCACTGAAAAATCTTGCCCGCTGTTTTTCCGTAATCCGGAGAGCTTTCTTTAAGGGCAATTAATTCGCGTGCAAATACCAACCCAAGTAAAATGGTTACTACTAGAGACCAAGTTGGCAAATTTGCAGAAATTATTAGCCAAATAGATGAGGCAATCATCAAAACTGTATGAAACCACATTTGGCGATAAACATTTGCCTTAGTTGCAACAACAGGAAGCATCGGAATTCCGGCCGCCGAATAATCATCTTTGTACTTAATTGCTAACGCCCAAAAATGCGGTGGAGTCCAAAAAAAGATCACCATAAAGAAAGCAAGTGCAGTGATTGAAAGTGAGTTAGTTACTGCTGCCCAACCTATAAACACCGGCATGCAACCAGCAACACCACCCCAGACAATATTCTGAGATGTCCTGCTTTTTAGACAAATTGTATAAACAAGAACATAAAATGCAATCGCAATAAATGATAAGAGGGTTGCAAGAGGTGTAGTAAAAGTCCAAAAAATGATGAGCGATAAAATACCAATGATGAATGCAAATATCGCAGCATTGGTTCTGCTGATTACTCCAGTAACTATCGGGCGTTTTGCGGTTCTAGCCATTAATTTGTCGCTCTCGCTTTCAATCACCATATTAAAAGCATTGGCACTGCCGGCAGATAAAGTGCCTGCGAGAATCGTTGTGGCCACCAGTGAAAATGAGGGTAGCCCTTTAGCCGCCAAAATCATGGCTGGTAGGGTCGAAACTAGAAGGAGTTCGACGACTCGCAGCTTCATCAAATCTACATATCCACGCGCCAGAGTCTTCACTTGCCAAGATTACTCAGCAAACTAAGGCTCACTTCACAGGGTCTTCACAAGCCAAAAGGCTACTTTCTCCTTAACGAAAGGAGCTTCACATGACACCTCCACAGAAGCCCGAATGGATCGAAACAGCCGAGAAAAAGACCTCCTCTTTTCCACGCAAAGTATCAAGAACTCTGCCGATTTTCGCCTTAGCTGTGACCGTTTCCATAATAGGTATTGGCAGTATTTACGCACATCCTACAGTTGAGAGCCCGGCTTCGGCGCTTGAGATCACAGCTCCTGAAGAATTTGATATCTCCGAAATCTCGTTTGATCCAACTGCAACATCAACGGCAGCTTCGGTTGAGATTCCATTAATTGGTGCATTGCCTATCTTCGGAGAAGAAGATGATGAACTTTTCGGATATGACAGCGATGACGACGATGAAGACGACGATGAAGATGATGACGATGAAGATGAAGATGACGATGATGACGAAGACGATGAAGACGAAGACGAAGGCGACGAAGACTAACTCGTAATCCCTACAGTTAGAACATGAGCCGTAGTTTTCTATTTCTTGCAGTAATAACCTCACTCTGTGCCATCTCTACACCGGCACAGAGTGAGGTTCTTTCTAGTGAAAACAAGCTGGTTTTCTGTATCGAATCAACTTAAGCGATTATGAAATTGATGCCGTCTATCCAGTGGGTTCAGTTCCAAAAGTAGTTGAAGTAACTCCGGATAATAAATACTTACTCGTTTCTAATTGTTGTTCATATGATCTAAAATCCATATCCGTGTATACTCAAAAAACGTTGAAAACAATCAATATTGGGCGTTACCCCGTGGAATTGCAGTAAGTAATGAATGAACCCATAGGTGTCACCTTTGATGTTCCGACTCAACGAACATGGGTTGCCTGTTATGGTGGTTCAATTAAAGTCTTTGATAATAGGTAGTTAAGGCGTAGGTTCAACCTCAGAGATTTCAGTTGGAATATTTGGAGCTGCAATTCTTCCAAGGATTCGATCTATGGCAGCCCGCGCCCTGTCGCTTGCTCGTGTTCCTCGTTGGATGTCATCAGCAAGAGTCACAAAAATATATTCACGGTCAACTGATTCTACAAAACCCGCCAAAGTTACCGTTCCGTTGAGAGTTCCTGTCTTAGCGCGGACTAAACCAACTGCAGTAGGTGCTGTTGTTAAAAATCTGGATTCCAAGGTGCCGGAAATACCACCGACTGGAAGAAAATCGTAAATATATTTAAACTTCTCATCCTGGCGGAGTTTAAAAAGTAGTTGACCTACAATTGACGCTGTTATTCGATTCTTTTTAGATAAACCACTGGCGTCGATAACCCTCAATTTTGTGGGATCTATTTCTAAATCTGTGAGCACTTGAGCAAAGGTTTGCGCTACTCCTTCAATGTTAAATCCATATCCGGCAGAACGTGAGGCGAGCCTAGCTAAACGTTCGGCCAAAAGATTATCACTCCATAGAAGTGTGAATTCCAAAATCTCATTGAGCTTTGGTGATTCTGCACTTGCCACAATTTCGCCCGCTTTAGCAAAACTCTCGGCGCTACTAACGGTTTTCATCGTTGGTCTGAAACCTTGATTGGCCCAATAACTCTTAAAATTTGAAACATCTTGTGAAAACAATCCCGTATACAAGACCGTAATCTCCTCTAGAGAGTTTCCATTTGCTTTCCTGAGCATAGCCATGGATCTATTTGCAAGGTAAGGCAGAGATGCGCGATTCATTTTACGAGCAGCGATGTAACTGGTACTAATCCAAGGGTCATAACTTCCTTGAATCACTAAAGTTCTGCTGTCCACTCCAATTGAAATATTGGTTGAGAAAGTCGACTCTGGATCTAAATACTTCAGTGTTGCAACACCTGAAAGCAATTTCATAACGGAGGCAGGTTTGCGCTGTGAATATGCTTTTCTCTGATAAACAATCTCTCCAGTAATTCCGTCAATCAGAATCATCGCTGGATTGGATAGAGCAGGTACTGCTAAAAGTTTGTCAAAAACAGCAGGTATTGCCGATGGCGATAAGGCTGCATTGCTCGGAACAACGTTTAGTGCGCTAACCAGAGCAAGTAATATAAAAATTACTTTGTGTCGCATTGCATAGGTCTTTACCATAGAGATGCAATGAGAATATTTAATACCGTTAATCCAATTAGTGCTTGCCATGTGTTCTTTGCAAGTACGGGTTTCTTTACATTGCGATAACTAATAAAGAGAATTGCAATCAGAATTAGAAGTTTAACTCCAATTTTTGTGTGATTCAGATCTTCATCTGGGTGAACAGTTGCAAACATTCCCACCATCGCTAAACCAGTAATAAGCGCGGTTAGTCCTGCATGCAAGATCCCTGGGTTGAGTTTTCGCGGCTCCTTATTCCATTGCTGCAAAAGCAATACAAGTATCACTACAACGCTGAGAACATGCAGGATGTAGAGGATTGTATTGATAGTGGTCATGGAATCAGTTTAGAGTGCATCCATGTCTACGCCAACAACGCCCGGCACTATTGGTCCGGGTGAGTTTTTTCCAGTTGTTGGTGTCGGACCTCATGAAAAGCCCTGGCCGCAAGGCCCCCAATACGATGCTGAGTTATTACTGAATGGTGACCGTCGCAATGTTTTGGATCATTACCGATACTGGAGTGTTAATGCAATTGTTGCCGATTTAAATACAAAACGGCATAAATTACATATTGCCATTGAAAACTGGCAACATGATTTGAATATCGGCTCAATTGTTCGGACTGCGAATGCATTTAACGTCTCTGGCGTGCATATCGTAGGAAAACGCGATTGGAACAAGCGTGGAGCTATGGTGACAGATAGATACTTGAGCGTCCATCACCATCCTACGGTTAATGATTTCGCGAACTGGTGCGGAGAAAATGATTTACCAATTATTGGAATCGACAATGTTCCAGGTTCGGAACGTTTAGAGAGGGCACAACTGCCAGAACGGTGCGTACTTTTGTTTGGGCAAGAAGGGGCAGGAATGTCAGAGGAGGGTATCGCTGTTTGCGAAAACCTATATGAAATTAACCAATATGGTTCAACACGTTCAATGAATGCATCAGCCGCTGGTGCCATTGCTATGTATCACTGGGCATTGCAGCACTTACCTAAATGATGAAGACCTGGCCTAAATGAAAAGAATCTGGCTCACCCGAAATCTGATTCTTTTAACAATAGTCTCACTTGCCCAAGATGCCGCCAGTGAGTTGTTGTATCCACTGTTGCCGATTTTATTGACAGGTGTTATTGGAGCTGCGCCTTTAGCCCTTGGACTTATCGAAGGTTGCGCTGAAGCGGCAGCGGGTTTTACTAAGTTAATTAGTGGCACATCTAGTGATCGTTTAGGTAGAAAGCCTTTCGTCATCTCGGGGTATACATTGGCTGGAGTAGGTAAATCTCTGGTTGTTGTTGCAACGAGCTGGCCATTGGTTTTCTTAGGT
This sequence comes from uncultured Candidatus Planktophila sp., assembly GCA_964358665.1. Taxonomy (GTDB): domain Bacteria; phylum Actinomycetota; class Actinomycetes; order Nanopelagicales; family Nanopelagicaceae; genus Planktophila. The sequence goes on along the minus strand of CAYHOY010000001.1, from coordinate 109,144 downwards.
CGAGTCACCGATCGAATTGGCAAAGGAATTCGAAGTGCTCCACGGGATGCATTAATCTCGGATTCAGTAGATAAGGCCCACTTAGGACGTGCCTTTGGTTTCCATCGGACCGGCGACAATATTGGCGCGGTGATTGGCCCGGCTATCGCCCTCATGGGTCTGGCTCTACTCGATGGCGATGTCCGCGCCGTGGCAAAATGGGCGCTGATTCCAGCGATTATTTCGGGGCTTTTAACTCTGTTGATTAAGGAGAGCTTCGTTAAAGTTCCAAGAGTTAAAGCAGAGAAAAAGCAACATCCCCGCTTACCCAAAACTTTAAAACGTTCAATTGCAATTCTAGTATTGATTCAATTAACTAATATTCCTGATCTGCTTTTATTGTTGCGCTTGCATGACATTGGTTTTTCGACACAGGGCGTAGTTCTTTCATACATGCTATTTAGCGGAGTGACAGTTCTAGCGGCTTTTCCTGGCGGATATATTGCCGACAAGTTTTCACCTAGAGTTGTCTATGCAGTTGGATTACTTGCTTTCGCCGCAGCATATGCAACATTGGGATTAACCCAAAACCACTCACTGGCCTTAATTGCACTCGTTCTTTATGGTTTGTTTCCTGCTTTTACTGACGGTGTTGGTAAGGCATGGATTGCATCGTTGAGTGAAGATAATCATCGCGGTCGCGCACAAGGTGTGTATCAAGCCTCGATGAACTTTGCGGTGCTTGGTGCTGGTATTTGGGGGGGTGCTTTATGGAGCAGTGGAGATATTCAATGGCCCTTGATTTTTGCTGCCGTTGGAGCGCTTATCGGTTCGATAACTCTTGCAATAAACCATCTACAGCGCGCTCAATCATAAGTAACGTAGCTTCATAAGCTTCAATTGTTTGGTTGTAAGGATCTGGCACCTCTAACTCATAAAACTGCTCTGATGCCGGGTCAATTTTTGAGAGTGACGTATCAAAACTGCGTAGATAAAATACTTTATTTACCGATTCATTATTATCAGCAAGACTAATTACATTTCTGAAATTGCTTGAATCCATCACGAGAATCAAGTCAAATGCGTGGAAATCACTTGATTGAAACTGGCGCGCAGTATGAATGTAGCTGTAGCCCGCGCTCTCCCAAACTTTCTTTGACGTTGGGTGTGGCCCTTGGCCAATATGCCAAGCTCCAGTACCAGAGCTTCCGACAGTGATTTTAGGGGTTTTCCATTCGGAAGTTCGGTTAGCAAGAACCGCTGCGGCCATTGGCGAACGACAGATATTTCCCATGCAGACCATTGTGATTCGTACCTCTGGCAGGCTTTTTAAGTGCGCTATCAAACCTCTGATTCATCCTCAAGCATCTCTTGCACCGACTTCAATCGCCGTTCAATTTCGTCGGCCTCGTCAATGCGTCCTTGCATACGTACTATTTTTGCAATCCTGGATTCCACATCAATGATGAATTCAAAATCCTTAGGTTCGTCTTCGCTAACAACTGAGAGCACCTGCTCGAGGGTTGCGAGACCATCATCGAACTTCTCTAAGAGAATTTGGGCTTTGCCATACTCAAAAAGTGCAAAAGTTTCGCGGCGATGATCGTGAGCCGTTTCAAAAACATCAAGCGCTTTTCGTGCTGTTATAAGCGCGAGTTCACCTTCGTTCAATTCAATCAGACAAGAGGCCATTTTTTGATCGCAGCGGGCAACGTGAATAACTTCTTTGTTGTGTTTGAATAAAATTCTCGCCTCTTTGAAGGCAGCAATGGCTTTTTCATAGTTCTTCAACTCGCGTTCGGCACAGCCAATTAAGTGAAGGTCGTTAGCTGCGCCTATTTCATTTCCATCTACTAAATGTTCTTGAGCACACTCACCCATTGTCAATACAACTTTTTCATATTGTTTAGATGTGTACCACCATTCCCCTAACGTGCATGCAAGCTCCAATGCAATGGGAGACTTATTCTCTCTCAAAATCTCCACAGCCTTGCTCATCGCAGATGCAGCTTCATCCATACGCTTTAATTGATTGAGGTTATATCCAATCGCTGAATATGCTTGAGCTAGTCCTTCACTTGATGCACTAGCCCCTAACGTTGAATAGATATCCCGTGCAGTTTCAGCAAGGGCTAAGGCTTCGTCATACTGTCCGCGCGCATAGATTCTGGCGCTGAGCTCGTAGTACGTACTTGCCCGCTCTTCGCCATCGACTTCAGGAATCCGATCCCAGAGCATCTCCTCTGTGACTATTTCTTCCATGTCATCGTCTTCGCTCACACAGACCGCCTCTCCCGTGCAGGTTCTTTACGCGACTCTATACGCAAATACTTAATTCTTCGTTCGAATAGACAAGGGGTGGAAGCGGCCTTACGCTTTCTACTTGCAAACAGTTCGCATCTAGCGGCCATTGAGGGCAACTTAGAGCAAAAGAGGGGCAACAGAGGAAAAATATGAACGCCGTCATTAAACAGAGAGTGCGCACGCCTCTACGCCAACTCCTCACCGCTGATGAGTGGCGCCGAATGGGCGCAATGTTTGGCCTCATTCTCTTCTTACACATTGCTGGGGCGCTATTGATGTGGAAGGCCACCACCGGAAACTACAGACTCGGTGATGGTTCACTCTTTGGTTGGGGTACTGCCGCCCTTGCCTACATATTAGGCATGCGCCATGCTTTCGATGCCGATCACATCAGTGCCATTGATAACACAACTAGAAAGTTAATGTCTGAAGGCCAACGTCCATTAGCGGTTGGTTTCTTTTTCTCACTAGGTCACTCTTCAGTAGTTTTCCTACTCACTATATTGCTTGGCTTTGGAATTAAGACTCTTGGATCACAGCTAAACGATGATGATTCGGCACTGCAGCACTACACGGGGTTAATTGGAATTTCAGTCAGTGGCACTTTCTTAATGCTTATTGGAATTTTAAATTTAATAGTCTTAGTCTCAATCGTTGGAGTCTTTATTCAGATGCGCAAAGGGAGTTATAGCGAAGAAGAGTTAGAGAAACACCTTGACTCGCGTGGGTTACTGATGCGTTTCTTCGGGCCGATTGCCCGTCGAATCGATACTTCATGGAAGATGTATCCACTTGGAATTTTATTTGGATTGGGTTTTGACACTGCAACAGAAGTAGGTCTACTTATTCTAGCGGGATCATCAACTATTGCAGGTCTGCCATGGTGGGCGATGATTTCATTGCCATTTTTCTTTGCCGCTGGAATGAGTTTGCTTGACACCATTGATGGATCGTTTATGAATTTTGCTTATGGTTGGGCATTTTCAAAACCTGTTCGCAAGGTGTACTACAACATTATTATTACTGGTCTCTCTGTAGCTGTTGCACTTTTTGTTGGCGGACTTCAAATTCTCCAAATAATTGCCCAACAGTTGAATCTAACGGGTGGTCTTTGGGATTATGCACTTGCCTTTAATCTAAATAGTGCTGGCTACTTCATCGTAGGGGCATTTGTAGTGGTCTGGGCTGTGGCTTTGCTGCTTTGGAAATACGGCAATATCGAAGAGCGATGGCACAATAAAGCACACGAGGCTCAACTAGCTCGTGGAGAACAAAGCAATCACACTGCGGCCGGCATAGACCTTGGACCGATCAAAGATGGTTTTAAGATCGACTAAAAATCTTTAAACGTTGCTGCCCGATAGCTGCACCCAATAAAACGATTCCCGCCCCAACGGGTTCGTACCATGTAACTTTTTCACTAAGGAAAATTATTCCGACTATCACTGCCACCACTGGTGTTACATACGTAACGGTGCTAGCTATGGCACTTCCCGCAGCTTCCATAATTTTGAAGTTCCAAATATAGGCAAAGCCACTTCCAAATACACCGAGTGCGATCATGGCAAATACTGGACCAGGCCGATATTCATCTTTGGCTATTCCATCTATTAAATAGAAAGGTAGAAGTGTGATAGCGCCGGCTGAAACTTGTACCGCCGCTAGTGCTTCCGGTTGTAATTTTCTAGGCAATACATACTTTCGTGAGTAAGGAAAAGAGAATCCATAGCACGTCACTGCGAGTAGAAGTGCAAGCACTGCGCCTATGGGATTTTCTCCAAGGCCATTCCATGCACCTAAAACCGTGAGCACGCCAACAAAGCCTAGGAAAAGGCCAATTACTTCATAGCTTTTGAGCTTTTCTTCACGAAAAACAATCATGATTGCAAGTAAAGTCATCAGTGGAGTTACGGCATTAATAATCCCTGCCAAAATCGATGTAACTTCAGTTTCAGCAACTGCGAAGAGAACACCGGGAATTACATTGAGAAGCAATGAAACAATCCAAAGATGAAACCAAATCTCCTTGCCTGTTGGAAGTGGGATTTTTTTAAATCGAGCCCAAAAAACCAAGGTCAGCGCCCCCATTGATACTCGACCAAAGGCAACTCCGATGGGTGTTAAAAACTCAAGACCTAGTTTGATAAAGATAAAGGAACAGCCCCAAACAATTCCTAAGGCGATGTAGAGGGCGATCCAGTTTGAGCTAGGTTTAGTCGCTGAGGTTGAAGACACCGAGCAATGATGACATAGCTGGCCACGCCTACTTTGGGAGATTGTGATGGTAAGGAGGGGTAATAATCCACGGTAGAATTGCCGACGTTGATGCAACCGCATCAAAGAACTTCCCCCTAAGCGCAGCAGAAGCCGCGCTACTTGCGAGTCTTATCACCATCCTGACGGCCCATTTGAGCGCCAGTCAAACCCGAGACGCGCTTGTCGTCTCGATTGGTATGCATTTCTATGTCTCTACAACCACGTACACCCGCGCCCGGAAAAGCACGTCGGGCAGCATCTGTTGGAAAACCTAAACGCACTAAGAAGGCCGCGGAGTTTAAAGCGGTAGACCCAAAAGCACGCCACACAACTGCGCAAAAGAATGCGCGCAAAGGTGCAGCTGCCTTGAGTAAATCTGCAGTGGTTAAATCGGGTAAAGCGACCACAACGCGCCGCTACTCAGATGCTGATCCATCCACCGTTTCGAAAAAAGAGGTTCGCTTGACTGACCGTTCAAAACTACGCGCACAGCGCTTCCAAGAAAAAACCGCATCTCGCCCACGTCCGATTGAGGCGCCCGAAGAGCGCAAAGCCCGCATTGAACTTTCACAAAAGCCTGAAAGTCGCGCAAAGAAGTTTGTTGCAGAGCGTACTGAGCGCGCTAAGCGACCAGTAGATAAAAAGCCGGAATTCAAGAAAACCGAATATAAGAAGAAAGAGTACGTCAAGCCTGAGAACAAAAAGCCTGAGTACGAAACTACCGATTTTAAGAAACCAGCATTTAAGAAGAGCGATTACAAAAAATCAGATACTCGTCCGACAAATCGCCGCGATGCTGCAATAGCAAAAACCTCTCGCAACGATGATGGTCGCCCTAACTTTATTCCACGTAAAGTGGAAAAGTTTGATCCAACCCGTCCAAAGAAGCGTTCTGAAGCTCCAGATACACGCGCGGCAAACTTTCGCGCAGAGCGTCCAGTTCGTGATCGCCGTAATGATTCACCGGCATACGCCCGTGATGATTTCAAACATTCATCTAAGACACATACCAATGCCGCGGTCGATTTTGGCGCAGATGATAACTACATTTCGGCAAATTTAGCTGACGCTAATTTAATTGATGCAACTCCATTAACTGAGATAACTACAACTTTCAGTGATTTAGGAATTGCCGCACCATTAGTTAACGCCCTCTCTAAGCAGGGAATCATGCATCCTTTTCCAATCCAAATCGCTACTTTGCCTGATGCGCTAGCCGGCCACGACATTTTGGGTCGTGGACAGACCGGTTCTGGAAAAACTCTTGCCTTCGGTTTAGCCCTTCTCAATAATTTAAATGGCCGTGTTGCAAAGCCACATAAGCCACTTGCGCTTGTTCTTACACCAACGCGCGAACTAGCTCAGCAGATCGATGAAGTGTTGATGCCACTAGCGCGCTCAATTGGTCATGAATCAGTTGTAGTCGCTGGAGGAATGTCATATGCAAAGCAGATCACTGCAATGCGTCGTGGAACTGCAATTTTGGTTGCAACACCTGGACGTTTAATCGACTTGCTCGATAAGGGTGAAGTTCAACTAGATCAGTTAGAGATAACTGTTCTCGATGAAGCCGATCAAATGGCCGATATGGGATTCTTACCGGTTGTTAAAGAGATTTTGGATCAAGCTAAGCTCGATGGGCAGCGCCTGTTGTTCTCAGCAACTCTTGATCGCGGTGTAGATTCCTTAGTTCGTCAATACTTGAAGAACCCAAAGACTCACTCACTGCAAAATGATCGTGCCTCTGTTTCAACAATGGAGCACTTCGTCCTTGTTATGAACCCAGGTGATAAAGATGACATCACTAATCAGATCGCTGCCCGTAACGGTAAGACAATTATGTTTGTTAAGACACAACGTGGCGCCGATCGTTTAGCTGACAAGCTTGCTCATGCAGGTGTTGCAGTTGGGGCATTGCACGGTGGTAAGACACAAGCAGTACGTACTCGCACACTTGCACTCTTTAAGGAATCAGCTAATGCCGCACTTGTTGCCACCGATGTTGCAGCTCGTGGAATCCACGTTGATGGAATATCATTAGTTGTTCATGTTGATGCTCCAACAGATCATAAGGATTACTTACACCGCGCGGGTCGTACTGCGCGTGCTGGCGAGGCCGGAACAGTTGTAACTATTGCAACAACTAATCAGCAGAAATCAATCGGTGGACTCACGTCTCGTGCCGGCGTTACACCGAAGTTCGTTGGAGTGACTCCACTTAGCACCGAATTAATGAAGATTACTGGCGCGCAGGAGCCATCCGGCGTCCCATACATAGTGCCAATCGTTGAAAAATCAGTACGCAGTGGTGGCAATAAGCGTCCGCGCCCTAACTCAAGTCAGCGTCGTCGCCGCCCCCATTAATAAGGACCACAACTAGCACTTACGCTCGATTAGAATTCGCTTTATGACTAACCATGAAGCTAATCCATTTGCCAACCGCAGCACACTTGATTTTGAACTGCCCCCTTTTGCCGACATTCAAGTTGGGCATTATTTGCCTGCCTTTTATGAAGGCTGTACTCGGCAGTTAGCAGAAGTGCAAGCGATTCTCGATACCCCAGGTGTTCCTACATTTGAAAATACAATCGTGGCGCTTGAAAAAAGCGGGCAAATGTTGATGCGAATGTTAATGGTTTTCTACAACAAATCTTCTAGTGATACTGACGATGCCATTGATGCAATTGAAGAGGAGATGGCGCCCAAACTTGCCGCACATCAAGATGCTATTAATTTAAATCCTGCCCTTTTTCAAAGAATCAAAGGTCTTTTTGAAAACCGTGAGTCACTTGGATTAAATAGTGAAGATTCTTGGTTGCTAGAGCGCTATTACAAGGATTTGCTGTATGCGGGCGCTCACTTAACCACAGTTCAACGAGATCGCTTAATGCAACTCAATGAGCGGCTTTCAAAATTAGAAACTCAGTTTTCGAAAAATGTTTTAGCAGATACAAATGATCTAGCGGTAATAGTTGATTCTGTAGAAGATTTAGATGGCCTTAGCGCTAATGAGATTGAGGCAGCCGCTGCTGCTGCACTTGAGCGAGAGTTAGTTGATAAATGGTTAATTGGAATGGTGAATTTCACTGGTAATCCCGTGTTGGATTCCCTCACCAATCGCGAACTCCGTGAGAAAATTATGGAGGCATCAAAACTCAAAGCTAATCGATCAAATGAACATGACAATAAACCTGTGCTCCTTGAAATGGTCAAGTTACGTGCAGAGCGGGCTGAGTTATTCGGAAAGCACACTCATGCAGAGCATGTAATCGCGGTCCAGACTGCCGAGCATCCAGACAATGTCCATGCGATGCTCCGGAAAATCGCGCCAGCGGCCCTTCATAACGCTAAGGCAGAGGCTGAAGATCTAAAAACATCGGCTGGCGCAGAGATTCAAAGTTGGGATTGGGGTTATTACACCGAAAAAGTTCGACTTGAAAAGTACAACATCGATACAACGAAAATGCGACCTTACTTTGAATTAGAGCGCGTTCTCCATGATGGAGTCTTCTTCGCTGCCAATAAGTTGTTTGGAATTTCATTTAAGGAGCGACCAGATTTGGTGACGTATCACCCGGAGGCTCGCGCTTTTGAAGTAAATAATGAGGATGGCTCACGAGTTGGTTTGTTTATCGGTGATTTCTACACTCGTGATTCAAAACGTGGCGGAGCGTGGATGAATAACCTTGTCGATCAAAACTTCTTATTTGGTCAGCTCCCTGTGGTCGTAAATAACTTAAATATCCCTAAACCTGGCGCTGGTAAACCAACATTGCTTACTTATGATGAGACCACAACTTTATTCCATGAGTTTGGACATGCAATTCATGGGCTTCTCTCCCAAGTTAAATACCCGCGTGTCTCAGGAACAAATGTCCAGCGTGACTTTGTCGAATTCCCATCACAAGTAAATGAAATGTGGATATTGTGGCCGGAGGTTGTAGAAAATTATGCCCGTCACTTTGAAACTGGCGAAAGGTTGCCGCAGGAATGGATTGATAACTTAAAAGCTGCCTCAACGTTCAATGAAGGCCATTCGACAACAAGTTATTTAGCGGCGGCGATTTTAGATTTAGCATGGCACTCACTTTCAAGTGAACAAGCTGAAAAAGTTACAGATGTCGAAGCCTTCGAAGCGCAAGCGATTAAAGATTATGGCTTAGATTTTGAACCCGTTCCGACTCGATACCGTTCAACATATTTCAGTCATATCTTTGCCGGTGGTTACTCTGCCGGCTATTACGGATATATCTGGTCTGAAGTACTAGATGCCGACACCGTTGATTGGTTTAAGGAAAACGGCGGATTAAAACGTGAAAATGGTGAGCATTTCAAAAATTCGCTTCTTGGGCGAGGCGGTTCCATTGATTCGATGCAGATGTTTAGAAACTTCCGAGGTCGCGATTCAAAGATCGAGCCGCTGCTGAAACGTCGCGGATTGTTGTAACTCCGAATTTCAATAAGGAGCTGTCCGGACACTTAACCTGCAGAGCCCGAAGGACCTGACTTACGTTGAAAACGAGGGGCTGGTGCGCCGCCTGCTTGTGCCCCACCGACCTTTGGGCCAGAAGCGTTTCCGCCACCGGGAAGTGATGTGTTTTTATGCTTCTTTTTTTCCAACGCCTCTAAAAACTTGGCGCGGGCATCATCTGCGGGTTTCTTTTCATCGGCCATGAGCCAATCCTATCTTTAGTTCGAACTCTCTTTATACTCGCGAAGGCGCTCTAAAACCTCTGATTCACGATAGCGACGGTGTCCACCAAGAGTGCGAATCGCTGTAAGTTTGCCAGCTTTTGCCCAGCGTGTGACCGTCTTTGGATTCACGTGAAATCGCAGGGCCACCTCTTTGGGGGTTAATAAAACCTCGGGAGCCGGTGCGCGGTCTAACTCCATTGCATCTCCTCTGTGCCCATCGCAACATCTCCGCTTTGTTCCTTATTGCGGTGAAGTATTGCGATTTACCACGTGTAAAGCAAGAGTTTAAAACCGCTTAATTTGCCGATTCCAGAGCTTGAACATGGCTCCATCGCGACATTAAGCGCTCATAACCTTGGCCCGCGATCATGCGATCGGAGGCGGCCAATCCCGATAATGAGTGCAATACATCTTCAATTGATGTATCTGCAGACAATCCATCTTCACCATTCTCACGTAGTGATTTATCTAAATAGGTAGCAAGACCGCCGTAATCTAATTCAACATAAGAGTTGGAGTGAAACATTTCAAGCCATGCCAATAAATTATCCAAGTCCTGTTCTACTGGACCCTCACCGAATGCGCCAACAACCGTTTCGTGAGCTGCCTGCGCCCGAGATTTAGCAAGTGCAATAGTTGTTCGTGCAGTTGTAAACACTCCGTTGCCATCTTCCCCGCGGTGTCGCTCGCTCGGCTGAAAAAGTAAGAACCAGCGAGGTGGAATTACCCAAGTCTCATTGAGAATATGTGGAACTTTGTCTTCAAGTAAATCAACTCCTGCGGTGATTACATCTTCAATCGCAGGTGTAACGAAAAATGGAATTACTGTGCTCGGCAGAGATTCCTTAAAGTTATCAAGGGCTGCCCAACAACGAGTTGCAGTTGCCCAGGGAGAAACAAAACGTTCGCCATCGATCTCGAGAATATGAACTCCATCTGGTCGACCCACGGGTGGTTCTGGAAAAACTAAACGACGAAGCGCTAATTCTTCTTCAGAAATATAACTTGCGGAATTAACATCAATATTCTGCCAACGTAAGCGATCAGCAGGTTCGAAGGCCGAAAGTGGCTCGTAGATACGAAGAGAGGCTACGTACGGAGTTGGTCTCACGCACGTGGGATGTAATTGCCCTCAGCAAAGGGATCGTCGTCATCTTTTTTATTCGTTGTATCGATTTCGCCATGAAGCTCTTTCGTAAGACGATCGAGATCCATATCCTGTGCGTTGTATTTTAAATCTCGTGCAACTTTTGTCTGCTTTGCTTTTGATCGGCCGCGACCCATAGTGCGACCTCCTTACTTGTATATGTTTGCCAGAGAGGTAGGTTACCGTGCCTTGGCGCTCGGCTCCAAAGTGGTGGCAAATGAGCGCGTTTTCACCTTGTGGCGCAGGGCAAAATAGCCCATCACTTGAAGAAACAGGCTCAGAGGCATTGTCGGGATGCGATATCTGTGATCACCCACGGTTGCCAAAGTAACTAGCCATGAAACGACGACTGGAATGAGCGTCATGTACGCAATATTGGCATAAAGCCCCTTCATTGAGCGGAGCCAGAAAAAGCCGATAAACATCATTGAAATGCAGCCCATAACCCAGGCAAAGGAGATTATCTTTCCTGGCAATTTATTAATTAAATCACTTCCCTCTTGGCTTCCCTTGGCAATGCTGATTAAGGGGTTGATTTTAAGCCAAGGGTTACGCGCCATGGTTCCCTCACCTAGAGGACCAGACCACGGGGACCAATAGAAAAATCCTTTATTAATGAATAAGCGGACTCCCTTTACCGGATGCCCCGCATACCACTTAATTACACACTTAAACATATCGCTATCAGAGACGGAAGTTGCAGGAGGTGAAGGTTCGCATGGTACAACCGCTCCCGTATGAGGATATCCGCCAGTGGTTTCATCACCTGCGCCAACGGCCATATTGCCGCCCAGAATAGATGCGACTACTGCCTTATCCACAGATTGAATATTTCGCTGAACTATTAGAGCTGGCGCAATAGACATAATTCCAATTACGCCAATAAGAATTGCCGCTTGAATTTTTCGGTTCTTGAACATGAGTGCCCATGCAATAGCAATTATTATTGTCGTTAAAATCCACCGAGGTTGTATAAAAGTGGCAAGTGCTGAAATCACTCCGACTCCAAAGATTAACTTTCCAATTTTAACGTCGCCCGCCAAATTTTTGGATTTAATAATAAAACCAACAATTAGTAACATACTTGTAGAAAGCAAGCTTTCATATCCGACCACAAGCGTGCTCAACGAAAGCGTCGGGTTAAAAGCAATCGCAATTCCAATGAGGAAAATGTAGGGACGAAGTTTTGTATCGCGAAGTTGTTTTACAAAGAAGTAACTTGCATAGGCATAAAACGCACTCTGAACGAATGAGAGCAGCCATACTCCATGAACTACTGAAATTTTCGCAATCAACCAGATTAAAATTGGATAACCCGCGGGCATGTACGAAAGTACGCTTGCATCAGAGTAATAACCCTGCTTAAGAAGTCCATCAGCGCCGGCAAGCCAACTTTCACCATCAGATCCCAGCCAACCCCCGCCGGTTATGTTTGACATCGTGATTATCTTGATTGCTAAGGCAAGAAGTGGAATGGAAACTAGATAAAAGTGGTCTTTATTACTCTTCTTTATTGCCTGCTGCCGAACTACCTTCGATTTACTAGCCATGCGACCTATCTCCTAAAGTCAGAGACCAAGTATGAGCGCCGAGTTTCATTATTGCCAGAAGGCTCCACAACGCCTGCCACCCAAGCTTTCATCCCCCGCGCAGCCAAGGAGGCCAGGGCTAAACCGGCAGCATCGGCCGAAACGATGGCGACCATGCCGATACCGGCATTCCACGTGCGCTCCATATCGGCCTGTGGAACTCCACCAATTTTTGCCATGAACTCCATTTCGACCGGTAAGGACCAGGTTGAGCGATCATAAATCGCAGTGAGGTGGGCAGGAATAACACGTGCAGTATTTTCTGCAATCCCGCCTCCGGTGATGTGTGTGAAACCACGTAGTGAATCAGGCATCGATTTAATAAGAGCTAAGCAATCGAGAGTATAGATTTCAGTAGGCGTTAAAAATACTTCACCTGAAGTTTTGCCGTACTCGCTTACATTTGCTTCAAGGCTAAGTTTTTGAGTTTTAATAATTTGGCGGACAAGTGAAAAACCATTTGCGTGAAAACCGCTTGATGGCATTGCAATAAGTACATCCCCGGCTTGCACTAAATGTGCACCAAGCTGATGTTCGGCATCCACTACTCCAGTAGCGGCACCAGCGAGATCAAACTCATCCTCGCCGAGTAATCCTGGATGTTCAGCAGTTTCTCCACCAATGAGAGCGGTATTTGCTTTCTCACAACCTCGCGCAATACCTGCAACAATTTCCGCAATGCGCTCGGGAATAACTTTGCCGACTGCAATGTAGTCGGTCATAAATAGAGGCTCGGCACCGCACACAACTAAATCATCGACAACCATGGCAACTAAATCTTCTCCGATTGTGTCGTACTTACCCATTACGCGAGCAATCTCGGTTTTAGTTCCTACTCCGTCGGTGGATGTCGCGAGCAAAGGTTTCTTCATGCTCTTGAGTGCACTTGCATCAAAGAGACCAGCGAATCCACCAATTCCACCCATCGCCTCTGGTCGCGATGCTTTTGCAATTGATGCTTTCATTAGTTCTACTGCGCGATCCCCCGCATCGATATCTACTCCTGCGTCTTTATATGTACTCATCTAATGACCATGTACTTCAGTAATTTCAAGGCGCATCTTTCCCTCAGACATATCTGCAGGGATGCGAATCGGATAAGAGCCTGTAAAGCAGGCAGAACAGAGCTTTTTTTCATCGATTTGTGTCGACTCAATGAGTCCTTCGAGTGAGACATATCCAAGAGAATCAGCACCAATCGAACGACGAATCTCTTCTATCTCTAAACCACTAGCGATGAGTTCAGCCCGCGTAGCAAAGTCGATTCCGTAAAAGCATGGCCACTTAACTGGCGGCGATGAGATACGCACATGAATTTCGCGGGCACCAGCTTCACGAAGCATCCGAACAATTGCGCGTTGTGTATTTCCACGTACTATTGAATCGTCAACAACAACAATACGCTTGCCCTCAATGATTTCGCGTAAAGGGTTGAGTTTCAGACGAATGCCAAGTTGGCGAATAGTCTGAGATGGTTGAATAAATGTGCGACCTACATAAGAGTTCTTAACTAGACCGATTCCAAATGGAATACCTGAACCTTTGGCATATCCAATAGCTGCAGGTGTTCCGGATTCTGGAACTGGAATCACCAAGTCGGCCTCTATTGGTGCTTCGTGTGCCAGACGAACTCCAATAGCAACTCGAGTGGCATGAATTCCTTGACCGGCGATTAATGTATCTGGACGTGCTAAGTAGACATATTCAAAGAGGCAGCCCTTAGGTTCGGCAACTGCCCAACGTTGTGATCGCACACCGTTTACATCGATTGCTATGAATTCTCCCGGCTCGATTTCACGAACAAAGGCGGCACCGACAATGTCGAGTGCAGCGCTCTCTGATGCAACAACCCAACCAGTTTCTAGTTTGCCAAGAACTAATGGGCGCACACCATGTCGATCACGCGCTGCATATAAAGTGTGCTCATCCATAAAGACTAAGGAAAATGCGCCTTCTAACTGAGGTAGAACGGAAATCGCACTCGCCTCAACGTTTTTTTCATTTTGCAGAGAAATCAGCGCCGTCATTATTTCCGTGTCTGTAGTTGCTCCACGGTCACGGCCGGTACTTGGCTCTAATTTTTGAACTAACTCAGCGAGTTCTCCCGTGTTAGTTAAATTGCCGTTGTGGGCTAAAGCCAGTGTTCCATACTTAGTTGGGCGTAGCGTTGGTTGGGCGTTAATCCATGTACTGGATCCAGTCGTACTGTATCGACAGTGCCCAATTGCTAAGTCGCCAGGCAGCGTCGCTAGATCGCTCTCGGTAAATACTTGTGAAACTAAACCCATATCTTTATAAACAAGTATCCGCTCGCCATCACTAGTTGCAATTCCTGCTGACTCTTGCCCTCGATGTTGCAGCGCGTATAAACCGTAAAAAGCTAACTTTGCGACTTCTTCTCCTGGTGCCCATACTCCAAATACACCACAAGCATCTTGTGGTCCTTTATCTGAATCCAAAATATTGTGATTTAGTAAACCATCTGGGCGCCGGCTCATGTGGTAATCCTAAGCGGTAGGTACGGTGTTAAATCGGCACGAAGGCCAGAAGCGGTTATGGCGCCGCTATTTAAAGCATCGCTCCACGAAATTTCACCAGAAGCTAAGGCAATCCATGTCGTTGCTGCCATTTCAATCACATTGGCGGGTGTACCGCGTGTATGTGTTGGACCTTCACCACATTGGATAGCTGCATAGGGTGGAATTCGAACTTCAATTGCGCGTCCAGGTGCTTTAGCCGAAAGAAGTGCCAAAGTGCGCTTTACCTCGTCTAATATTTTTGGATCTCGCATCTGCATCACCCAAACAGACTTGGAAAAGTGGAGGTATATGCACTTCGAAGTTCATTAAGAGGTATGGCGCAATCATTAATAATTAGCGAATCACCACCGGTAGTACCTAATTTTGAAAGAGTTATCGAATATTTCTTCGCTAATCCAGTCAATTCAAGAGCAGTGCTGGAATCAATCGCGACGACAACTCGCCCTGGGGATTCACTTAGTAATTCGATCCCAATATTACCTAATGTGATTGTTGCACCAATGGAATAGCGAAGAACCATTTCTGTTAAGCCGGCCGATAAGCCACCCTGACTTAAATCATGGGCGGCATTGAATAACTTCTTGTCATGGCCTTCAAGAAGAAGCTCTATAAGCCGCATTTCACGGGCTAAATCAGCAGTTGGGGTTTGTCCGACGCGCTCTCCATTCAAAAATGCCCATTCACTCCCGGCAAAATCTTCGTACGTATCACCCAACAAGTAGAGATCTAATCCAGCCACATTAAAACTCATCGGTGTGCGAGTTCTAACATCTTGAATAACGCCAAGAACTCCAATGACTGGGGTTGGCAAGATGGCTACCGTACCTGTTTGATTATAGAAAGATACATTGCCTCCAGTCACCGGCAGACCCATCTCTAAACAACCGTCGGCCAAACCTCGAACTGTTTCAGCAAACTGCCACATCACACCTGGATCTTCAGGTGAGCCAAAGTTCAAGCAATTAGTCACGGCTAGTGGGCGTGCACCCGCAGTTGCAATGTTTCGCGCCGCTTCAGCTAAAGCTAACTTAGCTCCTTGATATGGATTCAAATATGACCAGTTTGCATTTGCATCGGTAGAGATTGCAACACCTAAATGCGTACTCTCATCAATTCGAACCATTCCTGAATCATCAGGTTGCGATTGAATCGTGTTTCCCTGCACATATTTGTCATACTGCGAAGTGACCCATGATTTATCGGCGAGATTTGGTGCGCCAGCAAGTTTGAGAACTGCAGCCTTAATATCCGAAGCGCTATTAAGAATCGGAAGGGTTACTGACTGTCCATTGACTTCATCAATATATGCTGGCTGGGCGAGCGGGCGATTGTAAACAGGACCCTCGTGGGCGACCGTACGTGGAGGAACATCGACGATAACTTCGCCGTTCCATGTGATCTCTAAACGCTCACCATCAGTGACTTCACCAATCGCTGTAACAGTTACGTCCCACTTATTACAAATTTCGAGAAAACGTTTCAGTTTATGAGGTTCGACGATCGCGCACATACGCTCTTGTGATTCAGACATTAAAATCTCTTCAGGTGACAGTGATGGATCCCGCAGTGGGACCTTATCCAGCGCTACTTTCATGCCACCTGAACCACCTGATGCAAGTTCGCTAGTCGCACACGATAAACCTGCTCCGCCCAGATCTTGAATTCCAACAACTAAATCTTCTGCAAAGATTTCAAGTGAGCATTCAATCAAAATCTTTTCTACAAAAGGATCTCCCACTTGCACGCTTGGACGTTTAGTTGATCCGCCTGCGCCAAAAGTTTCAGAGGCAAGAACAGAAACTCCACCAATTCCATCTCCACCTGTTTTAGCACCGAAGAGCACGACTAAATTGCCAGCACCTGCCGCTTTCGCCAATTTAATATCGCTATGTTTCATAACTCCAACACATAACGCATTTACTAAAGGATTGCCGGCATACGTTTCATCAAAGACAATTTCTCCTCCAATATTTGGTAGACCTAAACAGTTTCCATATCCGCCAATACCTGCAACGATTCCTGGTAATACACGGCGAGTATCTGGCGCATCAGCTGGACCGAATCGAAGTGGATCCATTACGGCGATTGGCCTTGCACCCATAGTTAAAATATCTCGAACTATTCCGCCGATTCCAGTTGCGGCACCTTGATATGGCTCGACAAAAGATGGGTGGTTATGAGATTCAATTTTGAAGGTAACGGCATAGCCTTGGCCGACATCAACCACTCCAGCATTTTCACCGATACCTACTAATAAGGCATCTGAAATGGGAGCTTTATCGCCAAACTGTTTCAAATGTACTTTTGAAGATTTATACGAACAGTGCTCGGACCACATCACTGAATACATTGCTAACTCAGATGATGTAGGGCGGCGACCTAAAATCTCTTTAATACGAGCGTACTCATCAGGTTTTAGTCCAAGCTCAGCAAAAGGTTGCTTATTCTCAGGCGTGGATTGTGCGATGGCCACCGTATCCAGAGACATTACTTCACCATCGCATTCAAAATTGAAGTAAAAAAGCCGAGACCTTGGGCCGAAGGGCCAGTTAGTGGATCAATTGCGTGCTCTGGGTGGGGCATAAGGCCAACTACATTTCCACGCTCATTTGTAATCCCAGCGATTAAATTTCGAGAGCCATTAGGGTTTACGCCAACATAACGCGCAATTACTCGGCTCTCACCCTCTAGCTTGGCGAGAGTTTGGTCATCACATTGAAATGAACCCTCACCATTTTTAAGTGGAATAGTAATTCGCGCACCTTTGGCAAATGATGTTGTCCAGGCTGTTGAATTATTTGTAATTTCAATCTCTTGATCTCGGCACAAGAAATGAAGATCAGAGTTTCGAGTCAACGCACCTGGCAATAAATGAGATTCACACAAGACTTGAAAACCATTACAGATGCCCAACACTGGCAGGCCTTCACCTGCAGCTTCAATAACTAACTTCATTACTGGAGCAAAACGAGAGATTGCACCGCAGCGAAGATAATCTCCATAGGAAAAACCTCCAGGTAAAATCACGGCATCGACTTTCTTCAAATCAGCATCGGCATGCCATAAGGCAACAGCCTCGGCTCCGCCTACATTCACCGCCCGCGCCGCATCGCGATCATCTAGAGTGCCGGGAAAAGTTATGACTCCAATGCGCATTACTTCTCGACTCTCACGACATAAGTTTCAATGACTGGATTAGAGAGTAAAACTTCAGCGGCTTTTTCTACTTCAGCCAGTTGAGCAGATGTTGGCTCGCCATCAACTTCAATTTCAAATCTCTTGCCCTGTCGCACAGAGTTGGCAAAGGTAAACCCAAGTCGAGGTAGTGCAGATGCAACGGCATTTCCTTGTGGGTCGAGAATCTCAGGCTTTAACATCACGTCAACCACGATTATTGCCATTGCTTTATTCTCCCTGTATTAGAACTTGCTGCCAGTTAACCTGTAAAAAGCCTCTTCATACCGCGCCGCCGTTTTTTCGATGATCTCTTGCGGAAGCAGGGGAGGAGGGCTATTCCTATCCCATCCAGCTGCAATTAGGTAGTCGCGCAAGAACTGTTTATCAAAGGATGCCTGCGAACCACCAGGAATCCAGGTTGAAAGCTCCCAAAACCTCGATGAATCGGGGGTTAAGGCCTCATCGGCTAGAACTATCTCTCCTAAAGTGTTTCGACCAAATTCAAATTTCGTATCGGCGAGAATAATTCCGCGCTCATGTGCAAAATCTGAGGCCGTGTCATACAGCGCGATCGTTAACTCTTTCAATTCTTGAGCCTCTGAAGCCCCAATACTTTTTACGGCAGTTTCAAAGTCAATGTTAATGTCATGCTCGCCAACATCGGCTTTGGTGGCAGGAGTAAAAATTGTGGCTGGAAGTTTAGAGCCATCTAATAAACCTTCAGGCAGAAAATTTCCACAAATAGCTCTGTTATTTTGATATTCACTCCAACCACTTCCAGTTAGATAGCCACGAGCAACGCACTCAATTTCAAACATTTCAAGTGGTTGAACTATGATCGCGCGACCTTCAACAATAGTTGGAACATCTAAAGAAATAATGTGATTAGGAACTATGTCTTCAAGTAGTTCAAACCAAAATAATGAGAGCTGAGTAAGGACCGCGCCTTTTCCTGGAATCGTTGAAGGCATAACCCAGTCAAAGGCTGATACTCGATCAGATGCTACTAAAAGAATTTCATCTTTGTCATTGGTGTACAAGTCGCGAACTTTTCCAGTACGCAGATGAGTCCACCCAGGTATCGAAGGTGCTGGCGGTGGACCAGCTAGACCAAAACCGCTCACCGAATAGAGCCGGGCTTGTACTGCACTGCTGCAGGGTGCGCGGATGTAATCGCGTCGATGCGGTTAACAACTCGAGCAACTTGTTGGCGAGCATCGCCAGTAAATTCAAGTGGTGTGTTTACTAATGTATTTAGTGCGCTGCGATCTAATGGAAAACTTGGATCATTAGCTAAATCGTCAAGGAGTGTGTTGGCTTTGCCTTCGCGCATTCCGAGCGCTGCTTTTACTGCATGCTCCTTTATAATTTCGTGGGCTACCTCACGACCAATGCCGGCCTTAACGGCTGCAATTAAAAACTTCGTTGTCGCTAGAAATGGCAGATAACGCTCTAATTCAGCCTCAATTACCGCTGGAAATGCTCCAAACTCATCGAGCACTGTCAACATTGTTTCAAGCACCCCGTCGATGGCATAAAAGGCATCTGGTAGAGCCACGCGGCGAACAACACTGCACGAAACATCGCCTTCATTCCACTGGTCACCTGCAAGTTCACCCACCATTGATGCATAACCGCGAAGAACAACGGCTAATCCATTTATTCGTTCGCAAGAACGTGTATTCATTTTGTGCGGCATTGCACTACTGCCAACTTGACCCGCTTTGAAACCCTCGGTTACGAGCTCCGCACCAGCCATTAAACGAATTGATGTCGCAAGCGAAGAAGGTGCAGATGCCAATTGAACAAGCGTTGTCACAACATCATAATCAAATGAACGTGGATATACCTGCCCGGCAGAATCTAAAACTCTACTGAAACCCAACTCCTTAGCAATCGCTATTTCCATACTTGCATGCGCTTCAAAAGAGCCGAGTAAATCAATTGAGTCTTGCGCGGTACCAACTGGACCTTTTATGCCGCGCATTGGATAACGGTTCTGTAGGGCAACTAAACGCTCATATGCAAATAAAAGCTCTTCAGCGGCGGTTGCAAAGCGTTTTCCGAGTGTTGTGACTTGCGCTGGAACATTATGCGAACGCCCAGCAATAGGTTGATCAGCGAACTCTGTTGCTCGCTCTGCTAAACGTGCAAGTAGTGTTACTACTTTTCCATGGACTATTTCTAATCCATTTCGAATTTGAAGTGCTTCAATGTTTTCGGTTAAGTCACGGCTCGTCATTCCTGCATGAATCGCTTCGTGTCCTGCGAGCGCGTTGAACTCTTCGATGCGGGCTTTCACGTCATGACGAGTTGCTCTTTCACGAGCATCAATTGAAGCAAGATCTACAGTAAAAATTACTTTTTTATAGTCATCAATGACGGAATCAGCGATTGGGTGACCTAATACGGCTTGATTTCGCATGACTGAAAGCCACAGTCGACGTTCGAGAATAATTTTTTCTTGCGGTGCAAAGATCTTTCGCATCGCTGCGGATGCGTATCTATCTGCAATGAGGCTCACGGGTGAATTATCGGCCATTTAATTGCCCTTCTCTGCCACTGCTGCATTTAGGGCTATGTCGTTGCGATAAAAAGAGCCGGGCAATGAGATCTGACTTATTGCTCGATAGGCACGATCTCTCGCCTCGGTTAGATCAGATCCAACTCCGGTCACGGTTAGGACTCGACCGCCAGATGAGATCAAACCTTGTTCATTAAGGGAAGTTCCTGCATGAAATATCTGCACATTATCGATTGCGGGGAAGGGTGAAATCCTGCCTCCACTAAGTGGGGCTGTTGGATATCCCTCGGCCGCTAAAACTACAGCTACTGCCGATTCATCACGCCACTCTAATACGGTATCGGCAAGACCAACGGTTGCAGCTTTATATAAGAGCATCGCTAGTGGAGTCTTAAGCAATGGGATTAATACTTGAGTTTCAGGGTCTCCAAAGCGAACATTAAATTCAATAACTCGAGTACCTCGATCGGTTAATGCAAGCCCTGCGTACAGCAAACCGACGAACGGTGTCCCCCGTGCATTCATTTCTGCAATTATGGGAGCAAGAACTTGTGTATACGTATCCTCGATTATGTCTGATGGTGCCCATGGCAAGGGGGAATATGCACCCATTCCCCCCGTATTGTGCCCAGCATCGTTATCGCCGGAACGTTTGAAATCCTGTGCAGGTTGCATGGCTAATATTGAAACACCATCGCTAATTCCAAAGAGTGAAACCTCTGGTCCGTTCAAAAACTCTTCGATAACGACACGTTTACACGAAATGGCATGGGCTAACGCCTCTTGACGATTGTGGGTGACTACAACTCCTTTTCCACCGGCTAATCCATCGTCTTTAACTACATATGGTGCACCGAAAGTATCTAGCGCCTTCTCGTATTCAGCTTTATTAGAGCAGGTAAAACTTTGCGCAGTTAGAACACCGGCATCGGACATTACTTCTTTTGCAAAAGTCTTTGAACCTTCTAGTTGTGCCGCCGCTTTTGATGGTCCGAATACTGCGATTTTTAGTCGACGCAAATCATCAGCTAAGCCGTTTACTAAAGGAAGTTCAGGGCCAATAACGACTAAATCAGCCGCAATTTCTTGGGCAAGTGCCACAATTTCAGCATTGTTTGAAATATCAATTGGATGACATTGAGCAAACTCAGCTATTCCTGGATTACCTGGTGCAACATGTAGCGAAGTGCAGGCAGGATCTGCGTCAAGACCTAGTCCCAGCGCGTGTTCGCGACCGCCGCTTCCGACTAGGAGGATTTTCATCGTTAGATAAAATCCTTGACGACAATCGTTTCATCGCGACCAGGGCCGACACCGATTGCGCTAATTGGCGCACCTGAAATTTTCTCTAAAAATGCAACGTACTCTTGAGCCGCCTTTGGTAGATCACTTAACGATCTACATGTAGAGATATCTTCGCTCCAGCCTTGCAGGTATTCGTAAATCGGTTTTGCGTGGTGGAAATCGCTTTGCGATGCGGGAAGCTCTTCGACCCGCTTACCATCGATCTCATACGCAACACATACTGGAATCTTTTCCCAACCCGTCAATACATCAAGTTTGGTTAAGAAGAAATCAGTTAAACCATTAACGCGGACTGCATAACGCGCGATTGGCGCGTCATACCAACCACATCGACGTGCCCGGCCGGTTGTAACACCGATTTCACCGCCAATACGACGTAAAGCATCTCCATCTTCATCAAAAAGCTCTGTTGGAAATGGGCCACTTCCAACACGGGTTGTGTAAGCCTTAACAATTCCAATTACCTTTTCAATTTTGGTTGGCCCGATTCCACTGCCCGTGCAGGCACCACCTGCAGTTGGATTACTAGAAGTCACAAAGGGATATGTTCCGTGATCAACATCGAGCAAGGTTCCCTGTGATCCTTCAAGAAGCACGCGCTTTCCAGCTTTTAATGCTTGATCCAGAAGCAATACCGTATCTGCAACATATGGGCGAAGAATTTCGGCGTAAGCTAAATACTCTTCAAGTACTTCATCGACTTCAATATTTTTACGGTTGAAAACCTTAATTAAAACTTGATTCTTATCCCGCAGAGCGCTCTCGATTTTCTGGCGAAGAATTGAAGGGTCGAATAAATCTTGAACGCGTATTCCAATACGGTTTATCTTGTCAGCATACGCTGGGCCGATTCCACGACCAGTTGTGCCAATCTTTGATTTTCCTAAGAATCGCTCCGAAACTTTATCGATCGTACGATGATATGGCGTAATCAAATGCGCATTAGTAGAAATAAGTAACTTACTGCAATCAATTCCGCGTTCCGTAAGCCCTCTAATCTCCTCTAGTAAGACCCCTGGATCGATTACAACACCATTTCCAATTACTGGAACTACATTTGGAGAGAGAATTCCAGAAGGCAACAAGTGGAGTGCGTACTTCTGATCACCAATAACAACCGTATGTCCGGCATTGTTTCCGCCTTGATAGCGCACAACATAATCAACGCGGTCACCAAGTAAGTCGGTGGCTTTGCCTTTACCTTCATCGCCCCATTGAGCGCCGAGCAAAACAAGTGCAGGCATTGGTAAAGCCTTTCCGGTTAGTTAGAAACTACTTGGGTGATGAAGTGCCAGTTGAACGAAGATCTTCACAACCACGAACAACACGTGCGGCCATCCCGGCCTCTGCCGCCTTGCCCCAAGCACGTGGGTCATAAAGCTTTTTGTTTCCTACTTCGCCGTCGATTTTGAGGACACCCTCGTAATTCTTGAGCATATGATCTACAACTGGACGAGTAAATGCGTATTGCGTATCTGTATCAATATTCATTTTGATAACGCCATAATCCAATGACTCGCGAATTTCTGAAAGAAGTGAGCCTGAACCGCCATGGAAAACAAGGTCCATTGGCTTGCTGCCCTCAGGAAGGCCGAGTTTCTTAGCTACTGCCTCTTGCAAGGTTGCTAATATTTTTGGTTGCAGAACAACGTTGCCTGGCTTATATACGCCATGAACATTTCCAAATGTGGCAGCAACTAAGTAACGAGCTTCGCTTCCTAGTGTTTCAATCGTCAACAGTGCATCTTCGGGAGTTGAGTACAACTTTGCATCATGCTTTGCTTCAATGCCATCTTCTTCGCCACCGACAACGCCGATTTCAATTTCGAGTACAGTGCGAGCAGCGATTGACATTGCCAACATCTCTCTTGCAACTTTCATATTTTCTGTCATAGAAACTGCAGATCCATCCCACATATGGGAGTTGAATAAAGGAGCCTTGCCGGATGTCAGGCGCTGCGCCCCAAATTCCAAAAGTGGACGCATAAATCCATCTAGTTTTTCAGCTGGACAGTGATCGGTATGAATTCCGATATTGACGTTGTAATTTTTAGCAACCACGTGCGCATATTCAGCCAAAGCGACTGCGCCATCAACCATCTTTTTTACAGTTGAGCCTGATGCGTACTCAGCTCCACCCCAAGAAAACTGAATAATCCCATCCGATTCTGCCTCAGCAAAACCGCGGATAGCTGCGATTATTGTCTGCGACGATGAAACGTTGATGGCCGGATATGCAAAAGCGCCCTTTTTAGCGCGATCTAACATATCGACATAGATTTCTGGGGTTGCAATTGGCATTTTTGCTCCTATTGGCTCTGGTGTAAAACTCTAGGAGCGCTTCATTGAACCAACTAGAGGCTTACGGCCAATCCTCTCACTTCCAAGCCAATTCCCACAAAAGCGGCGCGAAAAAGCCCCCAAACTCCAGCCTGTTCGGCTTTTAGTGTTGTCGGTGGGCGCGCACCTTTGGATCCATCCGAAACTGATTAAATGACAAGACCCCGGTTCTTCCTAATAAAGAAGAGCCGGGGTTTTCTGTTATACCCACTAGCTACTGATTTGACCTGCAAGTTAATGGTAGCTATTGACTCTGTTTCAACCTAAAAGCGGAACAGAGCCAATAACGTGGAAAACACGCAGGCGGAGCGGGCTTCGACTCTGTTGATCCAAATCTCTTACACAACTCCGCGTAAGAGATCTGTGGCTTCGATAAGTTGAACGAGTGGGTCTGAATTAGCGAGATCTAGGACTTCCTTCGTGAACCCACTACGGCTGGCGAGTATCACCACCCTAGAACTTGGTACTAAAAGCCCGGCAGCTTCCAAAGCTGGAATTTTGTTAGTCACCAACTGAGAGTGCACTGCCACCTTGAGTTTTTCGTTTTGCCATTTCGCTTCCCCAAGGAGTATGACCTTTTTACCTTTTATCCCTATAAGGTCAATCTCCTCCGTGGAGTGGGCCAAGCCGTGGATTGCCTTCCCCCACCAATTTCCAACATGGGCCGCAGTTGGAAAGTTTTGACTAACCCAGCGGCGAAACACTCTCTCGAATTCCAATGAAGTGTGTTCGGCAATCACCGGCATTATGTGGTTGCTAACATGGATTCGCGCATCGGCACCTGCTTCCAGGTGAGCCTTATAGGGCAGTACGAATCGAAAGCAGAATCGGATAAACCCATCAATACACTCCCATTGGTTAGATCTCGACTTCGGGTCCGCTCCAACGGGTAGCTTCTTCCTAATAATCCGTAATACTTGGAGGGTATTGAGGTACTCACTAATGAGTTTGGTTTCTTTTCCGATGGCCTCTGCGATTTCTCGAGTTTCTTTGGGCCTGATAGTTAGCTCTGCGAGTATTGCAAAATAGGTGGCTGGGTCTCTCAATTCTGACTCAAGCAACGACTCCACCTCGTTATAGAGTGGAGAATTTGGGCTGACAATTTTGTCACACACTGCTTTTGCAAAATCCCCACTGCTCAGGTGTGCGAGATACTTTGGCATGCCTCCGGAGACGGAATATCTAGTTAAATGATCAATTACATCGTCACCCTGAAAGAAATCCCGAGCCTCCGAGAATGTCAGTGGCGAGAGTTCGAACCTGCGAAGTCTTCCGTGAAGGGGGCTCTTCAGTTCTTGCATTGATTCCATCTGAGCCAGCGCTGAACCACACAGAATCAGCTTGATTTTTGAACTGTCCTTTCCTTTTTCAATTGCGGCCTGTACCGCCGATAAAGATTTAGTGATTTCTACTTTTGATGAACCCAAGAGATCTGGAAACTCATCTACTACTATCAAGATTTTTTCTTGCTCGGCTATTTTGTAAAGAATCAGAAATAGATCCCCCACGTCCCGTATGGCGGGGCGTACGCCTAGAAACGGTTCTAGCTGTTCCGCCATCTTTGAAAGCTGTTGTGCTGGGGTAGTCTTCTCTGCTACCAGGATGATCGCTTTTTTGCCGTGTGCTAACTTGCGAAAGAGCCAGCTCTTCCCGACCCGTCGACGACCAAAAAGGTTTAGTGGGTCGGCTGTATTGTCTTTCCACCACTCCTCAAGCTCAAGCATCGTTTCCGATCTGCCTAAGAATTGGCTCTCTGCTTGCCAATTGAATATTGGGATACTCACTCGCTCCCCCCTTTTTTCTCTTTTGGTTGTTCCGAGTACTAGCCTAATTGCAACGTTCTTGTTCAGGGAATTAGTCTAATGTAGTTTAGTCTAATGTAGTTTAGACTAATCTGCACCTGATAATGAAGCTTAATGACACCCAATTTGGTATAAATCAGAAAAAGACTACTGGCAAGAATTAGTCTAATGTAGATTAGTCTAATGTAGATTAGTCTAATGTGGTTGGGGATATTGGCCAACTACTGACTGGCCAGGTGGGGGTCAGATCTACTACCTCCTCCTACCAGCTCCTTCACCTACTCGTCGTCCGCAGCATAATCGTCGTCTTAAAGAAGTAACGCCCAACCGGAAAATCGAACCCGATTCCCGCAATTTGGGCATCCTATTAAGGTCCGAATAAAAAGAGTTTAGGTTGGAAAATAAACCTAAACCAAAGAAAACCCCAGCGCCTCCTTGTTAGGAAGAACTGGGGATTTATCTATTTACTCGCCTTTGGGATCACCAAAAGACCGCGCCCTGAGCAACACTATAAGCCGGACAGGAAATCGAGCTCGGGGGCTTTGGGTTCAGCGGCTACATCATTGACTTAAGCACATTGCTCAGAAATTTAGCAAAGGCGGCGACCAGAGCTGGATTGCTTAAGAGTTTTAGGAAAATCAGGATTAAGGCAGTGATACTCATATTTCTCCTTTCGTTGGAGCCCGCATCTTTCTAGGCTCATGGAGATGAGATAGAGCATTGCTGAAACTCTGTTGATAACTTGAGTGAGCAGGTACTCTCACACGTTATGAACCAGGATCACGAATCACTCGAAAATTTACTGAGCGAGAACCGACACTTTTTACCAAGCTCAGAATTTGTTATGCAGGCAAATGCCCAACACGGTGAATATGCATATGCAAATATGGATCGTCTGGCTTTCTGGGACAGGCAGGCACGTGAATTAAGGTGGGACGCGAAATGGGACACGGTACTGGAGTGGAACTCACCATATGCCAAGTGGTTCGTGGGCGGAAAGCTCAATGCTTCAGTTAACGCGCTAGATCGACATGTTGAAGAGGGCAGAGGTGAGCGCGTTGCTTTTCACTTTGAAGGTGAACCAGGTGATACAAAAACAATCACGTACTCTCAATTACTTACCGAGGTAAAAAAGACTGCCAACGCGCTTATTGAACTTGGGATCAGTGCTGGCGATCGAGTTGCCATCTACATGCCTATGATTCCTGAGGCTGCAATTGCGATGTTGGCATGTGCTCGTATCGGTGCACCACACTCAATCGTCTTTGGTGGATTTTCAGCTGATGCTTTACTTTCGCGAATTCAAGATGCCGATGCAAAATTAGTGATTACAGCTGATGGGGGATTTAGAAAAGGTTCGGCTTTTGCCTTAAAACCAGCGGTTGATGAGGCTCTGAAGGGTCAACACAATGTAGAAAAAGTTTTAGTTGTCGCTCGGACTCATCAAGAAACTGCTTGGACTGATCGTGATCTTTGGTGGCACGAGATTGTTGACCGTCAATCTTCAGAACACATTGCAGAGAGCTTTGATTCTGAGCATCCGCTATTTATTTTGTACACTTCAGGTACGACTGCAAAACCTAAAGGTATTTTCCATACAACGGGTGGCTATTTAACGCAGGTCGCATATACCCACAAGGTTGTCTTCGATATTAAGCCTGAAACCGATGTTTATTGGTGCACCGCCGATGTTGGCTGGATTACTGGTCACTCTTATGTTGTTTATGGACCGCTGATGAACGGGGCAACGCAAGTAATGTATGAGGGGACACCAGATACACCACATAAAGGTCGTATTTTTGAGATCATCGCAAAATATGGTGTGACAATTTTGTATACCGCGCCAACGCTAATTCGTACTTGGATGAAGTGGGGCGATGAATTTCCGCAAGCGCATAATTTAGAATCACTTCGCTTATTGGGCAGTGTTGGTGAGCCAATTAACCCTGAAGCATGGATGTGGTACCGCGAAATTATCGGTGGCAACCGTTGCCCGATTGTTGACACATGGTGGCAGACTGAAACCGGAGCGATCATGATTTCGCCTCTACCTGGAATTACTGTTACTAAACCGGGATCAGCAATGAGACCTATACCTGGTATTAGTGCCAAAGTCGTTGACGATAGTGCAACTCCCGTAGCTGATGGACATGGTGGCTACTTAATTCTTGACCAACCTTGGCCTTCCATGTTGCGCGGAATTTGGGGAGAAGATGCCAGATATAAAGAGACGTACTGGTCTCGTTTTGAGGGCATTTACTTTGCAGGAGATGGCGCAAAACTAGATGATGAAGGTGCCATCTGGCTTCTTGGTCGCGTTGATGATGTTATGAATATTTCAGGTCACCGGATTTCAACGACAGAGGTTGAATCTGCGCTCGTTTCTCATGAAGCAGTTGCCGAAGCCGCCGTAGTTGGTGCCTCAGATGCAATGACTGGGCAAGGAATTGTGGCCTTTGTTATTTTGCGCTCCGGTATTGCACATGCAGATGGCGAAGAGCTTAATACGCAACTTCGTAATCATGTTGCAAAGGAGATCGGAGCGATTGCAAAGCCGCGACAAATTTTAATCGTGAGTGAACTTCCAAAGACTCGTAGCGGCAAAATTATGCGCCGTTTACTAAAAGATGTCGCCGAAGATCGTGTGGTGGGAGATGCCACAACTTTGGCTGACCCTAATATTATGAAAAAGATTGCTGAAGGTTTAAAGAGTGCAAAAGATGAGGATTAAAGCTTTATTCCTAAATATTTAGAGGTAAACGTTATTAGTTCTAACTCACTTTTTAACACGCCAATGTGTTTGTAAGCCACGCTGCCATCGGCGGCAATAAACCATGTGACTGGTACGCCCATTCCAAAATAGGCGCGTGAGCTGCCATCGCTATCAAAAAGATTTGGCCAAGTGATTCCGTTCTTTAATGCAAACTCCTGACCATCTTTAAGAGAGGCTTCTTCAACATCAACGCCAACTAATTGCAGTTTTCCTTTTCCCTTTGCATAGAAAGATCTCAAGACAGGCATCTCTTCCTTGCAGGGAGCACACCATGATCCCCAGACATTAATGATGACTGGGCCGCGTAATGCATTTACTGAAGCACCTACTGAACCATCTAAGCAACCTAGTTCTATGGGCTTAGCGACTTTCTGAGTTTGTAAAGTTGTACAAGAAACAAGGATGCCTGCAGTTTCGGCTGTTGGTGCTGCACAACTTGTGAGCAGTAATAAGGAGAGCGCTATGGCGGCTTTTTTCAACGAAAATCCTTATCTGTCTTTACTAGGAGTTTAGCTTTTTCGATATTCATTTCTCCAATGCCAACGCTTGGACAAATCTTCACCATCGGACAAACTCCGCATGCTGGTTTACGCGAGTGACAGATTCGCCTTCCATGCCAAATCATTCGTTGCGAAAGATTTGTCCATTCCGCGCGTGGAATCAGCTCTCCTACAATTCTCTCGACTTTAACTGGATCTATTTCAGTAGTCCATCCAAATCGGCGTGAGAGTCGACCAAAGTGTGTGTCAACGGTTATGCCTGGAGTATCAAAGGCGTGCCCTAAGACAACATTTGCAGTCTTTCGTCCTACCCCTGGAAGGGTAATTAGCTCTTCTAGGCTTCTCGGTACTTCACCGCCAAAATCGGTGAGAATTTTCGTCGCTAACCCTTTTATATGTCGTGCTTTAACTTTATAAAAGCCTGCCTGAAAAACCAGCTTCTCAATATCTAGTAAATCGGCCTCCGCAAATGCTCTTGCATTTTTGTATTTTTTAAATAGAGCGGGAGTCAAGCTATTAACCCGCTTGTCTGTGCACTGAGCGCTGAGCACGGTGGCAATAATTAGTTGCAGAGGGCTTTGGAAATCTAGTTCACAGCGGATCTCAGGATATGTCTTAGTCAGAATCCGGTACATGGCCCGTGCCTGCTTGAGGCTTTCTTTATCTGCGGGCATGAGGCTAAAGTACTCCCCGTGACCCCAGAACAAGATATCTTCCGTAAAGCGCCCCTCTTTACCGCCCTTGATGATGAAGCCGCCGATTCATTGCGTGCATCGATGGATCCCGTAAAGATCTCTAAGGGAAATGTACTCTTTGCCGAAGGCGACGAAGGCGACCATTTATATGTCATAGTCGAAGGAAAATTGAAGCTCGGTACCTCAAGTGGGGACGGAAGAGAAAATCTCCTCTCCATCCTTGGTCCTGGTGAAATGTTTGGCGAGCTAAGCCTTTTCGATCCAGGTCCACGTACATCAACTGCAACCGCAGTCACCGACGCGAAATTATTGAGCCTTGGACATAAAGAGTTGATTCCCTGGTTGGCACAAAATCCCGAAGTTGCTCTGCATCTCCTCGCACGTCTTGCACAAAGACTTCGCCGCACAAATGAGGCCGTTGGAGATTTGGTCTTCTCTGATGTTCCAGGTCGCGTCGCTAAAGCGTTAATTGATCTTGGTGAGCGCTTCGGCAAGCAAAACCCAGAAGGTCTCTACGTGCACCATGATCTGACTCAAGAGGAGCTTGCACAATTAGTTGGCGCCTCACGTGAAACTGTAAATAAAGCGCTCGCCGACTTTGCTGGTCGTGGTTGGTTGAAACTAGATGGTCGAGCCGTATTAATTACAGATTTCGAACGCTTATCCAAGCGCGGTAAATGACCTGTCCGAACAAAATTCTCATCTTGCTTTGCTAGAGGTTCCGCGTTAACTATCTACTTCAGCAATTTGTTTTTTAATCCGTAATCTCTACGGTTAACTCAATTTCTACTGGTGAATTCAATGGCAGTTCGGCAATTCCAACGGCGCTGCGAGCATGTTTTGCACCATCTCCCCAAATAGCTAGAAACAATTCACTGGCGCCGTTTACAACTAGCGGTGCATTGATAAAGCCGGGCACACCATTAACGTATCCAACTACTCGAACAATCTTTGTAATTTTATTTATATCTGCAACCGTTTCAACGGCGGCCAGAGCATTCAAGGCGCAGATTTGGGCGAGATCTTTAGCCTTTTCTGGAGTGATCTCACCATCTACTTTTCCTACACCAGCCATCTCGCCATTAAATAGTGGCAGCTGTCCCGCAGTAAAAACAATGTTTCCGGTGCGGATAGCTGGAACATACGCTGCGACGGGTTTAGCAGCTATAGGTAGCTCTAGGCCAAGTTCAGCTAATTTTGCGCGCACATCGAGTGAGTTCATTTAATCTCTCGCTTCATATATGCAACTAGTTGTTCGCCAGAACCTGGCGCTGGAATAACTTGAACAAGCTCCCAACCATCTGATCCCCAAGTATCGAGAATTTGTTTAGTTACATGAGAAAGTAATGGGACTGTGGCATATTCAAACTTCATTTATTTAACGCTTCTTTCACTAGGGTTGAAACGATAGAACCATCCGCTTTTCCAGCGATTAATGGCTTAACTGCACCCATGACCTTACCCATATCGGCAGGTCCGGCTGCACCGGTTGATGCAATCGCATCGGCGATTATCTTCTTTATTTCATCAACGCTTAATTGGGCAGGTAAGTACTTAGCGATTACTTCACCTTCTGCTTTTTCAAGTGCCGCCTTATCGGCTCGGCCCGCATTTTCAAATGCATCCGATGCTTCACGGCGTTTCTTAGCTTCACGGGATAAAACGGTAATAATCTCATCATCACTTAAAACACGGGCTTCTTTACCCGCGACTTCTTCATTGGTAATCGACGTTAAAACCATGCGAATAGTGCTCGAAGTAATCTCATATCGACCGCGAATTGCTTCAGTGAGATCACTTCGTAGGCTCTCTTTGATACTCATGATGTGAACTCTATCGCTAGAAGTTCAGCGATTTGAGCAGTATTTAAGGCCGCTCCCTTGCGCAAATTATCACCACACACAAACAAATCTAAAGCCATTGGGTTATCAATGCTTTTTCGAACGCGTCCAACCCACGTTGGATCCGTGCCCACTACATCGGCCGGTGTCGGAAATTTATAGTTTTCAGGGTCATCGACCAACTTAACTCCGGCCGCGTTTTGCAAAATATTTTGAGCACCTTTACGCGATGGCTCTTTGGCAAATACGGCATGAACTGTCAGCGAGTGTGTTGTTAAGACCGGTACTCGAACGCACGTTGCTGCAACTTTGAGATTCGGTAAGCCTAATATTTTGCGCGACTCGTTACGAACTTTTAACTCTTCCGACGAATACCCATCTTCTTTTAGAGAGCCCGCCCAAGGCACAACATTGAGTACAAGCGGTGCCGGAAATGGACCGTTTTCTTTTATAATTTCTCGAAGATCCCCCGCAGTGTCCCCAGCGTTTGTTCCAGCAACGAGATTAATTTGTTCGCGCAAGGTATCGATACCAGCTTGTCCAGCACCGGATGCAGCTTGATACGAAGAAACTACTAACTCTTGCAATTCGTAATCTCGATGTAGCGCACCGAGTGCCACAATCATCGAAAGTGTTGTGCAGTTAGGGTTTGAAATAATTCCGCGTGGACGATTCTTTACTTCTCGTGGATTAACTTCAGGAACCACTAGCGGAACATCGGCATCCATTCGGAATGCTCCAGAGTTATCAACAACAACTGATCCACGAGCCACTGCGATAGGTGCCCACTCTGCTGAAATCTCATCAGGAACATCAAACATTGCAACATCTATTCCGTCGAATGCCTCGGGTGAAAGCGCAACAACAGTTAACTCTTCACCCCGGCACATAAGTTTTTTACCGGCACTTCGCGCAGATGCGATTAAGCGGATTTCTCCCCAGACATCTGGGCGTTCAGACAAAATTCCAAGCATTACTGTACCGACCGCACCGGTTGCCCCTACAACTGCTAAAGATGGTTTACTCATCGACCTGTGCCGCCATACACAACTGCTTCGTTTTGATCGGCGTCTAACTCGAAAGCAGAGTGGGCAGCCTTTAAACCACGCTCAAGATCGGCCTCGCGACAGATAATCGAGATACGGATTTCTGAAGTAGAAATCATCTCGATATTAACGCCGGCCGTTGATAGTGCGCCAAAGAATGTGGCAGTTACTCCTGGGTGCGAGCGCATTCCAGCACCGACTAAAGAAAGTTTTCCGATTTGATCATCGTATTGAATCGATGCGTACCCAACTTCGCCTTGAAGTTTTTGTAAAATTCCTGTTGCATCAGCACCTTCGTCTTTTGGAAGAGTAAATGAGATATCAGTTAAACCAGTAGCTGCCGCAGAAACGTTTTGAACAATCATGTCAATATTGATGTCGGCATCGGCGATGGCTTGGAAAATTCTTGCAGCAACACCCGTGCGATCTGGTACGCCAACAATTGTAATCTTGGCTTCACTCTTATCGTGTGCGATGCCTGAAATGATTGCTTGTTCCATGTCTGCTCCTTCTGGATGATCTTTGACCACCCATGTTCCTTCGTTGGTGGAAAAAGATGTACGTACGTGAATCGGTAAGTCATATCGTCGTGCATACTCAACGCAACGCAAATGCAAAACTTTCGCTCCACTAGCTGCAAGTTCTAGCATTTCTTCGTATGTAACTGTCTTTAACTTTCGTGCATTTGGTACAACGCGAGGATCTGCACTAAATACACCATCAACATCGGTATAGATTTCACAAACATCGGCATCTAAAGCGGCGGCTAAAGCGACTGCCGTTGTGTCACTGCCTCCACGGCCAAGAGTTGTTACATCTTTTGTATCTTGCGAAATTCCTTGAAAACCAGCAACGATGGCGATTGCGCCCTCTTTTAGCGCCTCTTGGATTCGTCCCGGAGTTACATCGATAATTCGAGCACGCCCATGTGCTGACGTTGTAATCACTCCAGCTTGGCTTCCAGTAAATGAACGGGCTTCATGTCCTAAATTCGTAATCGCCATCGCAAGCAAGGCCATTGAGATTCGCTCGCCCGCAGTTAGCAACATATCCAATTCGCGACCCGAAGGCATCGGTGTAATCTGATTAGCCAATTCAATGAGCTCATCAGTGGTATCACCCATCGCAGAAACAACGACTACAACCTGATTTCCATCCCGTTTTGCCGCCACGATTCGATTTGCCACGCGCTTCATGCCCTCAGCGTCGGCAACGGATGAGCCGCCATATTTCTGAACAATGAGTCCCATGGCTCAATGGTGGACTAATTATTTAATTGGCGCGAAGCGATTCTCTGTATTTCCTACTATGTGAGACGTTTTATGTACCACAATGTGGGATTAAACGTTGCGGCGCCCCTCAAAGGCTCGGCCGAGCGTAACTTCGTCGGCATATTCGAGATCGCCACCTACTGGCAGCCCCGAGGCCAAACGTGAAACTTTAATATCTAACGGCTTAATCATGCGAGCTAAGTAGGTCGCCGTCGCCTCACCCTCCAGGTTTGGATCCGTTGCCAAAATTACCTCAACGATTTCTGGATCGCTAAGCCTGGCCATTAATTCGCGAATGCGTAGCTGATCCGGACCGATTCCATCTATCGGAGAAATTGCGCCACCGAGTACGTGATACTTCCCGCGAAATTCCCGAGTGCGCTCGATTGCTATTACATCTTTACTCTCTTCAACAACACAGATTGACGAACTCTCTCGGCGGGGATCGCGACAGATACGGCACTCATCTTCTTCTGAAACATTTCCGCACGTTGTACAGAATTTAACGCGCTCTTTCACTGTACGAATTGAATCAACTAACGCAGCCGCGGTTTCAGGTTCGGCCTGCAAGATATAAAAGGCGATGCGTTGAGCAGATTTTGGACCAATACCCGGCAGTCGACCTAAAGCATCGATGAGATCTTGAATCGCGCCTTCGTACATTCCAGACATCTATTACTTCTCAATCACTTTTGCGCCGAGCTCTTGCGCCAATAAGGCTGCGCCGGATAGCAATGTCTTATCCGTTGGTGCCTCTGATGTTCGAGTCTCTCTTGCTAATGGAGTATTTGTATCAATCGAGGGATCAACTACACATTCGATTCGGCGGTCAATACCAACAACATCTACAAATGCTTTTCGTAGAATTTCATCAGATTCAGATCGAATAAATGAATCACGTGCGCCAGCGTTAACAATTCCAATTGTGATTGCAGTATCGTCAACGGCCAATACTTGAGCCGATGCGCTAAGAAGTGACCACGTGAGTCTGCGACGTTTCTTTACATCTTCAATAACGTCGGGCCATGCACGACGAAGTGCGGTGATGTCGAATGCACCGTGCTGTTTTGTTTCAGGCTGAACAGCAGCTGGTTTCGCTGAGTTGTTTTCTTTAGCCTCATCACGTGGTTGATCGGCAGCATGCTTCGCTGAGCTGCTCTCTTTAACCTCAGCTCTCGCATCTGCCTTCTCAACCACAAAAGTGTGAGCCTCTGAAGAACGAACGGTGGACATGGGGGCTAAGTTTTCTGCGCGTTCTAAGCGCTCAATGCGTGACAACATTCCGGATTCGCTTGAATCTCCGATTGGCAAAAGTATGCGGCCACAAATGAGTTCGAGCATTAAACGCGGCGCAGTTGCCCCACGCATCTGGGTCAGGCCTTCGGCGGCGATATCAGCGGCACGCGATAAGTTGGCTGCTCCGATATGTGCAGCTTGATTGCGCATCCGCTCCATCTGATCATCGGGCATATCGCGAAGGATTGAGTTAACCGCTGAATCTTTGAGCGCATCGACGATCATTAAATCGCGAATCCGCTCCAACATATCGGCAGTAAACCTACGGGGATCATGACCGGATTCGATGACACGATCAATAGTTTTAAAAAGAGTTGCGCCGTCACGAGCAGCAATCGCATCGATTGCATCATCTAGCAGTGCACCATCGGTGAAGCCAAGTAATTGAATTGCAATATCGTAACTAACTCCATCGCTGCCTGCGCCTGCAAGAAGTTGCCCAAGTACTGAAAGTGCATCGCGAACTGAACCACCGGATGCGCGTACAACTAATGGAATAACTCCTTTAGCAACGCTTACTCCTTCTAGGTTACAAATCTTTTCTAAATGCGCGGCCAAGATTCCGGGAGGTACTAAACGGAATGGATAGTGATGAGTGCGCGAGCGAATCGTTGCAATTAATTTATCGGGTTCAGTTGTTGCAAAAATAAAGATAACGTGCGGAGGCGGCTCTTCAACAACTTTCAAAAGTGCATTAGCCGCCCCTGGTCCAAGCTGGTGCGCCTCATCAATAATATAAATCTTGTAACGGCCCTGAACTGGTGCAAAAAAAGCTTTGTCTCGTAAATCGCGCGCATCATCGACTAAACCATGTGTCGCCGCATCGAGCTCGATAACATCGAGGGATCCCGGGCCATTGGCAACTAAATCTTTACAGGATTGGCATTCACCGCATGGATTAGGTGTTGGACCTTTTTCACAGTTAAGCGAGCGCGCCATGATTCGTGCACTCGATGTTTTTCCGCAACCACGTGGACCTGAAAATAAATATGCATGATGTGTGCGATCACCAGTTAATGCATTTGATAATGGAACGGTGACATGGTCTTGACCAATGACATCTGCAAATACAGAGGGGCGATATTTTCGGTACAAAGCTAGTGACATTGCCGCGCTCCTCCATCCCTACTCATCGGCGCCTGACTATTCCATTAAAAACTAATTCATTAAATACGATAAAAGGGATCCCCCGTACACCCGCCAGAGCGTACCTACCCTTGCTGCATTCCTGCCCTGGGGGAGTTCAGCACGGTAGCGCCGTACGAGGGATCTGGCGTAATCATAGTTATAGCCACCGATAGAGTGCTCCCCTCGGGAGGATTCGCATAGCGGCCGAGTGCGCACGCTTGGAAAGCGTGTATAGGGCAACCTATCGAGGGTTCAAATCCCTCATCCTCCGCTCGTTTCACTCACTTCGGCTGAATCACACATTTATTTAGTCGCTAATTAACCTGGAACCAGTGCCCTGTACTGAAGTCATTGTGCTCGGACATCCTCCGCTCCCTGACTCATTAGTGCTTTGGTATGACTCTGGATAACTATCTAGTCTCGTCGTTGCTGTTTGTCATTCTGAGATATGACATTTTTGACCACATCTACAAAATCAAGCCTCTCGATGCTCATGATTTTCACCCAATTAGTGGTTTCATCACCTTTCGCTCCAGCAAAGGGTGCAACCCCTCCCATGACAAAGTGCCACATTGAAGTTTTTGATGCGCACATATCAACCTTTATACGTCGAACTCAAGGCAAAGAAGCGGTCAAAGTAAATGCGGAGTCCAAATGTGACAAACCAATACGAAATTTGAGATTGACAGTAGAAATTTACAAAATCGGAAGATTTCGTGACCATTATGTTGCGACGCATACATTAGAGATTGATGGTTTGGTTTATGCAAATCAACTAATTAGAAATCAAGCGACATTCAAATACTGCAAAAACACTAAGTCCTCGAAATATTATGGGATTGCCCATGCAGAAGCCATCGTAAATGGGATACATATGCAAACAGTGCGGGCTCAATCAGAAAATAAACCTCCACTTAAGTGCGGGACTTGAGTTAAACTCATCAGGTGGCCGATTACACTGATGCTTCTTTAACTCCGCGGGAGTTAGATCATGAGCTTCTCTACTTTGAATTCATGGGCGAACTTGGAGTTAAAAATGCTTCGCATTATGAATTACTAGCTCGAGAATTAGTCAAAAAGCGTGAAATTCAGTTTGAGATAAATCATGTCTATGTTCGTTATGCATTAGATCGGGTTGGCTGTTCGTTCCAGATATCGAAAGATGGTGGAGAAACTTTTAAAGAAAAATATTGGGTCCGTACTGGCTGGCGCAAGTCAGCCAGAATTTCATATTTGCCGCTATTTTTTGCACAATGCGAAACCAGCGTTCTTTTCAAGAATAACTTGGAACCTAACTAACCTATATGATTCCTACGGAGGATTCGCATAGTGGCCGAGTGCGCGCGTCTCGAACACGCGTAGACGAAAGTCTCGAGGGTTCAAATCCCTCATCCTCCGCTCGTTTTCTTCGGACATCCTTCGCTGATTCTGTGAATTTAGGTTTAATCTCAAACCATGGCAACAAACGACCGAACCGGATTCATCACTTGGAAGCATGGAAGAACCTGGTTCCGAGTAATTGGAGACCTCAAATCTCAACGCATTCCCCTTGTTGTGTTGCATGGCGGTCCAGGAAGTGCGCACAACAACGTTCTCACGATCGCAAAATTGTTGAGTGCGACAGGCCGTCCCGTAATTGTCTATGATCAAATCGGATGCGGTAAATCAACTCCTTTGAAGTCAAAGCCTGCCGAGTTTTGGACAATTGAACTTTTCGAAGAAGAGTTATCAAAAGTTATAAAACATCTCAAAATAGAAAAGCGCTACATACTGGCTGGCGCATCTTGGGGTGGAATGCTGGCTATGAATTATGCAATCAAGAGACCTAAAGGTTTGAAAGGGTTAATTATTGCTAACTCACTTCCATCTAGTCGTATGTGGGTTCGAGAAACTCGAAAACTAGTGGCGAAATTGCCAACAAAACATCGTGATGCAATTTATAAGTATGAGAGGTTGGGGAAGTACACCAACAAGGAATATCTAGCGGCAAACACTGAGTTTGCAAATCGTCACATTCGGCAGATACCTCCACTCGTTGACAATGAGCCAAAGCGAGAATTCGGTAAACATGTTTATGAAGCGATGTGGGGACCTACTGAATTTTCAGTCCGTGGCTCGCTAAAGGACTGGACTGTAGAGAAGGAGCTCCACCGCATTAAAGTGCCTACTTTTTTTATAAACGGTGAAAATGATGAAGCAACTCCAGCTATGCAAAGATTTATGAAGGCTCACGTTAAGGGATCTGAGTATTACTGTATTAAAGGAGCGGCACACTATGCCTTTATCGAGGCACCACTTGAATGGATGCAGGCAACCGAGAAATGGCTAACGACCAAAAAGCTCTAATTACAACAGCTGAAATCTCGACGCAAAATCGGTATCTCTATGAACTATTGCTTGAGCACTTCCGCTTACTTCTTTTTATAACGCGCCGGGCACTTTGAGGCGGTGCCTTTTATTTTTTTAATGGTTTTACCCTTATGGAAATTACTAGGCAACGACTTTATATCCTGCCGTAGTAACCGCCCGTGAAATATCTTCCGAATTGAGTGCTTCACTTGAAGTAATGACTGCAACTCCGTCGGCAGCCACCGCTTTCACCTCTGTTACCCCAGAGATTTTCCCAAGCTCTGTATTTACTCTTCCTTCACAATGACCGCACGTCATGCCTTTTATTTTTACTGTTGTTTGCATCACTACCCTCTCTTACGCAACTTGACCATTTGAATTACCAATGAACGATCAAGTTCGCTACCATCAAATGCATAAAGCATCTCATGTGAATCTTGATCATCGCCTATATCCTTCTTTTTAACTATTAGGTTTATGAGTAAAGAATATACGGAATTGTGCCACACCGAGAGGGTTTTCTGAGAATTACCTCAGAAGTGGCACAGTCAAAAGTTATAACGCGAGACCTACTATGAAATTTGCTACACTTGTTTTGTGCCAACACTCAAATTCAAATCATTGCGATTCGCTGGCATAGGTGTCTTAGCTCTTTTTCTATTTACAATGAGCCTCTCTTTTGTGCACCAAGGCCACTCTTACTCCACAACGCACTCCGGCATTGGCTCAAGTGCCGCAACCGAATCTTCACTCCAGATCAATCAAATTGCCCTCGACTCACTTGTCACTGATGTCTGCATAGGTGCAGTATTTTTAGTGCTTTTTGTTTACCGCAAATACTTTCACGGTAAAATTTTTACTCCCTCCGGACTTACTGGCAAAATTGACCGCCTGAGACTCATGAATTTCACACGTCCGCCAAATTTGGTTCTCCGTCTTTCTTTACCCCAACTTGGAGTATTTCGAATCTAAACAAATTCTTATCCCCAATATCAATTATTCTAACTTGAGAGAAGGATTTGAAAATGTTCAAAAAATTTGTTTTTGTATTACTATCCCTTGCACTAAGTTTTCCAGCAACCCCAGTTCACGCTACTTCCCATGCAAAATCTTTAAGTAATCTCGGAGCAAATGAGATCATGTTTGCTCAACTAATGATCCCGCATCACCAACAGGCAATCGCTATGTCAAACACTGCGCTCAAAAATGGGGCAGGCCCAGAGGTAAAGGTTCTTGCTAAAGCAATTATTTCGGCTCAAAAGAAGGAAATATTGCAAATGAAATATTGGCTAACTGCAACGAATTCTCCTAATGCAATGGCTCACGATATGGGAATGAACGGCATGCTCGATGCTAGTGATATGAAAACTCTCAGGTCTCTGCGGGGGAAAAAATTCGACAAGTTTTATCTTGGTGCAATGATTAAGCATCACCTCGGTGCCCTTGAAATGGTTAGTTACCTTAAAGCTACTAAAAATTCAGAGGCTAAGAAACTGGAAAGGGATATTAGAACCGCTCAGTCGGGCGAGATATCTAAGATGAAGAGAATGCTCTCAAAACTTGGTTAAGCGAATTTGACTTTATGAAACGAATTGTTTCTTTCATGCTGATAGCTGCATTAGCAACTCAACTTCCGACTGCGACTGCGGCTCCCACTGCCGCCTCGGCGCAACAAGAGGTGAACCGACTTCGAACTCTAGCTGCCACAAAATTCGAGGCAGCAAATGAGGCAAAGATCAAGGTAGAAATGCTGCAGAAAGAGACTAGCATTTTGAAAGCCAAGGAGTTGATGGCTCGAAACGAACGCGATGAAGCTAGTAATACTCTTGCACGAATGGCGATCGATCAGTACAAGAGCGATGGCTTCAGCCAAGGATTTGGGCTCCTTTTTTCTCGTGATCCGAGCAAGTACCTTTCCGATGCCTCAATTCTAGAAATGGTCGGCAAAAAGTACTCGTCATCGATCCGTAAATTCGCTTCAGCGCAGCAACGACTTGAGGCAAGCCAGCTAGTTGTGGGAGATAAAACCGCATTATTACAAGCACAACAAAAGAGACTTAATGCCGAGGTCTTGAGTGCAAAAGCAGCTTTGACTAAAGCAGAAAAAATTCTTACATCAATGAAGAAGAAAGATCGGGTACGTTTAGCTCGAGCAGAAAAGGCTCGGGAGAAGAAGATTTTTACTGCATCTAAGAAATATGCAAAAAGCTATAAGGGAGATAACACTCGGGGCTCGATAGCTCTAAAATATGCGCTCCAACAGATTGGCGATATCTATGTCTGGGCAGCAGCTGGTCCGACACGGTGGGATTGTTCAGGATTGACCATGCGATCTTTCCAGCAAGCAGGCGTTTCTCTTCCACACTCTTCCCGCATTCAAATTAATTATGGGAAGTCTGTTTCATACAAATCTTTAAAGCCTGGAGATCTGCTTTTCTTTGGAAGACCAATTAGTCATGTCTCCATCTACACGGGCGGAGGTAAAATGGTTCAAGCTCCCCGTCCAGGAAAGAAAGTTGAAGTGGTCCCATTCACTTTAAATTTTGGATATAAACCATTTGTTGGAGCGAGAAGGCTATGACAAGGATTAAGTCGTTTTTTCCATTACTCCTTTCAATATCATTAATGATTGGTTTAGTCACACCCCAACTAGCAGTGGCGAGTAAACATAAGCCGACTTTGAAGCAAATCGAGGCAGCGAAGCAAATCGAGGCAGAGAAGAAGAAAATTACTGAAGAGGCAACAAAGCGATTAGCAATGGAACAGAAGAGTTTAAAACAGTTAGTTGCTCTCGCGTTGGTTGCAAAATGGAAGTATCTTTCTGCGAAAAATGAACTCCTGATAGCTACAAAGGAGGCGGTTATTGCCGCAAAGAAATATTCCAAGGCCTCTGCCTCGGTAAGTGAGACGCATCGCCAGATTGGAAAATTGGCTGTCAACGCCTATGTGGTAGGGAGTGGGTTCACAGATCTTGAGGCAATTCTCAGTGCAAATGGACCTCAGGAAATGATGGATCGGATTTCAACATTTGAAAACCTTGGAGCAGGAAACAAGACAGCACTAAATAGGTTTAAGGCGGCCGAAGAAGTTGCACAGAGGGCAAAAATTGCCGCTGATGTTGCGAAAGAAAAGCAGGCCTCGATAACTATAAAAGTTGCTTCGGCGAAAATGGAGGCCGATGCGGCCGAGGCTGAGCAACAGAAAGAGGTTGACAAGCTTCAAGCGGTTCAAGATCAATTACAGAGAGATTTCGCTTCGGCTAAGAAAGTTAGAATCACATTAGAACAGAAGC
The DNA here is from genome assembly GCA_964358665.1 of uncultured Candidatus Planktophila sp. Taxonomy (GTDB): domain Bacteria; phylum Actinomycetota; class Actinomycetes; order Nanopelagicales; family Nanopelagicaceae; genus Planktophila. The sequence goes on along the minus strand of CAYHOY010000001.1, from coordinate 67,295 downwards.
GACAACTTGCAATCCTGGAAGAGGCACGATCGATCGAGGCTGGCAAAGTAAAGGGTCAAGCGAAGATTTGGAAAACTGGAGGACCAAATGGAAAAAGTACTTCCAGAACCACAGAGGCTCAGAGATTAAAGGCAGTTGAGTTTGCAAAAAAACAAGTTCTTGCCAATAAGCCATATGTCTGGGGGGATGAAGGACCAAACTCGTTCGATTGTTCAGGATTGGTCTATGCGGCCTATAAATATGCAGGATTGGGTTGGCCAATTTGGGACCGACTTAACTCTGGTTTGTATTACACATACACAAAACAGATTCCGTTAAGTGAGATTCAACCGGGCGATCTTATCTTCTACTCCTATAAGGGAACCATTAGCACAATTCACCACATGTCTATCTATGCCGGAAATGGAATGGTTTGGGAAGCGCGATCTACTAAATCCGGTCTTCGTTATTCAGATATGTATAGCGTTGATGGCATGATGCCTTTTGCAGGTCGAGTTTAACTCTGGAAATTATTACTCTCTGCAATTTTTCTAGCTAACTGGGGATAACCCAATTCATGTAGTCAGCCAAAGTGCGTACTTTGGAGACATGCCAATAACAATTTCTAAACCTATTTTGCTTATGCCTAAAGTACCTGGGGTATTTGTAATCGGTTTATTAGCCGCCCAATTTCTACTTTTCCAAGGTGGAAATGGTCCCGACCCTAAGTGCAGGGTAAGTGTTGAGCGACCCCATCACTCAACGAGCTTAAAAGAAAGCCAAAAATTCGATGCAATCAAGCTGAACGTAACTTCAACTTGCAATGTTCCACAAGATTACACGAGAATTACTGCGCAAATTCAGAAAATTGAAAATAATCGAGAAGTGGTGGCACATAATTTTTCATCCAGAGTGGCTGCTTCAACCGTAAAATCGCCAGAAACCGCAGTCTTTAAAAATATCTTTATCAATTGCGTGCCTGGAGTTGAGGTTGCCTATAAAGGTTTTGCCAAGGGCTATGTCCTACTGAAGAATGGCGAAAAAATAAAAGTAGTTGGTACTTCCGGGAATTATGAGGCGACAGATTGTGAGATAGGTGCACAATAGGGCTGTGAGTTATTTCGAGGAGTTTTTGAGACTTGGCGAGTGGTTAAGCCAAGATGATCGTCGTGCACTTTATAAGTATCTTCTTCTCAGTAATAAAGAGATTTATGAAGTTCAGGCAAACCTTCTTCTAAATAACACCAAGTTAAATAAGACAATTGCTAATGGTGAAATACTTTATTCCTTTAAGAATGGCCGGGTAAATTACATTGCGAGGGAAATAGCGTCCGATGAATTTACTCCTGAGATGAGAGAAATCAAGTTAACAGGCTCCCATTTCATCGATTTAGCTAGGTTAAGAAAATTCTTTGCGCAAAGCGATGTCGACGTGATTCAGAACTATCCGCTTCCTGGTGAAAACCCACAAACTGAAGGTGGATTTGGAATTGATACCTATCCCTATTACAGCCTTGCTTATTATTCAAATGGGAAGAACCGTTTATCGGGATTAGTTAAGAAATTTAGAACCAATGACAGAGAAATTCTTACAAAACTGCGAACTTTGTAAGAAATTCTTAAATCTCGACGCCGATATATTTAGTTTGTAGGAACTCATGGATTCCATCAAAGCCGCCTTCGCGGCCCAAGCCAGATTGTTTAACGCCACCAAATGGGGCTGCAGGATCTGAAATTACGCCTTTATTGATGGCGACCATTCCGGACTCCATCGCCTCGGCGGTCCGCAATGCGCGAGTGAGATCCTTAGAAAATACGTAACTAATGAGACCGAAGTCGGTGTCATTTGCCCATGCAATGCCTTCGGCATCGGTATCAAAGATTACAACTGGCGCAACTGGTCCAAAAATTTCATGGTTAAGAATTGGATTATCTTTTTCAACAGTTAAAACTGTTGCAGGATAAAAAGCGCCGTCGCCATCGGGCTTTGTTCCGCCAATCTTTACTTTTGCGCCAGCGGCGATTGATTCATCTACAATCTCAGCGATTTTATTGCGCTCTTTCATTGAAACACTTGCACCAAGAGTTGTTGTTGCCTCAATCCCCCGGCCCATCACAAAAGCTGACATGGATTTAGTAAACTCGGCAATAAACCTGTCTGCAATCGGGCGTTGAACATAAATTCGATTTGCTGACGTGCAGGCCGCTCCTCCATTTCGCATTTTTGCTAGAAGTAATTGCGGAATAGTTATCGCTAGATCGGCATCATCATGAATAATCACTTGAGCATTTCCACCGAGCTCCATTGAACAACGAATAACTTTGTCTGCCGCTTCTTTCAAAAGTACTCGACCAACTTCAGTTGATCCAGTAAATGAGAGATTCTTAACGCGCGAATCGTGTAACATCTTTGAAATTGCCGAGCCTGTCTTTTCTGGAAGTACCAAATTCAAAACACCTTTTGGTAGACCAGCCCTCTCCATAATGTCGACGATATACATCGCAGTTAGTGGTGTTTCGGTTGCTGGCTTTAAAATCATCGTACAGCCCGCCGCTACAGCCGGACCAATTTTGCGAGTGGCCATTCCCGCTGGAAAGTTCCAAGGTGTAATGAGAATTGAGAGACCAATAGGTTGGTGCGTTACTAATATTCTCTTGTCTCCTGATGGAGATTTGCGGAAATCGCCTGGGGTACGCACAGCTTCCTCGGCAAACCAGCGGAAAAACTCAGCGGCATAAGCAGCTTCACCACGTGCATCAGGCATTGCTTTTCCGTTTTCGCGAGAAATTAGCGTCGCAATCACTTCAATTTCACTGCTCATAATTTCAAATGCTTTACGAAGTATCTCTGAGCGATATCGAGGCGCTGTATTGGCCCACGCCACCGCCACTGCATCAGCAGCCGCTACTGCCGCTTCACATTGGGCATCGCCAGCGAGTGAAACCTCGGCAATAACTGATCCATCACTGGGGTCATGGACGGCGACCTTGCTGACTCCATCAACCCATTGGCCATCGATATATAACTGTGTATGCATGAGGCGAGCATACGCTCAGCCTGCAAGAAGTTGAAGTCTGCGGCCTCTACGATAGGGTCATTGCAATTCAGTTGCGTTTTTCGCGACTAATTAAGGAGTGAGAGTGCCAAAAGCGTGGACCGATGATGCGCCCACACCAGTTGTGCTACAGGACCATGCACATCTGAAAGATACATTTGCATACAAAATAAAGCGAAAGCTCTTAGGTAATGCGCTAAATAGGCACACGCTTCTTCATCAGCGACTAAAAAAACGTTTCGCACTGGGAATCCTAGCCTCTGACTGTATTTCATCCTCAGCATATGGCTCTGAACAGATTCTTATCGCCTTACTGCCAGCATTTGGTTTAGCTGCATTTGCAATCTTAATGCCGATGACGGCCGTTGTTCTCGTGATCTTGACGATTATTACGCTTTCTTACCGCAATGTAATCAATGTATATACCAAAACTGGCGGCGCTTATATTGTTGCTCGAGATAACTTTGGCCCCGTCGTGGCACAAATCGCCGCGGTTGCATTAATGCTTGATTACATTGTGACTGTTGCGATTCAATCTGCCGCAGGAGTAGCTGCAATTATTTCAACTTTTCCAGGGCTTCACTCATGGAAAATTCCTATGATTTTATTAGTGATTGTACTTCTAACTTATGGAAACCTCCGCGGCGTTAAAGAGGCAGGTAAAGCTTTTGCCTTTCCAACTTACTTCTTCATCGCATGCATGTTTATTGTATTTTCGATGGGTCTTTACCGTCAATTTAATGGCACTCTCGATCAACTAGCAACTAACCTTCCAGGTGCCGTGGAGGTCGGCCAAGAACAAGGTCTTCTTACTTTTGCTGCGATATTCATTTTGCTCCGCGCATTTGCTAATGGTGGCTCATCTCTGACTGGACTAGAAGCTATCTCTGATGGTGTGGCACTGTTCCAGCACCCTGAACACGTTAACGCTCGCCGCACTTTATTTATTATGAGTGGACTACTCGGAACATTAGTTCTTGGTGTTTCATGGTTTGCTCATAAAGTTTATGCGATGCCTTATGAATCAGGTACACCGACTGTTATTTCCCAGATTGCAAAGACTATCGTTGGCGACGGTGCCTTTGGTTCTTTTATGTTCGTGATGGTTCAGCTGGCAACAATGTTAATTTTGTTTGCTGGCGCAAATACAACATATAGTGCTTTCCCGCTATTGTGTAACTTCGTTGCAACCGATGGATACTTACCTCGACAGTTAACAAAGCGTGGTCACCGTTTGGCATTTTCAAATGGAATTCTTCTCCTAGCTGGTGGCGGAATATTCTTAGTTCTCTTTACAGCAGGATCGGTTGAACACCTTGTGGCTTTCTATGCTCTTGGTGTATTTACTGGCTTCTGCTTAGCTGGGTTTGGGATGACTCGCCATGCCTTGCGAAACAAAACCGGCGCTTGGAGATATAAAGTCTTTATTAATGCCTTGGCCGGCTCAATTTCCTTACTCATTGTGATTATCTTTTCAGTTGTAAAATTCACGGAAGGTGCTTGGTTGGTTTTGGTTGTCGCACCAATTTTGGTTGTATCTTTCCTTCGTTTACGCAAGCAGTACGATCGCGAGCAGGAAACACTCTCAGTTAAAGAGCATCAAAAGCGAGCAACCTCAATTACTCGACATGATGTCACCGTCTTTGTCGATAGCCTCGATATCGCAACAGTTGGTGCGATTCGATATGCCCGAAGCCTTAATCCCCGTAACTTGGCCGCGGTTCACTTCGTCATAGACGATCGACGCGCAGAAGATATTCAAAAGGCTTGGGCCGCATCCGATGCAGTAAGTGATGTAGCCCTCGAATTGATCGACTGTCCGGATCGACGTCTAGCAAATTCAGCACTTGATTACGCAATTCGTACAACCGAGCGCAGCGATGTTGAGTTGACTTTGCTATTACCTCGTCGTGCCTACTCTGGATTCTTAGGCCGTTTATTACATGATCAGACCGCCGAACAAATTGCTGCACCGATTTCTCAATTACCTAGAGTCGTTGCAACTATCGTTCCTTTCGATGTCGACCGCATTACTTCAATGTCCAACATTGAAATTCATCAATCTCATGAAGTAAAGCCAGAGCCCTCGATTGTGATGAAGACGCCTATCAAGAAAACTGAACCCGAAAATAGTGAACCAATAAGCCACCACACTAAAAACGTTACCTTAATCGGTGAAATTCAATGGCGAAAGCGTGCCAAAGTTCAAGGTCAAGTAACATCAATTAAATCCGCACCACGTGGGGCGGCTCCAACTTTGCAAGTAGAGATTTGGGATGAAACGGGTGGGGTCTCGCTCCACTTCTTGGGTCGACGAGATATTGCTGGCTTCGAAGTTGGATCCCAATTACGCGCCGAGGGGATGGTCGGAGAAGAAAATGGATCGATGGTCATTCTTAATCCTTCGTACGAACTCCTTGTATAAAATCTTTAAGAAGTAATGCACATTCATCCTTCAAAACACCAGCTCGGACTTCCACTTTGAATAATGAGCGTGGGTCTCTCAAAATATCCCAAACAGAGCCAACTGCACCTGCTTTTTCATCCCAAGCTCCAAAGACAAGCCTAGATATGCGCGCTTGAGCAATTGCTCCTGCACACATTGCGCAGGGTTCAAGTGTTACTACGAGAGTGTGATTGTCTAAGCGCCATGTCTTAGTTTTTTCACTTGCTCGCCTTAGAGCAACAATCTCAGCATGGGCTGTGGGGTCACCATGAAGCTCACGTTCGTTATATCCGACTGAAATAATTTCACCACTTTGATTGATGACCAATGCGCCGACAGGAACATCTCCATTTATATTGGATTTGCGCGCCGCTTCGATTGCTTCACGCATCAACTCTTCATCGTTCACAGTTGCAAAAGTTCGGCAAACTGATCTCCAAAACCCAACCGATTTGCTATTGCTTCGAGTTGTTCGTCAGGAAATAGTTCTGGGTCATCGCACAGTGCAGAGATTTCCATTCCATTCATTCCGAGATCTGACAAAATTTCAATATGTCCTATTGGATTTGAATCGTCGTCATCTTCAGGCATTGGTAAATCGGCAATCTCTAATAACTCTTCGGCAACTGGGTAATCAAAAGCACACGATGAATCACTTAAGAATAATGAGATGTGCGATCCGAGAACTCGAATGAGAATGAAAAACTCTTCATCTATTGAAATTAAAGCAATAGCTCCGCCATTTGTCTGCTGTGATTTAAGACTAGTTATTATCTGTGCAATATCCGTGGGGTCGGGCAATATACCTAAAGTCCAGCGGCCATCTTCGTGCCAAGCTGCCACTGCAATGTCCAATTCATTAGGCAGGCTACTTACTTTGGTCTGCGGCACGCCGACTTCGTCTTGGACATCGAATTCTTCGATGTCATCTTCGAGGTCATCGTCGAATTCAGGCATGCGCTTATCGTTCCACTCATTGGAATGGAATGAAACCCCTGTAAGGTAAGGGGTATGAAGGTACATGTTGCAGATCACCCACTGGTAGCCCATAAATTAACGGTTTTACGCGACGAACGTACCGATTCGCCGACATTTCGCCGTCTAGTAGAAGAGCTTGTAACTCTTCTTGCCTACGAAGCCACTCGAGATGTTCGAACGCACGTCGTAGCGATAACAACACCAGTTACAAAAACAAGCGGGTTGAAGTTGGCGGAACCACGACCCGTTGTAGTTCCTATCCTACGCGCAGGCCTTGGGATGCTTGAAGGCATGAGCAAATTAATTCCAACGGCTGAAGTTGGCTTTCTCGGGATGGTTCGCGATGAAGAAACTCTTCTAGCCAGCACATACGCAAATCGATTACCAGATGATTTATCTGGGCGCCAGGTATTTGTGTTAGATCCCATGCTTGCTACAGGCGGAACTTTGATCGCGGCATTTCATTACTTAATTGATTTAGGTGCAAATGACATTACTGCAATTTGCATTCTCTCAGCGCCCGAAGGAATTGCCGCCGTTGAAAAGGAGTTTGCTGCAAGTGCAGTTCCAATCACAATCGTCACTGGCGCTCTTGATGAAAAGTTGAATGAACTTGGATATATCGTTCCTGGGCTTGGCGATGCTGGCGATCGTTTATACGGTGTTGTGTAGGTGGCATCGACATCTCCTGGCTACGGAATCACAATCCGTGTTGAGGGTCCATCTTCATCACAGCCCGTCGCTCTAGCAACAACGATTATTTCAGATGCGGGTGCAACAATTACTGCCCTTGATGTTGTTGAGTCACATTTAGAAAAAGTTGTTCTGGATATTACGTGCGATACCACGGACTTAGAACATGCCGAGCAAATTACGCTCGCTCTTTCTAAAAACCCAGGTCTGACTGTTCGCAAGGTGAGTGACCGAACTTTTTTATTACACTTGGGTGGAAAGATTGAGGTTTCTTCTAAAGTTCCGCTCAAAACACGAGATGATTTATCGCGCGCCTACACCCCGGGTGTCGCTCGAATTTGCCAAGCAATTGTTGATGACCCAGCAGATGCTAGACGTTTAACAATTAAGCGCAACACCGTTGCCGTCGTAACCGATGGTTCGGCGGTTTTAGGCCTTGGGAATATTGGCCCAGCGGCCGCGCTTCCAGTGATGGAAGGCAAGGCGGCGCTCTTCAAACGTTTTGCCGATGTTGATGCCTGGCCGGTATGTCTTGATACTCAAGATGTAGATGAAATTGTTCGTACGGTACAGTTAATTGCTCCTGTCTATGGTGGAATTAATTTAGAAGACATTTCAGCCCCGCGTTGCTTTGAAATCGAGCGTCGATTAAGAGAGCTTTTAGATATCCCAGTTTTTCATGATGATCAACATGGAACTGCAATTGTAGTTTCGGCCGCATTACGAAATGCCTTAAGGCTCGTTAATAAGGAGCTGAAAGATGTCAAAATTGTAATGAGTGGCGCTGGCGCTGCTGGAACCGCAATTGCGCGGTTGTTAGTTTTACGCGGGGCATCACAAATTATTGGCTTTGACAAAGATGGAGTGATTTCAAAATCTTTGCTTCGATCTGATGATGAGATGCGCAATTGGTTTATCGATAATAGTAATCCCGATAATTATACCGGGAATATTTCGGGTGCAATGAAGGGTGCGGATATATTTATAGGTGTTAGTGCGCCGAATGTATTAACAGAGCGCGATGTTGCGTCAATGGCACCAAATTCAATAATTTTCGCCCTAGCCAATCCAGATCCCGAGATTGATCCAGTGGTTGCACGTAAATATGCGACAGTTGTTGCAACCGGTCGCAGTGATCAACCAAATCAAATCAATAATGTGTTGGCATTCCCGGGTATTTTTCGTGGTTTATTAGATGCAAATGCTCACAAAATTACCGATAAATTACTAGTTGCTGCGGCAGAAGCAATTGCAGATTGTGTATCTCCTGAACAACTTAATGCGTCATTTATTGTTCCTAGCGTTTTTGATCCCAATGTAACTAAAGCTGTCGCTGCGGCGGTGAAGAGGTCAGTATGATTGAACTTGCTGCGTCTTTCTTTATTAGTGCCTTGCTGGTCTGCGCACTCGTGAACCATTTACGCCTCCGGCGATAACCCCCGCATACGTCATAACTATGCCAGTGACTAAATAGGCGCTAACTTGCACACCAGCAGTTGGTGAAACTAAATCAATCACAAGAGAGCCGACTAACTGTCCGCCAACACTAAGGAGAGTAAACGTCAATACGCCTAAGTGTTGGACAATGGTGGAAGTGAAGGCAATGTAAATCACACCAATCGCACCCCCTGTATAAATCCACCAAGGGCCGGAGGGTAGTGCAACTAAGTCGATGCGATGCGTTGCGACTCCAATAAGAATCAAAATTAGTAAAAGCAGTGTCCCTGTTATGAAGTTCAATAACGAGGTAGTAAAGCTTTGATGAGAGTGCTCATTTATCTGACCATTGAGTGCGCGTTGGACTCCAACCACTGCACCTGCAATGCAACCTGCAATTACCGCGATCATAGATAGATTTTTGGCATCAATGCGATCTAAAACTGAGACTAAAACTGCAATGACAGTTATTACCGCTGCCGCAATTCGCCGGCCAGTAATTGCCTTTTTTCCTCCACCTGTCAGTCCAATTCGATCAACGAGTAGAGAAGTCCCAGTTTGGCCAGCAATAGATGCAACGGAGTAGATTGCCACGCCAATGAGCGGAACAATTTGAGTTTGAATTGCAACAAAACTTCCGCCTAACGCCCCTGCCAATAGCTTCCAACGAGCAATCTCGCCGCTACTGACTGCGCTGCGAATATTAGAAATTCCCAATTTTATTGCGGGGCTGAATAGTGAAATAACGATAATAATGATTAGGCCTGAGCCAAAAGAGACAAGAGCAGCCTGTAAACCATTATTTAATCTGTAAGAAAGCTCCCCGTTGGCCCGAGCTTGAAGGGCAATCATTACGCCAGAGAGTGCAGCAAGAAGATCTAAACGCATTGTGGCAGGGTATCAAAGAAAAAAAGCGAGAGTAGATGGGTCCCTCGACGGCCATCTACTCTCGCTTTTTCTTTATATAGTTAGCCCGCGAAAACCGTATCCCAATCCGAGATCGTCATTATGTAGAATTGACCACCTTCAATTGTCGCTGTATTTATTGCATCCTTCTTTGCCACCGAACGGCCAGCAAAATCTGGACGAGCTATAGTGGCTAGGACGTGAATTTGTGCATTGAAGTAGAAGTATGAATTCTTGTCACCCTGCTTTGCGAGCATCTCAGTTGCATCAATAATTCCACTTGACTCTTCATCTTCAGTCATAAACTCAGATCCACCCTTTAGGAACTTGTTTGAATCAAATTGACCTAGTACGGCGAGTTTTGAATCAGAAACACGATAGGCGATGATACGAGCTAGCAGTGCGTTATTACCTGGATCTTCCTGCATTAAAACGTACTTACCATCATGTGAAACTGTGATGTTATCTGGTTTGCTCATGTATGGAACTTCTCCGCCATTAAGCAACATTTCTAGATCAGCACCTGCTGCTGGGTTTTGAGCATCTTTGAAAGTTAACTTCCAAAGTGCACCACCATCGCGAGACACTGTTGGTGTAGCTGGATTTGGCGCGGTCGCTATCGGATCTTTGTTAGATTCGGTAGTTACAAAGTAGAAGATATTTGGGTTTGAGGGATCCCAATGCCCATCTTCAACACGCGCAAAGCTCGATCCTTTTTCACGAGCCTCTTTATTTAATCCTAATGGCGTTGTATTCCAGTCAATTTTGACAAATTCGGCTGGAACTTTTTTATTTTTACCAACAGTGGTGCGGAAGAGGTTGTCATTCTTAACCGACGGAAGGTTTAAGACATGGAGATCGCCATTCGTTAACCCTGCCTGATCAATTGAGGTGCCGGTAGATTGCTTCTTTCCAGCGTAGACAAAGAGTTGACTATCCGTTGCAGAACCATCCTCTGTACCTATAACAACTGTATTTGGACCTGGTTTGAGGCTAGGCACTATATTTTCAAATGAGTACATACCCATACGAGGCAATTGAAAGCCATTGCCATCCTCATCAAAGGCAAATCCGCGCGATTCATCGCCAGTCTCTTCTCCTGTCAAAAACATCCCGCCCGCAAAACCAACTCCGTTGTGAATGAAAGCGCCGGCTGGAGTGTATGTCGCTGAGCAGAAACGGCTAATTCCCCAGTCAAAATAGCCAGCTGTTACGCCAGCTGGTGCGGCTCCGGTCGGTGTCGCTTGGTAATTGCCGGTGGTGTAATTATAAAACTGAATACTCTGCATGAAATTTCTGGCAGAGGTCACGTGTTGAGTGCTCTTACTTACAGTAAATTGTGTAATCGAAGTTCCCCATGGAGCGGTCGAGGACTTCGCTTTAAGTACTAACGGGTTAGTAGTTGAAACTTCGTGGGTTGCAAGCAGTGTGATTCCACCGCGACCATTATCGTAGGCTCCCATTCCATCTGGAATACCCCGAACCGTTAAGCCGTAGATTGAATCTCCGACGGTAGCTATTACTTTAATTCCAACTGCAGCATTCTTCGAGAGAACATAGACAGGTTTTGCTCCTGCGGCAAAAGCTGTAGTTGCTAGAGATGTGACGAGAAGCGCCGTTACAGCAATCACGACTGGTTTTGAAAGTTTCATTATTTCCATTTCCTGAGTTAAGGTTTGGGAGAATTTTTACTCAGGCATGACAAACAGTTGTGATACAGATGGGAAGTAATAGTGGAACTTTAGGTTAATGATTAGGTGTGAGTGCCGTGAAACTCTCTCTTATCTGCAATCCAATCCATCAGCGCAAATAAGACACCCGAGGCGACAAAGGTTAGATGAATAATAATTCGCCACTTTGTGCCACCGCCAACATGATCCTGGCCAGCTAATTCAATGAAATCTTTAAGAAGTTCAATGACAGATATGGCTACCAGTGAGCCAATTAATTTAATCTTCAATCCACTAAAGTCGATTGTTCCCATCCAGTGCGGCCGATCTTTGGACTCGGTAGCAATATCGATTCGCGAAACAAAGTTTTCATACCCTGCAAAAATTACCATCAGAATTAGATTAGCAAGGAGAGTTAGATCCAAAAGTGCAAGTAGATCAAGCGTAAAACTCTGAGGCGTTGCCTCTCCGATATTCAGGGCTATGTGGTAAAACTCAATCAGAAAACGGTAAGTCAATAGAAAGAGTGCTCCAACTAAACCAAGATAGAGAGGTGCTAGGAGAAAACGGGAACGAAATAGAATTGCTTCTATGCTGCTTGATATTCGATTCATGCGGAAATTTTAACTCAATCTTCAAGAGCTAGTGTGATCTGGAGCCACTCTTCCTCTAAATTGTTCTTCAGATTGTGCTCGATTTCTAAATTCTTTGTTATTTCAAGAAGCTCCTCAGATTTCAGTGATGCCTCTTCGAGATCGATTTCTAGCTCCAAAATTCGCGCATTCGCCTTCTCCAACTGTCGCTCAAGGCGTACTTTGTCCTTTTTTAATTGGCGCTCTTCGGCAGCGCTTGAACTCTTTTTCACCTTCTGGGCCGCAGCCGACTGATTGATGCTCGCCTCACGAAGCTCTAAATACTCATCTACTCCGCGTGGTAAATCACGCACAGATTTATCACCTAGTAATCCCACAAATCGGTCACATACTCGCTCCAAGAAGTATCTATCGTGTGAGATTACGATCAATGTTCCACCATAGCTATCAAGTAAATCTTCAAGCTCAGTTAGTGTTTCAATATCAAAGTCATTTGTCGGTTCATCGAGCAAGAGCACATTTGGGCTATCCATTAATAAACGGGTCAACTGCAAGCGCCGTTTTTCACCACCGGATAAATCGCCGACTGGTGTCCATTGTGATTCTCGATCGAAGCCTAGACGCTCACACAGTTGCGACGCTGATAGTTCACGTCCGCCACCGAGTTCCACGCGGTTTGCAATTTTCTCTACCGCTTCTAATACACGCCATGTGGGATCTAACTCATCTAAATGTTGGGTTAAAAATGCTGGCTTAACAGTCACTCCAGTGACCAACTTCCCGGAAGCTGGTTGAATTTCTCCAAATAACGTGCGTATTAAAGTTGTTTTCCCTGCACCATTAACACCAACTACTCCAATGCGGTCGCCAGGGCCTATATTCCAGTAGAGATCTTTAATTAATTCATTATCACCGAGCTTAATACTTAGATGATGCGCTTCATAAACAGTTTTTCCAAGTCGATTGAGTGCAAACTTGAGGAGTTCTCCTTGATTGCGCGGTTCAGGTTCTCCTGCGATTAAGACGTTTGCAGCGTCGACGCGAAATTTTGGTTTTGTTGTTCTAGCCGGTGCCCCTCGGCGCAACCAAGCTAACTCTTTACGAATCAATCCGTTACGCCGCACATCCATGACTGAACTCTGGCGAGCGCGTTCGGCTTTAGCTAAAACAAAAGCGCTATAACCACCGTCATACTCTTCAACTTTTCCCCCAACGACTTCCCATGTCCGATTAGTTACTGCATCTAAAAACCATCTATCGTGTGTAACAACCGTAATCGCTAAAGCTTTTTTATTATTTAGATAATTTGCCAGCCAAGCCACGCCTTCAACATCTAAATGGTTTGTCGGTTCATCGAGCAAAATTAGATCAAGTTCATTAATCAGAAGCTTTGCCAAACCAACGCGTCGCCGTTCACCACCTGAAAGCTGACCAAATTTACGATCAAAGATATGGTCATCAAAGCTCCCAAATAACCCTGTAAAAACCTCTCGGATATTTGGCTCACTCGCCCACTCATGTTTTGCAGTATCCCCTAAAACCACTTCACCGACAGTGCTATCTGGATTTTCAAAATCAACCTGGGAGAGAATGCCGATACGTGCTGAGTTTGATTTTGTTACTCGCCCAGCATCAGGGGCTTCTATGCCAGCGATAACTTTCATTAAAGTACTTTTACCAGATCCATTTCTTCCGACGATTCCAATTCGATCGCCTTCGGAAACACCAAGAGAAACTGAGATAAGTAACTCTTTAATATCAAAGGCCTTTGAAACCTCTTCGATATTTACAACATTGCGCGCCATGATGGGAGAGCGTACCTTTCATCCATGAATGTCACTGACCGCGAATTTGCGCTGGAACTCGACAGAAATGACCCTTTGGCTCATTTTAAATCCCAGTTTGTAGTCAGTGATCCCGAAATCTGTTATTTGGATGGAAACTCTCTGGGTCGCTTACCTAAAGCAACTGTGAATGCACTCAATAGCTTCATGGTTGACGAATGGGGTCCAGAAGTAGTTACGGGCTGGGGGCATTGGGTCGATGAAGCACAACCCACCGGTGATTTATTAGGTGCGGCGGCTTTAGGTGCCGGAGCTGGGCAGGTGCTGGTTTGCGATACGACTTCAATTAATTTCTATCAATTGTGTTTGGCTGCAATCAACGCTCGCCCTGGGCGAAAGACAATAATCACTGATGCGGCGAATTTCCCAACAGATAGATACATTCTCGATGGAATAGCAAAGCAACTTGATTTGAAGCTTGTCATTATTAACAATGAAGACCCCGCAATTGCCGCGCATGAGCGAATCACTACCGATGTTTTAGCGCCTTACCTTAATGATGATGTTGCTCTGGTAACTCTCGAGGTTATTCAATACCGTTCCGGAGCTCGAACCGATATTAAATCAATTACAGATCAGGTCAGAGCCATTGGTGGTTTAGTTGTTTGGGATGCGAGCCACGCAGTAGGTGCAATCGAATTAAATTTAGATGCCAACGGCGTCGATCTTTGTGTGGGATGTACATATAAATACGGTAACTCTGGACCAGGATCACCAGCATGGTTATACGTGAATAGAAAAATCCAAGACCAACTACAGGTGCCAATCCAAGGATGGTTTGCACAAGGAGCACAGTTTGAAATGGGTCCAGTCTTTGAAAAAGCTGAAGGAATTCGTGGCTTTCAAATTGCCAGCCCTTCACTGATGGGAATCCGGTGCGTGCAAACTGCCTTTTCAATGATAAAAGAGGCAGGCATTGATGCGATTGCAAAAAAAGCGGCTATCGGAACCCAGATGATGATTGAACTCTACGATGCGTGGCTTGCTCCTCTTGGTTTAGAGTTAAATACTTCGCGTCTTTCTCACGAGCGCGGTGGTCACATTTCGTTAGTACACCCAGATGCAGCACAAATAAGCATTGCACTTCGCCAAATCTCAAATGTAATTCCTGATTACCGAACTCCCAATTCAATACGCCTTGCAATCTCTCCGCTTCCGACTTCATATGTTGAGATTTGGGATGGATTCGAACGCTTGCGCGACTTAGTGGCGTCGGGCCGCTATAAAGAGGTTAAAGAAGGTGGTTCACGAGTCACATGAGCGAAAATGACTTCGAATCGGCTATTACTTACACTTCGTATTTAGCTGTTGATGAACTCCTGAGCCTGCAACGCCCACTATCGGTTGGGCCGGAGCATGATGAAATGCTCTTCATTATTATTCATCAAACATATGAACTGTGGTTTAAGCAGTTAATTCATGAGTTTGCGCAGGCTCAACGATCAATGGAGTCCGGCGATACCCATTATTCACTTGCCATACTTGGTCGAATCCGAACGATCATGAAAGTTTGTGTTACCCAGATCGATATTTTGGAAACAATGACACCGCTACAGTTCAATGCATTTCGCTCTTATTTATCCTCATCGAGTGGCTTCCAGTCTGCCCAATTTAGAAAAGTTGAAGCACTACTAGGGCGCCGAGATACTAAAATGGCCGGTCATTTGCCTCCATCAGTTCAAGCTGAAATTGCCCTCATTACGTCGGAAAATTCGGTGTGGGATTCGGCTCTGGCATATTTAGCAAAACGAGGGCATTCAATCCCAACTGATGTATTGGCGCGCGATCGAACCAGTGCTTATGAAGCAAATCTTCGCGTGCAGGATGTTTTGCTCGACATCCACCGCAACGATCCAGAAAGCGCAATGGTCTGTGAACGATTATTAGATATTGATGAGGGAATTCAGGAATGGCGTTATCGTCATGTGAAAATGGTTGAGCGCACAATAGGTCAAAAAATTGGTACTGGCGGCTCAAGTGGCGTTGAATATCTGGCGAGCACGCTTTTCAATCCAGCTTTTAAGGATCTTTGGGAGATACGTTCTCGTTTTTAATTACAGATGAAAAAATGTTAGCGGGAGTAATAGATTAGAATAAAAATTATTGAGATTAATGCAGCGGCTGAAACTAAGAAATAGTTTGCCCACTTTGGTAAACCCGCTCGATCGGCGGTCTTCTTGGCGATTCTCTTTGTCTGCATCATTGCTTCGCCCGCCCATGCAAACTCTGTAGCCAAAATTCCCAAGCCCGCGAGAACAACTAACACACCAGGTCCCGGACCAATCAGGGCAATACCACCTAGGACAGTTATTCCTCCCCCGAGAACTCCTATGAAGATCTTCCACAGAAGCTGTCCAGCTCGGGTCTTCTTAATCCAACTTCGGAAATTCATGAATTGCCTCCTTACCAATCAAATTACCATAGGCCACATTGGCAATCATTTCTCGACGTGAGCGATATTGTGGAGAAGCACCGGCGATGAGATGCTCAAAACGGGCTGGAGATTTTAGAAGCTCGCCAAGCTCTTCGACTTTAGTTGAATCTCCAAAGATTGGTGGGTCCAAATGAATAGTCTGTATCGTCGAGTGTGGCTTTAAGCGGCGATATATGAGGGTAATGCGACGGATTCCGACATAAATTACCCTGCGCAGAAGACGGGTAAAGAGTCTCCGATTAACTGGTCTGCCTTGCAGAGCTATCGCACTTAAAATTCCAGCAATTTCAGCCCCGCCTGATGTATCAGGAAGTTCTAAGCATTTTGCTGCCAATTGTTCTCGTGTGGCCTTATCCTGCAATCTCCTAACGGTTTCAGTTATCTCAGATAGATTATTTTGATCCGCGCGAAGCGCAAAACCTGACTCCTGGCACCATCGCGCTCGGGCCTCTTGATCATCGGTCCCACGAATATTGGAAACAAAAACCGTGGGAATTTGTGCGGGCAATAGTTCATGAACGCCGTTATAACCAGTTGCACAAATGCTTGCATCAAAGGCGCGAAGTACTTGAGCAAGTGGAAAGTAACGTATGACCCTTAAATCTAGAGTTGAAGGTGCAAGCGAACTGCCATCTTTAGCAATTGGCGCTTTTGTCAAAACCACTTGCAGATCTTTCCAACCCAGTAGACCTTCAAGAGCTGCAGCCATCTTTGCATTAACGTCACTATCGCCTGTGCCAAGTTGTACTAACACCACTGGCCGATTCACATCTAAGCCAAGCGCTTTACGTGCATCCTCGCGAGTGAATGTATTCCGACTGTTGAAGAGTGAGACTGGTGATGTTAATACTGCGTCCTTGCGTTTCGAGGTCGGTCCAAAATCAAATGCCTTTGCAAAATCTCCTGGCTCAATTACTAAATCCATAATTCTAGAGTAGAGAGGGAGTACAAATCTCAAAAGATTTCTCTGCCACAATCCTCTTCGTATCCAAACAAGTGAAATATTCTTATTTTTAATTCTTGTCGCAAAAACACCTGGGTACGGCACTACACCGTCAAAAGTTAAAACTTTTGCATCCGTTTCTTCGATTAAGGCTAGTAATCGATCGCGAACGTAAATATCCCATTTTTCTCGCGGCATCCATAATCGATCGCGACCCGGTATATATTCGCAGCGAATATCCAAAAATGCTGGGATTTCAGCGATTCCGCCAGCCATTGAAACAATAATTGGGTTGGCAACTTCTTTTAACGCCAATGCAACTGCGGTTGTACGGGCAAGGTGCCCCATCCCAACACCATTACTAGTGGCGAGAATGATTGTTGGCTTTGCCATAAGCCTTAGCCTAGCCAAATGCACTTGGATATTTGGAGCAGGGTTGGCCTATATTCAACGCGATTTTTGCTTACTTACCAGGGGGTTTTTAAGTACAGTATTGACTGTGACTAAGCCAGTAATAGTTTCAATCCGAGGGCTTACTCGATCTTTTGGAGAAATTCGTGCAGTTGTTGGCGTGGATTTAGATATTTTTGAAGGTGAATTCATTACCTTGCTCGGTCCTTCAGGCTCAGGAAAGACAACCGTGTTGCGAATGATTGCCGGCTTTGAAAAACCAGATTCGGGATCCATAGTTCTTGCTAGTAAAGATGTTTCTCAACTTCCACCCTACGATCGCGACGTAAATACGGTTTTTCAAGACTATGCACTCTTTCCTCATATGGATGTTATTTCTAATATTGAGTATGGCCTTCGGGTTAAAGGTGTTGATAAATCATTGCGACGTCAACGGGCTATGAAAGCCTTAAAGCAGGTTCGATTAGAGGGTTATGAAAGTCGCAAGCCCGCCCAGTTATCTGGAGGTCAACGGCAACGAGTCGCTCTAGCACGTGCCTTGGTGAATAGACCATCTGTACTTTTACTTGACGAACCTTTAGGGGCACTTGATTTAAAATTACGGGAGCAGATGCAGATTGAACTTAAAGAGTTACAGCGCGAAGTTGGAATCACTTTTATATTTGTTACTCACGATCAAGAGGAAGCATTGACTATGAGCGATCGCATTGCTGTGTTTAATCATGGGCGTATTGAACAGTTAGGCACGCCACGTGAAATATATGAAAACCCGCAAAGTTTATTTGTCTCAGAGTTTGTAGGACAAACTAATAAAATTGAAATTGAAGGTAGAAAGGTAAATATTCGACCAGAATTTATTTCGGTTGCAAAAACCGCCCGTTTTGGTGATTGTTCGATACAAGGAACCTTGAGAGATGCGATTTTTGTGGGTGCCGTAACCCGATATTTAATTGATACAACTCTTGGAAGCACAATGATTTCAACAAATCCGACCGAGGACATCTCCATTGGTGAATCCGTAACCCTGTCGTGGGATAAGAAAAAAGAATTCTTAGTTCAATGAAGAGCTAAGAACCACATTCAACCGCTGAATGTGGACTGTATAGATGGAGGTACAGATGCAAAAGAAGCGTCTGTTTTCACGAATTGCTGTCGCATCCGTTGCAGCACTTATTCTCGCTGGATGCAGTTCAGGTAGCGACTCTGCATCCGAAGGCGGTCTGCCTGAAATAGAGATGATGCAGGAGCTTGGCGCAGGTGAGGGTCAAGTTAATGTGGTTGCTTGGGCAGGGTATGTTGAGAATGGTTCGACCGATCCAGCAGTTGACTGGGTCACTGGTTTTGAAACTGAAACCGGTTGCAAGGTAAATGTAAAAAATGGCACATCCTCTGACGACATGGTCGCCTTGATGAAGACCGGTGAATACGATGTTGTATCTGCCTCTGGTGATGCCTCTCTTCGTTTAATTTATGGCGGCGATGTTGCACCTATAAACACCGACCTAACTCCAAATTATGCTGATGTCTTTGAGAATTTGAAGATGCAGCAGTGGAACTCGGTTGATGGAGTTGCTTATGGGGTGCCACATGGACGTGGAGCCAATTTACTGGCTTACCGCACCGATATCGTTAAGCCTGCACCTACATCATGGGGCTCTGTCTTTGACGCTAACTCCCCATATAAGGGCACAATAACTGCATACGACTCGGCGATTTATATCGCAGATGCTGCCTTGTATCTAATGGCAACCCAACCAGAACTTGGTATTACGTACCCCTACGCCCTTGATCAGGCACAGTTTGATGCTGCGATTGCACTTCTTGAAGTTCAAAAGCCGCTCATTGGTGAGTATTGGGGCGACTACCTAAAGCATGTTGCCTCTCTCAAATCTGGCGCATCAGTTCTTGGAACTACTTGGCAAATAAATATTAATTTAGCTAAGGGCGAGAAGACTCCTGTTGAAGGAATCAAACCAATCGAAGGTTCAACGGGTTGGTCAGATACATGGATGGTGAGCAGTAAAGCTAAGAATCCTAACTGTGCCTACATGTGGATCAACCACATTGCATCACCTGAAGCAAATGCTGGAGTTGCTGAATGGTTCGGTGAGGCTCCTTCTAACGCTAAATCGTGCGCATTAACTGCTGATCCAAATCACTGCACAACGTTCCATGCAGCAGATGATGCATACTGGGAAGATGTTTATTACTGGAATACTGCAACTGAAGCCTGCCTTGATGGCCGGACCGATGTGAAGTGCGTTCCGTACTCTGAATGGGTGAAAGCCTGGTCAAGTCTACGTAACTCATAAATTCTGAGCCGGGTATGGGGCATTACCCCATACCCGGCCTTTTATTAGATAGGGGCAAAGATGTTGGATTCACTCGCAACTTCGA
Source organism: uncultured Candidatus Planktophila sp. (assembly GCA_964358665.1). Taxonomy (GTDB): domain Bacteria; phylum Actinomycetota; class Actinomycetes; order Nanopelagicales; family Nanopelagicaceae; genus Planktophila. The sequence goes on along the minus strand of CAYHOY010000001.1, from coordinate 47,508 downwards.
TGCACCGTAAACCACGTCTTCGGTTGGCAGCTCTTTTAACTGCACCTGTTTTATGGCTAGTTGTTGCTTATCTAGGCGCACTAGCCACTTTACTTGTAACGGCTTTCTTTACCATTGATAGTTTCACAGGAAATGTCGTCAAAGAGTTTAACCTTGAGAATTTCTATGACATGTTCACTGATGCCGCATATAAAAATGTAGTTTTGAGAACGCTTGGAATAGCTATAACTGTCACAGTCATCTGTTCAATTCTGGCGATTCCTATGGCTTTTTATATGGCAAAAATTGCAAAACCAAAGTCGCAAAAACTCCTAGTAGCACTCGTTCTCACACCGCTATGGGCTTCATATTTAGTAAAAATATATGCTTGGCGCACCATGTTAGAACCAAATACTGGCGTGGTTGACTGGCTGTTTGGCTCTTTGGGAATTCACTCTCCTGGTTTTGGAGGACCAGCAATAATTATTGGGCTTTCATATCTATGGCTTCCTTACATGATTCTTCCAATTTTCGCCGGTTTAGAAAGACTTCCCAATAACCTCTTAGATGCGTCTGGGGATTTAGGAGCACATAATTTCTATACATTTAGAAAAATAATTTTGCCATTGATCTTTCCATCACTTGTAGCAGGATCTATGTTCACTTTTTCATTAAGCCTTGGCGACTACATTACCGCTCAGATTCTTGGGGGAAAACTGCAGATGTTAGGAAGTGTGGTCTACCAAAATTTCAGTATTAATCTACCTTTCGCTGCAACCATATCGATGATACCTGTGACTATTATGGCAATTTATCTTTATTTAGTTCGCCGAACTGGCGCATTAGCGAGCATGTGATGACTATTTCTACGCGCGCTAAATATGCTCTCATGGCGCTCATGGGAGTCGGGCTTGCCTTTATCTATATTCCACTTTCAGTTGTTGTTATCAACTCTTTTAATACGAGTAAGACCTTCTCATGGCCTCCATCTAGCCTTACAACTCTATGGTGGTCAAAAGCCGTTGAAAATACTGGTGTGCGTGAGGCGTTAAAATGGAGTCTTTTCGCGGGTTTAGCGGCAACTTTTATCGCCTTACTACTAGGTACAACTTTAGCCTTTGCTGTGAGTCGCTATAGTTTTTTTGGACGCGAAGTTATCTCATTGCTTGTCGTTCTTCCAATCTCATTGCCTGGTGTTGTAACTGGAATAGCGCTAAATAACGCCTTCACGAAGCAGTTGGGAATGTCTACTGGCTTACTTACGGTTGTAATAGGTCACGCAACATTTTGTATCGTCATCGTCTACAACAATGCGATTGCCAGATTGCGTCGAATGGGAACTTCCCTGCAAGAGGCATCTATGGATCTAGGGGCAAATGGCATTACGACTTTTCGTTTAATCACTCTACCGAATCTGGCTTCAGCTTTGTTTGCAGGAGGATTGCTAGCTTTTGGTCTCTCCTTTGATGAAATCGTCGTAACTACATTTACTGCAGGTCCAGGAATTCAAACTCTACCTATTTGGATTTTTAATAATCTATTTCGCCCAAATCAGGCACCGATCGTAAATGTTGTTGCTGCGACTCTGGTGGTTTTCTCGATTATTCCTATCTATTTGTCTCAACGTCTGAGTCAAGACTCAACCTCAGGCGGGCGCTTTTAACCTTGTTTATACCTAGTTACCCCATGAAGTGTGGAGTGGGCGACCCTCGGTATATCCTGCTGAAGATTGAATTCCAATAACTGCGCGCTGTGCAAACTCTGCAAGCGTGTTCGCTCCAGCATATGTACATGATGAACGTAGGCCAGCGATAATCTCATCGAGTAAATCTTCAACTCCAGGTCGCTGAGGATTTAAATACATACGTGAGGTTGAAATTCCCTCCTCAAATAGGGATTTTCTTGCGCGATCAAAGGCATCTTCACCTGTTGTTCGTGCTGCAACCGCACGCGCCGAAGCCATTCCAAATGACTCTTTGAACAATTTCCCATTTACATCGCTCTGCAAATCTCCAGGAGATTCATATGTGCCTGCAAACCAAGAGCCGATCATTACTTGTGATGCACCAGCGGCTAGGGCAAGTGCAACATCGCGCGGATGACGAACTCCTCCATCGGCCCAGACGTGAGCGCCTAGCTTTTTCGCCTCCGCTGCGCACTCAAGAACAGCCGAAAACTGTGGGCGTCCAACTCCAGTTTGCATACGGGTGGTACACATCGCACCAGGACCGACTCCCACTTTTACAATTGTTGCTCCGGCCTCTATCAAATCGCGTGTGCCATCGGCTGTGACAACGTTGCCAGCAACTATAGGAATTGATGCACCTAGAGCTCTAATTGCATGTAGCGCCTCGGTCATCTTCTTTTGATGTCCATGTGCCGTGTCAACTACTAAGACATCTGCGCCGGACTCGATTAGTGCAGCAGCTTTGGCGGCGATATCGCCATTGATTCCAACGGCCGCTGCTATACGCAGCCTTTTATTGCTATCAAGTGCGGGCGAATACAAAGTCCCACGCAAGGCACCAATTCGTGTCATTATGCCAACTAATTCGCCATTGGAAGAAACTACGGGTGCGAGTTTGTGGCGGTGGAAATTTAAGAACTCGAATGCCGCTCTTGCATCCAACGTGTCTGCCATTGTTATTAGCTCTTTGCTCATAACTTTATGGAGCTGAGTAAAGCGATCCACACTCTTACAATCCTCTTCGGTTACTATTCCAACTGGTTTGCCGTCATCAACAATCACAATCGCACCATGTGCACGCTTATGTAACAAGCTCACGGCATCGGCAACAGTTTGCTGAGGGTTCAACGTAATTGGAGTATCAAAAAATGTATGCCGAGTTTTAACCCACTTTATGACGCTATCGACGACGGCATGCGGAATATCTTGTGGGATAACCGTGAGACCCCCACGGCGCGCAATAGTTTCAGCCATTCGTCGGCCAGAAATTGCCGTCATATTTGCAACAACAATTGGAATTGTCGTACCTGATCCATCGTTGGATGCTAAATCAACATCCATTCGACTAGAGAGATCTGATGCGCTCGGCACCATGAATACGTCGTCATAGGTGAGGTCGTGAGTTGGGTTATTTATATAGCGCACGTACCGAAACTATACTCAGGTAGAATAAATAAATGACTGAATCCCTCATTTCCGCCCGTGGTCTGACCAAGAAGTTTGGCGACTTAGTTGCAGTGGACGGTATTGACTTTGACGTTTCAAAGGGTGAGTCCTTTGGCCTGCTCGGTCCAAATGGTGCGGGCAAATCAACTGTAATGCGCATGATTGGTGCCACATCCCAACGTGACGCTGGGGAGCTAACGATTCTTGGAAAGGATCCAGACAAGCATGGGCCTCAGATCCGTGCTCATTTAGGAGTCGTGCCGCAACAGGATAATTTGGATACTGAGTTAAGTGTTCTTGAAAATCTCTACATCTACGGGCGTTACTTTGGCTTACCCCGTGCCTTTGTTAAGTCAAAAATTGAAGAACTTGTAGCTTTTGCCCAATTAGAGGAAAAGCGAAACGCCAAAGTCCAATCACTAAGTGGTGGTATGAAGCGCCGTTTGACTATTGCCCGCGCCCTTGTAAGCGAGCCGGAAATATTGATGCTGGATGAGCCTACAACTGGGCTAGACCCACAGGCCCGGCATATTTTGTGGGATCGCTTGTTTCGACTTAAGGAGCAAGGAGTAACTCTCGTAATAACAACACATTTTATGGATGAGGCAGAACAATTGTGTGACCGACTCATTGTTATGGATAAGGGCAAGATCATGGCAGAGGGCTCCCCTTCCTCTTTGATTAGGGATTACTCAACTAAAGAGGTTCTGGAGGTACGGTTTGGATCAGATCGCAACCAAGAAGTAGGCGATGCGCTAAGAGCGATGTGTCAACGGATTGAAGAGTTGCCCGATCGCTTCCTAATGTATACCGAGGATGGCGAATCTCTACTTGAAAAGATTTATGCAAGTGGATTACATCCAAAAACTTCGTTAGTGCGCAGAAGCTCTTTAGAAGATGTCTTCCTGCGATTGACTGGAAGAACGTTGATCGAATGATGAGTATGACAACTATTCGACAGGGTTCTGCTCAACTCGTAAATTCAGAAAAAGTCAGATTACGCGGCGCTCTATATGTTGCAGAGGCACGTATCCACTCCATGATGAAATGGATCTGGCTGATTATTGGTATAGCCATCGCAAACCCTGTTTTATATTTAATATCCGTCGGAATAGGTCTAGGTGGTTTGATTGATGAGAGTGTCGGGGCTGCCGGAGTTGATGGGGTTAAATACCTGACCTTCTTAGCTCCTGCCCTGTTAGCACAGGCTGCGATACAGGGTGCGCTAGAGGAAACTGTTTACCCAACTATTGAAGGTTTCAAATGGAATAAGACTTTTTTCTCTATGAACTCAACACCATTGAGTGGAGTACAAATCTCAATAGGGGTATTTCTAGCGGCATTTTTCCGTACTGTATATACAGTTCTTTTTTACTTCGGAGTTATGTGGGCTTTTGGTGCCCTTGAATCACCTGCGGCATGGTTAGCAATACCAACTGCGATACTGGCTGGAACCGCATTTGGTGCGCTAATGCAGGCGCTAGCTGCGCGGTTGGAGAATGAAAATATCTTCTTTGTGATTTTGGGCCGCTTTATTATGATGCCGTTATTTTTATTCTCTGGAACATTCTTTCCCCTAACGTCAATGCCTTTTTTCTTGCAGTGGATCGGTTGGATTTCACCTTTGTGGCATGCAACTGAGCTTGGGCGATATTTGACGTATGGTCACGCAATTTCCCCGATGATGATGTGGGTTCACTTCCTTCTCCTTGCAACAATGCTGGTAGTTGGGCTGTATCTCTCTGCACGCATTTTCACGAAGAGATTGGCCAAGTAGATGTTTATTCCACTTGCTGTTGCAATTGCCGAGGCCCGCATGGGCAAAAGGGGAGAGCGCTATTACTCAGGTCGCGTGCCGCAACTTTTAGAACGTGGCTTTATTGTTTTTCGATCCTCGACGTGGATGATCGTCCTATCCGGTTTCGTGGAACCAGTTCTTTATCTGCTCTCGTTTGGATATGGAATTGGAATGCTTTTACCTACAATTGAAAGTGGTGGAGAGAGTATAAAATACGCTGTTTTTATCGCACCCGCATTGCTTGCAACGAGTGCAATGAATGGCGCTATTTATGATTCAACAATGAACGTCTTCTTTAAACTAACTCATGACCGGATCTACCATGGAATGCTTGCCACTTCTATGGGGCCACTCGATGTTGCCCTTGGCGAAATTGGTTGGGCACTTCTACGGGGATTTAGTTATGCGTCTGCATTTATGGTTGTTGTGATTCCTCTTGGATTAATTCCAAGTATTTGGGGAATTTTGGCTATTCCTGCCGCTGTGTTGATTGCATTTGGATTTGCATCCTGTGGAATGGCAATAACTTCTTATATGAAATCATTTCAACAGTTAGAGATAGTAAACATGTTACTACTTCCGATGTTCCTATTTTCTGGCTCTTTTTTCCCTTTGAGCGTCTTCCCACAGTGGCTGCAGTTCACTGCAAATCTGCTCCCCCTAACGCATGCCATTAATTTAGTCCGTGGTCTATGCCTAGGAAATATAAATATGGCGTTAGCCGGCCATGCGATGTATTTTGTAATTATGATTATTTGCGGACTTTTCTTTACAACTAAGCGATTAAATGCACTTTTTATGAAATAAAAAAGAAATTCCCGCGTAAACACGCGGAGTTTCAGGGGTTGCAAAAAAAAATTGGCATGAGATACTTAGTCCTTAGTTCGAAAGGACTAAAAAACGAACCGGGAGAGTACTTCTCAAACGAGTTTCAAACGCTGAAACCTTTGCCGTACAAGTTTTACAATGATTACACAAACCAATCACAAGGAAACTTTTAGATTCGTCCCTGCAACTTCAGTAGAAATTCCACCTGAAAGAGTTGCCGCCCTTTTGAAATCTGAATGGGAGTTATTTACCAAGCAAACTGGGAAGAGCGCCGAAGAAAGTAAGCGCTCTTTTAAATCCCTCCCTTTGGGAGTGACCTCCAGTTTCCAACACTGGGATCCTTATCCGATCTCAATTGTTAGCGCCAAAGGGGCGTGGATGACTGATGTTGATGGTCGCAAGCTCCTGGATTTATCCATGGGCTTTGGCGCCATGCTCGCCGGTCACTTAAACCCAACAGTTGTAGAGGAAGTGAAGAGCTCTCTTGAAACAGGCATGCTCTTCGTGACCCCATCCCCTATCTCCACCGATGCCGCTGAGCGTATTTGTCGCCGCTTTGTTATCGACCAAGTTCGCTTCACCAATAGCGGAACCGAATCCACAATGTATGCCGTTCGTACTGCTCGAGCAGCAACTGGCAAAGATGGGATTGTTAAAGTTGAAGGTGGTTATCACGGTAGTTATGACCCATTTGTAGTATCAGCCAAACCACCGATTAATGTGATTGGTGATGTTAGTGATCCAATTGCGTATGTTCCGGCAGGTATTGTTCCTGGAGATGTTCACGTAGTTTCCTACAACGATGCCGATGCGCTAGAACGCATTTTTGAAAAGAGCGCTTCTAAGATAGCCTGCTTTATCATCGAACCTGTAATGGAAAACCTTGGAATTATCTTGCCAGACGTGGGTTATTTGGAGAGAGTTCGCGAGCTCTGCGATGAATACAACGTTGTTCTAATCTTCGATGAAGTTAAAACAGGGCTAACCGCTGGACATCAAGGCGCAGCACAACGCTTAGGAGTCATTCCAGATTTGATTACTCTTGCAAAATCTATCGGCGGCGGGCTTACTTTGGCCGCTTTCGGTGGCAAGAAGAAGTACATGGACTTTGTCACAAATGGCAAGATGGCACATTTTGGTACTTTCAACGGCAATCCACTTGCCATGGCAGGTGTTCGCGCAGTTGATAAAATCTGTACCAAGGAAACTCTCGCAATTGCTGAGGCATTCAATCAGCAAGCGCTAGATCGTATTAATGAAATAATTGATGAGTACCAGTTGCCTGCACATACTGTTGGCTTTGGTGTTAAAGGTTGTATTACCTGGTCAAAGACGCCGCTTCGTAATTACCGTGACTACAAAGCCACGGATTTTGCAATTGCCGAACTCTCATGGCTTTTCTCACTTAACCGCGGAATCATTACGCCTCCGGGCCTAGATGAGCAGTGGTTAATCTCCTTAGCGCATGGACAAAATGAGGTAGATCTTCTCGTTGAAGACTTCCGCCTATTTGCTCAAACTTTGCGCGCCTAGCCTCACCCACCACGCCATCTGTTAGCCCCATCGGGGGCTTCAGGTGGCTTGGTGCTGCCTGGGGATTAGGTACTTGACAACGATGCCAAAGTGATGTCATAATGACACCATGAAGATGTCAAAATTTATCGAACTCTTATCGAGCGATATTAAGGCCCTGGGTAAGCTCGGTGGGCAAGAGCTAGATTCAGCGGTTTCACGCTTAATTCCTACACTTGCACCGGTTTTACGCACTCGTTTATTAGAGGCTCTTACTGAAATCGCAGAAGAGCTCAGCGAGCAACTCCCCGGTGCCCATTTAGAGGCTCGGGTTCAAGGCGATGAGATAGAACTCATTTATATTGAAGATAGCTCCGCGGTCAGGGAAAACCCAGCCGACCTAAATGCCCGAATCACCTTAAGGCTTCCTGAGGATTTGAAATCTCGAATTGAAAGTGCGGCCACGAATGAGGGCATCTCTTTGAATTCGTGGCTACTCAAGGCAAGTGATCGTAACAGTCTCTCCATCACTATCGGGAAACGACAACTAAAAGGAAAAGGAAAGAGCTAATGAAATTCCAAAAAGAGATTTTTACGGCAAGAGAAGAGAGTTTCGAGATTGAGAACCCCGAAGTTTTTCTCGAAGGTATTTCAAGCGAGATTACAATTAACGAGTCACACGATGGTCTGTGTCACGTCAAGATCCTTGCCAATTCAAAGAAAGCTTTAGAAGAGGCCGAGTTTGTTGAGATTAGCGCAGAGGTGGGCGAGTTGAATGTGCGCTTCCATAAAAAGGGACGTAGATTTTTAGGTATCAGTGAGGACTTATTAAAAGGCCTCTCGGCCGAAATAGCGCTTCCCCGTAGCTCTAAAGTCAGCATCAAAACAGTTACCGGTGATGTCGAAGTTAATCAAACTCTTGAAAGTCTACAGATTAAGTCTGTAACAGGTGACGTCGAGATTAGTCATAACCCTGCGACTACATGCATTGTCAAAACGGTATCAGGTTCTATTGCGACACACACTTTTTCAGCCTGCGATTACACATTAAAGAGTATTAGTGGTGACATAAAAGTTCATGTTGCTCCGGATTTAGAAGTTGACGTTGATGGAAACTCAGTAAGTGGTGATTTGAACTCTGAGATTTCGCTTGATGGTTCTAATGACTCATCAACGGGCAGCGGCAAAGTAGTAAGAATAAAAACCTCCACAATAAGTGGCAATTTTAATCTAGCAAGAAATTAACCAGGAGAGGAAATAAGCAAAATGAAAAATAACAAATACAATGGATGTCTGCATAAGAGCTCACGGTCAAATTCAAAGTCTGATCAACCAAATATGAGTAGCACTGATCTTCAATACTTATATGGCCTTGGACGAATTATTTAACTTTGATACGCCTTACTTATGATCGCTTTAGAGCTTTGAGAAGCAAGATGCCTATAAGTTTCTTAATAAAAATCAGAAGTTGTTGCGGTGAATTAACCTTTTTACCCTCACGTTTCAAAAAGTTTATAAACCGCGCACGTCTGAATTTTCTTCCACTATGTATTTCAATAAAGCTCTCGTGGGTTAGCCATAAAACACCCCACGTGGCTGAAAGATTCTGGTAAATCGATCCTGGAGTTGAGATTGAACGAGCTAAAGCAGGCTGAAAGAGCGCAAATGCACGTCTATCGGCTTTGGTCGCTAATCCAACCATTCCGTACTCTTTGGCAAGTAGGTAGTCGCACAATTGTTTCCCATCGAAATCGCCATCGAAATCGCCTTCAATAAAGAGATGGAATGGGATTGGTGCATTAGAAAATCGAGATAATATATTACCAATCTCCAGATTTTCCTCGCCAACCTCCTCAAAAGTGAAGTTACTTTCACTCTTTAGCCAGTTTAATATTTCGCGTAAATCTGCGTACTTATCAGTCACAGGAGAGTAACGTTTCTTTAATTGGCTCCAACTACCCAGCAATATGAAGTTAGCTTGGGTTCCCGGAAGTGAAGTTAATCGTGAACAAATACCCTTTAATTGCTGCAAATTGCAGGTTCTGACGTCGATAATCGCCTCGTATGTTGGGATCACCCACGAATTAGTGGCACGCGAACGAGTCTTCTTCATCTCCGGTATGTATTGGGCTAGCGATGGCTGATTATGTCGGTCAATTAAATCCTTATTTGATTCTACGGTGCTGTAACCCAAGTGCCAGGATAGAGCTGATCGCTCGGGAAGAATCCGGATACCCTCCATGAATAGGCGCCATCCCAATTCTGTATCCTCACCTGTCACTAAATCACGCCTATAACCACCAAGTTTTTTCCAGAGTGCGCTTTTAATTGAAAAGGTTGCGCCAACAAAAGATCTATAACCATCTAGAGCTGGGTGTAATAAATCTGAGGTTCGCTCAATACGCTGTTCCCAGAGATCTTTACCCCAACTCTCTGAATGCATATCCGCAAATTTTCCAAAATTAATCATTTCAAATGCCGTTTGTGGTGAATAATCCCACTTCTGGACAAAACGCTTCCAACCCAAAACTGCATAATCATCACTGTCATGATGCCACTTCATATGGTGGGCTAAGTGCTCTTTTTCAAAAACCATATCGGCATCAACAAACCAGTAAACATCGGCTTTAATTGTTGCCATCACATCATTAGTCGCCGCAGTTTTGCCCCAGCTGTTCTGGGTATTTTTATATCGAATTACCCTGCTCTTTTTGGGAGCGATTGCCGGAATTGCTATTGGTATTTCACTGCCATCATCGATTACATGCACACTCACTAAGTTCTTTGGGTAGGTCTGAGCGGCCAGAGATGCCATGAAGAGATCGAGTTTTTCTTGACCATCACGGCAAGCTGTGATGATTGCAACGGAAAGGGTGGGGGTTTTAACTAGAGCAAGATTTGCCGGTCTTTCGAATCTAAATATTGGTTGCTTTGTCATCGTGTACCAAAAATTTCATCCTGCCAGAGACCAACTACTTGTTGATTTGCATTCTTAAGATACTTTGAATAATTAGTAATATACGTATGAAAAGTAAAGCTTCTCCTATAGATGTAACCAGCACCAAAAGTTCGCCAGATTTTCCCACCATTTTCAGTGATACGACCAAGTAAGTATCTATCAACGGCAGTTGTACCGTTCCCAAACCACCCAGCGGATTCGCCAGCAGAGCGAGAAACTAAAATAGTTCCACCACAGACCCAGTCACTCCAAATCTCAACTGCCTGGGTTCCTTGAACCCCAAAGCGACGAACAGTTAAATCAAGTGGCTCAAGATAAACATAGTTCATTGCCCGTCCCACACCGTCTGCACCTTTATCAACTATTGCATCTACTAGATCACGTAAGTGCTCTGGTCCGTAATAATCATCGTCATCCATCTTGGCAACATAGTCTCCAGATGTTTTGCCAGCAAGGTCGGTCAATATAGATCCAAAAGTGGCTGTCTTGGCATATTTCTCCACTTTAACTTTAACTGCTCGTTTGTTTAATTCACTAATTAATAATTTGTGTTTGGCATTTAATTGAATTCCATGCAGACCTATTGCTAATTCAAAGTTATTCAAGGTTTGTAACTTGATTTGAGAAAGTATTGAGGTTAAATCGTCCGGTCTAATAGTAGAAAGTACGACAGATACCTTTGGATATTTTTTCATTTTTTTACGACGAGATATACGAAGATCTGAAATCGATTGTATCTCCTGAGAAAATGTTGTTGAGCGATTCAACGAGTTATTCTCACCTGAATGCATTTGGCTAGATTACCAAGAATGCATGCAAAGGTGTTCGTCTCATGAAGATTGGGTCAATCCTGCTAGGATTTCGACATGTCTCAAGGAGTTTCTACACCCAAGAAAAACAACCAAAGCCTTACGACCTTTAAAAAGCTTCTTTTGAATTGTAAGGCTCTGCCTAAATCCGGGATTTACTTCATAAAAGAGCGGCTCGGTAAGGTAAAACCGGTGAAATCAAAGCTGGTTTTAGTCATCTCTTTCCCGCGCTCAGGCACGCATGCATTGGGTAGTTTGGTTTCGCAGGAAAATATTGGGTTTAGGTACCATGGGGAGTTCTTTGCTTTCAATCACTGGAGTTCAGTGATTGAACGACTCAATCGCTACTACCCATTTTTCTCCTTTCGGTTTTATTTGAACTTTAAAACACAAAGGCAAAAATGGCTTAAGTACCGATTTGAATCATCCACCTTAAGTGCAACTAAAACAATGAGGGCGATGAAGAAGATCCATGGAATTCACATTATTAAGGTTTTCCCTACACACCTATCGAATCCAGTTCTAGAGTCGATTATTGCCGAGCACAAACCTCATATTATTTTCTTACGCCGAAATCATCTTGATCGATTTGTTTCACATAAAAAGGCTAATAAAACTGGTAAGTGGCACACAGCTTCTACCGAGGGCGTAGAAATCGATATTGATGAAACTGAACTTAGTAAATTTATTGATGATTATGAGAAATTTTACAATAGGTACGTTCACTTTGCTAAAGCCCACGAGTGTGCTGTCTTGGATGTCGATTATGACATGTTGCAGGATACAAAAACTATTGAGGCTATTCAGCATTTCTCGGCATGGGAAGGCTTTACCGATTTTAACAAATTAGCAAAAATCCCAACAACGGCTAAACAGGACTCTTCGCGTATTGTTCAGGATAAGTATTTGGCACACTGCGGGAAAAAGATTTCAGATTTTGATTTTAAGAAGATTGAGGTTAGTTGATGCGCATAGAGAATCAAATTTTAAGAGAGTTAGAAAATGAGTCTATAGAAATATTTCGGGAGGCGGCAGTCTCTTTTCGTAAACCCGTGATGATGTACTCCATCGGTAAAGACTCTTCGGTTTTGTTGCACTTAGCAAGAAAGGCTTTTTATCCCTCACCAGTACCATTTCCTTTACTTCACATTGACACAACCTGGAAATTCAAGGAGATGATTGAGTTCCGTGATCGCATCGTTGCTCAAACAAACTCTCAGCTCATCGTATATACCAATGAAGAGGGCGTAGCAGCTGGAGTAAATCCCTTTACGTTAAACGCCTCTGAATACACGAGAATTATGAAGACCGTGGCGTTAAAGGCGGCTTTGGATCTTCATGGTTTTGATGCCGCAATTGGTGGTTCACGTCGAGATGAGGAAAAGAGTAGAGCTAAGGAGCGAATATTTAGCGTACGAGATCCGGGCCACAGATGGAATCCGCGTGAACAGCGTCCGGAACTGTGGCGCACCTACAACACACGATTGTTGCCTGAACAAACGATGCGTGTCTTTCCTATCTCAGATTGGACTGAGACTGATATTTGGCGCTACATCTATCAGGAAAATATCGAAGTTAATCCCTTATATTTTGCAAAAGAGAGACCAATGGTTCAACGCGGTGATCAATTAATTATGGTCGATGATGAACGATTCCCTCTGATTAATAATGAAACTCCCGTTATGAAACGAGTTCGTTTTAGAACTTTGGGCTGTTATCCATTGACAGCGGCGGTCGAATCAAATGCCATGACGCTTGAAGAGGTAGTCGAAGAAGTCTTGCATGTAAAACTCAGTGAGAGAGCTACACGACTTATCGATGGTGACAATGAGGATTCTATGGAGAAGAAGAAGACGGAGGGTTATTTCTAATGACTACGTCAGTTATCCGTCTACTCACCTGCGGAAGTGTTGATGATGGAAAGAGTACGTTAATCGGCCGTCTTCTTGTTGAAACCGATAGCGTTCCACATGACACAGTAGGTGCGGCTAGAAAAGTTCGTAGGACTGGTTCCACGATTCCAGCTGGAGAGATTGACTTTAGTTTGCTGACCGATGGTTTAGAGGCAGAGCGCGAGCAGGGAATAACAATCGATGTCGCTTACCGCTCTATGTCGCTTCTAAATGGTAAACGGTTAATTATTGCCGATGCTCCTGGCCATGAGCAGTACACCCGCAATATGGTAGTTGCCGCATCAAGAGCAGATATAGCGCTCGTTTTAATTGATGCAACCAAAGGTGTACGAACACAAACTCTTCGACACTTAACAATCTGCTCATTGATGGGTGTTAATCGCATAATAATCTCTATAAATAAACTTGACGCCTTGGCGTATTCACAAGTGATTTTCAATGAAATATCGCAAGAAATAACAGCTGCCACAGATCGTTTGCAACTATCTGATGTTCACATTGTGCCTATTAGCGCATTAGCTGGCGACAACGTTGTTTTCCCTACTGAGAATATGCCGTGGTATATCGGACCGACTCTGCAAGACGCAATTCAGAGCTGGATCGCTCCTAAGGATTTAGAGATAGATGGGTTGATGCGAATCCAGATGATCGCTAGAGCCGAAAATTTTCGTGGGGTCGCAGGAACTGTGAGAGCTGGCTCATTTAGCGCCGGGGATGAAATTGTTATTTACCCAAGTAATCAGAAGGCGAAAATCGCAAGAATCGCCACCTTTACTGGCGATGTTGAAAAGGCTTTGGAAGATGATGCAATCACTTTTGTCTTGGAGCCAGAAGTCGATGCAACACGCGGAGATATAGTCGCTAAGAACCCTACAGATTTAATCCCCTCTGATCGATTTGCCGCACATGTTGTGTGGCTTAATGAGGATCCGCTCATTCATAGCCGTTCATATTTGATGGTTTCCGGACCAACTACTTCTCCGGCAATAATCACAAAAATTAAACATAAAGTCGATGTGAATAGTGGAGAGCATATTTCATCTGATGCTTTAAAAATGAATGAAATTGGTTTAGTTGAAATTGCAACTGATTTTCCAATGGTTATGCAGCCTTATAGTCAGTCACGAGAGTTCGGAAACTTCATTCTCATAGATCGCCTAACTCTTAAAACGGTTGGTGCAGGAATGATTCAACACTCACTGCGCCGTGCCTCCAATGTCGTCCTTCAAGATTATGAAATTACAAAAACTATTAGGTCGGCGCAAAAGAATCAAAAATCTCGAACCGTCTGGCTCACTGGCCTATCTGGTTCAGGTAAATCCACGATTGCAAACGCGCTTGAAAAGAGATTGCTCGCTCAAGGATCTCACGCATATGTCCTGGATGGCGACAATCTGCGCTTAGGCATAAATATGGATCTAGGTTTCACCCCTGAGGATCGCGCCGAAAATGTGCGCAGAACATCTGAAGTAGCAAAGTTGATGGTTGATGCAGGATTGATCGTCATCACCGCGCTTATAAGTCCATTCGAAGTAGACCGCCAACGGGCGAAATCAATTTTTCAAGATGGTGAATTCCTTGAAGTATTTGTTGATACGCCGGTTGAAATTTGTCGAACACGCGATCCAAAGGGCTTGTATAAGAAATCTGCGGCAGGGCAAATCCCTAACTTCACTGGAGTTGGACAGGATTACGAGCGCCCGGCTCACCCAGATTTGATTCTGGATGGAACAAAACAAGTTAACGAAAACGTCGACCTCATCATGAAGGAGCTTTTGTGAATTGGATTGCTTTTAACTTTAACGAAACAACGGCACTTTAAATCGGTGAGTGCTACTCAAAAGCGTAAGGAGATGGGTACATGAAGGTAACAAAGCAAAGGTCTGCAGTAAAAGCAATTAGTTGGAGAGTAATTGGGACGGCAGATACTTTCGTATTGTCTCTTCTAATTACACATGAGCCAATAACTGCCGTCTCTATTGCTGGCTTTGAAGTATTGACAAAGACCATTTTGTACTATTTCCACGAACGTGGATGGAATAATATTTCATGGGGCAGAATTAACGGTAACAAATAGCAAGAAGAAAAGCCCCTGGTCTGAAAGGCACCGAGGGCTTAACTTGTGCGCGCGGAGGGACTCGAACCCCCAACCTTCTGATCCGAAGTCAGATGCTCTATCCGTTGAGCTACGCGCGCTGGATTGCTAAGAATACCGTGTGGCAGAAGTATCCATTGCCATTAAAGCCACCTAATTACTAAGAGGCAGCCCTTCGAACAGCTTCAACTGCTACTTCAATATCACTAGAATTAGTTGACCAATTACTAACTGAAACGCGAAGAACGCTTCGACCTTTCCATTTCGAACCAGATATCCAGATTGATGGATCATCAATCAATCGTGCACAAATTTCATTTGTGCGAACATCATTTTCAAATGCAAAACAGACTTGAGTAAAAGTGATGTCATTGAGTACCTCGCAGCCTTCAATTCTCGACAACTCTTTCGCCAGTAACCGTGCATTAGCCACTAAACGATCTACTAATTCAGCGATTCCACGTCGGCCAAGTGAATGTAGCGCCGCCCATACCGGAACACCGCGAGCGCGCCGTGAAAGCTCCGGCACCTTTTCCAATGGCTCCCCCATATCTCCTTCTGTTGGGATTAAATAGCTTGTATGCATTCCATACGTGCTACGTAAAACGGCGGGGTGCGCCACAATTGCTACACCACAGTCATAGGGAACATTCAATGTTTTATGTGCATCTGTTGCCCATGAGTCGGCTAGCTCTACTCCATCCAAAGCTGGGCGAAGAGTTGGCGAAGCTAAAGCCCACAGACCAAAGGCTCCATCGACATGAACCCAGGCGTTGTGTTTATGCGCCAGTTCAATCGCTTCACGAAAGGGATCGAACGCACCCGAGTGAAGATTTCCTGCCTGTAAACAGAGAATAGTTGGACCGCTCTCTTTCTCAAGCTCCAACTTAAGTGAGTCCACTCGAATGCGTCCTTGCGAATCAACGTCAATTTCAATCGGTTCACCTAATCCAAGATAGCGAAGAGCACGATCGACCGTGTCATGCCTTTCCTCACCGACTAGAACACGAATGGGAGGTGCACCGAATAAACCTTTTCGATCTAAGTCCCAACCAACATCTGTTAAAACTTTTTGTCTGGCAGAAATTAATCCCGTGAAATTCGCCATCATTCCACCGGTTGGAAAGCCAACATCGGCAGTTGGTGGAAGGTCCAAAATCTCTAAGAGCCATTTCGCGGCAATCTCTTCTACCGCCGCAGTGGTCGGTGTCGCAACTCTTGTTCCACTATTTTGATCCCATGCACTTACAAGCCAATCGGCACCCAGTGCCGCTGGAAGAGTTCCTCCTATAACCCAACCAAAAAAACGACCTGACCCCATCGCCATCAGCCCTGCTTCACCAATGCTCGCAAGTTTTTCAACTACAAGCGATGGCTCTGTCGGACCTTCTGGTAAAAATGAAGTTAGCGCCTCTTTTATCTCATCGGCCGTTTTGGAGGGGTTAACATCGCGGGTGGCAATCGAGTTGAGCCACTTTTGAGAATGTTTTACTGCAATATTTAGTGTCTCTTCATAGCTCTCGCCTGCTGCACTCATTGATATCCCTCTCCTGGAACCTGAGTCTGAAGCGTATATACCTGAATCGGTTTTTTGCAACGCTTGTACCTTCGGGCTCGTTATGGTTAGAATCATTGAGCTAAGTACTACAAGTTTTCGTCCTTGACTCACTCCCTCATAAACGGAGGTCCGATGGATCAATCTGATTCCGTCGTTCAACTGCTAGATAGCAATGGCTCATTCGCCAACGATTCACAATACATTTCAACATTGAGTGATTCGGAGTTAATTGGTTTTTACCGCGACATGGTTTTAGTTCGTGCTCTCGATGAGCAAGCAACGGCATTGCAGCGGCAAGGTGAACTTGGCTTGTGGGCACCACTTCTTGGACAAGAGGCAGCACAAATTGGTTCCGCCCGCGCTATGAAAAAACAGGATTTTGCTTTTTCAACATATCGTGAACATGGGGTTGCGTGGTGCCGTGGAGTAGATCCAGTTGACATGCTTAGTTTTTGGCGGGGTACAAAGCACCAAGGCTGGGATGCAAATCAATACCGTCTTTATGGTTACCAAATTATTATTGGAGCCCACGCATTACATGCAACTGGATATGCCATGGGAGCTTACCTCTCCCGCAACACTGAAACTGGCGATGCAGGAAAAGATCAAGCTGTAATGGCCTACTTTGGTGATGGCGCAATGAGTGAAGGCGATGTTAATGAGGCATTTGTATTTGCCGCTTCTTACCAAGCTCCGGTTGTATTTTTCTGTCAAAATAATCAGTGGGCAATCTCTGAGCCAACAAGACGTCAAAGTCGAGTGCCCCTTGCATACCGTGCCGCAGGGTTCGGAATTCCCGGTGTACGTGTAGATGGGAACGATGCCATTGCTTGCTATGAAGTTACTAGGCAGGCGTTAGATCGAGCGCGTTCGGGTGGCGGCCCGACTTTAATTGAAGCCATTACATATCGAATGGGCGCACATACAACATCAGATGACCCCACCAAATATCAGGTTTTTAGCGACGTTGAACTGTGGAGAGATAGAGATCCAATCGAGAGATTAAAGGTCTACCTGCGCGCTAAAGGCGTTCTCAATAAGGAGTTAGAGAGTGAAATATCTAATGAAGCTGCCACATTAAGCGAAAGAATGCGCGATGAGTGTCGAAAGCTTCCAGACCCAAATCCACTTTCGATGTTCGACCATGTTTATTCTGAGACTGATTTGAATCTCGATGAGCAGAGGAGAGAAGTCGAAACAATTCTCTCTAGATCGCAGGATAGTTAAAATGCCCCAACTCAGTATCGTTCACGCCCTTAACCAGGGTCTACATCGCGCAATGGATGCTGATTCCAAGGTACTTCTTATGGGAGAAGACATTGGCAAGCTCGGCGGAGTATTTCGAGTAACCGAAGGGCTTCAAGAATCTTTTGGGGACGAGCGCGTGATTGATTCTCCATTAGCTGAATCTGGAATTGTAGGTACAGCTATAGGCTTAGCGCTCTACGGATTTCGGCCCGTTGTTGAAATTCAATTTGATGGTTTTGTCTTCCCAGCTTTTGATCAGATCGTTGTGCAGCTCGCCCGAATGCGCTTTCGCTCGGCTGGTGCATTGAGCCTTCCCATCACCATAAGAATTCCTTACGGGGGTGGCATTGGCTCCGTTGAACATCACAGTGAATCTCCAGAGGGATATTTTGCTGCAACCCCTGGTTTAAGAGTTGTTACATGTTCTAATTCAAATGACGCTTACTGGATGATCCAACAATGCATTGCTAGTGATGATCCCGTTATTTTTCTAGAACCAAAACGGCGGTATTGGCAAAAGAGTGAGGTCGACACTGATTCACAGCTCAACGAAATATCGGCGTTGCATGAAGCGAAAGTTTTAAGCGATGGTTCAGATTGCACAATTATTGGTTACGGTCCGACCATTGCGACATGTTTGCAAGCTGCTCGACTTGCAGCCGAAGATGGGGTCTCCCTTGAAGTTATTGATTTGCGCTCTTTGAGTCCATTAGATATGCCTGTATTAATTAAATCTGCTAATAAAACTGGTCGCGTAGTCATAGTTCATGAAGCTTCTCGCAGCGGAGGAGTTGGAGCGGAAATAGCTACACGCCTGAGCCAAGAGTGCTTTTATAAACTAGAAGCACCTGTGATGAGAGTGACGGGTTATGACGTTCCATATCCTCCAAGTCGAATAGAGGATGATTACTTGCCCGATGCCGAGAGAATTCTCGATGCCGTTGAAAAGTGCATGGGTTATTAAGGTTATGGAAACTTCTGGTTCAGTTTTTGAGTTTCTACTTCCTGATGTGGGCGAAGGTTTGGAAGATGCCGAAATTGTAGGATGGAAAGTATCAGCGGGAGAAAAAATTCAGGTCAATCAACTTATTGTTGAGATCGAAACAGCAAAAGCTTTAGTTGAACTTCCAACTCCTTTTTCCGGCACGGTGCTTGAACTTCTGGTCCATGAGGGCCAAGTTGTTCATGTAGGAACGCCCATCATTCGCATCCAGTTAGAAGCAGAAAAGACGTCTATTGCACCAACCACCGAGTTGAAATCTGAGCGCACCGAAATCTTGGTTGGTTCTGGACCTCGAAATGAGGAGGTTTCGCACCGGAAACGTGCTACCCGAAACTATGGAACCAGAGTAGGAGCAGCTCGCTCCGATGCTCCAAAACCTCCGATACCAAAACCTTCAATACTTAGCGTGCCTGAACTACGATTAGAACCCCGAGCTTCAGTAAATAGCCGAGTGATTGCTTTGGCGAAACCTCCTGTGCGCAGACTTGCTAGAGATTGTGGAGTGGATTTGCTCTCCTTAATAGGCAGCGGTCCTGAAGGTTCAATTACACATGAAGATGTTTTGGTTGCTGCCAATCAAATAAGGAATGTGGCTAATCTTAAAAATAATAGCGTTGATGAATCTAGAGAAACCCGCACTCCAATTCACGGAGTCCGGAAAGTTATGGCTGAAGCAATGGTGGCAAGTGCGTTTACCGCGCCTCACGTAACTGAATTTGTTACTGTGGATGTGACAAGTGCGATTGAGTTGTTAGATCGACTTCGAACATCACCTGAGTTTTCTGGAGTCCGAATCTCTATCTTGTCTCTACTGGCACGGGCGTTGTGTCTTGCAATGCCGAATACGCCTGAAGTAAATAGCTTTTGGGATGTTGAAACACAAGAGGTAGTTACTAAACATTACATAAATCTCGGAGTTGCAACTGCTACCGACCGTGGATTATTAGTGCCCCACGTTAAAGATGCAGAACAATTAAATTTTAAAGATCTTGCAAAGGCAATTGAAGAAGTGGTTGACGCTGCTCGCACAAAGAAAGCGTCGTTAAACCAGTTAACGGGTGGCACGATGTCTATTACTAATATCGGCGTTTTTGGAGTTGAAACTGGAACTCCGATCTTACCTCCTGGCGAATCAGCGATAGTCTGCTTAGGTGCAGTCGTGACAAGACCTTGGGTGGTGGGTTCTGAGATATTAGCGCGGCAAGTATGCACACTTTCTTTATCATTTGATCATCGCTTAGTCGATGGGGCGCAAGGTTCAAAATTTTTAATCGACATCGCAAAGTTATTGCAAGAACCTTCAACCCTTATTACGCCTTAATTAAAAAGGTTTTAGTAACCCAGCCATTTGGGTGCTCTTTTTTCTTTAAATGCTCGTGGTCCTTCTTGGGCATCTGCGCTTTTGTAAACCGGATCCCAAATTTCATTAGCCCGCATGTGTCCATCCCCAAGCGTTGATTCGATGGTATTTCGTACCATAGCTTTACCCGCAGCTACAGAAAGCGGAGCATTGGCGGCAATTTGAGTTGCCATATTTCGAGCCGTCTCTATAAGAGTTTTTGAGGAAACCACTTTATTAACTAAACCTACTTCCAGTGCCCTTGAGGCCGAAATTGGCTGGGCAGTTAGGAGAAGTTCAAGAGCGACACGTGGCGCAATTAATAAAGGTAAATGTGCTGCCCAAGGTGCACCTCGTCCATGTCTTGCCTCTGTAATTCCAAAAGTTGCATGCGCGGCTGCAATAACCAAGTCGGCCTGTTGAACTAAATAAAAACCTCCACCATATGCCAGACCATTTACCGCAGCAATAACTGGTTTTGACGTCTTTAAATCGGAGATGAAATCATCCTCAGGAACTGCAATCCGCTGCTCAGACATTTCTTTTAAATCCGCCCCTGCGCTAAAAGCAATATCTCCAGCTCCAGTAATTATTAAAACTTTAGCGCTCTCATCATGAGTAAAGAGTTCGAGTGATTCTTGAATTCCGTTTCGTACTGCTGCGTTAAGGGCATTCCGAGCATCAGCTCTGTTTATTGTTATCGTCGCAATTGAATCGGAGACTTCATAAAGAAGTTGGCTATTAGAAGTCATTCGGCCCTCAAGCCAAGATCTCGGGCAATCAAAATCTTCTGTACTTCGCTCGTACCTTCTCCGATCTCCAAAATTTTTGAGTCTCGGTAGTGTCGTGCAACTGAATACTCATTCATAAAACCATAGCCACCAAAGATTTGTGTCGCTTGGCGTGCATTATCCATCGCCGCTTCACTTCCAACTAGTTTGGCAATAGATGCCTGAGCTTTAAACTCTTTCCCGGAATCCATAAGAGCAGCCGCGTGATAGTAAGCGAGCCGTGCAATATGTGTTCGTGCCTGCATTTCAGCTATTTTAAATGCGATTGATTGGTGTTGGCCTATGGGTTTTCCAAAAGCTTTACGCTCCTTGGCATACTTCACTGACTCATCTAGACAGCCTTGTGCCGCTCCCACCGCTAAGGCCGCAATTGCGATGCGGCCTTCATCTAAACTCCGCAGGAAATTGGCATATCCCCGTCCACGCTCTCCTAAGAGATTGCTGGCGGGAACTCTCACATTATTAAATGAGAGCGGGTGAGTATCTGATGCATGCCAACCAACTTTGCTATATGAGGGTTCAACGGTAAAACCTGGGGTTCCATTTGGCACGATTATTGTGCTGAACTCCTTTGATCCATCGTTCTTTATGCCAGTAACACATGCGACGATCACTAAAGATGTAATCGATGTGCCTGAGTTGGTGATGAACGTCTTAGCCCCATCGATTACCCACTCATCGTTTTCCAACCTTGCCGTTGTACGCAGACCACTCGCATCGCTTCCAGAGTCGGGTTCTGTAAGCCCGAATGCACCCAGTGATTGGCCGCTAATGAGTGGTTTTAAATACTTTTCTTTCTGCTCCTCGGTTCCCATTCGATAAATTGGCATAGCGCCGAGACCAACTGCAGCATCCAGTGTGATGGCAACACTTTGGTCAATCTTTGCTAACTCTTCAATTGCAAGGCAGAGCGATAGATAATCACCACCCATTCCGCCGATTTCTTCTGGAAATGGCAGGGCGAACAGACCCATTTCCGCCATTCCTTTTACGACTTCATAAGGGAAAGACTGCTCTTGGTCATGAAGTGCGGCTACAGGTGCAACAACTTCATTAGCAAAGGCTCGCACTGTTTCTGCAAGTAATTGATGCTCCGACGATAACTGCTTAAGAGCTGAATCCATTAACTCTCCACCAATCTACTGTTACCAGCTAGGGCTATTGCTGTCTTAGATCTAATCTTTAACCCACTTTTTTCACTCAGCCACTTACTTGTCGCTAATAACTCGTCGAAATTAACTCCAGTCGAAATCCCAAGTCCATGTAGTTGCCATACAAGATCTTCAGTGGCCAAGTTTCCCGTGGCACTCATGGCAAATGGACATCCACCAAGTCCGCCAATTGAGGAGTCAATGGTTGTGATTCCCTCCAACATCGCCGTTAACGTATTAGATAGCGCTTGGCCATAGGTATCATGAAAATGGACGGCAAGGAGCGAGCGCGAAATTCCGCGAGAATCCAAAGCGTTTAATAGGTCTATAACTTCACCTGGCGTTGCGGTGCCGATGGTATCGCCGAGTGAAATCTCCGTTACTCCATCTGCAAGTAGCCTCTCTGCAACATCGACTACTTTTCCGGCTGCAACTGTACCTTCCCATGGATCACGAAAGCACATTGATATGTACCCACGAACGCGAAGACCTGCATCAACAGCAGTTTTAATAACGTGACTGTATATTTCAAGTGAATCAGCGACACTGTTATTTAAATTTGCTTTCGCAAAAGATTCTGTGGCGCTGGCAAATACTGCTACTTCACGCATACCTGCATGTAGTGCACGATCTAGCCCGCGTTGATTTGGAACTAAAGCGCTCATTCGATGCGAGGATAGCAATGGCGATAACTGCGTTAATAGTTCGTCGGCATCGGCTAACGCCGGCACAGTGTCAGGTCGAACAAAACTTGCTACTTCAACCGCTGGGAGACCAGAGTTAATTAGACGTCTTACTAACTCAGCTTTTATGTCAGTCGATAGAGTCAAAGCTTCATTTTGTAGACCATCGCGCGGTCCGACTTCATAAATGGTGACGGCCTTAGGTAAGCCACTTCGATCAAACATCTCCAACCACCTCTACTAATACCTGTCCCACACGCACTTTAGACCCACTGGAGACATTGCATTTAACAACGCGTCCTGGACGTTTTGCACGCACTATGTGCTCCATTTTCATTGCTTCAATGACGACAAGTGGATCACCGGTCTTCACCAGATCTCCTTGTGAGACATTGAGGGCGATAACCATCCCCGGCATTGGGCTGACGATCCCTTCACTCAACGAATCGCTCAAGCCTCTGCTCTCATTGACCTGTTTTATTAGCCAGGTACCAAAAGATTGATGGTAGAGCCAGAAATCGGCATCATCGAGATATGAATCGACCTCTACCGTTGAGCTACTCGCGACTGCAACGTCATAGCGCACCCCATCGATATAGGCCGAAATCGTCGAGGTTGGCGAGCCGTGAATCCGCCATCCATCCGAGCGCCAGGATCCATGTATTGACGCCGACGTAGCGATTGCAGAGTACGCCTCCAACATTTCGATTGGCGGATTCATTCGCTTAAACTCATGTGACTCTAGATAATTTGTGTTGTATTGAAAATCTTTAATCTCCGCGCGATTCAATAGATCAATTAGAAATCCAATATTGGTTGTTACACCTAACACCACAGTTTTTGACAGAGCGCCTTGTAACTTAAGTAGGGCAGATTTTCGATCATCACCCCAGCAGGCGATTTTTGCCAGCATCGGATCAAATGATGATGAAACCACCATTCCTTTATTGATTGCAGAGTCAACAACTGTGTCAGATGTGTCAGGGGCTCTATATTCTCCAATTATCCCACCAGTTGGAAGAAAACCGTTGTAAGCATCTTCGGCATATATGCGCGCTTCTAAAGCATGCCCTCGCAAAACTTTATTCGGAATTACATCGCTTAATATTTCGCCTGCGGCAAGACGCAGTTGGCATTCGACCAAATCTAAACTTGTAATCAATTCAGTTACCCGATGCTCGACCTGCAGCCGAGTATTCATCTCCATAAAGTAAAAAACATTGGGTGAGTCAGCATCGACAAGAAATTCAATCGTCCCGAGATTCTGATATCCAATTGCAGAGGTCAGCGCCAACGCAGCCTCACTCATAGTTTTACGACTCTCTTGTGATAAATCTGGTGCCGGTGCCTCTTCTATTACTTTTTGATGGCGTCGCTGTAGTGAACACTCACGCTCGCCCAAGTGCATATAGTTTCCGTGGCTATCGCCAACAACTTGAAACTCAATATGACGTGCATTCACTATATATTTTTCAACGAGCAGGTTGTCATCACCGAATGCACTCTTCGCTTCACGTCGGGCAACTGGAAGTACCCCTCGTAACTCATCAATATCCTTTGCAACATGCAGCCCCTTGCCGCCCCCACCAGCTGCAGGTTTTACAAGCAAAGGGAAGACTAAATCCCTGCAGGCCTCGAGCAGCTCTTCATCGCCCATTCCTGAACTTCCTGCACCAGACACAACTGGAACACCTGCGCCAATCGCGTAATTTCGAGCAGAAATCTTCTCGCCCATCGCCTCCATGGCAGAGGCAGGTGGACCGATGAATACCAAGCCGGCTTCTTTACACGCTTGTGCAAATCCTGCATTTTCAGCCAAGAATCCATACCCGGGATGGATTGCCTCTGCGCCACTCTGCACCGCCGCTGCAATTATCGCCTCACTATTTAAATAGCCACTTCCCTGAAAATCATCAAGTAAGTAACTATGTGAAATTCGTTGAACATGTAAAGAATTCCGATCACCAGGTACAAAAACTCCAACTGATTCAACCCCGAGTTTCTCCAGGGTCGAATGAATTCGAAGTGCAACTTCTCCGCGGTTGGCTATGAGAACTTTTGAAAACACCGTTACATCCGAAAAATTCCGAAAGAGGTCTCAGGTAAAGGCGAAAGTCCAGAGATTGAGAGCGCTAAAGACAAAACACGTCGAGTATCTTGAGGATGAATTATTCCATCATCCCAGATTCGTGCTGTTGAAAAATAAGCACTCCCCTCGCTCTCATACTTATCGCGAATTGGCGCTTTGAACTCCTCAATCTCTTCTGTACTCCACTCTTGACCACGAGCGGCTAGTTGATCGCTCTTCACTGTCGCTAAAACCGAAGCGGCCTGTTCTCCACCCATAACCGAAATACGCGCATTCGGCCACATCCAGAGAAAACGAGGATCATATGCTCGACCACACATCGAATAGTTTCCAGCACCGAATGAACCACCGATAATTACGGTGAACTTCGGTACTCGCGCACAGGCCACTGCATTGACCATCTTGGCGCCGTGTTTGGCGATTCCACCAGTCTCATACTCTCGACCCACCATAAAACCTGAAATATTTTGTAGAAATACCAACGGTATTTTTCGCTGATCACAGATTTCAATAAAGTGCGCACCTTTCTGCGCAGATTCACTAAAGAGAACACCGTTGTTTGCGATAATTCCCACTTGGTAGCCATCAATATGTGCAAAGCCGGTCACCAGAGTTTCACCGAATTCGGATTTGAATTCTAAGAAACGGCTTCCATCAACGATTCTGGCGATGACTTCACGAATATCATATGTAGTTCGCGTATCGGTTGGCACAATTCCAAGAATCTCTTCTCCATCGTATAAAGGCGGTTCAATCTCTTCATCAGGTATCAGCCAGCTCGCACTCTTAGGTACGGTAGAAATGATTGAGCGGACCGTCATTAGCGCTTGTCCCTCGCTCTCTGCCAGGTGATCGGTTACCCCTGAAACACGTGAGTGCATAGCACCTCCGCCTAAATCTTCAGCGCTAACTTCTTCGCCTGTTGCCGCTTTAACTAACGGCGGACCTGCAAGAAATATATGGCCTTGACCCGCAACGATTACATTTTCATCACTCATAGCTGGAACATAAGCGCCACCCGCCGTACATGCTCCAAGAACGGCAGAGATTTGAGGAATTCCAGCCGCACTAAGGCGTGCTTGATTAAAAAATATCCGGCCGAAGTGATCGCGATCTGGAAAGACTTCATGTTGCATAGGTAAAAAGGCCCCACCTGAATCGACTAAATATATGCACGGTAATCTATTTGTGAAGGCGATCTCTTGAGCGCGCAAATGTTTTTTCACGGTCATTGGATAATACGTTCCACCTTTAACCGTTGCATCGTTGGCGATTATCATTACAGCCCGTTCACTCACCATTCCAATGCCGGTTATTAGACTCGCACCAGGTGCTTCACCCTCATACATCCCATGAGCTGCAAGGGAAGAGAGTTCTAGAAAAGGGGAACCTGGATCTAGAAGTTGATTCACTCGATCGCGAGGAAGAAGTTTCCCCCGTGCTACATGGCGAGTGCGAACCTCTTCTGGCCCACCCAATGCCGTTTTTGCCAAAAGCTCGGTAAATTCCTTAATCACCGTTTGAAATGCGGCAGCTCTCTCACGGAAACCAGAATCGTGCGCATCAACCATGCTAACTATCCGTGGAAAACTCATATGCCTCCGCCGTTGTTAGGGCTTTTTAACATCAACAGGATAGCGGGTCTATTGCAGTAATTGGAAGGCCTAAGCCCTCATGTTTGAATGGATTGAACTCCTTGCTCTTAAAACCTCACTCTTGGCAGGTTCTTAAAATGGGATTACCTTTATATGTGTCCAATTAATTGAAGTAACTAGGGGGAGATATGGACGAGAATTCGAATGCAACTGCGTCTATAATTAAAGAGTTTAATAATGCTGTTAATAACCATGATATCGATGCTGTGATGGCCTTGATGACAGATGATTGTGTTTTTGAGAATACTTTTCCAGCGCCAGACGGAACGCGACATGTCGGTCAGACTCAAGTTCGATTGGAGCTAGGTAATTTTTTAAAAAGTTCACCTAATGCTCATTTCGAAGAAGAAGAGTTGATTGTTTGCGAAGACCGCTGTGTTGTTCGCTGGAGGTACTCGTGGGGAGAAGGACACGTTAGGGGAGTTGATGTGATGCGCGTACGGGACGGGAAAGTGAGCGAAAAACTCTCCTACGTTAAGGGTTGATCTGCTGGATTAGTTTGGATTTGAAACTGCAAAAGTTTCTATTTAAGAGAACCCATCACAGCGCCATCTGGAAATGCGTCAGTATGTACCATAAGTGAATATTTGTCGGGTTGCTCTACCATATCCATCAAGATATTCGAATCTACATTCATGCAACTTTTGTTCATCATATTCATATTGGCAATATCAAACAAGACGACATCCTCTTCAGACGAAGTCACTTGAATGTGCGCTTCATTGATTCCCGTCATACGTTTTGTCATGATCGAATAGCAAATTTCCTCGAAATTCTCGTCTACTGTAAAAGTTCCGGTGGCAGAGCCACCCATTAACCCGGTCACCATGCCATCGGTTCCCATCGGCATATTTTCTCCAGAGGCTTCAACAGAGAGATCATGCATGTTTTGAGTGGTAGAAGTCGAACAAGCGGATAATACGCTAGCAAAAATTACGAAAGTGACTGCTAGAAATATTTTAGTGGGTTTCATCTATTCTTCTCTCTGATGCGGCTAATTGATGCAACGGTGTCACAGTTACTATTGAAAGCCTATCTCTTTAAATCGATACTTAACCATGTCAAGAAAAGAATTAAACATTTGTCATTATTATAAAAGGTTAAACAAAGTTAGAAATAGTTATATGCACGCTCGGATTCAATATCGTCCGGCTCTGAATGAAATATTTCTATTGTATTAAGAGAAGAAGTGCGGTCTAATGAAAGTAACAGAAAGTTGGTTTTATGATTACATTAGGAATCGTACTTTTGATCTTGAGTCTACTTACCAGTGTTCTAATTTTTAAAAGCTTAGGTATCGTACTCATTGTTGTTGGAGTCATCTTCGTTATATTAGGTAAATCTGGGCGAGCAGTTGGTGGTCGCAACCACTATTGGTGAGTGCACTGACATACGGTTCGATGGGTTAGACCACACTTTGACACTTTGAACTCCGGCTTCCTAGTCGAGCCGATTTATAATGAGTCCTCTCTCCTGTTCACTCTAAGGAAATTTTAAGGATTTTCTTTAGGCCAGCCCGCCTGGCAGGGAATATTTTTTTGGCTTTAGATGTTTATAGGCATGAACCTGCCAAAGTGGGGGTTCACCGAAAACATCGGGTTCACCTACCGACCGTTAACGGCGTGAAATCGATGTCATTAGGTATCTCGCAAATAAGGAGAAATCTAAAATGGCTTACACATTAGTAAAAAATGAACGTCCCTCCGCGCTTTCTTCAATTACTGACTATTTTCCAAACCTGGAAGCTTGGTCAGTTGGATTTGACCGTGAGTGGCGCCTACTGGAAGAGATGCAGAACGCCTTGATGGGCGGAACGTCCTCTTATCCGCCTTACAACATCAAGCAACTTTCAGATGACAACTACAAAATTGAACTGGCAGTGGCTGGCTTTTCAAAGTCAGAGCTTCGAGTTGAACTCCATAACAATCAACTGACTGTTGAGGGCTCCAAGCAAACAAATGAAGATTCCAATACAAATGGTTATGTCTACCGAGGTATCGCCGGACGTCAATTCCGTCAAACTTTTGCGCTTGCAGACCATGTAAAAGTTGTCAGATCTGAATTGAAAGATGGGATTCTGACAATAGAACTTGAGAGAGATCTTCCTGAAGAGAAGAAGCCGCGCCAAATCGAGATCAATTAAAAGTTCAGACAAAATCATTCCCAGAAAAGGTCGCTCACCCGATGTGGTGGGCGACCTTCTTCTTTATACTCCTTGTGCCGGGTTTAACATTCCACCGACTGGAGAAATTTTGTTAGCAGGAAAACCACCACGCTCAGCGTGTTCGCGAATCAACTCTTCCGAGGCGGCGTTGTAAACACAGTAAATCTTGTCGCCCGCCGCGTAACTGTGTACCCACTCAATCTCACTGCCTTCGCTCTTCATTGCATCTAGCACACCATTGGAGTGCTTAGATATCTTTTTAAGTTCTTCTTCTGGAAGCGCACCTGCACCTGGAATTTCCCGTTCGATTAAATGTTCTCTGTCGGGATGTTCACTTGGTTTTGGGAAATAGCGGTGAACATGCGGTGGCAATCTGCTCGAGATGGCGAATGTCCGTACCACAGCAGCCACCCATCACATTTAACTGCGGGTGTCCTCTCTTTAACTGGGCATAATGTCTGCCCAATTCAATGGGATCTCCAATGTCTAGTTCGGAGGACTCGTCCAATTCTGCATGGGTCTTCCGCGACGCGTTTGCGCGCACTCCTCTAACTCTTTGTTTCCATGGTTCGTCTTCGGCCAAAATGTGCTCGAAATGTGTGGGGTGCGCGCAGTTGATCATGTAATAGGAGGGATAGTGCGACGTGGCGCAATCTACTTGCTCTATTGCCGAGCGAAGAGTCTGTCCGGACGGAAGGCGTCCATCCGTTTCCACAGTGAAAGAAATAACTACGGGCATATCTGCGTTTTTGGCAGCTCGCGTAACTCCGACCGCCTCTTCCGCATAGTTCATGGTGATTGCCGTAACCATGTCTGCGATGGTATCTTCAAACGTTTGGATTTGTTTCTGGTGATAACTCTCCGCTTCCTTCTCGGACATTGTATTGACGGGTTTGTATCCATCTCCTCTGGGACCTACACATCCGCTGATGACTACTTTATTCGCGTCGCCTGCATACTCGTTTCGAATCTCCTCAAGCAAGGCGATTGACTGTCGATTTAAATCTGCCATTTCCTTAGCGCCGTAACCTAACTTTGTGCCCCAGTCGGCGCTTGCGCGCCACGTTGCACTTTCGAGAATTAGTCCAATGTCAAACCGTTGTGCCAGTCCGGCATAGGCGCGGTAGTACTTGCGTAACGCTGCCTCTCCGTCTTTGTACCTAAGCAAGTCGAACGCGGCGAAATCAGGAAGTTCGAACCCTTCAAGAAAGATCAGAGTGGTCTCAATGCCGCCATCAGTAATAAAAAAATTGTCAGTAAGTTGAGGTAAGTCTTTTCGAAATTGAGCCATATTCAAGCCTACAAGAATCTCCGATTTTTGAATGACATACTGGTGAAATAATTTTAAGTTTCAAGTGGAGTAATACATCCGCTTAGTGCGCGAGAAGGGATTCGAACCCCCAACCTTCTGATCCGTAGTCAGATGCTCTATCCGTTGAGCTACTCGCGCCTATTTAGTTTTATTGAACCTGCGCATCCTACCTTCTTTTCATGTCCTTCCAAAATGTGGAAACTAAGCGTAAATAATGCACAAAGGGCGCTGAAGTAATCCAGCGCCCTTTGCGATTGCTACTTAATTAACCAACTTTTTTCACACGTCCATCAAGTGCTGGAACTTGTGTAACTTTACCGGCTGCCATATCTGCCTTTAACGCCTCTACAAATACATCGAGTAGTGCGCCTTTGACTTTAGCTTTTGCTGGCGAGAATACATTCAGATATCCATCTCCACCATAAATGATGAAGTCAAGGGTAGTGATTGCGAAATCAGTCTTGTATTTCGCACGTAACAGATCTGCAATGTAATCACCCATTGGGTTTTCGCCAGAGCGCTCTACTGCAGGGGTTCCACCTCGAGGGAATACTCCTGATACTGAACCAATTTTGACATCAAGTTTTCCAGTCAGCTGATCCTTGTATTTCTTTACGAGGGCCGCGGCTGTTGCATCCTGAGTTGTTATCGTGCTAACGACTCCGGTATTAATTGTCGGTGCGGCAGACTTCAACACATGCTGAAGAGATGAACCGACGATTTTGTTATTCTTGATACAGATTTGGCTACGCGTATATTCAACACCTGAATTACGGACTTGACCGAGAAGTACCGGTGCCTGCCCGCGACCTGATGCTGGAATTAAAGTTGAGAAAGTTTGGTGAATGTGACCACCATAAATAGCTGCAGCTCGATCTGCCGCGAAGTTAGGGTTTGTTTCATGCCTGAATCTAATCAGAGGAAACGTACATTTACTAAACACGAGTGTTAAGAAAAGGTTTCGAAAGAGTGAGTTAAGTTACAAACCAGCAAACTTTAAAAGTTCACTGCGATCAACACTCTTAACTCGAGGTTTACCTTTTGGCTCACCAGCTGCTGTCTCTGCTTCATTAATGCGTTGCCAACTCAGCTGGTCAACTACTACATGAGTGGTCAATAGGTTTTCAATACCAATCTCATTTTTCGGTTCACTTAAATCAGAAATAAGTATGTCAATTACTGCCGCGGCATCTGATTTATTAGTACCGATAACTCCTGAAGGTCCCCGCTTTGCCCAACCAACGACATAAATATTCTCTTTTACACGGCCATCAATATTTACAACCTTGCCATTTTCATAGGGCACGCCATTAATAGTTGCTGCTTGATAACCGATAGCAGTAATAACCAATCCGCATTTAATTGTGACCTCGCCGGTTGGGGTCGAATACACAATGCCTTCAACTCGATTAGCGCCAAGAATCTCTTTCGGTGTGTGCTGAAATAGGAAGTGCATCGTTCGTTCGTGTTCAGATTTTTGTGAATCTGCAATTAACACCATCGCATCTAAATTACTCTTCACATCTTTTTCTGGCGCTTCTCCTGCGCGAACGATTGCCGCATCGATGTCGTGGCGCGTGATAACCACATTGGTGTGCTCAAGTTTTGGAAGCTCGCGAAGTTCGGGAGATGTAAAAGCTGCATGTTCTGGACCTCGGCGAGCACTGATGTAAACATCTCGAATCGCGCTTTTCTTCAAAGCATCTATCGCATGATCTGCCGTGTCGGTTGGATCTAATTCAGTAGGTTCAAGGGCCAAAATACGCGCAACATCCATTGCTACGTTTCCTGCGCCAATCACTACAGCGCTTTCACAATCAAGTGGAACATCTACTTTTGCGAAATCAGGGTGCGCGTTATACCAAGGCACAAAATCGGCTGCAGAGATTGACCCATATAAATCTTCACCGGGGATACCAAGTTTTTTACCAAGGGAAGAGCCTGTGGCAATGATAACTGCGTCATAAACTTCAGCTAACTGAGCAACTGTTATATCTGTTCCTATTTCAACATTAGCAAAAAGGCGAAAATTCGGATCCGCCGCAATTTTCTCAAAAACTTTAGAGACAGTTTTGATCTTTGGGTGATCGGGTGCAACTCCGCTTCGAACTAAACCCCATGGTGTTGGGAGCCGCTCGATCATATCGATTGAAAATGTACGCACATCGTTTTGTAGGTTATGTAGAGCTTGTGCGGCGAAATACCCTGCAGGTCCGGCACCGATAATTGCCACTTTGTAATGCAGCATTTCGGCTCCTTACATCTATTTGAAGAGCGGAGACGAGGAGATTTGAACTCCTGAAGGCGATTAAACCTTACCTCGTTAGCAGTGAGGCGCACTCGACCGGGCTATGCGACGTCTCCGAGTTGCAAGCGAAAGTTTAGCGGTTAATCCAAATTAACAATAACGTCGGCATTTGCCCGCGTGGTCTCTATTAATTCGGCATTTGCCTCATCACTTCCATGTGCCCACGCATGGGCATCTTCAAAGCTTTTCCCATATTTGATATGCCTAGCTACAAGCCTTGCCATTCTTTTGTCATTATCTACATCTATAAACCAACTCTCCGTAAGGGTCTTTGCCACCCCTGACCAGCCAGCAATATCTAAGAGTAAATAATTTCCCTCGGTAAGGATCAGTGAAGTGTGTGGGTGAATGACGCCTTCGGCGGCGATAGATTCTTCAATTTCGCGGTGAAATATTGGAAAATAGATTTCATCGATTGAGTTTGACATTATTCGCTGCAATAAATCTACAAAACCATGCGAATCGAAGGTATCCGGAGCGCCTTTCCGATCAGAGCGGCCCAATAATTTCAGTTGGGTGTTACTCAAGTGGTAACCGTCCATTGGGACCAATGCCGTACTTTCTTTAGGCAGTTTCTTTAAAAGGTAGTTTGAGAGTGTTGATTTACCTACCCCGGGCTTCCCAACTAGCCCAATCATCACCCGTGTGTCTGAACTCTTAGTTAGCGAAATCACTCGATCGAGTGCGTTTTCAAGACCACGAATCTCAATCGCCATTTTCCACAACTCCCTCGGTTCTTTTATATTACTTGGTAGTTAGATTTACTCTCATTTTAGTAGCCTAGGGCTTTAACGTTCGTTGGTAGGCTCAATGAATGATTCCACAGAGAAAACTCGGCCCTTATGAAGTCTCGGCAATCGGTTTGGGTTGTATGCATTTATCAATTCCAAATAAACGTAATCCAAATCTTGTCAACGAACCAGATCAAGGGATTGCAGTTATTCACGCTGCCCTTGATGCAGGAATTACCCTTCTTGATACGGCCGACATTTATGCGCCGAGTTGGAACACTATGGGTCACAATGAAATTCTCGTGGGTAAGGCTTTTCACAGTTGGAGTGCAAGCCCTGAGCAAAAATCAAAAGTTGTCCTTGCAACTAAGGCGGGAATTACGCGAGAAGAAAATGGAACTATGTTCGGACTCTCTGGCCGAAACTCTTCAAAACATTATCTCTACCGCGCTGTTGAAGCATCGGCTTATAAAATGGGGCTCTCTAAAATTCCTTTGTGGCAACACCACCGCTCAGATCCTTCAATTTCTTATGAGGAGCAATTTGAGAATGTTCTGAGTTTGAAAGAACACGGTTATGTTGAGGCTATTGGACTCAGCAATGTAAATGCGCAGATGCTTCTACGTGCAATTGAAATTGGGGGGACACCAGAGCAAGGCGGCATTGTCTCTGTGCAAAATGAGTTCAGTCCACGCTATCGCCTATGGGCCGACGTTATTGATATTTGTACTCAATATGGAATTGCATACTTGCCTTGGGCACCACTTGGTGGCGCTGGTAGTTTCTCAAAGATTGCCACAGGAGAAATGGGAGTATTTAATGTAATTGCCGAACAGAGAGGGGTATCTCCCTATGCAATTACTATCGCTTGGCATTTGGCTCAATTCCCAACGTCAATTCCAATTCCTGGCGCATCGAATTCGGCATCAATTCTGGATTCATTAGTTGGCACCACGATCCAGTTGACTGCCGATGAAATTGCCGAACTTAACCACAGCTGTCCGCCTGATGGTCCCCTTGAAGGTGAGTTACTGGATTTACCTAAGTTTCGAGCCTGAAAAAACCAGCGCTCTGCACAAGTAATTGACCTTCTTGTAGGCTAAAGCTATGGAAGAAAAAACTACCGAAAGCAGTCGCGTTTACGACGTGCCACCCTCAGATGTGTACGCCGATTTTATGACAACGGGTTGGGCGCCATCGCCTCTACATGGAATTGTCCAAGATGCGGTTATTCCCTTCGTTTATGCTCGTCGTGCCAAACTTTCTGAAGCTTTTACCGGACTTCGAATTATTATTCCGAGCGGAAACTCTAAAGTCCGAAGTAATGACACTGATTACCGTTTCCGTCCTCATAGTGCCTTTGTTTATTACACAGGTGTTCAGGGCGAAGAAGTTACATCAGATGCTGTGTTAGTGATGGAGCCAAATGGCGAAGCCCATGATTCAATTTTGTACATTCAACCCCGATCAACGCGAGATACAAGTGCGTTTTACAACGATCGCAAATATGGCGAACTGTGGGTAGGTCGACGCTACACAACTGATGAAGCATCAGTGCGTTTCGGGATTGAAGTCCGCAAAGTTGATGAGCTTAAGAAACTTTTAAAAGATGGTACTCCTGCCGTTGCATTGAGTGGTTTTGATGCTCTTGTTGATTCAGTAATAAAGAAAAATCCGCGCGGAAGTGAGTTGGAGAATTTTGTATCTGTCGCACGTTTAATCAAAGATGAATATGAGATAAATGAACTACAAAAATCTGTAGATGTTACTCATCGTGGATTCAACGATGTAATTCGAGCGCTGCCTGCCGCAGTCCTCACGCCTCGTGGCGAGCGCGTAGTTGAAGCCGCATTTTTTGGCCGTGCACGTATAGAGGGAAATGAACTTGGGTATGACACCATCTCGGCGGCTGGTTCGCATGCATGTATTTTACATTGGACGCGCAACGATGGTGATGTTAAAGCCGGTGATCTGCTTTTACTAGATGCTGGTGTCGAATTAGATTCCTATTACACCGCAGATATCACACGTACTATGCCGATCAATGGAAAGTTCTCTCCCGCTCAACGCTCTTTATATATGTTGGTGTATGAAGCACAGAAAGCCGGTTTCGCGGCTATCCGAGCAGGAGTTGATTTTCTGGAAATTAATAAGGCGTGCCACACGGTTTTAGCTCAAGGTTTAGTTGATTTGGGGATTTTAACGATCAGCGCTGAAGAATCCATGCGTCCAGAAGTAGGTCTTCATAGGCGCTGGACTCTGCACGGTGTGAGCCACATGTTGGGCTTAGATGTCCATGACTGCGCGCAAGCTCGTAAAGAGCAATACACCGAAGCTAAGTTAGAGGCGGGAATGGTTTTAACGGTTGAACCGGGCCTTTATATCCAACCTGACGACGAACTCTTTCCCCCAGAGTACCGAGGGATCGGGATTCGGATCGAGGATGATGTACTTGTTACTGAGACTGGTTATGTGAATTTGAGTGAGAACATACCCCGCCATCCAGATGCGATCGAGGCCTGGATGGCTTCCCTCCATAAGTAACGAGCAATAAATCCCCTTAATTATTAGTGAATTTTACATACTTATTAGCGACGGCTAATACACCCCATTTACTACCCTCTTTATCTGTGAACACCCACATCGGAAGAATTAGTGTTTGTCCTTGGTTGTAAAAAACTCCTAGTTCTAACGTAGCTGAAGTTGCCACTTTGGTTTCAATCATTGCCTCAATCATTGGTTTGCCTTCAATACTAGAACCAGTCAACCCTCCAGAACCTGGCAAAGCGGGTTCGCTATATGCCACCACGTCGTTACCAGAGAGATAGATGGGCCCAAGGTTGCTCCATCGCGCATCTAGAGTTCGCTCCGCTGCATCTTTAGCTGAAACAATTTCGTATCCAGAGATTTTTTCTGTAGGAGCTGCAAACCCATTTATTCCATATATACCTTTGGAGGAGAGATTGAATCCCAATCTCTGCATTGAAATCTTCGAACCTTCGATTACTAAATTGATATAAACATTTAGGCTTTTGTCCTGTTCTTCAATGACCGCCCCATCAATATTGATGTCAATTCCAAGTAGTTCTACAACACGCTTTAACTCTTGAATTGCAAACTCGCGTGAGGGAAGCGTAAAGCCATTTGAATCACATACCTTGATGTCAGGTGTGCCCTCTGCTCCTGTAGACGAACCTGCCGAATTCCCGCAGTCCCAGGGAGATTTACTAGGGTTATAACCGTAGAAATTAATAAGTGATTCAGCATCTACTGTTGCATTAGGGGAAGATCCATCCTGTGAACCAATAAATAGTGATTGCTCCTGCGCAGATACTGGTCCAGTCGCCCCAATTATCTCTGCAACCGCCTTCACTAATTCTTCTCGCTTCACGGAGCTATTTACAAAAATATAGCCATTAGCCAATCCAGCATCGCCTTTAAGTTGGGGATCAGTTTGGATTAAAATCCGACCGAAGCCAAAGTACATGGAGTCCACTTTTGAACTAGCGATGCCTGCATCCTGTCGTGTGAGGGCGCCCTCTTCAGCGCTCATGACTGTAAAGTTTTGATTCTCGCTTGCTCGGCCAATTCCGATACCTATAGTTCCACTAACTGCAAATAATGTAATCGCAGCTACATACTTCAGTATTGAGTTTGATGAACTCTTATTGATCATAATCGCGGCCTTGATGCGGGCTTTACTTAATTGATCAAGTTCGCGGGAAGGGTCAGCCTTTTGTAACCTCTCAAAATTATCGCTCATATTATTTCACCATCTCCTCTTCAAATTTTCTTCGGGCACGACTTAATGCAGCTCCTGCACCACTGACTGAAATATTTAAAACCAGGGCAAGTTGATCAGGTGCCAGACCATCCCATGCGGTTAGTCGTAGCACCTCACGATCTCGGATTGAGAGCCTTAACCAGGCCTCCTTTAAACTCTCATCCTCAATGATTACGTCGGCGATATCATCGCCTTCGATGTCTAGTTCTTCGATCGGGATTTCAACAAACTTGCGCCGCTTATTTGCAAGAACATTCCAAGCAGTCTTATATAGCCAGGCAAGCTCCATCTCAGTTGGAATCTCTGCAATCTTGCGCCAGGCAATAGTGAAGACTTCGGAGGTTAAATCCTCGCAATCCGAGATAGCGCTCCGGCGAGTGAAGTACCTATATATGGAGCCCACATGGGTCTCATATAGCAGCTCAAATCGAGTTTGAGTATTCATAACTAATAATGTACTCATTGGACCTCCAATTGCTATATGTCATGAGCGAGCTCTTTCTTGCACCCCAAATGAATATTTTCTAGCCGATTTGAAGGCCAAACCATGCGGCTAAAAGACCAATACCAAGGGATAAGACCAGGTTTAACGCCGCCTCTCTGTAGCGGCGCAGTTCATAGGCTAAAAAAATATCTAGCATGAATGTTGACCATGTTGTGAAAGCTCCAGCAAAACCAATCGCAAAGAAATCATAAACTTGCTCGCTTCTATTGAAAGTGAAACCGAGCAAGAAAGAGCCAAGAATATTAACAAGAAATATTCCATATGGCTGAGATGAAAATCTACGAATGTATTGATCGATTGCAAAACGAGCTGGTGCGCCAAGCGCTGCGCCGAGGATCACATAAAGAGTATTCATGTTCGCGCTGGAATAACTCTTCGGGCTAAGGGAAGAACTATTACAACAATCATCAATGAAAATATTAAGTTGTGCGCTAGGAAAAGCATTCCTCCTTCGCGCGGTTCCAGGGATTGAGCCGTTACCGCAGAAAAAGTTGTTAGACCTGCGCAAAATCCAGGTAATAAAAGGTGACGAAGTTCAGTAACGCCACGTCGCTCCATCAGGACTAAGAGCGCACTTGCAAGTGCAACTCCAATTAAATTTGCTGCCAAAGTACCGTTGCGTGTATCAGGTATTAATATACCCAGCGCGTACCGTACTAGCGTTCCTGCGATTCCACCTATTGAAACAAGAACAAGTGATTTCAGAGAGGTAGAGCTTTCTTTGTAACTCCAGAAATCAATCGTGTAATGATGCTGATGATGAAAGCGGCAAAGAGTGCCGACCAGAAGTTATTGACATCTAGTTTGTCGCTCCATCGCGCTACAAGCATTAAAATTGCAGCGTTAACAACGACGAGAAAGAGTCCAAGCGTCAAGATAACTGCTGGAAGAGTAAGGAGTTTAAGTAGAGAACCAAGTGTTGCATTGAGAAGCCCAAACAGAAGTGCCACCCATAGATAGGTTGTAATACCACCTTTAACATCGATGCCTGGAATTAATGCAGTTGCCACCCAAAAAGCCGCGCTCAATGCGCCCCAACGGATTAATAATTTCATGTATTAAACGATACCGTCTCGCTTGCGAATTTTGGAGCCCAACCACCGAGCGGGATCATACTTAATATCTACAACGCGCTCCTTCATGGGAATAATGGCGTTGTCAGTAATACGAATGTGTTCAGGGCAGACTTCGGTGCAGCACTTGGTTATGTTGCACATCCCTAAACCATGTTCTTCCTGTGCGGTTTTCTTGCGATTTCGCAGTGTATCGAGTGGATGCATATCCAACTCAGCGATACGGATAAAGAATCGTGGACCAGCGAAGGATTTCTTGTTCTCTTCATGGTCACGAATTACGTGGCACGTGTCTTGGCATAAAAAACACTCGATGCATTTGCGAAACTCTTGACTGCGCTCAACATCGATCTGCTCCATGCGCGCCTCACCCGGTGCTAATTCATCTGGGTGTGCATATGCCGGAATTTCCATTGCTTTTTTGTAATTAAATGACACGTCCGTGACCAGATCTTTAATTACTGGGAATGCGCGAAGCGGTGTAACTGTGATTGTCTCTTCTTCGCCATATGCTGCAACTTGAGTCATGCACGCTAATCGTGGCTTTCCATTTATCTCCATTGAGCAAGAACCACATTTGCCGGCTTTACAGTTCCAACGGACAGCTAAGTCGCCCATCTGTGTTGCTTGAACGCGGTGAATTACATCGAGGACAACTTCGCCTTCGTTTACTTCTACTTGAACATCTTGGAGTGCACCGTCAGTTGAATCTCCGCGCCAGATACGAAGCTTAAGCATGCGTGCCATTAGTTGGTACCACCTTTCGCTATTTCCTCTTGTGTCATGTATTTCTCCAACTCATGAACATCAAAGAGGTCGAAGAGTTCTTTAGGTAGGGCAGGCAGGGCTTGTTCGCGAACATTCACTTGTACGCCATCAAATGATGAGATGTGATTTATTTGGCGCCACTTGTTATTCATTCCAGGGAAATCCTCGCGTGTGTGTCCACCTCGTGACTCTTCACGCAGAATTGCCGACTTTGCTGTTGATTCAGCGACTAGCAGCATGTTGTCTAAATCGAAAGCTAAATGGAAACCGGGGTTAAATTTGCGCCCACCGCTTACAGAGACATTTGCGCTGCGCGTTCTAATATCTGCAATCTTAGTAATTGCATCTTCTAACTCTTTAGCTGTTCGGATAATCCCAACTAAGTTGTGGGCAACCTCCTGAAGCTCTGCATGGAGAGCGTATGAGTTTTCACCGCCCTCACGATCAAATGGTGCTTGAATCTTTGCTGAGGCCGCTTTAATCGCCGCTTCGCTCACTGGATTCTTACCATTGCTCTTAAAGTATTGCGCAGCACCGATTCCAGCACGCCGACCAAATACCAATAAATCAGTTAATGAATTACCGCCTAAGCGATTTGAACCATGCATTCCCCCAGCGACTTCGCCCGCGGCAAATAATCCAGGTACTCCGATTGCGGCGGCGGTATCGGGATCTACTTCTACTCCACCCATCACATAATGACACGTTGGGCCAACCTCCATCGGCTCCTTCGTAATATCAACGCCTGCTAGCTCATAGAACTGGTGCCACATTGAGGGCAGGCGCTTCTTAATTACTTCAGCTGATAAACGTTTTGAAACATCTAAGAAGACTCCACCATGTTCGGTGCCGCGACCTGCTTTAACTTCACTATTAATTGCGCGCGCGACTTCATCGCGCGGCAGTAGTTCAGGTGGACGGCGATTGTTATCTTGGTCAATGTACCAACGATCGGCCTCCGCCTCATTGTCGGCGTAAATATTCTTGAATACATCTGGAATATATTTGAACATAAATCGCTCGCCAGCAGTATTTGTAAGGACTCCACCTTCACCGCGAACCGATTCAGTAACTAAAATTCCCCGTACCGATGGTGGCCATACCATTCCTGTTGGATGGAACTGTAAGAACTCCATATCAACCAAGTTCGCACCGGCTTTGAGTGCCAACGCGTGGCCATCTCCTGTGCCTTCCCAAGAATTTGATGTGATCTTAAAAGTCTTTCCGACTCCACCAGTTGCAATAATGACAGTTGGTGCTTCAAATAAAACTTCGGCACCGCTTTCGCGCCAATAACCATAAGCGCCTGAAACCTTGCCCTTCTCTTTTAAGATGTCGGTGATTGTTAATTCAGCAAAGACTTTAATATTGCTCTCCATCGACGCGTACTGTTTGCCATCTTTTTGTTGTAGCGCAACTATTTTCTGTTGCATTGTGCGGATGAGCTCTAAACCTGTGCGGTCTCCGACGTGTGCAAGACGTGGATACTCATGTCCCCCGAAGTTGCGTTGAGAAATCTTTCCCTCTTTAGTGCGATCAAAGAGCGCGCCCCATGTTTCTAGCTCCCAAATGCGATCGGGTGCTTCTTTGGCATGTAGCTCGGCCATACGGAAATGATTGAGGAATTTGCCTCCTCGCATAGTGTCGCGAAAGTGAACCATCCAATTGTCGTTGTCATTAACGTTACCCATGGATGCTGCAGCTCCGCCTTCAGCCATAACTGTGTGGGCCTTGCCAAATAGGGATTTACAGATAATAGCAACGCGTAATCCCGCCTCGCGCGCTTCAACTGCGGCACGTAAACCAGCACCACCTGCACCAATGACAAGCACGTCGTATGAGTGACGCTCTAATTCGCTCATTTTAATTTCCTTTAGAAGAAGTAGAAGTTAGTGATTGCACCAGATGCAACCGCGCGGACGTAAATATCGGCACCTGCGACTCCGAAGAGTGAGATCCATGCAAAAGTTGGATGCTTGTGGTTAAGCACTGAAACAAAAGTCCACGCCTTATAACGCACTGGATGTTTTGAGAAGTGCTTTAAACGACCGCCGAGTGTATGGCGACATGTATGGCATGAGAGTGAATAGAGCC
Source organism: uncultured Candidatus Planktophila sp. (assembly GCA_964358665.1). Taxonomy (GTDB): domain Bacteria; phylum Actinomycetota; class Actinomycetes; order Nanopelagicales; family Nanopelagicaceae; genus Planktophila. Next base: position 6,226 of record CAYHOY010000001.1, on the reverse strand, counting down.
ACAACATTGTTGTTGAAAATAAGAAAACGAGCGTTCCAACACTCATGTGGCCCCACTCTTTTTCACTATTTCTAAAAGCTAAGATCGTATCCCACGTTAAAATCACATTGAAAACCAAGCCCGCATAAAAAAACCAGCGGTGACTGTTCTGCAAGATGAGTGGTGCACGTGTCTCACCTGTGTACTTTGTATGTGGTTCCGCCACCGCACATGCAGGTGGTGACATCCAAAATGCTCGATAATAAGCTTTACGGTAGTAGTAACACGTCATGCGGAAACCGAGTGGGAAGATCAAGATAAATAGCGCTGGTGAAATCCCAATACCAAAATACTGGTTATTAAAAGGTTGACCAAAGATCGCTAGAGCGGTTCCAGGTTCACATGATGCAGATAAGCATGGTGAATAGAACGGTGAGATTAATGGTTCGGCAAAATAATATTTATTTTCAAATGCGCGAAGGGTTGCATAAATAACAAATGAGAAAAGTACCCCGAACGTTATGGCCGGTTGTAACCACCATTTATCAGTGCGCAGAGTGCGCTCTTTAATCTTCGCTCTACTTGGTGAAAACACACCTGACATTGCCAACCCCTAGCTTCATTGATTTGAGTAAAACACTAGGGGCTAGTGTCCTCTTACCGAGAAAAAACGGCTATAAATATCTACTCCTAACGGCTATGAACTCAGCCACATGGAGAAAAACTGGCGGAGGGCGTGGGATTTGAACCCACGAAACTTTCGTTTGCCGGTTTTCAAGACCGGTGCACTCGGCCGCTATGCGAGCCCTCCGTGGGAGAGGTTACCTGAGTTAGGTGCTATCGAAAAATCGGCGCTACTTTAGGCAGGTAGTTTTAAGAGCTCTTCGATGATTATTGCCACACCATCATCTTGATGAGGACCGGCAACGTCAGTTGAATACTTAACTCCATCGGGGTGGCCATCGGCCATTGCATACGAGCGTCCACACCATTGAAGCATTGAAAAATCATTAGGGTTATCACCGAAAGAGATGCAATCACTGGAATCTATATTTAGTCGCGCAGCAACTTTTGCAAGTGTCTGCCCTTTAGAAATACCTAAGGCTGAAATTTCAAGTAGAGACTCATTGGCGTTTGAGTGGGTAACCGTAACAAGACCATCGAGTTCAGAAAGTGCAATATCTAACATCTCATCAGATGTAAGTTCGCCACCGCTGCAACGGGCTAGCATTTTAAAGGCTGGGCCTCTAATTGCATCTTCGATCCGTTCTACTCCAATATTATCTAATCCAATATCCCACCGAGGAACATAAATTTTCTCGCGGTGATAATAATCATGTGATTCGATTGCAAAGGATATTGATGGAATCGCGATGCGAAGACGCTGGGCAACTTCTGCCTGCATCTGACTTGAAATCATCCATTGTTCTGTGACCGTACTTGTTTTAAGGTCATACAACATCGCACCATTACCGCAAATTGCACCACCGAATCCAAAGGCATCACGAATTTCATCCATCCACCGCGGTGGGCGGCCAGTTACGAAGTAAATATGTATTCCCATTGCATGGGCCTTCGTGAAGGCTTTGATCGTTCGCTCTGAAATTGTTCCGTCGTATTGCACAATGGTTCCATCTAAATCGGTAGCAATGAGTTTTGGGCGTTTACTCACACCAACTCAAATCGATCTTTATTAAGAAATGGACGCAGTGCAGCTGGAATATTTACTGTTCCATCGCTATTTTGATGATTCTCTAAAATTGCAACGATCATGCGTGGGATTGCAACTAAAGTGCCATTTAAAGTTGCAACAGCCTTTGTGCCATCTGCATCCTTATAGCGAATATTTAATCGACGTGCCTGAAACTCGGTGCAATTTGAAGTGCTTGTAACTTCCCGATACGCGCTTTGCGTTGGAATCCACGCTTCAATATCGAATTTACGGTTGGCACTTGATCCAAGATCCCCTGATGCAACATCTATGACCCGATAAGGAATTTCCATTGCATTTAGAAAGTCTTTCTCCCACTGTAATAAACGTTTGTGTTCTTCTATGGCTTGATCTGGGTGGCAGAATGAAAACATTTCAACTTTATCGAATTGGTGAACACGAATGATTCCACGAGTGTCTTTTCCGTATGTTCCAGCCTCACGTCGAAAACATGATGAATAGCCGGCGTAACGAATTGGCAGTTTTTCAACTGGGAGAACTTCGTCCATGTGAAATGCCGCAAGAGGCACTTCGCTCGTGCCTACAAGGTAGACATCATCTTTTTCTAAGTGATAAACATTTTCTGCCGCTTGACCTAAAAATCCTGTTCCCTCCATGGCGGGTGGATTTACTAATACAGGTGGGATTACTGGCGTAAAACCCGCTTTCAGCGCAGATGCAATTGCATAATTAACAAGTGCAAACTCAAGCATTGCACCCGAACCTGTTAAGTAATATGAGCGAGAACCAGCAACTTTTGCACCTCGTTCAGTATCTATTGCACCTAGAAGTTTTCCGAGTTCAACATGATCTCTCGCGACGAAATCAAATGTGCGCGGAGTGCCAACATGTTCGATTACTACAAAATCCTCTTCTTTTCCAATTGGTGCAGCTGGATCTAAGACATTAGAAAGCTGCATCACAAGGTTTCTAGTTGCATCCTCAAGTTCGGTGCGCTTACTGTCGGCCTCTTTGACTTTCATGGCAAGTGCCTTTGAATTTTCAAGAAGAGTCGCTTTTTCATCACCTTGTGCCGAAGCAACCATTTTAGACAAAGTATTTTGCTCAGCACGAAGGGCTTCAAACTCATTTAGTGCTATTCGACGGCTTTCATCACTGACTAATGCTTTATCTACAATAGTCTCATCTTCAAAACGCCCTCGTTGAGATGCTCGTACAACTTCAGGATTCTCACGCAAGAATTTGAGGTCTATCATTTCCCAGCCTTTTCTCGTGGGTAAGAGCCAAGGAAGCGGATGTCTTCGCACATCGCACGCAAAGCCTCAACCGTCTCTTTTATAGCAGTGTCTGCAATATGGCCCTCTGCATCGATAATGAAATGGTAGTGGCCCAACTCTAAACCTGTAGGTCGGCTTTGAATAAAAGTTAGATTCACATTCCGTTTAGCAAACTCAGTTAAAACATCGAGAAGCGCTCCAGCGTGGTCTATTCCAATAAATACCGCCAGAGATGTGCGATCTAAGCCAGTTGCCTTTGGTGTCACGCCTGGCTTTGAAACAAGAACGAAGCGAGTAACTGCCCCTAGATTGTCACCAATATTGTCGGCGATTACGCGCAGTCCATAGTGTGCAGCGGCTACTGGAGCAGCAATTGCCGCATCAAACTCTCCACGTCCAATTGCTTCGGCTGCTGCTGCTGTTGAGGCAGTAGCTATTAATTCAGCTTCTGGATAATTAGTTGCTATGTATGTTCGGCACTGAGCTTCTGCGTGTGGGTGGGTTGCAATTCGACGTATGTCAAAAACATCTTTCTTAACCATCAACGCGAAAGAGACGGGCAAGGTAACTTCGCCAACAATTGTTAGTGGAGTGCCTGTTGCAAGTTCGTCAAGAGTCCTGGCGACCACACCTTCAACGGAGTTTTCAATAGGTACTAATGCAAAATGAGCTTTACCAACTCGGACGGCATCTAGCGCTGCTGTGACATTTGCATAAGGAATGAGCGAGTCGTTAGAAGAGGTAATCTTTTTAAGCGCAGCTTCAGTGAAAGTTCCCTTTGGGCCAAGATATGCATATGTACTCACTTGCTAATGATACCCGAGCACCCTACGTGCATATGACGGATTATTTGTAATCAGAACTTCTACACCATTATCTGAACAAAAACGCATGTCATCAGCGTCATCTACAGTCCACACAAAGAGTTTTCGATGTTCGTGGGTTAACTCGGGCTTTAGTCGGAGATATTCCACGCTTGGTCCTAAGTATTGCGCCGAGGTATATCTACGCATAAGAGTGTTAAAACGATCTTCCAACAAGGCAACTGTTGGTTGTAGTGGATTTATCTTTCGAATATTTTCCAGGGCGAGCCATGAAAAGGACATAATTGTTATCTCATTTAGCTGCACTTCTTGAGCGATGAGCTCCATCACTCTCTTTTCGACTGCGCTTCCAGTTGGTACGGGGTGTTTAGTTTCTATTGCTAACTCTTTTTTATTATCTCTAGCCAGTTCAAGTAAATCATCTAATAGAATTGCCTCTGGATAGTGACGTTTAATCTCCATAAAATCCATCTCAGCAATTCGCCCGCTATAACTAGCCACCCGCTTCATATCGGCGTCATGCCAAAGAACGAGCTGATTATCTTGTGTCACCCGAACATCACATTCAAGGCCATCAGCCCCATCATCAAGAGCGCCTTGATACGCTCTCATTGTCATCTCCGGATAATCAATCGATGCACCACGGTGGGCGTAAATCTTCATGATTAAAGATTAACAGGGGTTAGGCTTACCTCTTATGGGAGGCTTTTACTTCGATAGCGATGCGCGCTCAGCCCTGGGTTTAGTACGAAACGGCAATGAGGATTCGGCTTTTGTCTCTGGCCGTTTAATTGCAGTTGCTGATGGAATGGGCGGCCATGCCGGTGGAGAGGTGGCATCCAGAATCGCAATTAGAACTCTCCAATCAATGGCTCCAATGCTCACTGATGAAACTATTGATTCTGATTCGACGCACGATTTAATAATCAACTCGTTGTACACAATCGACACTGAAATTGGCGATTTTGCCCGTGAGACAATCGAACTGCGGGGAATGGGAACTACTTTAACTGCGTTGGTGATCCATACTGATGCAATTGCATTATTACATGTTGGGGATTCTCGATGTTACCGATTACGCGGAAATACCATCGAGCAGTTGAGTAATGACCATACTGTTATTCAAGAATTGATTTCTCAAGGAGCCATCACTCCTACCGAGGCCCTTGACCATCCTCAACGCTCTGTTTTAACCCAAGCGCTCATGGGTGAAGGAAACATTGTTCCCGTTTTGCAACTATTTGATGCTAAAGAGGGTGATCGTTATCTTTTATGTAGCGATGGTTTATCGAGTGTTTTAACCGAGAAAGAGATAAAGCTTCTCTTGAAGAAGCGTGATAGAAAAGACGCTATTAAGGCGCTTATTGATGCAACATATATTCAAGGTGCACCAGATAACATCACAGTTCTTATTGCAGATATCACTCGTGAAGAAGTTATCACGAATGAGTTTTTGGGGGCAGCTCTGTGAGCTCATCACTTCTGGACGGACGATACAAGCTTGGTGAAATGATTGGCACCGGTGGAATGGCCGATGTTTATGTCGCCAAAGATATAAGGCTTGCGCGCGCCGTTGCTATAAAAGTTTTGCGAAGTGATTTAGCCCGCGATCCATCCTTTGTTGCTCGTTTTAGAAAAGAGGCCTTAGCCGCCGCTGGTTTAAACCACCCGGGCATTGTTGCTGTTTATGATTCGGGCGAAAAACCCGCGCCGTACATTGTTATGGAACTTATCTCCGGTCAGACCCTGCGCGAACTCATACATAAAGGCGAGCGCATTCCGCTTAAGCGAGCTCTTGAAATTGGTGAAGGAATTTTAGCTGCTCTCGAATACTCGCATGAGCGAGGCATTATCCATCGCGACATCAAACCTGCAAATATCATGATTACTGATCAAGGCGATGTAAAAGTCATGGATTTTGGAATAGCTCGAGCGCTTGCAGATTTAGGTGCGACGTTAACAAATACGTGGAACATTATCGGGACCGCCCAATACTTATCCCCTGAGCAGGCTTTGGGTGAAGCTGCAGATCTTCGCAGTGATATTTACTCGACTGGTTGCTTACTCTATGAAGTTCTCACTGGAAAACCTCCCTTTACTGGTGATACGCCGGTTTCAATTGCATATCAACATGTCTCAGGAAAATTAGTCGCCCCTAGTGTGCTTCAACCTGATTTGCCACCGGGTGTTGATGTAATTTTAGCTGTTGCTCTAGCTAAGAAGGTTGAGGATCGATATCAATCTGCGGGTCTAATGCTCGACGATCTCTTTAAGATCTCGGCGGGGCAAGCTTTAACCACTAAGGCACCTCGGGTAAAGATTTCCAGGCGTAAAGTAATAATAAGTGCGCTCTCATCGCTTCTCGCGGTCTCATTAATCGCTACCGGGTTGATATTGACCAAACCCTCGGAAGATGCAACAACTTTCCCCCAGATTCCAAATGTTGTCGGACTTACTGAGGCCGAAGCAAAAGC